>NZ_JBEYIL010000006.1:0-560521 GCF_040635845.1 Streptomyces sp. NPDC006872
CTGGCTTTGCGTCGGGTGGTGTTCGGTGGTGAGGCGTTGGAGCCGGCGCGGTTGGCGGAGTGGTATGCGCGGCATGCGGACGATGCTCCTGTGCTGGTGAACATGTACGGGATCACCGAGACCACCGTCCACGTCACCCACACCGCCCTCGATGCCCGGTCCGTCGGTGATCTCTCCAATGTGATCGGCACCCGGATCCCGGACCTGCGGACGTATGTGCTCGACCGATGGCTGCGTCCCGTACCGGCCGGTGTGGTGGGGGAGTTGTACGTCTCCGGCGCGGGGCTCGCCCGTGGGTATCTCAACCGGCCGGGCCTGTCGGCCTCCCGTTTCGTCGCCGATCCCCACGGTCCGCGCGGCGCGCGTATGTACCGGACCGGCGATCTGGTGCGATGGCGTGCCGGGCGGGACGGCAGCACGCTGGAGTACGCGGGACGCGCCGACGACCAGGTCAAGGTGCGTGGGTTCCGGATCGAACTCGGGGAGATCGAGGCCGCGTTGGCGGTTCGTCCGGAGGTCGGCGATGTCGCCGTCGTCGCCCGACAGGACCGTGCCGACGACACACGTCTCGTCGCCTATGTGGTCCCGAACGGCGACGGGGAGGTTCGCGCGGACGCTCTGCGGGGGCATCTGCGCGACCGGTTGCCGGAGTTCATGGTGCCGGCGGCCTTCGTCACGTTGGAAGCGCTGCCGTTGACCGTCAACGGCAAACTGGACCGGAAGGCCCTGCCCGAGCCGGAGTTCACTCCGGCGGCGGCCGGACGAGCGCCGCGTACCCCGCAGGAGCAGGTGCTCGCCGAGCTGTTCGCGGAGGTGCTCGGTGTCGAACGCGTCGGCTTGGACGACGACTTCTTCGGCCTGGGCGGCCACTCCCTGCTCGCCACTCGTCTCGTCGCCCGTGTCCGTTCGGCTCTCGGCGCCGAACTCGAACTGCGCGCGCTGTTCGAGACGCCGACCGTGGCGGGGCTGGCGGATGGGCTGAGCGATGCCGGGGCGGCGCGGCCCGTGCTGGCGCCGGTCAGGAGGCCGGAGCGGCTGCCGCTGTCGCACGCGCAACGCCGCCTCTGGTTCCTGCATCAACTGGACCGGAGCAGCGCCGCCTACAACATTCCGCTCGCCTGGCGACTGGACGGTCCCCTCGACCGCGACGCGCTCACCGAGGCACTCGCCGACGTCGTGGCCCGGCACGAGGTTCTGCGCACCCTCTATCCGCAGTCCGCGGACGGAGTGCCCCATCAGCTCGTCCTGGACGCCGAACAGGCCCGCCCCGGTCTGCCCGTCACCGACGCGGACGAGCGTGGCCAGGCCATCGAGACCGATACGGGCGATACGGGCGACGAGAGCGACATGAGCGGTGCGAGCGGCGCGAGCGAACTGGCGGTCCTGCTCGACCGTGCAGTGCGCCGCCCCTTCGACCTCGCCGCGGAAACGCCGTTGCGCGCCGACCTGTTCAGCACCGGAGTCGACCGGCATGTGCTCCTCGTCGTCGTGCACCACATCGCGGGCGACGGCTGGTCGCTCGGGCCGTTGTCGAGGGATCTGGCGACCGCCTACGCGGCTCGCCACGCCGGGCAGGAGCCCAACTGGTCGCCGCTGCCGGTGCAGTACGCCGACTACACCCTCTGGCAGCGTGAGCTGCTCGGTGAACCGGACGACCCCGAGAGCCTGTTCGCCCGCCAGGCCGCCCATTGGACGAGCGTGCTGAACGCGCTTCCCGAGCAGATCCGGCTGCCCACCGACCGGCCCCGTCCGGCGACCCCGTCCTTCCACGGTCGCCGGCTGCCCGTCGCCCTCGACGCCGACCTGCACGCCGGCCTCCTCGGTCTGGCCCGGCAGCACGGGGCCAGCCTGTTCATGGTGCTCCAGGCCGGACTCGCCGCCCTGCTCCAGAAGTTGGGCGCCGGGGACGACATCCCCGTCGGCAGCCTCATCGCCGGCCGGACCGACGAGTCCCTGGACGATCTCGTCGGGTTCTTCGTCAACACGCTCGTACTGCGGACGGACACGTCCGGAGACCCGAGTTTCACCGAACTCCTCGGTCGCGTACGGGAGTCCGCCCTCGGGGCCTATGCCCACCAGGAGTTGCCGTTCGAGCACCTGGTCGAGGCGCTGAACCCGGCCCGGTCGCTGTCCCACCAGCCGCTGTTCCAGGTGCTGCTCGCGCTGCAGAACGTTCCGGGGGGCGACTTCGATCTGCCGGGCGTGCGCGCGGAGATCCTGCCGGTGCATCACGCCACGGCCATGTTCGACCTGTCCTTCCACCTGAGGGAGGGCGGCACCGGCCACCTGAGGGAAGGCGGCACCGGGGAAACGGGGGGCATCCACGGTTACATCGAGTACGCCACCGATCTGTTCGACGACGCCACCGTCGAGCTGCTTCTGGCCCGCTGGACGCTACTGCTGCGCGAGGCGGTCGCCCACCCGGACCGGCCGATCGGCAGCCTCGGCATCCTCCTGGACGACGAACGGGCCCGGCTCCTCGCGACGGCGGACGGGCCGACGGCGGCCACCGGCAGCCTCCCCGAGCTGCTGCGGGCACAGGTACAGGCCACTCCGGACGTGCCCGCGGTCGTTCTCGAAGACACGGTCCTGACGTACGGCGAGCTCAACGCCCGGGCCAACCGGCTCGCGCACGCGCTCATCGGCCGGGGGATCGCCCCCGAGTCGGTCGTGGCGATCGTGTTGCCCCGCTCGACCGAGCTGGTCGTCGCGATCCTGGCGGTCCTCAAGACCGGCGCCGCCTATCTGCCCATCGACCCCGAGTATCCGGCCGCCCGCCGTGCGTTCATGCTGGAGGACACTCGTCCGGCCCTGGTGATCGACGACCTCGCCTTCGTCGGCGCCGACCTCGAAACCGCTTCCGGCCCCCACGCAAGCCCCGACGCCGGCCACGAAACCGACCCCGACGTCGCGATCGACGGGCGTCATCCTGCCTACGTCGTCTACACCTCCGGCTCCACCGGCCGTCCCAAGGCCGTCGTCATGCCGTCGGCCGCGCTCGTCAATCTGCTGCGCTGGCATCACGGCAGTGTCGGCGGCGGCCCTGGCACGCGTACCGCGCAGTTCACCGCGGTGAGCTTCGACGTATCCGTGCAGGAAACGCTCTCCGCGCTGCTGTACGGCAAGACGCTCGTGATCCCCACCGAGGAGCAGCGGCGCAGCGCCGAGCTGCTCACCGCCTGGCTGGAGGCGCATCGCGTCGAGGAGCTGTTCGCGCCGGCCCTGGTGCTGGAGGCGGTCGCGCATGCGGCCGAGGAACACGGCCGGGACCTGCCGTGTCTACGGACGATCGCCCAGGCCGGCGAGGCGATGCGGCTCGGCGACGCGCTGCGTCGTTTCCACTCCCGTCGCCCGGACCGGCGCCTGTACAACCACTACGGCCCCGCGGAAACGCACGTCGTCACCGCTTACGCTCTGCCCGCCGATCTCGACGAGTGTCCGTTGCCCGTGCCCATCGGCCGACCCGTCGACCACACCCGCGCGTATGTCCTCGACGCCACGCTGCGCCCCGTGCCGCCCGGTGTGCCCGGCGAGCTGTACCTGGCGGGGGCCTGCCTCGCCCGCGGGTATCTGAACCGGCCCGCCCCGACGGCCGAGCGCTTCGTCGCCGACCCCTACGGGCCGCCCGGCGTCCGCATGTACCGCACCGGCGACCTCGCACGATGGCGCGGGGACGGCGAGCTGGAGTTCCTCGGCCGCGCCGACCACCAGGTGAAGGTACGCGGTTTCCGCGTCGAACCCGGCGAGGTCGAGGCCGCGCTCACCGGCCACCCGACGGTGGCGCAGGCCGCCGTCGTCCCCCGCGAGGACCGGCTCGTCGCCTACGTGGTCCCGGCCGTCGGCGCGCGTGCCGTACCCGTAGTACTCCAGGACCACCTGCGCGACCGCCTCCCCGACTACATGATCCCGTCACGCGTGGTCACCCTGGAGACTCTCCCGCTCACGCCCAACGGCAAACTCGACCGTGCCGCCCTGCCCGCTCCCGCCCCGGACACCCGGGGGAGCCGCGCACCGGGCACTCCTCGCGAGCAGATCCTCTGCGACCTGTTCGCCGAGGTGCTGGGGCTCGAACGCGGCGGCCTCGACGACGACTTCTTCGACCTGGGCGGCCACTCCCTGCTCGCGACCCGGCTCATGTCCCGCGTCCGCGCCGCCCTCGGCGTCGAGCTGCCGCTGCGCCACCTCTTCGAGGCCCCGACCCCGGCCGGCCTCGCCGCCCGCCTCGACGGGGCGGCCGAGGCCCGCCCGGCCCTGGCCCCGGCCGTGCGGACCGAGCGGTTTGCGCTTCCGCTGTCGTTCGCGCAGCGCCGCCTGTGGTTCCTGCACCGGCTGGAAGGCGCGGGCGCCACGTACCACATGCCGCTCGCGCTGCGGCTGCGCGGCCCGCTCGACCGGACCGCCCTCAGCGAGGCGCTCGCGGACGTCGTGGCCCGGCACGAGACCCTCCGCACGGTGTTCCCGCACATCGACGGCGTCCCGCAGCAGCGGATCCTGCCCGCGGCCGACGCACCCGTCCCGCTGACGGTCACCACGTCGAACGAGGCGGACCTGCCCGGGCAGTTGACCGCGGCCGCGCGCCAGGACTTCGACCTGGCATCCGAACCGCCCCTGCGCGCCCACCTGTTCGCACTCGCGCAAACCCCGGGCAAGGCGCACACGGAAGGGCAGGACGAACACGTCCTCCTCCTCGCCCTGCACCACATCGCCGCCGACGGCTGGTCCCTGCGCCCGCTCTCCACGGACCTGGCGGCCGCCTACGCGGCCCGCCGCGCCGGAGATGAGCCCAACTGGACGCCGCTGCCGGTGCAGTACGCGGACTACACGCTCTGGCAGCGCGAGCTGCTGGGCGACGAGTCCGACCCGGACAGCGTCTACGCACGCCAACTCGCCTACTGGACAGACACGCTCACCGGCCTCCCCGACCGCCTTCGGATCCCCACCGACCGGCCGCGCCCCGCCGGCGCCACCCACCGCGGCGGCCTGCTCGCCACCGGCATCGACGCCGACCTGCACGGAGCGCTGGCCGCCCTCGCCCGCCGTAACGGCGCCAGCCTGTTCATGGTGCTCCAGGCCGGTCTCGCCGCCCTCTACACCCGTCTCGGCGCGGGCACCGACATCCCCGTCGGCAGTCCCTTCGCCGGCCGCACCGATCAGTCGCTGGACGAGCTCGTCGGGTTCTTCGTCAACACGCTCGTACTGCGCACGGACACGTCCGGCGACCCGACCTTCACCGAACTCCTCGGCCGCGTACGGGAGAACGCCCTCGCCGCCTACGCCCACCAGGACGTTCCCTTCGAGCACCTGGTCGAGGCTCTGAACCCGGCACGCTCCCTCTCCCACCACCCGCTGTTCCAGACGCTGCTGGCCGTCCAGAACGTCCCCGACGGCGCCTTCCTCCTCGACGGCCTGGAGACCTCGCCCCAGCCCCTGCGCACCGGCGCCGCCCGGCTCGACCTGGCCTTCGCCCTCACCGAGCGCCGACGCAAGGACGGCACGCCCGACGGGCTCGACGCCCTCGTCGAGTACAGCGCCGACCTGTTCGACGAGGACAGCGTCCGCACCCTCTTCCAGCGGTGGGCACGGCTCCTGACCGCCGCCGTCGCCGCACCGGACCGCCCGATCGGCCGCCTCGACGTCCTCGACGCAGCCGAACGGCACACCCTCCTGCACGATCACGACGCCACCGAGGTCCCGGAAGCCACGTTCCCCGAGCTGTTCCGCGCGCAGGCGGCCCGTCGGCCGGATGCGGTCGCGGTCGCGGCTGTGTCCGGTGGGATGCAGGGTGACGGCGACATCGAGCTGACGTTCGCAGAACTCGACGCGCGCGCCAATCGGTTCGCGCATGCTCTCGTCGGGCGGGGGGTGGGTGCGGAGGACGTCGTCGCTCTCGTGCTGCCGCGTTCCGTGGATCTCGTGGTGGCGGTCCTGGGGACGATGAAGGCGGGGGCGGCGTATCTGCCCGTCGACCCCGAATATCCCGAGGCGCGCATCGCGCACATGCTGGAGGACGCCCAACCGGCCTTGGTCGTCGATGACTTGGGCTTCGCCGCCGACTGCCCGGAGTCCGATCCGGGGATCCCGGTGGACGTACGGCATCCCGCCTACGTCATCTACACGTCCGGTTCGACGGGCCGTCCCAAGGGTGTCGTCGTCACGCACGGTGGCGTGGCCAGCCTGGTCGCGGCTCAGGTGGAGCGGCTCGGCCTCGACGAGTCCGGTCGTGTCCTCCAGCTCAGCTCGCCGAGCTTCGACGCCTCCTTCTGGGACCTGTGCGCAGCGCTGCTCACCGGAGCCCGTCTGGTCCTGGCGCCGACCGACGCGCCTCTGTCGGGCCTGACCGCCGACGTCACCCATGTGACGTTGCCGCCGTCGGTGTTGGCGGCGGTCGAGGAGTTGTCGGTGTCGACGTTGGTGGTGGCGG
This sequence comes from Streptomyces sp. NPDC006872, assembly GCF_040635845.1. Taxonomy (NCBI): domain Bacteria; kingdom Bacillati; phylum Actinomycetota; class Actinomycetes; order Kitasatosporales; family Streptomycetaceae; genus Streptomyces; species Streptomyces sp. NPDC006872. Next base: position 6,422 of record NZ_JBEYIL010000006.1, read on the forward strand.
GGGAGGCGTGTGCGCCGGAGTTGGTGGCGCGGTGGGCCGGTGGGCGGCGGATGATCAATGCGTACGGTCCGACGGAGACGACGGTGTGCGCGACGATGAGTGCGCCGCTCGCGGTGTCGGGCGGTGTGCCGCCGATCGGGCGGGCGATCGCCAACGCCCGTGTGTATGTGCTCGATTCGGGGCTGCAGCCGGTTCCGCCCGGTGTGCCGGGTGAGTTGTATGTGGCCGGCGCCGGTCTGGCCCGGGGCTATCTGCGGCGGCCTGGTCTGTCTGCCTGTCGTTTCCTGGCCGATCCGTTCGGCGCGCCCGGGACGCGCATGTATCGCACGGGTGATGTGGTGCGATGGCGGGCGGACGGTGAGCTGGAGTTCGTCGGGCGGGCCGATGAGCAGGTCAAGGTACGCGGTTTCCGTATCGAACCCGGTGAGATCGAGACCGTGCTCGCCGCTCACCCGGCCGTCGGACGTGCCGTCGTAACCGTTTGCGACGAGCGGCTGGTCGGCTATGTCGTGCCCGAGCGCAGCGCCGCCGCCCCTCAATCGGGAGCACTCCTCGCCTTTCTGCGGGACCGGCTGCCCGAGCACCTGGTCCCGAGTGCGGTCGTCCTGCTGGAAGCGCTGCCGCTGACCCCCAACGGCAAGCTCGACAAGGCGGCCCTGCCCACTCCGGGATTCGCGTCCGAGACCCACGGGCGGGCGCCGCGCACACCGCGGGAGCAACTGCTGGCCGGGCTGTTCGGCGAGCTGCTGGGCGTCGAACGCGTCGGCCTCGACGACAGCTTCTTCGACCTGGGCGGACACTCCCTGCTCGCCACCCGCCTCGTCTCGCGCGTCCGGGCCGTGCTGGGAACCGAACTCGCCCTGCGCACCCTGTTCGAGACGCCGACCGTGTCCGGGCTCGCCGCGGCGCTCGACGTCGCCGGCCGGGCCAGGCCCGCGCTGACGCCCGGCGACCGGCCCGAGCGCACGCCCCTGTCGTTCGCTCAGCGTCGCCTGTGGTTCCTCCAGCAGATGGAGGGCGCCGGCGCCGGCTACAACATCCCCCTCGCCCTGCGGCTGTCCGGCAGGCTCGACGAGCGGGCGCTGACCGAGGCGCTCGCGGACCTCGTCGCCCGGCACGAGACCCTGCGCACCGTCTTCCCCGAGGCGCACGGCACCCCGTACCAGAAGGTGCTGGACGCCGACACCGCCCGCCCACGGCTGCGCGTGACGCCCACGGACGAGTCCCGGCTGCCGGAGGCGCTCGCCGAAGCGGCCCGCCACTCCTTCGACCTGGCCACCGAAGTCCCGCTGCAGGCCCACCTGTTCGCGCTCGAGGGCGACGAGCACGTCCTGCTGCTCGTCATGCATCACATCGCCGGCGACGGATGGTCCACCGGACCGCTCTCCCGCGATCTCGCCGAGGCGTACGCGGCCCGGAGCACGGGGCACAAGCCCGAGTGGGCGCCGCTGCCCGCCCAGTACGCCGACTACACCCTCTGGCAACGCGAGCTGCTCGGCGACCCGCTCGCCCCCGACAGCGTCTTCTCGACCCAACTCGCCTACTGGAGAGAGCGGTTGGCCGACCTTCCGGAGCAACTCCGGCTGCCCGCCGACCGGTCCCGACCGGCGGTCGCCTCCTACCGGGGCGAGCATCTGCCGGTCGGGTTGGACGCCGAGCTGCACGCCGGACTGGCCCGGCTCGCGCGTCGCTCGGGTGCGAGCATGTTCATGGTGCTGCGGGCCGCCCTCGCAGCCCTGTTCACCCGTCTCGGCGCGGGCGCCGACATCGCCGTCGGCAGTCCCATCGCCGGGCGCACCGACGAGGCCCTCGACGACGTCGTCGGCTTCTTCGTCAACTCGCTCGTACTGCGCACCGACACCTCCGGCGATCCCTCGTTCGAGGAGCTGGTCCGCCGTGTCCGGGAGAACGCGCTGGGCGCCTACGCCCACCAGGACCTGCCGTTCGAGAACCTCGTCGAAGAGCTCAACCCGGTCCGCTCCCTGTCTCAACACCCCTTGTTCCAGGTGATGTTCGCCCTCCAGAACGCACCGATGGGTGAGTTCGACCTGCCCGGTCTGCGGGTCGCCCCCGTGATCGTGCCCACCGGCACCGCCAAGTTCGACCTCGGCTTCAACCTGTACGAGACGCACGACGGCGACGGCTCCCCGGCAGGCGTCGCGGGCGCGGTCGAATACGCCACCGACCTGTACGACCGGGCCACGGTCGCGGACCTCGTGGACCGCTGGACCCGGCTGCTGCACGCCGTCGTCGCCGACCCCGCCCGTCCCGTCGGCCGCATCGACCTCCTCTCCGCTGACGAACGCCGACGACTGCTCCTCGACGCCAACGACACCGCCGTACCCGTCGACCCGGCCCCGCTGCCGACCGCCTTCGCACGGCAGGCCCGCACCACGCCCGACGCGGTGGCCCTGGCGGCGGGCGACATCGAGCTGACGTTCGCCGAACTCGACGCGCGCGCCAATCGGTTCGCGCATGCTCTCGTCGGGCGGGGGGTGGGTGCGGAGGACGTCGTCGCTCTCGTGCTGCCGCGTTCCGTGGATCTCGTCGTGGCGGTCCTGGGGACGATGAAGGCGGGCGCCGCCTACCTGCCCGTCGATCCCGAGTACCCGGCCGCCCGTCGTGCGTTCATGCTGGAGGACGCCCAACCGGCCTTGGTCGTCGATGACTTGGGCTTCGCCGCCGACTGCCCGGAGTCCGATCCGGGGATCCCGGTGGACGTACGGCATCCCGCCTATGTCATCTACACGTCCGGTTCCACCGGTCGCCCCAAGGGCGTCGTCGTCAGTCACGCGGGCATCGCGCATCTCGTGGCCGCCCAGGTGGAGCGGTTCGCCATCGACGCGACGAGCAGGGTGCTGCAGTTCGCCTCGCCCAGTTTCGACGCCTCCGTGTCCGAGCTGTACACGGCCCTGCTGACCGGGGCGACGCTGGTTCTCGCCCCGCCGAACGACCCGCTGTCGGGCCTGACCTCGGACATCACGCACGTCACGTTGCCGCCGTCGGTGTTGGCGGCGGTCGAGGAGTTGTCGGTGTCGACTCTGGTGGTGGCGGGGGAGGCGTGTGCGCCGGAGTTGGTGGCGCGGTGGGCCGGTGGGCGGCGGATGATCAATGCGTACGGTCCGACGGAGACGACGGTGTGCGCGACGATGAGTGCGCCGCTCGCGGTGTCGGGCGGTGTGCCGCCGATCGGGCGGGCGATCGCCAACGCTCGTGTGTATGTGCTCGATTCGGGGCTGCAGCCGGTTCCGCCCGGTGTGCCGGGTGAGTTGTATGTGGCCGGTGCCGGTCTGGCCCGGGGCTATCTGCGGCGGCCGGGGCTGACGGCTTCCCGTTTCCTCGCCGATCCTTTCGGTGCGCCTGGCACGCGTATGTATCGCACGGGTGATGTGGTGCGATGGCGGGCGGACGGTGAGCTGGAGTTCGTCGGGCGGGCCGATGAGCAGGTCAAGGTACGCGGTTTCCGTATCGAACCCGGTGAGATCGAGAGCGTGCTCGCCGCTCACCCGGCCGTCGGACGTGCCGTCGTAACCGTTTGCGACGAGCGGCTGGTCGGCTACGTCGTGCCCGAGCGCGGCCCCGCCGCCGTCCCTGCTCCCGTGTCCGCCGCAGCCACGACGGGCCCGGAGCGGGACCACGGCCGGGAGCAGGACCACATCGGCGGCTGGCGGGAGATCTACGACGCCCTCCCGCTCAGGACGGCACGCAGCGCCCTCGGCGAGAACTTCACCGGCTGGAACAGCAGTTACGACGGCCGGCCCATCCCCGAGACGGAGATGCGGGAGTGGCGGGACGCCACCGTGGACCGCATCCGGGAGCTGAAGCCCCGCCGGATCCTGGAGGTCGGTGTGGGCACGGGCCTGCTGCTGGCGCGGCTCGCCCCGGACTGCGAGGCCTACTGGGCCACGGACTTCTCCTCCACTGCCGTCGACGCCCTCGGTGAACACGTCGGCCGGGAACCGGAGTTGGCGGAGCGGGTCGTGCTGCGCACGCAGCCCGCGCACGACATCGGCGGATTGCCGGGCGGGTTCGACACCATCGTCGTCAACTCGGTCGTCCAGTACTTCCCCGGCGCCGACTACCTGCTCGACGTCGTCCGGAAGCTGACCTCGCTGCTCGCGCCCGGCGGCGCCCTGTTCATCGGTGACGTACGGAACCTGCGGTCGCAACGGGCACTGGCCACCGCCGTCCGGTCGCACCGGCGCGCCGCTGCGGACGCCGATGCGGGCACCGGCCCCTCGGAGGTCCGCCGGGCCGTCGAGCGGGCGCTGCGGACGGAGGAGGAGCTCCTCGTCGATCCCGATTTCTTCGCCGCGCTGCGCGGTCGGATCGACTCGATCGCCGCGGTCTCCGTCGAGGTCAAGCGCGGCCGGCACCACAACGAGCTCACGCGCCACCGCTATGACGTCACCCTGCACACCCGGCCCGCCGGGAAGTGGAACGCTTTCACGGAGACCGCCTGGGGCCGTGGCGTGTCCACGGCGGACGAGGTACGCGCCCTCGTGACGGCGGACGACCCCCCGCTCCTGTGGATCACGGGTGTGCCCAACGCCCGGGTGAGCGAGGAGGTCGCGGCGGACCGGGCGGTGCACGGGGTCGACGCCGACACGGCGCCCGGCGTCGACCCCGAGGTCTGGCACGCGCTCGCCGCCGCCACCGGACGTCGGGCGCACCTCACCTGGGCGCCCGAGTCCCCCGACGCCCTCGACGTCGTCCTCGTCGACCCGGAGCGGGCGGACGATCCGACCGCTCCGGTCGACGCGTACCGGCCGGCCCGCCCCGCCGGGGCGCTCACCAACACGCCGGCTGCCGGCCGCAGCCCCGGCTCCCTCGTCCAGGACCTGCGTGACTTCGTGCGCGCACGACTGCCCGAGCACCTCGTGCCGTCCGTGTTCGTGGTGCTCGACGAACTGCCGCTCACCGGCAGCGGAAAACTCGACCGGGCCGCCCTGCCCGACCCGGCCGCGCCGCAGAGCCGGGGAAGCCGGGAGCCGCGCACCCCGCAGGAGGAACTGCTCACCCACCTGTTCGCCGAGGTCCTCGGCGTCGGCCGGGTCGGCGTCGACGACAACTTCTTCGACCTGGGCGGACACTCGCTGCTCGGCACCCGGCTGGTCTCCCGGGTACGCGCCGCACTCGGCACCGAACTCGACGTCCGCGCCCTGTTCGAGGCACCCACGCCGGCGCTGCTCGCCGTGCGGCTCGACACCGCAGGCGAGGCCCGGACCCCGCTCACGGCCCGTGCGGTGCGGCCTGAACGGGTGCCGCTGTCCTACGCCCAGCGTCGACTGTGGTTCCTGCACCGGATGGAGGGGCCGAGCGCCGCCACCTACGTCCTGCCGCTGGCGCTGCGGCTGACCGGTCCGCTCGACCGGACGGCGTTGCGACTGGCCCTCGGTGACGTGGTCGACCGGCACGAGAGTCTGCGGACGGTGTTCCCGGAGGCCGACGGGGCGCCGCACCAACTGGTCCTGGACGTCCGCCCGGAGCTGCCGGTCGCCGAGGCCGACGAGGCGGGGCTGCCGGAGCTGCTCGCCGGGGCCGCACGGCGTGGGTTCGACCTCGCCACCGAACCGCCCCTGCGCGCCGAGCTGTTCGCCCTCGCGCCCGACGAACACGTCCTGTTGGTGGCTATCCACCACATCGCGGGGGACGGCTGGTCGATGGGCCCGTTCTCCCGGGACCTGGCGACCGCCTACGCGGCACGCCGCGAGGACGAGACGCCCGACTGGGCCGCTCTGCCGGTGCAGTACGCCGACTACGCCCTGTGGCAACGGGAGCTGCTCGGTGAGGCGTCCGACGCGGACAGTCGGCTCGCTGCCCAACTCGCCTACTGGACCGAGGCGTTGGCTGCGCTTCCGGTTCAGATTCCGTTGCCCTTCGACCGGCCCCGGCCCGCCGTCGCCTCGCAGTGCGGGGGCACGCTGCCGATCCGCATCGACGCCCGACTCCACCGCTCCTTGCGGGACTTCGCGGCCGAGCAGGGCGCCAGCGTGTTCATGGCGCTGCAGGCCGGTCTCGCCGCAACTCTGAGCCGCCTCGGCGCCGGCGCCGACATTCCCGTCGGCAGCCCGGTGGCCGGGCGTACCGACCAGGCGCTGGACGAGCTCGTCGGGTTCTTCGTCAACACCCTCGTGCTGCGCACCGACACCTCCGGCGACCCGAGCTTCACCGAGCTCCTGCGGCGGGTGCGGGAGACCGCGCTGGCCGCCTACGCCCACCAGGACGTGCCCTTCGAGCACCTCGTCGAGGTCCTCAACCCGGCCCGCACGCTCTCCCATCACCCCCTGTTCCAGGTGATGTTGGCCCTCCAGAACGCCCCCGGCGGCGGCCTCGGCGGCGACTCGGGAGGCGGGTTCCGCCTGACCGGGCTGACGACCGAGCCGGTGGGCGTGCCGACCGGCGCCGCCCGCTGCGATCTCACCCTCAGCCTCGCCGAGCGGTACGCCGACGACGGCGCCCCGCTGGGACTCACCGGCGCGGTCGAGTACGCCACCGACCTGTTCGACGCCGCCACGGTGGCCACGCTCGTCGCCCGCTGGACCCGGCTGCTGGAGGCGGCCGTGGCCCGTCCCGCAGAGCCCATCGGCGGGATCGACCTGCTGTCGCCCGAGGAACGCCACCGCCTGCTGGTGCGGCACAACGACACCGGCGCCGTCCTGCCGCCCGCCCGCTCCCTGCCCGAACTGTTCGCCGAACGGGTACGGGCCACGCCCGACGCGGTGGCCGTGGCGAGCGGCGACGACCTGCTCACGTACGCCGATCTCGACGCCCGCGCCAACCGCCTCGCCCACGCACTCGCAGGTCAGGGCGTGGGAGCCGAGACGCCCGCGGCCGTGCTCATGGAACGCTCGGCCGACCTGGTCGTGGCGATCCTGGGCATCGTCAAGGCGGGCGGCGGATACGTGCCGCTGGACCCCGGTTTCCCGCCCGCCCGGATCGACCTCGTCGTCCGGGAGACCGGTGCCGCCCTCGTCCTCACCGAGGACGTGCTCACCGCGCTGCTGGCCGCCGAGTCCCGCACCCACGCGCCTCAAGTCATGTGTCACCCCGCCCAGTTGGCGTACGTGATGTACACGTCCGGCTCCACCGGCCGGCCCAAGGGGATCGCCGTCACCCACGCCGACGTGGCCGGGCTCGCGGCCGCACCGTGCTGGGGCGCCCACGAGCGGGTGCTGATGCACGCGCCGACCGCTTTCGACGCGTCCACCTACGAACTGTGGGTGCCGCTGCTGCGCGGCGGCCGTGTCGTCGTCGCCCCGCAGGGCCGCCTCGACGTACGGGAGTTGTGCGCGACGGTGGCCGAACACGGGGTGACCGGGCTGTGGTTGACGGCCGGTCTGTTCCGGGTCGTGGCCGACGCGCAGCCCGCCGGGCTCGCCGGGGTGCGCGAGGTGTGGACCGGCGGCGACGTCGTGTCCGCGACGGCGGTCGCGCGGGTCCTGGACGCCTGCCCCGGCGTCCGGGTCGTCAACGGCTACGGCCCGACGGAGACCACCGTCTTCGCCGCCCACCACCCGATGGACGCCCCGCCCGACACCAGGCGTTCGGTGCCCCTCGGCCGCCCCATGGCCGGTATGCGGCTGTACGTCCTCGACGACCGGCTGCGGCTCGCCCCGGCCGGTGTGACGGGAGAGCTGTACATCGCCGGGACGGGCGTCGCCCGCGGCTACGCCGGCCGCCCCGCCGCCACCGCCGAACGCTTCACCGCCGACCCCTTCGGCCCGCCCGGCGCCCGTATGTACCGCTCCGGCGACCTGGCCCGGTGGCTCGACGACGGCCGCCTGGAGTTCGCCGGCCGCGCCGACGACCAGGTCAAGCTACGGGGTTTCCGCGTCGAACCCGGCGAGATCGAGGCCGAGCTCGCCCGCTGCCCCGGGATCGCCCAGGCCGCGGTCGTCGCCCGAGAGGACCGTCCCGGCGACCGGCGACTCGTCGCGTACGTCGTTGCCGGGAGCGGTTCTCGCGCTGCCGGCGAAACCGGTTGCTTCGATGCGCACGCCGTCGCCGACCGGCTCCGTCGGGAACTGCCCGCCCCTCTCGTCCCCGCCGCCTTCGTCACGCTCGACGCGCTCCCGCTGACCGCCAACGGCAAACTCGACCGGGCCGCGCTGCCCGCTCCCGAGTACGGTCCCGGCGACGACGGCGCCGGACGGGGTCCGCGGACCCCGCACGAGCAGGTGCTGTGCGATCTGTTCGCCGAGGTGCTCGGCCGGGACCGGGTCGGCATCGACGACGGCTTCTTCGACCTGGGCGGGCACTCCCTGCTCGCCGCCCGCCTCGTCGCCCGGGTCCGGGACACGCTCGGCGCCGAGGTCGGACTGCGCACCCTGTTCCGGACCCCGACCGTCGCCGGACTCGCCGAGCGTCTCGCGCTGCGCGACACCGACGACTCCCTGGACGTCGTGCTGCCCCTACGGCCCGAGGGCTCGGCCACCCCGCTGTTCTGCATTCACCCGGGCGGCGGCATCAGCTGGTGCTACAGCGGGCTGCTCAGCCACCTCGCCCCCGAACACCCCGTGTACGCGATCCAGGCCCGCAGTCTCGGCCGCGACGAACCCCGTCCGACCTCCTACGAGGAGATGGCCGCCGACTACGTCCAGCAGATCCGCAAGATCCAGCCGGAGGGCCCGTATCTGCTCCTCGGCTGGTCGGCCGGCGGGCTCATCGCGCACGCCGTCGCCACGGAACTCCAGGGGCAGGGCCGGCACACCGCCCTCCTCGCGGTCCTCGACGCCTACCCGGTCGTCGACCTCGCCTTCGACGAGACGCCCGTGCCCAGCGAGCGGGACGTCCTGGTCGGCATGCTCGACTGCGACCCGGACGAGGTGGGCGAGGACCCGCTGACCCACCAGGAGGTCGTCGAGGTGCTGCGCCGCCGAGGCAGCGCCCTGGCCGGGCTGACGGAACGGCACGTCGAGGCCGTCGTCGCCATCATGATCAACAACGCGAGCCTGGCCCTCTCCTTCCGGCCCGCCGTGTTCCACGGCGACCTGCTCCTGTTCAACTCCACCATCGACCGCGGCGAGGACTCCCCGGGCGCCGACGTCTGGCGCCCCTACGTCACCGGCGGCATCGACTCGTACGACATCACCGCCCGCCACGACCGGATGACCCGGCCGGGCTCCCTCGCGCAGCTCGGCCCGCTCCTCGCCGCCCGGATCACCGAGGTCCAGCGGGGCCTGCCCGCCCCCGACGACACCGTCCCCAAGAACCAGAACCAGATCTAGAACCAGATCCACATCCACATCTAGATCCAGAACCACATCCAGAACCAGATTCAGAACCAGGAGAGCCCTCGTGAACAACCCCTTCGAGGACCAGGACGCCACCTACCTCGTGCTCGTCAACGACGAGGCGCAGTACTCGCTGTGGCCCGCCTTCGCCGACGTCCCCGACGGATGGAGCGTCGCCCATCCCGAGGACAGTCGCGCGGCGTGTCTGGAGTACGTCGAGGCGACCTGGACCGACATGCGTCCCAAGAGCCTCGTCGAGGCGATGGACGCCACGTCGTGAGCGGCGTCGCCGTCACCGCCGACGTGGGGGACTTCGCGGCGGTCATGCAGTCGGACGCGTTCCGCCGCGACCCCTATCCGACCTACGCCCGGATGCGCGCCGAGTGCCCGGTGTACCGCGCGCCGCAGGGCGTCTGGTACGTCACCCGGCACGCGGACGTCGAACAGGCCCTCGGCGACCTGCGGTTGTCGAACGACCGCGAGCGCATGACCGGCGCGCTGGTCGCCCGCGACGGCCGGATGCGCGACCTGAGCCGGCTCGCCGCGCGGCTCGGACGGGTCATGAGCAACACCGACCCGCCGGACCACGCGCGGCTGCGGGGCCTCGTCAACAAGGCGTTCACCGCGCGCCGGGTCGAGGAACTGCGGGGCAGGGTCCAGGAGGTCGTGGACGGGCTCGTCGACGACGCCGTCGCCACCCGCCGCGGCGCCGGCGCCGACGGGTCCGTCGATCTGCTCGCCGCCGTCGCCTCGCCGTTGCCGCACACCGTGGTCTGCGAGCTGTTCGGCATCCCCGACGGCGACCGGGACCGCGTCAAGGAGTGGTTCCGCGGGCTCGGCCGGATCCACGAGGACATCGACCGCGCCGAGCGGGTCGTCGACGAGTTCGAGGCGTACCTGAGCGGGCTCGCCGAGAAGCGGCGCGCCGACCCCGGCGACGATCTGATCAGCGCCCTGGTCACGGCCCAGGCGCGCGGCGACCGGCTCACCGACCACGAGCTGCTGTCGACGTGCTTCCTGCTCATCACCGCGGGCGACGAGACGACGACGAACCTCATCGGCAACGGCGTCCTCGCGCTGCTGCGCCACCCGGACCAGCTGGCCCGGCTGCGCGCCGAACCGGCGCTGATCCGGACGGCCGTCGACGAGATCGTCCGTTACGACACCCCCAGCCAGGCCATCGTCCGGGTGGCCGCCGAGGACGTGCCGCTCGGCGGGTGCACCCTGCCCGCCGGCGACCTCGTCTTTCTGCTGCTCGCCTCGGCGGGCCGCGATCCCGACCGCCACGAGGACCCCGACCGGCTCGACTTGGGCCGTCCCGCCCACCGGCACCTCGGCTTCGGGCACGGGCCGCACTTCTGTCTGGGCGCGCCCCTGGCCCGGCTGGAGGCCGAGCTGGCCATCGGCACGCTGGTGCGCCGACTGCCCGACCTGCGCCTCGCCGTCGCACCGGAGGAACTCCAGTGGCGTCCCAACCCGCTGCAACGCCGTCTCACGGCGCTGCCGGTCACGTACACATCCGTCCGAGAGAGGAAGTGACCCGCATGGCCCGCGAGTTCCGGGTGCGCCGCGAGCAGGTGCTGCCCGCGACACCCGAGCAGGTGTGGAACGCGGTCGCCACCGGCGAGGGCAACCTCGGCTGGCTGTACCCGATGGACGTCGAGCCGCGAGTCGGCGGTGCGGTGTCGCGGGGGCAGGCCACCGTCGTCGAGTGGGAGCCGCCCCGCAGGTTCGCCTGCCGGACCGCCGACCAGGGCGGCTTCAGCAACACCCTGGACTACGCCGTCGAGGCGCACGGCGACTCGGCCGCCCGGTTGTCGATGGGCGTCCACTGGGTCCACACCGGCGCCGTCGACGACGGCTGGGACACCCGTGCCGACGCCGCCGAGAAGCACATCGACTTCTACCAGCACAGCCTCGCCGAGTATCTGCGGCACTTCGCCGGCCGCCGCGCCGCCTACGTCACGGCCACCCGCCCCGACCCGGCGGTCCCCGGGGCCCTCGGCGCCGTCCGCGACCGGCTCGGGCTGTCCGGCACGGCGGGCGCGGGCGACACCGTGAAGGTGACCCTGCCGGCCCGGCCCGGCGCCCCCGTCGAAGCGGTCGTCGACTTCCTGGACGCCGACTTCCTCGGTCTGCGCACCGCCGACGCCCTGTACCGCTTCTACGACGGAAGCGCCTGGAACTGGCCGGTGTGGCTCGGCCACCACCTGTTCGCACCCGATGCCGACGCCGGCGTCGAGAGCGTCACGCGCGCGTGGGACACCTGGCTGGCGGAGGTGGCCCCCTGATGGAGACCCCTCTCTACTCGGCCGAACTCGTCGAGGAGGACGGCGTGTACAAGCTCGTCGTCACCGATCTGCGCCGGGACACCGTGCAGACCGCCCAGGTCCCGAAACGGGCCGTGGACAAGCTCCCGTACTTCCTGTCGATGCTCGACTCCCGCCGGTTCGGCGCGTTTCGCTGACTCCGCCGCCCCCCCCACACACACTGAGCTCCCCTTCAGGAGGACCGTCCGACCATGGCGCCGACCCACCTCACGACGGCCGCCGCGCTTCCCGCGAGCCGGCGGCCACCGGCGGACCGGTGGTTCCGGGTGCACCGGTGCCGAGCGCCCCGGGCCGCCCGCCGCCTGCTGTGCTTCCCGCACGCCGGCGGCACCGCCCACCTCTTCCACGGCTGGCCCGCGCATCTGCCCGACGACGTCGAACTCCTCGCCGTGCGCTACCCGGGCCGTCAGGACCGGCTGGCCGAGCGGTGCGTCGAGGACATGGCCGAACTGGCCGACGCCGTCACCGAGGCCCTCACCGATTCCCGGACGCCGTACACGGATCTGCCGCTCGCCCTGTTCGGCCACAGCATGGGCTCCGCCGTCGCCTACGAGGTGGCGCTGCGGCTTCAGGCACGCGGACTGCCTCCGGCGCACCTGCTGGTCTCCGGGCGCGCCGCCCCGCACCGGGCCCTGCCGCCCGGTGTCCAGGACGGCGACGACGACGCCCTCCTCGCCGTGGTCCGGGGACTCGGCGACTATCAGACGGAGGTCTACGACATCCCCGAGCTCAGGGAACTGCTGCTGCCCGCGCTGCGCGCCGACTACCGCCTCATCGAGACCTACCGCCCAGGCCGCCCCCTGCCCCTGCGCACCCCCGTGACCGCCTACACGGGCCGCGACGACACCAGTTGCCCGGTGCGCTCCGTCGGCGCCTGGGCGGAGCTGACCGAGCCGGGCCGCTTCGCGCTGCGCTCGTTCCCCGGCGACCACTTCTACCTCGTCCCCCGTGAGGCGGAGCTGGTCGCGGACATCGCCACCCGGATCCGATGAACGATCCCCGCACGTCATGAACCATCCCGCACGTCATGAACGACCCCGCACGTCATGAACGACCCCGTACGTCATGAACGACCTCGCAGGACATGAACAAGCCTTCAGGACAAGGGAGTTGACCCATGCCGAACCTGACCGCCGCCACGGCCCCCCTCGCCGCCAGACCGCCCGGAGAGCTGTATCTGCTCGACCCCGAGCTGCTGGCGGACCCCGCCGGCGGCTACGGCCGGGTCCGTGAGCAGGGGCCCGTGGTGCGCGCCTGGCTGACCGACACACAGCCCGTGTGGCTGGTCACCCGCTACGACGACGTCCGCGAGGGCCTGCGCGACGGCCGCTTCGTCAGCAGCCCCGACGCGATCGAGGACCACAGCGGCGAGGACCCGCGCCGCGCCCTCGTGGACATGCTGAACCTGCCGGCGGAGGTCCAGAAGTACTTCCTCGTCTCGGCCCTGGACACCGACCCGCCCGCCCACACCAGGACGCGCGGGGCCGTCAACCGGGCCTTCGGGGCCCGCCGTATGCAGGCGCTGCGCCCCCGCGTGGAACAGATCACCGCCGACCTCCTCGACGACCTCCGGCAGCGGTCCGCCGACGGCGTCCTGGAGCTGGTCGACGGCTTGGCCTACCCCCTCGCGGTCACCGTGGTGTGCGAGCTGGCGGGCGTCCCGGAGCAGGACCGGGCGGTTTTCCGCCGCTGGGGCGACGACATCCTCGTCATGGAACCGGAGCGGCTGCGCGAGTCGTCCCCGGCCGTCGTCGAGACCGTGCTGCGGCTGCTCGACGAGCGGCGGCGGGAGCCCGCCGACGATCTGCTGAGCACCCTCGCAGCAGCTCGGGAGGACGAGAAGTTCCGGCTGACGGAAGAGGAGGCCGTGGCGATGGTCCTCAACGTCGTCATGGCCGGCTACGACAACACCGCGCAACTGATCGTCAACAGCCTGGCCGCCCTGCTCACCCACCCCGACCAGCTGAAACTGCTCCAGTCGGACCCCGAACTGCTGCCGGGGGCCGTCAACGAGTTCATCCGCTGGTGCGGGCCCGACATCATGGTGCGGATGCGGATCGCCGCCGAGGACCTCGACTTCCACGGCACGGCTGTCCGCAAGGGCGACTGCGTGCAGTTCGTCCTGGTCTCCGCCAACCGCGACCCGCGCCGCTACCCCGACCCCGACCGGCTCGACATCACCCGCCGCCCGTTCGACGGCACGGAGGGACACATCGGCTTCGGGCACGGCATCCACTACTGCGTGGGCGCCGCCCTCTCCCGCCTCCAGTGCGAGATCGCCCTGCACACCCTGCTGGAGCGTCACCCCGGGCTGCGGCTCGCCGAGGGCGCGAGCATGAGCCGCACGGTCATCCCCGGCACCCCTCCCCGGCTGCCGCGGCTGCCCGTGCGGATCTGACGCCGGTCGCGTGCAACGCCACGGGGCGTCCGGCCCGACCGTTGTGGTCGGGCCGGACGCCCCGCTGACTTCAGGTGGAGATCAGACCAGGTCGAACCGGTCGAGGTTCGAGACCTTGACCCACGCCGCGACGAAGTCGTTCACGAACTTCTCCTTCGCGTCGTCGCTCGCGTAGACCTCCGCGATGGCGCGCAGCTCGGAGTTCGAGCCGAAGACCAGGTCGGCGCGGGTGCCGGTCCACTTGACCTCGCCGGAGGCGTCGCGGCCCTCGAACGTGGTCTGGTCCGAGGACGTGGACGACCAGGTCGTGCCCAGGTCGAGCAGGTTGACGAAGAAGTCGTTCGTCAGCTTGCCCGGGGCGTCGGTGAGGACGCCGTGCGCGGACTGGCCGTGGTTGGCGCCCAGCACGCGCAGGCCGCCGACCAGGACCGTCAGCTCGGGGGCGCTCAGGGTCAGCAGGTTCGCCTTGTCGAGCAGCAGGTACTCGGCCGGCAGGCGGTTGCCCTTGCCGAGGTAGTTGCGGAACCCGTCGGCGGTCGGCTCGAGCGCGGCGAACGACTCGACGTCCGTCTGCTCCTGCGAGGCGTCCACGCGGCCCGGCGTGAAGGGGACCTCCACGTCGTGACCGGCGTCCCCCGCGGCCTTCTCCACGGCGGCGGCGCCGCCGAGGACGATCAGGTCGGCCAGGGAGACCTTCTTGGCGCCGGAGTTGAACTCCTGCTGGACGCCCTCGAGCGTGCGCAGCACCAGCGCCAGCTCGTCCGGGTTGTTGACCTCCCAGCCGCGCTGCGGCTCGAGGCGGATGCGGGCGCCGTTGGCGCCGCCGCGCTTGTCGCTGCCGCGGTGGCTGGAGGCCGCCGCCCACGCGGTGGACACCAGCTGGGAGACGGTGAGCCCCGAGCCGAGGAGCTTGGCCTTCAGGGCCGCGATGTCCGCGGCGCCGATGACCTCGCCCTCGGCCGCCGGCAGCGGGTCCTGCCACAGCAGGGTCTCCGCCGGGACCTCCGGGCCGAGGTACAGGGACTTCGGGCCCAGGTCACGGTGGGTCAGCTTGTACCAGGCGCGGGCGAAGGCGTCCGCGAACTGGTCCGGGTTCTCGTGGAAGCGCTTCGAGATCTCACCGTAGATCGGGTCGAAGCGCAGCGAGAGGTCGGTGGTGAGCATCGTCGGGAGCTTCTTGGAGTCGCTGTGGGCGTCGGGGATGATCGCCTCGGCGTCCTTGGCCACCCACTGGTTGGCGCCGGCGGGGCTCTGGGTCAGCTCCCACTCGTAGCCGAAGAGGATGTCGAAGAAGTCGTTGCTCCACTGGGTGGGCTTGGTGGTCCAGGTGACCTCGAGACCGGAGGTGATGGCGTCGCCGCCCTTGCCGGTGCCGTAGGTGGACTTCCAGCCCAGGCCCTGCTGCTCGATCGAGGCGGCCTCGGGGTCGTCGCCGACCGACTCGGCCGGGCCCGCGCCGTGGGTCTTGCCGAAGGTGTGGCCACCGGCGATGAGGGCGACGGTCTCCTCGTCGTTCATCGCCATGCGGCGGAACGTCTCGCGGATGTCACGGGCCGCGGCCAGCGGGTCCGGGTTGCCGTTGGGGCCCTCCGGGTTGACGTAGATGAGGCCCATCTGGACCGCGCCGAGCGGGTTCTCCAGCTCACGGTCGCCGGTGTAGCGCTGGTCGTCGAGCCAGGTGGTCTCCGGACCCCAGTACACGTCCTCGTCGGCCTCCCAGACGTCCGCGCGGCCGCCGGCGAAGCCGAAGGTCTCGAAGCCCATCGTCTCCAGCGCGACGTTGCCCGTGAGGATCATGAGGTCGGCCCAGGAGATGGACTGGCCGTACTTCTTCTTGACCGGCCACAGCAGACGGCGGGCCTTGTCGAGGTTGCCGTTGTCCGGCCAGCTGTTCAGCGGCGCGAAACGCTGCTGCCCGCGGCCGCCACCGCCGCGGCCGTCGCTGATGCGGTAGGTGCCGGCGCTGTGCCAGGCCATGCGGATCATCAGCGGGCCGTAGTTGCCGAAGTCGGCGGGCCACCAGTCCTGCGAGGTGGTCAGCACCTCGGCGATGTCCTGTTTGACGGCCGCCAGGTCGAGCGCCTCGAACGCCGCGGCGTAGTCGAACTCCGCACCGAGCGGGTTCGCCACGACGGGGTCCTTGGCGAGGATCTTCAGGTTGAGCCGCTCCGGCCACCACTGGCGGTTGCCGCCGCCCTGGGTCGGGTGCGCGGCGCGTCCGTGGGCGACGGGGCAGCCGCCCGTCTCCTCCTTCGCGTCGGTGACGATTGCGTCGTGGTTCTCGGACATAGCGATCCTTCCGAACATGGGGGAATTCAGAGTGCTGCGGTACCGCTGGTGGAAGCGGTATCGGCGGTCGAGCAGGCGGGGCACAGGCCCCAGTAGATGACCTCGGCCTCGTCGATCGAGAAGCCCCGATCGTCGGCCGCGGTGAGGCAGGGGGCGTGACCGACCGCGCAGTCGACGTCGACGACGACGCCGCACGACCGGCACACGAGGTGGTGGTGGTTGTCCCCGACGCGCCCCTCGAACCGGGCCGGGCTGCCGGGCGGCTCGAGGCGGCGCACGAGTCCTGCCGTGGTCAGCGCGTGGAGGGCTTCGTACACGGCTTGCAGGGAGATGTGGCCCACGCGGTCGCGCACCCCGGTGGCGATCGCCTCGACACCGAGGTGATCGCCGTCCCGGACGGTCTCGAGCAGGGCGACACGGGCGGCCGTCACCCGCAGGCCGACACCGCGCAGCTCCTCGGCGGTGGTCGGTGTACGGGGTGCTGTCATGGGGCCGAACCTACTTCATAAACACGAACGCTTCAAGAAAACGAAGAGTACAAGTCTGGGAAACAGGAGGAGACGGGGGCGGGGGAGACGGGGGCGGTGGAACCAACGGGGAAGCCGACGGGAGGCCGACGGGGAAACCGACGGGGAAGAGACTTTCAGAGAAACGAGGCGAGCCCGTCGAGGAGCCGGTCGACGTCCTCCGTGTCGTTGTAGGGGGCGAGCCCCGCCCGCAGCGCGGGGTCGGGGAGTTTCAGTGCGGCGAAGACCTCGTGGGCGTAGAAGGACCCCGCCGGGGCAACGACCCCGCGGGTGGAAAGATGCGCCTGCGCCTCGGTCGCGTCCCGGCCCTCCAGGGTCATCAGGACGGTCGGGGTGCGGTCCGCCGCCCTGGAGTGGACGGTGACGGCGTCGCCCAGCGCGCGCAGCCCGTCGTCCAGCCTGGCGCGCAGCGTGTTCTCGTGCTCGTGCAGGGAGTGCAGCGAGCGCTTCAGCCGCTCTCTGCGGGACTCCCCCGCGCCCGGCCCGGCCTCGTCCAGCGCCGCCAGGAAGTCGACGGCGGCGGTGGCGCCCGCCAGGGTCTCGTAGGGCAGCGTCCCGAACTCGAAGCGCTCCGGCACCGTGTTCGGGGAGGGCAGCAGCTTGTCCGGGGCGAGGGATTCGAGGAGCTCGGGGGATCCGGCGAGCACACCGCAGTGCGGTCCGAGGAACTTGTACGGCGAGCAGACGAACAGGTCGGCCCCCAGCGCGGGCACGTCCACCAGGTGGTGCGCCGCGTAGTGCACGCCGTCCACGTACACCAGCGCGCCGACCTCGTGGGCCCGGTCGGCGATCCGACGCACGGGCGGCTTCGTGCCCAGCACGTTGGAGGCCGCGGTCACCGCGACCAGCCGGGTCCGCGGCGACAGCGCCCGCTCGTAGGAGTCCAGGTCGAGCTCCGCGGTCGCGGCGTCGATCTCCGTCCAGCGGACGACGACCCCGGCGCGCTCCGCCGCCTGGACCCAGGGGCGGACATTGGCGTCGTGATCGAGACGGCTCAGGACGATCTCGTCGCCGGCCCGCCAGTCCTTGGCCAGGTGCCGTGAGAAGTCGTAGGTGAGCTGGGTGGCGCTGCGTCCGTGCACGACGGCGCCGGCGGGCACGCCCAGCAGGTCGGCGTAGGCGGCGCGGAACTCGCCGACCGCCCGCTCGGCGTTCAGCTCGGACATGCTGACGAGTCCCCGGTTGGACAGCGGGCCGGTCAGCGTCCTGGTCACGGCCTCGGCGACCGGGAGGGGGGTCTGGGTCCCGCCCGGCCCGTCGAAGAAGGCGAGACCGTGCGTGAGGGAAGGGAAACGGGTGCGCAGTGCGGCGACGTCCATGGCCATGGCCCAGACTCTGGCACTCGGGGCCGACGCCTGCCAGTGGACGTGCCAAACGATTGTCAGACCCTTGACTGTCTTACCTTTGACCAATACGGTCCGTCGTGTTCGGAGGTGTCGGACGGGCGTCGGAAGGGGCTGCCGGTGAGCGACGAATTCGACGCCGACGTGGTCGTCGTGGGGCTGGGCCCGGTCGGGGCCACGGCCGCCAACCTCGCCCATGACCTGGGCTTGAGCGTCGTGGCGTTCGACCGCGCCGTGGAGATCGAGCCGCGGCCCCGGGCCATCGGATTCGACCAGGAGGCGATGCGGGTCTTCGCCGGCCTCGGACTGGCCGACGCCATCGCGGACCACACCATGCCGTACCGGCCGTCCGAGTACCGCAACGCCGACGGGCGGGTCATCAAGCGCATCGGCGTCGCGCCGCCGCCCCATCTGCTGGGCTGGGAGCCCAACTACGTCTTCGACCAACCCCAGTTGGAGGCCGCCCTGCGCCGCCGCCTCGAACAGGCGGACGGCGTCGACGTGCACCTCGGCACGGAGGTGACGGACGTCCGCCTCGACGACGTCGGCGCCACCGTGGACGTCGTCGATCCGGCGGGCCGCCCGCGCGCGGTGCGGGCGCGGTACGTGCTGGCCTGCGACGGCGGCGCGAGCCCGGCGCGCAGACGGGCGGGGCTGCGGATGGAGGACCTGGAGTTCGACCAGCCCTGGCTGGTGGTGGACCTGCGGCTGCGCCCCGGCGCGGGGGCCGCTCTGCCACGGACGAACGTCCAGTACTGCGAGCCGGCCCGGCCCAGCACGTTCGTCGTGGGGCCGGGGGACCATCGCCGCTGGGAGTTCATGATCAACCCTGGCGAACGGCCCGAGGACGTCGCCGACCCGGACTTCATCCGCCGCCTGCTGGCACGCTGGCTGGCCCCCGGGGAGTACGACCTGTGGCGGGCGTCCACCTACCGCTTCCACGCCCTCGTCCTGAAGCAGTGGCGGGTGGGGCGGCTGCTCTTCCTCGGCGACGCCGCGCACATGACCCCGCCGTTCCTCGCGCAGGGCATGTGCCAGGGCATCCGGGACGCGTCCAACCTGATGTGGAAGCTCGCCCTGCATCTGCGCGGCGCCGACGACTCGCTCCTGGACGCCTACCAGCGGGAGCGGGCGCCGCATGTGCGTCAAGTCACGCTCACCGCAAAGGAGTTCGGGCACGTCATCTGCGAACGCGACGAGGCCGCGGCCGCCGAACGCGACGCCAAGCTGCTGGCGGAGCTGGCGGCGGCGCCCGAGGGGACCGTCCGGCAGTCCCTGATCCCCGGACTGCGCGCCGGGTTCCTCGCGCCGGAGGGTCTCCCCGCGCGCGGCGACATCCTGCCGCAGCCGAACGTGACCGACTCCCGGGGCGGCACGGGACTCCTGGACGAGTTCACCGGGAGCACGTTCCGGCTGGTGCTGCGGCACGACGCGGATCCGTCCGCGGCCGCGTCCGCGCTGCGCGCGCACGCGGCCGAGGGCGGCTTCCCGGTCCGTCTCGTGCGGCTCGTGGACGGCGCTGCGCCCGCCGGGACGCAGGAGTACCGCGAGGAGGAGCACGTCCTGGACGCCTGGATGCGGCACCGGTCGTGCGAGGCGGTGCTCGCCCGCCCCGATCACTACGTGTTCGGCGGCGTCGGCTCCTCGGACGGTATCGGCGAGCTGCTCGCCTCCGCCCGCGGACGGCTGCGCGGGACCGATCGGGGGCGGTGACCGGGCCCCGGCCCCGCCCCGCCGGTGCGGCACGGGATCGACGCCCGCCACCACCGCGTCGGAGACCGTGCCGATGCCGAGCGGCCGGGACAGCCGAACCCTTGGGTGCTCAGTGCAGGGTGAGCGGGGTCTCCGACTCCACCCGGGTCAGTTTCTCCGGGTTGCGGACGAAGTAGAGGCCGGTGATCCGGCCGTCCTCGACCCGGACCGCGAGGACGCCGTCGAGCTCGCCGTCCAGCCGCATGACGAGTCCCGGGTTGCCGTTGACCACGGTGAGCGCACTGGTGAGCTCGGCCGGGTTCCGTTCGGCGGTGCCGATGATGAAGCGGGCCGCCTTGTCCGCGCCGACGATCGGACGCACCGCGGCCTGCTTGATGCCGCCACCGTCGGTCAGGAGGACGACGTCGGGGGCGAGCACGTCGAGGAAGCCCTGGAGGTCCCCGGTGTCGACCGCGCGCTGGAACGACTCCAGAGCCGCCCGGGTCGCCTTTGCGGAGACCGCCGCGCGCGGGCGGCGGGCGTCGACGTGCAGGCGGGCGCGGTGCGCGATCTGTCGTACGGTCGCGGGGTTCTTGTCGACGGCGGCGGCGATCTCGTCGTAGCCGACGCCGAACACCTCGCGCAGCACGAAGACGGCGCGCTCGGTCGGCGCCAGTGTCTCGAGGACGAGCATGAGCGCCATCGACACGCTCTCGGCGAGCTCGACGTCCTCGGCCACGTCCGGCGCGGTGAGCAGCGGCTCGGGCAGCCAGGGGCCGACGTAGGCCTCCTTGCGGCGGGTCATGGTGCGCAGCCGGTTGAGCGACTGCCGGGTCGTGATCCGCACCAGGTAGGCGCGCCGGTCCTGCACCTGCCCCAGGTCGACCTTGACCCACCGCAGCCAGGTCTCCTGGAGGACGTCCTCGGCGTCGGCCGCCGATCCGAGCATCTCGTAGGCGACGGTGAAGAGCAGGTTGCGGTGCGCGACGAACGTTCCGGTCGCCTCGTCGGTGTTCGTATCTGTATCTGTATCTGTATCTGTATCTGCATCGGTGCCGGTGCCGGTGCCGGCACCGATGTCTGCGGCGTGATCACTCATGTCTCGTTCCCTCCCCCGTTCGTGCGCGGCCTAGACGGCCTGTTCGGCGGTGGTGGCGGTGGTGACGGTGGTGGCGGCAGCGGTCGGCGACTCGCCGCGCTCGGTGTCCTTGGCCGCGAGCGCCTGCCGGCGATGGGCGCCGCCGGAGACGTTGTGCAGGCGGTACGAACCGGGCTTGTCCGCCTCGCCGGCCAGGTGCTTGACGATGCCGGAGCAGACGAACTCCTTGATCTTCGCCCCGGGGCGACCGCCGATGTGGAAGCCCACCGCGACGTCGTACCGGTGGGCGAACTGGAAGATGCCGCCCTGTCGGCCCAGGCTGATGCACTGGCCGGCGAACGTCTGGTTGAGGGCCGCGGCCCGCTCGCCCGCGATCCGGCTGAGCACCGTGTCGGCGGCCCGCGCGCCCAGCGGTATCGCGGCTTGGCAGCTCATCCGCAGCGGCAGGTCCGAGGGCGCCGCCGAATCCCCGGCCGCGACGATGCGGACGTCGTCCACGCTGGTCAGCGTCTCGTCCGTGAGCAGCCGGCCCAGGGCGTCGGTGCTCAGCCCGCTGCGCACGGCCAGGTCCGGCACGGCGAACCCGGCGGTCCAGACGGTCACCGTGCTCGGCACCTCTCGGCCGTCGCCGAGCCGCACGCAGTCGCGTGTCACGGCCGTCACCTTGGTGTCGGGGCCTTCCAGGACGCTCACCTTGAGCGCGGCCAGCCGTCCCGCGACCGAGCGTCGGCCGCGCGGGTGCAGGTACGGGCCGAGCACCCCGCCGCAGACGAGGGTCACGGTGCGGCCCTCCTCCGCCAGCTCGGCGGCGGTCTCGATACCGGTCGGACCGGCGCCGACGACCGTCACCGGGGCCGATGCGGGCGTGTCCTCGAGGACCGACTGCAGTCGCTGTGCCTCCTCGAAGGTGGCGATCGGGTGGGCGAACGCGGCCGCGCCGGGCACGCTCAGATCGGCGCTGCCGCTGCCCACGGCGTAGATCAGGTAGTCGTAGCCGACGGTGCCGCCGCTCTCCAGGAGCAGGCTTCGTCCGCCCGCGTCGATCCGCGTCACGGAGTCGACGACCAGCCGGACGCCCTCGGCCAGGACGTCCCGGTACGCGACGACCGCGTCGTCGGACCCGCCGACCAGCTGGTGCAGGCGGATCCGCTCGACGAAGGTCGCGCGCGGGTTGATCAGGGTCACGCTCACGCCGTCGCGCAGGGTCAGGCGGTTGGCCGCCATGACGCCCGCGTATCCGCCGCCGATCACGATCACATCCGTGTTCCCGGTCATGGTGTCTCTCCCCTTGTTCCTCGGTGTCCGTCTCGCGGTTTCGCCCACAGGACACCGGCTGCCCGATCGTTGTGACAGGTGTGACGCAGATCACTTCCTCTGGGGGCGGTGCGGGCCGGACGCCCCCGCCGGGTGCGGGCGCAGTCGGGCCGCGGGGGGAGCTCGCGGGCACTGTCGGACCCCCGTGCCAAGCTGGGTGACATGGCATCGGTCAAGGGTTCGGGGGAACGGAACGGCTACGAGGCGCTCGAGCCGGACGGCACGATCGCCTGCCTCGCCTTCACCGCCTACGACTTCTGACGGCAGGACCGGGACAGGGGGGAACCGGCGGTGCGTCGTGGGTACCGGTGGGCGGAGCGCGAACTCGACTCGCCGGCCCCGGAGCCCTGCTTGATAGGCAAGGCGATACTTGCCTATGGTGGTGGGCATGGCGGAGGACGTCTTCAAGGCGCTGGCCGACCCCACCCGTCGGCACATCCTCGATGAGCTGGTGGACCGGGACGGTCAGACCCTGTTCGAAATATGCGCACGGCTGGTGACCAGGCACGGTCTGACGCTTTCCCGCCAGGCGATCAGCCAGCATCTGGCCGTGCTGGAATCCGCGGGCCTGGTCCGCTCACGGCGCCAGGGCCGCTACAAGTTCCACGACCTGGACACCGAACCCCTTGAGCGCATCGCGACCCGATGGCTCAGGCCCGACGGACCCGACGAACCGGAGAGCACCCCATGAAGATCCACCGGACCAGCGTCTTCGTCGACGACCAGGAGACGGCCCTGCGCTTCTACACCGAGGTGCTCGGCTTCGTGAAGAAGCACGACGTGCCCCTGGGCGAGGACCGATGGCTGACCGTGGTCTCGCCGGAAGACCCCGACGGCACCGAACTGCTGCTGGAGCCCTCCGGTCACCCCGTGGTGAAGGCGTACAAGGACGGCCTGGCCAAGGACGGCATCCCGCTCGCCGCCTTCGCCGTCGACGACGTACGGGCGGAGTTCGCCCGGCTGCGCGACCTCGGCGTGCAGTTCACCCAGGAGCCGCTGGAAATGGGCGAGGTCACGACCGCGGTCCTGGACGACACCTGCGGCAACCTGATCCAGATCCTGCACGCCGGGTGAACTTCAGGCGCCCGAGGCCGGGTCGCGGGACTCCGCGTCGTCCATGAAGCTCAGCGTCTTGCCGTTGAGCACCCTGACCGGACTGCTCGGGCAGGCGCAGAAATCCGGTCTGGCGAACCAGCGCATCGACCCGCGCGCGCCGAGGAGCCTAGAGCCAGTCCCGCCGCTTGAAGATCAGATACAGGCTGACGCAGACAACCCCCATCAGACCGATCGCGAAGGGATACCCCAACCCCCAGCGCAACTCCGGCATGTGCGTGAAGTTCATCCCGTAGATCGTCCCCACCAGCGTGGGCGCGAACAGAATCGCCGCCCAGGACGAGATCTTCTTGAAGTTGTCTACCTGGGGGCGCTGACCTGCGGTGATGTCACTGCATGGGGCTCTGGCCTGGGCTGATTCGTCTTTCTGGGCCTTTCAAGCTCGCGTCCGGTTACGCGCTCGATTCTCCCCACGCGCTCCCCAGAGCCGCTCATACTCCCCAGATTCTCCCCAGAGAACCGCTCCGCACGTGGTCGGTGGGGCACCCGGCGTGCATCCGTTCGATTGGCTTGCTGATCACAGAACGTTACTACCGACGGTCGGTCCAGAAGCCGTCGGCAGTCTCTGCCACACATTTTGCCCGTCGCTCCGTGACCTCCGGATAGCGCTGGTCCGCCTACTTGGCGGACCACCAGTCAGGGCAGCAGATGAATGGCCAGGGCGGACCCGTCTTGGTGGATCGAGACGGGACCGGCCCACTTCTTGTCCCAGGTGTCCGAAGGCCACGCGGAGCGCAGAGCGTGGACGTCGCTGCGGTATTGCTCCAGGCGACCGTGGCTCAGGTGATCGAAGAGGTCCGCGTGGACTCCGGAGAATGCCTCCACACGTGTTCCATTGAGTCGGAAGACATGGTCGGTGCCGACGAACGGGATGCCGAGGAGAGTGTATTTGGCGTCCTGGACGCTTCCGGTAGCCGCGTGGGCGATGCCGGCGGAGAAGCGGCGGCTCCCCTGGCGAGAGGTGAGGTACGGGGCTGTGGAGTTCCCGTCGCCGGCGAAGGCGGTGAGTCCCGCGGCGGATGTGCGTGCGAGGACTCGCTGGAACCATCCGGAGATGTCATCGGTGACGTGAACGCCTGGCTCCGAGGACGGTCCTTTGCCGTTGTCGGCCGGCGGGTGAATACCCGGGGGCCACGCCTCGTCCTGGAGCTGTGCGTTCAGGTTTCCGAGCGGGAAAGCGTCTGTACCGGATAGCCAGCCGCCCGAGCCTTCGGCGTTCAGCGCGTGCACCGTGAGCGGCTCATCCAGCGGTAGCTGTGTGCTGAAGATCAGGCCGGGCGTCTCGTCGTAAGTGCCTATGTGGACCCCCTCTATGTAGGCAGAGGCGTCAGCGAGTTGACCGTAGGACGTGCTTGCGGTGCCGTGGTTGCCTCGGGAGACGATGGGGAAGATCCGCGACGGTTCTCCTGGTTTCCAGACCTCGCCGAAGTACTGCGGGCGGTATCGGTAGCCCACCGTGGTGCCTTTCTCCTTACTGTTCAGAGCCCAGCCCGCGCGGAGGGTCGTGTCCGCAGGAACGATCGATACCGCATGGTCTGGGTAGCGGCGGCTGAGGACCCGTTCGGCGACGGCCAGCGCGAACCCGATGCCGAGTTCTCCCGACTGGAGTGCCTTGTAGTAGTCGGCCGTGTCCCGCCCTTCGGCGGAGAGCCCCATGAAAGACGTGGCGTTGCCGCTGAGGGCCAGGCTGTACTTCAGGCTGCCCCAGTGCTCGGCCAGGCCACGGGCTGCTCCTCGGCGTGCCAAGGAGATGGCTCGCGCAAGGGTATGCAGAACATCCCACGGCGTTAGTCGTACTGAGTTGCCGAGTTCTGCGGCGCGTAACTGACGCATGCCCGGCTTGCGCCGTAGGGCTTCGAGGTCTTTCTCCTTGCGTTCCTCGTCGTCCTCTGCGGCTGCGGCCCTAACGTCCCCAGCGACTGCCGAGGTGGAATGGACAGCGACGTTCGAACACCCTGCGAGATCCTCCAGTGCTTCTGCAGTCGACTTCGACACCTGTTCCCCCTGTTCTCCGGTGGATCGCAGTGAGACCTAAGACCAACGTCGCAAGGTACGAGTCGAACAACGGGCGCACACAAGTGCGCATACGGCGCGCGCCCTTGGAGCGTGACGACCGGTGAAAGTTGTGCCCGGTGCAGAGGAGGGGGCGTCGTAGCGGCATCATGACGGGGTGGATCACAACCTCAACGGGTTGAGCACCCGGGAGTTCGAGCACGTGTCACAAGCCCTGGCCCAGGAGATCCTCGGGCCGGGCGTCTCCGCCTTCGGGGACGGCAGGGACGGTGGGCGCGAGGCGACGTTCCAGGGGCGCGTGCCGTATCCGAGCGGGCTTGAGGCATGGGACGGCTACGGAGTGGTGCAGGCCAAGTTCCGGCAGCGCACCGATCAGCAACTCCCCGATGCCGTCTCGTGGTTGAAGGGGCAGATCAAGGATGAAGTTGAAGCGTGGCTGAGCCCGGCGTCCAAGAGGGAACGGCTGCCCGAGTATCTGATCTTCACCACCAATGTGATTCTGACTCCCGTGCCCCGAAGCGGAGGTATTGACCAGATCAATCAGTTCGTCTCCACGTACGCGGCCCGCCTGGGGCTCAAGGACTGGGCGGTATGGCACTACGACCAGCTGTGCCGTTATCTGGATCGTTACGACTCCGTCCGCCGGACCTACGCCGGTGCCATCACCCCCGGTGATGTCCTCGCGCAGTTGCTCGACGTGGTGTCCGCTGGGGCCAAGCCGCGATCGGACAGGCTCGCTGATGCCGGCCTGGCCGCGTGCCACCGCCGCGAGGCACGACTGAGTCTTGTGCCCGAGGACCGCGTCCCTGTCGTTCTGGACTGGGCTGACAAGTCGTCGCTGCCGGTGGTGACTATCCCTGCTGGCACTCTGGCGGTTCTGGTCGCCCCGATGGGGGCCGGCAAGAGCGAAGAAGCCGAGCGCTGGTGGCACGAGGGGCTGGAGGAGGCAGGGACGGATCCCAGGGTGGCGATCCCTGTATGGGTGGATGCCCGCAAGGCCGTACCTGATCTTGTGGACGCCGTCACACGTGCGGGCGGCGATCCGGCGACTGGGCTCGGTCGTATCGTGATCGACGATCTCGACGGGATCGCACCCGAACAGGTCGCATACCTTCTCCGCGAGGCCCGGATCCTGATTGCAGCCCACCCGGACGCTCAGATTCTGGCAACGTGCAGACCTGGCGTCGACCTGGGCAAGGTCGGGGTGCACGAAATCGCTCCATGGCCAGCGCGGAAAGGGAAGGAACTCCTGGACCTTGTGCTCGGTGATGAAGCGCGAATGGCCTTCCAGGAACGCGAAGTACAGGATCTATTGACCAGTCCCCTTCAGGTCCTGTCCGTCGCGTCCCGCATTCTCGCCGGTGAAGACGCGCGGGTGTCAAGCCTGGAGTTGTTGTCCGGCCTGGCCGCATCCGTCATCAAAGGCCGTCGTACGGGGCGCCCGACTACACAGACTTGGGACCGGCTGGCTCGTCTTGCCGTACGCATCCTGAATGTCGGAGGCCCGGTCTCCGCTCAGCAATTCGGCCATGAAGCCGAGGTGTGGGAGCTGACGGACACCGGCCTCGTCGTCCAAGAGGGAGCCCGACTCCGATTTGCGCTGCCGGTCTTCGAGCAGCACTTCGGCGCACAGGCTCTGCGACGGGGAGCCGTCCGACTGGAGGAGATCGTTGCCGCCGACACCTTCCCCCGGTGGCGTTACGCGATCGCCTTCGCCGTGAACGCGAGCCACTCAGACGAAGCGGAGGATCTCATGCTCCGTCTGGCCCGTGCCAACCCTGCGGCTGCTTCCTGGGTATTCGACGAGATCGCGCGAGGCGCGAAGCAAGAAGACGGGATGGGTGAGGCCGAGGAAAAGGCCAGGGCCGCAGTCGCCCAGATGGTCCCTGCGGAATTCGATGAACTCCGAACCGCCGGAACGGTTGGCACATGGTTGCGGGAGGCACTCGACGCCTACGTGGAGGGTTTTGGCCCACTGAGCGGTTCGCTCCTCGACCTATATGATGGACGATTGCCTCGCTGGGGCGTGTGGGTGAAGGAAGGATGGGTGGCCGTCTCTCCCTCTAGATTCTCCTTCGAGTCTCCTGCGGTGACGCCTCTGGCAGTGCACCCGAGGACTCGTGAAGACCCAGAATGGCTTTGGTGGAGCCAATTCCTCTTTCCTCGTGATCCGCTGGGCAGGTGGCACTGGGCCGGCGGCAAGATCCGTAAGCCGCTTGAGCGGGTTGTGCTGCGTGGCGCTCTCATGGTGCCGTCAGACTCACCGCTGGCCCGTGAACGGCTGTGGTACCTCGCCCAGAGACTTCGTCTCAGAAATAGCTCCCCCAATACGGTCGTCGTACCCGAACTGCGCCAGCGAGTCGAAGCGATGATGGAGCGTGAGCGTGCGTCCGTGTCGTTCACCCATCAGGCTGCGGGCTACACATTTGACTCGGCGGACGTTCGGTGGATGCATTCACAGTTGGACGGTGTCACTGACGATCTGCTGCGCAGACCGTACGGAGAACCGGATCGGAAAAGCCCGCGGCACAGAAGCAACTGGCAGGGCTACTCCCCACTGCTGACGCTGAGAATCAACATGGAAATTCTAGGGGATGCCATTGTTGGCTACCGGCAGCTGGTCGAGTCGAGCTTCCCGGCCCTTGCCCCCGCTCTGGGCCTGTACACCGCCCTGCCTGTGAGCGCCGAGGGCATGGTGGTCATGCCTGAAGATGACTCAGACGGATCGCATAGCGGCCTGCTCTACACCCTCCGTCCCAAGGCCGCAGGCCGCCGCAGCGATCCTCCCGAGGTGGACCTGGACCTGTGGACCGAACCAGGGTTTGGCCCTACCGAGCCGTTCCCCGGTGGTCCGGTCGACTCCAAGACGAATTTTCACCGGCCGTACTACCAAGATTGCGAACTGCCCACAGGGGCAGCCCGCCCTGCGACCGCACTCGCCTACGAGTGGTTGATCCGTGACTTGAGGGCGGTTGGATGGCTCAGTGCGACAGCCCGGCTCTCGGAATGAGAGCACCGACTCACCAGAGACAGCGATCGGTCGTCCACGCCGTCCAACGGACATAGCGGGTGATGTCTGATCCGGATGCTGACCTTTTGGGGGCGCGGATTCCCGGGCCGGAGAGCCGTCCCGCGCTGAGGCTCGTCTGAACCTCAGCGTGGGACGGGGCCAGTTCGTTTTGGTCAGGCTGCCGTGGTCTGGGTGTCGGCGAGGTCATTCAGGACCGCGTTGACCACGGGCCAGCACATGTTCAGTGTGTCGCGGTCCGGGGCGTGAGCCTCGCGGATTTCGGCGCTCGGGTGGACGAAGTTGCGGTACTTGCGCAGTTCGTGGACGAAACGCTCGACGTCGGCGCCGATCCAGCCGGCGTTGTTACAGATCTTGATCAGGGAGTCCAGGCTCACGTTGTCCGGGGTCTTGTTGCCCAGCAGTGATGCGTCGCGTTCCTGGACCACGTGGACCATGACGCCTTCGAGGAGACTGCCGAGCATGATGATGGCGGCCACGTGGGCGCCGTTCGCATAGCAGGTGTGTGCTTCGTCAAGGCGGTGCTGGAGGAGACCGGCCATCCGCTGGTCGCTGATGAGGTCGGTCATCGCAGCTCTGAGTTCGACCTGGCCCTGGTTGCCCGGGTGGGTGAGAGCAGGGTCGCAGGCGACGAGGCGGGGGCGGCCACCCGGGTTTTCCAGGCGTACGCCCTCGTGGATGAGGAAGGCGTTGGCCGCGGAGACGACGGCGGGGAGCTGCTCGGGTTCGTCGAGGTATTCGCGCGGGTCGGCCAGTCGGAGCAGCACCTTCTCCAACTCTGCCGGGTCGTCTCGGCGTTCGGTGAGCCGGGCGAGGGCCCAGTCCTTGCGGTAACCGTCGTACTCCGGAACCTGCTGCCAGCCGGCACGTTCCAGGAACTGGGCGATCTCGTAGCCCTTGCGGTAGTAGAGGTGGTCGTCGCCGCAGATGACGCGAGCCAGTTCCTCCAGGGTGTTGGCATCGAGGACGCCGAGTGGGGACTGCGGGGTCATGCCGGGCCTTCCGTACTGGTGACGTCGTCTTCGGTCATGTCGAGGGCGGCGACGGGATCGGTTGCGTCCGGGCCGTCGGGAGACTCTGCCGGGTCCTCGGCCAGCTCCTCGTCGGAGGAGAGATCGAGGGGGGTCCACTGCACTTCGGCGGAGGTGGACGCGGCATGGGACCGGTCATCGGCGCTGCCGAACGTGGCCGGACGAATGCCGAGCCGGTTCAGTTCCTCCCAGAGGCCGACCAGGGCCTCGTCCGGGTCGAACCGGAACTCGCTTTCGGGGAGGCGCCAGAACGTCCAGCCGACCCGTTGAAGTTCTCGGTCACGCTGCTGGTCGTACCGGATCTGTTCGGGTGACGAGTGGTAACGCTCGCCGTCGCATTCGACGGCCAGGCGCCCTCGTGCCCCTACGACGACGAGGTCGATGCGTTTGCTTCCTGCCGGGTACTGCGGGATCACGTGATACCCGCGAGCTTTCAGACGCAGGTAGACATGCTGCTCGAAGAGCGATTCGAATGGCTTTTGCGGGATCTCGCTCGACACTTCCCCGATGTCGTCGGAGTCGGCCAACGCGGCTGGTGGGTTCTCCATGTAGGCGAGGAGGTTGAGTCGGAGGTCTCCGGTCTTCAGGCGGTCCGGCGGAACCGAGTAGAAGAGCCGCATCTGGTCCTGGGCTCGGGACGCGGCGACGTTGTACGCCTGTCGTTCGTTGCGCGCGCCACCTGCGATGCGCGGCGGGTCGGTCGCCACCATCGACAGCAGAATGACGTGCCGCTCGTCACCCTGGAACGAGGCGGGATTGCCCACGCGGATCTGGTGATGTTCGCGGACCGGCGCCGGAATCCGCTCGTTGATCAGCTGTTCCAGGAGCTTGACCTGGCCGACCGGTCCTTGAAGGGTGATGACCCCCATGGTCTTGTCCCGGTAGGCGGGGTCCTCCACCAACTGGGCCAGGCAGTCGACGAGGGCCTCGGCTTCCTTCGCGTTGCGGAGCCGGCTGTCGCGTCCTTGGATGACGGCGCCCTCGACGAAGTGCGTCACGAGCGGGTCGAGACGATCACCGCCGTACTGGCGCAGCGGCTGCAGTTTGTTGTTGTAGAAGGTCTGGGACGACCAGCCGATGATCTCCGGCATACACCGGAAATGCTCCTCCAGCCTGATCACCTTCGGGAAGAACGTGGACAGCAACTGGTAGAGGTTCGTAGCCGGGCCGTAGAGCGTGCGCAGGCTCGTAGGCATGTCGGGCAGGTGGGAGATCAGCCGGTCGTGGATCGCCTGGTGACGGCCCATGCCGCTGAGCGAGGGCGCGCACTGTTTGTCGTCCCCCACGACGATCACGCGAGGAGCCAGCCACATCAGGAACAGCGCGTCCATGCCGGCCTGACTGGCTTCGTCGACGATGACAACGTCGAACGCGTCCCGCTTGGGCAACACCATTTCGGCGACCTGCGAGATGGGCATCACCCATGCGGGTACGGCTCCCTGTGCCGTCCGCATGGCGTCGTGTGCCGCAGCGCGGTAGCGGCCCGCGCTCCTGCCCTTGCCTTTGCCGTACGAGGCCATGTGGGTCCGGTACGCCTGGAGCGCGGACCGCTGCTCCTGCGTCATGCGTTCCAGGCAGTGCAACCGACCGCAGATGGCGGCGAGTTCACCGGTGAGGTCCTCCAGGTTCCTTTCGTACTGGGCCAGTTCGCCTTCGAGCTGACGCTCCCGGCCCGGCGTGCGCTGTCGACGTACGAACGCGGAGGCCGCTGACCAGGCCCAGGCGTCGGCCAGTGAGTCCAGCCTGGTCTCCCAGGCCGGATCGTCGGGCTCCTGCGTCAACTGGTCGGCAAGCATGGGGTGTGCCCTGCGAACACTGTCGAGAAGCACGGCGCATCGGCGTCGGCGGTGTTCCCGTAGATGAGCCTTCCGCAACGCGTCAAGTTCCTTGGCGTAGCGGTCGATGTCCTGGTCCCGGATCGCCTGGGCGGCGGCGAGGGCTTCGGTAGCGGGGTGTGAGCCCTCCACCGGTGTGCGGAGGTGCTCCTCCCAAATGGCCAGCTCAGCCATGGCTTCATCGGCGGCCCGCCGACCGGAGAGGGCGGCCAGCGCCGTGGTGAAGTCCTGCCAGGCCGGGCGGGAAGTGAAAGGGATGTGGACGCCATGGCTTACGAGCAGGTCGTCGATCCGGTCACGGGCGGTGCCGAACGCGTCGATGTGCTCCAGGCGTTCGTACGCCTCGGTCAAGGAGGTCAGACGGAGTTCTACTGGGCCTTCGGGTATGGGGACTCCGACCTGGGCCCACCGTTCCGCGAGTGCGACAACAGAGGAGCGAACGCGCAGATGGGTGAGGACGGCATCGAGATCCTCCAGTGTTTCCGGGGAGCGGCCGTTCACAGTGCATGTGTCGAGGAGCTCTTGAGCCGCCTTCTGCGCTTTGGCCGCGCGGAAACTGCCGCTGGGCCGGAGCTTGCCACCCGAGGCAAGATGGTCACGCAGCGCGGAGCCGGTCGAGACCATCGCGTCCGCCCGCTCGACGGAGAGTTGTTCGGGGACGGTGACGCGCTTCATCCCCTGCGCATCCAACTGGCGTGAGACCGCAGCCAGTTGATCGGCGAGTTCGGACACGCGACGCCACCGGGGGAGGTTTTCACGGGAGAGCCGGTCCGTGAGGGCCTTGGTGGTCCACTTGTCGGAATCCCACTGCAGGGCGGACGCCGCCAGACCGAGGCGGTGCAGGGCCGTGCGGCAGGCGCCCGCGAGCGAGGTCAGTTCATCGGTGACGGAAGTGTCCAACTGGACGAGGCGGTCGCGGATGTGTGCAGCCTCGGGAGTGAGGCCGTCATCGGTGACGCGGCCGGCTGCGAGCTTTTGTGCCAGGTCGTCGGGCGTGGGAAGGGTGTCAGGATCCGGCAGCTGGCCGCCCGCACGCAGCTCGGCCGCGCCGTCGCGCAGCAGGATCAGTAGTTCTACCGCCTGCGCGGGGGAGAGCGGCGGAACGGAGGGGGCAGGCCCTTGATCCGGAACCACGCTGATCCAGGAATGACGTTCAGCGTTTTCGTGGACGCGTTGCACGATCGCGGCGAGGGTGCCGCCGTATCCGGGGGCGACCTCGCGGTGCCGGTAGACCTCGGCCTCCCGCAGTGCGATCACTTGCTCCGTGAGCGCATTGATCCTTCCCCGCACGTCTTCCCGGTCTGCGGTGAGACGACGGATCTCGTCCCGAAGCTGATCGGGGTCGCTGGCGGCGACCTGGTCGGTCAGGGCATTGATGGTGCGTTCCAGCTCGTCCGACCCGTCCTGTCGCGCGGAGCTGAGCAGCAGGACGCACAAATCCCGTACGGCGGGCGGAAGTTTGTCCCGCAGGACTGTCAGGGCCTGATCGCGGGCGCTGGTCACCAGGACCCGCTGCCCCTGGGCGAGCAGCGCGGACACCAGGTTGGCGATCGTATGTGTCTTGCCGGTACCGGGCGGGCCTTGAACCACCACGCCCGTGTCGTGTTCCAGTCGCCGCAGCACACTCCGCTGCCGTTCGTTCGTCTTCCCCGGGAAGAGCGGGTCGTCCCCGAAGAGGGGAGGGATCTCGTGGCCGTCCCAGTTCGCGCGGTCCTCGGAGTTCAGGGGGAGCACCAACTGAGCCAGTCCCAGGGGCGCGTGTGCCTCGGAGGCCACGCTGTCCGCGATTCGGTCGTAGAAGCTCAGCAGGGCGTTGCGGTCCCGTGGCCGTACGATCAGCGCCGGCGCGTAGGTGAGCCGTGCGCCTGCCTCCGGCTCGCGGGGCGGCTGCCACTCGGCACTGAACGACACCGGACGCTGCAGTACCCGCTCCTGCCACTGTGCCAGTTGCTCCAGGGCCTCCGTGCCCAGCAGGTGCAGCGACTGGGCGGCTATCTCCTCCGCGAGCGCGGCCGAGCGCTCAGGAGCCCAGCCGTCATCGGTGTCAAGGAACGCCTGATCCTCAAGCCGCACCGCTCCTTCGGCCATGAGGCGGACCGTGAGCCGGGCGGTCTTGCGGTTCACCGAGGTCTCCACCCGGTGAGTGAGCAGGTGGCGGTGGACAGCGTCACCGCGCGGATCGCTCCACGTCAACAGCCCCGTGGCTAGCACGAGTTCGAGTTGGTCGTCCTGCTGCGTCAGCTTCTGGTGCCAGTGGTAGACCTGCTCGTACAGCTCCCGAAGGGCTCGGTCGGTACGCTCCCGCTCCGCCCATCGGCGCCAGCGTTCCAGCCATGGACCGTAGGCCCGCAGCACCTCGGCCGCGTCTTCTCGACGGACGGTGTGATCCTCTGCTTCCTCCCACCACTGGCGGCCGTCTGCGGCCAGCACGAGTTCCCGGCCCGGGCCTTCGACGGCGAGCGGGGGATCACCGCCGTCCGCGTCCTGGCACCGTTCCGCGGATAACCATCCGTCCAGTACCTCTGGCGGAGGAGGCGGAGCTGTTTGCGGCACGTGGTCGAGTGTGAGCAGTAGACCGTCGATTCGATCCGACGGTCGTCGTAAGGATGCGGGCAGATTGGCCAGCCACAGGCGTTCTCGTGGGCGCCGGTCGTCGCGTAGGCGGTTGTGGCTGCTCTGTACGACTTCCTTGAGGAAGCCGATCAGACCGGTGGTCTGCCCAATGACGTCAGGGTCGTTCGCGCCATGTCGTGGCACGTTCACCTTGCTCCCCTCGGCTGGTGGCGAACGTTTCAGGATGAGGTGGCCAAGCAGGCAGGGCAACGTGTTGTAGGGGAATGGCGTGATGTACGCGGCGCATAGGCCGGTTCGGCATCGTGCTAGGACCGGGTCGCCCGCAGGCGGCGTGAACAAACGACCGAGCAGGCGCGAGACCGACATCCACCGTGATTTACGACTCGTCAAAGGGCGTTAGCACCAGTGGCGGCAGGAGGAGGCACTCAAGGCCGCCCATCGGTTCCTTGCCGAGGTGGACACGATGTCGGGCGGCGAGTTCGAGGACTTCGTCGTGGACCTGTGCCGGTGCGATGGATGCGCTGTCACTGAGCCGTCAGCGGGGGGCGGTGTACGGGCGCTCGGCCATCGTTCACACCTCCAGCACCAATCGCTCTCCTTCCGGTGCGCGCGAGACGCAGGGCAGCATGGCGCCGGCCGCACGTTCGGTGGCGGTGAGCCGGCGGTCACGGTGATCGACATGGCCATGGGCTACCTGTACTCGGCAGGTGCCGCAAAACCCCTGGCGGCAGGAGAACGGCAGGTTTGGCAGGGCGTCGTGGAGAACATCCAGGGCGGAGCGGTTGTGCGGCACTGGCAGAACCCGTCCGGTGTCGCCCAGCTGAAGTTCGAAGGGACGGCCGTCCGTGATCGGGGGCGGGGCGAAACGCTCGAAGTGCAGGGCTGACGCGCGGCTGCCACCAAACGCGCGCCGAACGCCGTCGATCATGGGCGCGGGTCCGCAGCAGTACACCGCACCCGCCGCCGGGCTCAAGCTCAGTAGATCGGCAGCTTCGGGCACGTCGGACTCGTCGTCAGGACGAATGGAGACCCGGCCAGGGGCTGTGGCCGCGAGTTCGGCCAGCTCCGCCGCGAAGGGCATCGAGCCGCGGCTGCGGCCGGTGTGCACGAGCCTCCAGTCCAGCCCGCGTCGGGCGGCTTCCCGGGCCATCGGCAGGATCGGGGTGATTCCGATGCCGCCCGCGATGAGCAGGATGGATGCCTCGGCGGCGAAGGGGAAGGCGTTCCGGGGCCCCGTGACGGCGACCCGCATACCCTCTCCGAGGGCGTCGTGCACCTCGGCCGAACCGCCTCCGCCGTTGGGGATGCGGCGCACCGCGATGCGATACCGGTGCCGGTCGACGGGGTCGCCGCACAGGGAGTACTGCCGCTTGCGGCCGGAGGGCAGGTGCAGTTCGATGTGGGCGCCGGGCTGCCAGGGCGGGAGCGTTCCCCCGTCGGGTGCTGCCAGCCGCAGGGAGACGACATCCTCGGCCTCCCGGTGCCTGGTGGCGACCACCAGTTCCCGGATCGCGGGTATCTCGGTGGCCGGCGGGCGCCTGGGTGGAGTGCTGCGCCGCGCGAGGCGCGTGACCGCGTTGTCGCTGAAAGCCGCCAGTTTCCGCATGAAGGAGTCGCTGCGCGGTCGGCCGTACAGGTCCGGTGGCCGAGTGGCGGGTGTGCTGGTGTCCATGGGATGCCCCACTGGTTGCCGGGTCATTGGGCAGCCGCTCGGGCAGCGGGGGACGCCGCCAGGTAGGCGACCGCCTGCTGGGTCGAGCCCTCCTGGGTCGGGTGGTAACCGGGGCGGAAGTAGCGCAGTACCGAGCGAGTGAACGCGCCCGGTGGCGGCAACAGGTCCTTGCGGGCGGCGGCCAGGTAGTCGCGGAAGCGGACCTCGACCCGGTCGTCGAGTTCGGGGTCGGCGCTCATCAGGAAGCGGACTCCGCGGATCCACAGCTGGGTCAGCACCGGAGCGGTGACGAGCATGCCGACCACTCGGCGCCGGTACCGGGGATCGAGGTGCACCAGCAGGTCGAACGCCACCGAACGGTGCTCGACCTCCTCCGCGCCGTGCCAGCGGAACAGATCCAGCATCGCGGGGTCCGCGCCGGCCCGGTCCAGGTGCCCGTTGCTGAGAATCCAGTGACCCATGTACGCGGTGAAGTGCTCGAAGGCCGCGATGAGGGCGAGCCGTTGGAGGAGGTGTGCGTGTGCGGCGGCCGGCGTCAGCTCCGGCCGGTCTCCGAGCACCCTTCGGAAGATCCATTCGGACTGCACGGTGTACGGAGCGGGGTTCAGCCCCTTGGCGAGCAGGTGCTCCAGGACCCCTTGGTGCGCCTCGGCGTGCATCGCCTCCTGACCGATGAAGCCGCGTACGTCCTCGCGCAGCCGGTCATCGGTGATCCGCGGCAGCGCCTGCTCGAAGGTGCGGACGAACCAGCGCTCGAGTTCGGGGAGCATGAGGTGGAGCACATCGAAGGTGTGGGTCGCGAAGGGCTCACCCGGCAGCCAGTGCAGCGGGGTGGCGCCCCAGTCGAAGGTGACGTCCCGGGGTTGCAGCACCAGGTCGTGGTGGTCGATGGGCTCGGACGGACTCTCCGGGTGGGCATGTGCGGCTCGGAACATGACAGGTTCCTCCTCCGTCGGCGATCGGTGTGTGCGGAAGCGCGGTCAGGCAGTCGTCCAGTACTGCCGGCCTGATGGGCTGTTGGGCTGTCAGATCGGGTGCGCGGTGTGGTCCGGAGTGCGACGGGAGCCGTCTTCGACGCGGTGGGCGAATTCCGCGATCCGGGACGCGACCTCCTCGGGGTGGCTGAGCTGTACCCAGTGCCCGGCGTCGATCGGGCGCCGCTGTATCTGGCGCGTCCAGTGCTCCACTCCGTACGACAGCACCGGGGTGACGCAGAAGTCGCGTGTGGGGATGATGAGTTGGATCGGGACGGTGGTCGGGCGGTCCCGGGGACGCAGCAGGCGGGGCAGCATGTTGGCGCGGTACAGCGCGGTGCCGACCACGGCGTCGCGGGTCAGCGTCGGCGCGGGGTAGGGGGTGTGCCCGGGTACGCCTTGGGAGCCGGTGAGGAAGGCGCGCCAGCGGTGTCCCAGTGCTCTCCAGGTCAGGGCGGGCAGGAGCGGGAAGTGGAAGTAGGCGATGTACCAGGATCGTGCGGCCTGCCGCAGCATCTTCGGCAGATCCGGATGCCGCGGCCGAAGGCGGGCCCGGATCAAGTGACCGACGTGGTCCAGGCACGGGCCGGAGATGGAGGTGAACGAGGCGATCCGCCCGGCCAGGCGAGTGCCGGTGACCGACTCCCAGGAGTGGATCGATCCCCAGTCGTGTCCGACCAGGTGCACCGGGCGGTCGGGGCTCACGGCGTCGAGGACCGCCTCCAGGTCGGCTTCCAGGCGGGACATCCGGTAGGCGCGCAGACCCCTGGGCCGGTGGGAGGCACCGGCTCCCCGCACGTCGAAGGCGGTGACGTGGAAGCGATCGGCCAGGCGCTCGGCGACCGGCCGCCACACGGCACTGGTGTCCGGATAGCCGTGGACCAGCACCACCGGAGGAGCCGTGGACACTCCCCACTGGTAGGCGGCCAACTCCACGCCGTCCGCGGCGATCCGACGGGCGGCCGGGCCAGTCATCGGCCACCACCGGCAGGGCTGAGTTCGCCGTAGTTCAGACCGCCGTGGAAGAAGCTGGGCTGCACCGGCCAGTGCCGCTTGAAGGGGGCCAGTTCCGAGGAGGGCAGGATCTGCAGCCAGCGTGGATCGCGTCGGCTGGGGTCGGCGAGGGTCTTCTCCTTGACCATGGAGTCGTACTGGTCGAGGGAGTCCTCCAGGGTGTTGGCGTTGGGCACCACTTCATGGCCGTAGAACGCGGCGTGGCGGCGCACCCCGGGGATGCGGGAGAGCTCGGGCTGCCAGTTGTCGGCCGAGATGCCGTTCTCGGAGGAGACCCACACGCCGTCGGGGGTGTTCAGCACCAGGGAGTGGTTGCCGTCGGTATGGCCGGGGGTCCACAACAGGCTGACGCCGACGCCGAGTTCGACATCGCCGTCGAAGGCGGTGATGCGCTCGTCCGGTACCCCGTCCATGCCTCCGTCGACGTACCAGGCCCACTGCATCGGATGCACTGATGCGAAGGTGCCCAGCTCCCTGCGGTGCACCAACAACCGGGCGCGCGGGAACAGCGCTTCGCGGGGCGCCCGTTCGCCGGGAATGGTGCTGGTGCTTCCCATGATCATGCGCACGTCCTGGACGTGCAGGTGGTCGAAGCTGACGAAGTCCACGTCCTCGGGTCGCAGACCGCAGGAGGGCAGGACGGTGTTCGGTTCCTGGTAGAAGCGGGCGAAGACGTGCTCGGTGAGAAAGTCCCCCGCCAGACGCTTCAGCTGGGCGTAGAACGGCGCTTGAGCCGTTCCGGCGGCGACGGTCGGCTCCCACACCAGTGTTTTCGGCTCACCGTCGAAGCCGTCGAACTGCACGACGAGCATCCGGTTGACGATGCTCACGAACGGGTTGACGGCGAGCGCGGCGCCGTGGAAGCCGAACCGGGTCGGGTACGGGGCGGCGGCGATGTCGAAACTGCGGACGGCGTGGATGCGGCCCTGCTGGACGAACCGCTCACGGTAGGTGGCCGCGGCGCCGCGCACGGCGCTCAGCCGGTCGCCGCGGGGCCATACGTCGTGGACACCTTCGAATTCGGGGATGGGGCGCGGAGCGGCGGCGTCCTGGGCCTTCTTCACGCTGGGCGCCGGCTTGGGCGTGGTGGTCACGGGCTCAACTTTCGGGATGGCGGGCGGTCCGGGTGCGCTGCTCGTAGGCCGCGCGGACCGACCGGTCGGACAGGGCGGCGACCTGGTCAGGGACAAGACGGTGATGCAGGGCGTCGCGGGCACGGCCCGGCAGCACCGCGGCCAACCGGGTCAGGGCGGCCACCTGGCGGGGAACGAAGACCTCGAACCGCGGGCGCAGCACGACGTCGAGCACCGCGTCGGCCACCTGATCCTTCGTCAGGCGTCGGGTGGGGCCGGTCGCGGTGCCCACGGCCAGCTCGGTGTCCACGACGCCGGGCATCACCAGGGACACGTGCACGCCGGTGCCGCGCAGTTCGGCGCGAACGGCTGTGCTGTAGCCGTGGACGGCGTGCTTCGTCGCCGCGTAGGTCGCCTCGCCGGCCGGGGCGACCTTGCTGGCGGCGGAGGCGATGTTCACCACGTGGCCGCGACCGCGTTTCCGCATCCCCGGGAGCACGAGTTTCATCCCCCGCAGTACGCCGTGGACGTTGACGTCGAACTGGCGCAGGGCGGCTTCCTCCGGTTCCTCCGCGAAGGGGCCCACCCACATGATTCCGGCGTTGTTGACCAGTACGTCGATCGGCCCCAGCCGGGTCTCGACGGTGCGCAGGAAGTCTTCGAAGGAAGGTGTGTCGGTGACGTCGAGAGACAGCCCGAGCAGCCGGCCACCGGGACGCGCACCAATGGCACCGGCCGCCTCCGTGGCGAGCTCCGCATCGAGATCCCCGATCGCCACGGCCGCTCCGGCCGCGGCGAGCCGGGCCGCGACGGCGCGCCCGATTCCGCGGCCCGCCCCGGTGACCGCGATCACTCGGCCGGTCAGCGGTGGTGTGCGGGGGAGCCTGTCGCGGTCTCTTCGGCTGGACGTGTACGGGTGTTTGGGCGGTGCTGCCACGGTCGAGCCCCTTTCTTGCCCTGAGCATGAGCGGAACGCCGAGCGGAAAGCGGCCCCCACGCACGTCTGACATGAAGCCGTGTCAGATGAACTGACAAGCTAGAGTGTCAGTTCGGAGCACACCGGTGTCAACACCTCTGCGAAGGGGAGAAATGACCGGCACACAGACCGCCGGGCGGCGCTACGGCGGACGCGACGCGGCGCAACGACAGCAGGAGCGCCGCACCCGCCTCATCCAGGCGGGCCTCGACCTGTTCGGCACGGTCGGGTACGCCTCAGCCTCCGTCAAGCAGGTGTGCTCCCATGCCGGACTGACCGAGCGCTACTTCTACGAGTCGTTCCGCGACCGCGAAGACCTTCTCGCCGGGGTCTACAACGAGCTGATCGCTACGATCCACGCCGAGACCGCACAGGCCGCAGCCGCTGTCGCACCCGATGTCGACGCCCAACTGCGCGCCGGCCTCGAGGTGTTCATCCGCACACTGGCCGACGACGCCCGCATGGCACGCCTGGTGCTCATCGAGGTCGTGGGCGCCAGCCCCCGCCTCGAAGTACGGCGCCGCGAGGTCCTGCACGAATTCGCCGCGCTGATCGCCGCCGTCGTTGCACCGCCCCCTGGCCCGGAAGCCTCCTCCAACCGGCTCACCATGACCGCGATGAGCCTGGTCGGCGGAGTCAACGAACTCCTCGTGGACTGGACGCTCGGCCACCAGAACGCCACCGTCGAAGAACTGATCGACCTGTGCTACACCCTGTTCATCGCGGCCTACCGAGCCATCAGCGATCAGCCCTGATCAGGCAGGGCCGGATTCCTTCAGGAGCTACTCCATCGGACGGCAGCCCCCGCCCCTGCTCAGGCCCGGCGCACTTGGCAGCCCTGTTTCGATCAGGGAGGGCGGCGAGAACCGTCGCGCGATGAACGCAAGTGCGGCGCACCTGCTGACTATCGACTGTCGGACGGTACACATCGAGCATCCATCCGGAAGCGACGCGATGTGATCGGGCTGGGCGGCCGCGAACCATGACGGGCCCGTCGCGTCGGGGGAACTGCTGAACGGTGGGGGGTCACCCGCAGTCCGCCCCCGCTGGCGCGCCTGTCCCGGGGTCCAGCCCGCGCGAGTCCGGGCTGCCGCTATCGCCGGGTGGCCCGCAAATGCCCGGGCCCGCCAAGTGTCTGTGGCTCTCGACCGCAGTCACTGTCCGTATTCGCGCGGTGGACGCATTCGCCAGAGTCGAGTGCTGCGCCCCGTCAGTGATCATCGTCGGCGACATCGGGCTCGTGCCCGTCTCACCGGACGCCGCCGAGGGCTTCTACTGCCTGGTGGCTGCCGCGACGGCGTATCCCTCCAACTGCATCTGGAGCGTTTCGGGTTTGCCGAGATCGGCCGCGAGTAAGCGATCGCCATTGGGCTGTCCATAGAGCGGTAGGCCGCTCGTGCCCCTCAATCTTTTGCCCACGCTCTCGAACGCCAGGCGGGCGTTCTTCCGTGCTCCGCGTCAAGGCGGCGGCGATCGCCTTCGCGCCCGGGAGAGTCGGAAGAGGTACGGCTGCGTGACACCGGCACTCTTGGCAATCGCCTCGGCGGAGGGGTCGTAGCAGTCCTTGAGCGTGAACTCGTGATCGCGGCGCGGGGATGGCGCTGTCACGTCTCTCCTGCCTGCTCATCCGGCGCGTGCCGCCCTGTAGGCGGGCGCTGGTCAGGTCAACCTGAAGCCGGCCGGTGATGCGGCCCGAGATCAGTTCCGTGCTTGAGCTTGCGCAGTGGAAACTGACCGGTTTACAGTGAGGTCACGAGGAAACCGAACGGTTTCCCGGGTGAGTCCGGGAGTGCATGATGACGACAAATCGGCCGGTGGCCCTAGTGACGGGCGCGTCCTCCGGCATCGGCAAGCAGACCGCGCTCGCGCTGGTCGCGGCGGGTTTCGAGGTGGCCGGCACGGGCCGCGACACCTCACGCGTCACCCCGCTCCAGGGCGTGACGTTCTTCGACCTCGACGTGGTCAGTGACAAGTCGGTCACCGCCGTGGTCCAGCAGGTGATCGACCGGTTCGGGCGGATCGACGTCCTGGTCAACAACGCCGGCATCGGTTCGATCGGCGCGGCCGAGGAAACCTCACTCACGCAGGCCCAGGGCGTCTTCGACATCAACGTATTCGGGGTCATGCGCATGGTGAGAGAGGTCCTGCCGCACATGCGCTCCCAAGGACGCGGCCGCATCATCAACCTTTCGTCCGTACAGGGCTTCATCCCCGCCCCCTACATGGCCGTCTACGGCGCGTCCAAGCACGCGATCGAGGGCTACTCCCAGTCCCTGGACCACGAGGTCCGCCAGTACGGCGTCCGCTCGCTTCTCGTCGAACCCGCCTACACCAACACCGGATTCGAGGCCAACAGCGCCAAGCCCGACACCCCCCTGCAGACCTACGCCGGCCAGCGGCACGTCTTCGACCGCCTGATGACGGAAACGATCAAGAACGGTGACGACCCCGCCGTGGTCGCCAAGGCGATCGTCACAGCCGCCACCGACACCAAGCCGAAACTGCGCTACGCCGCCGGCCCCATGGCCGCACGCGCACGCATGCTCCGCTTCGTTCCCGCCTGGGTCCTGGACAAGCAGATCCGCACGATGAACAAGCTCACCGGCTGACATCTGCCACCCGCGCATCCCGCCACCCACAAACCCGTTCGTGCCGTTGATACCGGGAGAGACCCGTGTCCGAGCCCCTGCGCTCCGCCGCCACTACCATCGCGCGCTGGCGCTCCGCCGAGGAACGCGGTGATGTCGACGCCGCGGTCGCGTGCCTGAGCCCGGACGTCGTGCTCAGCTCGCCGCTCACCGAGCAGTTCCGCTTCGAGGGATCTGACCAGCTGCGCGACTTCCTGACCGTGGCGTTCGCGGCGGTCAAGGACGTCCGCTACCACACCCAGACCGGCGAGGGCGACACGTATGCCCTGGTCTACCGGGCACGGGTGGGTTCCCAGTCGTTCGAGGAGGTGCAGATGCTGCGGCTCGACGACCAAGCACGCATCACGGAAATCACGCTCTTCGGGCGTCCGATGCCGGCCCTCACCGCCCTGATGCACCTCATGGGTCCGGCGCTCGCTCGCCAGCAGGGCCGCCGGGGCCTTGCGACGCTCATGAGCGTCAGCACCGTACCCATTCACGCGATGGTCTCCTCGGGAGACCGCAGCATGGTTGCGAAGACCCGCCCGGCAGCCCGATAGACCTGAGAGCACCAGGTCCACCGGCCGTTTGACCCCGTTCTCCTTCCAGGAGTTGGCGGTAGCCGCAGGCGATGTCCTCGGCGGACAGCACTCCTGGTGGCGGCCTCCACCAGCCACGGCAGTGTCCGGCCAATCCCCCCATGCGCCGAGGTGCTGCGGCAACTCGCCGCGCCTTCCAGTGACGTGACCCAACAGGAGACGCTTCCATGAACCGACGTACGTTCCTTACGGCGACCACCGCGTCGCTGGCCGCCACCCAACTCGCCGGACCCGCCTACGCCTCCGCATCCCCCTCCGGTTCAACAGCCGGTCACTACGAGGTCGTTGCCCGCTTCTGGGGCGCGATGCCGACGGGTGTCACCGTCTCGTGCCGCGGCCGCATCTTCGTCAACTTTCCCCGCTGGGGCGACGACGTCCCGTTCACCGTCGCCGAACTGCGCGGCGGGAAGCCGGTGGCCTACCCCGACGCCGAGGTGAACCGCCAGGACGCCTCAGACCTGGCCGGGCACTTCCAGTCGGTGCAGAGCGTCGTCGTCGACGGGGCCGACCGACTGTGGATCCTCGACACCGGAAGCCCGGGGTTCGCCGGGTCCTCCTACGGCGGCCCCAAGCTCGTGGCGGTCGACCTGCGCACGGACCGGATCGTACGGAAGATCCTCTTCCCGCCCGAGGTGGTGCCGGCGAACAGTTACCCCAACGACATGCGCTTCGAGCTGCGGCGCGGCCCCCAGGGCACGGCG
This sequence comes from Streptomyces sp. NPDC006872, assembly GCF_040635845.1. Lineage (NCBI taxonomy): Bacteria > Bacillati > Actinomycetota > Actinomycetes > Kitasatosporales > Streptomycetaceae > Streptomyces > Streptomyces sp. NPDC006872. The sequence continues at coordinate 49,880 of NZ_JBEYIL010000006.1, forward strand.
TTCATCACCGACTCGGGCGGCTCCAACGGCATCATCGTGGTCGACCTCGCCACAGGCCGCTCCTGGCGGCGACTGGCCGGGCATCCCTCGGCACTCCCGGACGCGCAGTTCCTTCCGGTCATCGAGGGCGAGCCCTTCATGGTCCGCCCCGCGGGCGGCGACCCCACGTACTACGAGACCGGCTCCGACGGCATCGCCCTCAGCGCCGACGGCACCCGCCTCTACTACTGCCCGCTCTCCAGCCGCCGACTGCACAGCGTGTCCACCGACGTCCTCGCCGACCCGGACGCCACGGACGCTGAGGTGGCGGCGACGGTCGAGGACCTGGGGTTCAAGCCGATGGCCGACGGCCTGGAGAGCGACGACAAGGGGCGGCTCTACGGCGGCGACCTGGAACACAACGCGATCTGGCGCAGGAGCCCGAACGGCACCTACCGGACCCTCGCCCAGGGACGCGATCTGCTCTGGGTCGACACCCTGTCCGTCGCCTCGGACCGGCACCTGTACGCCATCGCCAACCAGCTCAACCGGCTGTCGCCCTTCCACGAGGGCAAGGACCTGCGCCGCAAGCCCTATCTCCTGGTCCGCCTGCCGATCGACGCCGGGCCGGTCAGGCTCGCGTGACCTTTCCGACTCGCGCCAGGCGGCCGCCTGGGCGCTGTCGGAGCACACCGAACGCCGCCCCTTCGCTCGGACTTGTGCGCGAAAACCGATCAGTTTACGATGAGGGAACCGATCGGTTTCTCGTCGCGGAAGCGGGCGAGTTCCGAACCCCCATTGCTTAGGAGTACGGATGGCTTTCCGTGCTACGCCGTAGGGCAACCGCCTAGTGCTCCAATGCGGTTTCGTGATCTATCCAACAGGTTTGTCGGCGGATCGTCGTCGGTAATGGCTGCGGCGGGCTGTTGCCTGGTGGCGTCTGCGCCAGTTGGACCAGTGCAGCAGTCTGGCCTCGGCGCGGCGTTGGTCGACGAGGCTGTGCGCCGCGCTGGGCCCAAAAGGTGTACCCAACGGCACGGGAAGCGTACTCAGATTCCCGCGACCTCAGGCTTCACCCGAGCGCTGGAAGTGCGTTCTTCAAAGTCAGTCTCCGAGATGGCGCAAGTCGCGACCGACGTCAACATCATCATCAATGCATGCGTCCTGCTGCCGGTGCCCCGCGCCCGCCTGGAGCAGCGAACGCCAGTTTCCTGATACCGGAGAGGGTATTGGCAATGAGTGCGAATTCACAGAAGAAGAAGTTCTACGCCCTGAATATGTTTGACGTGGCCGACTTGGAGAAGTACCTCGCGTACTTTCGTCGTTTGCCTGAAGAGGCTCCGCAATATGGTGGTCGAATGGTGGCGTTTGGTCGTTTTCGAGACAACGTAGCCGGTGACCTCGCGCCACGGCAGGTTCTGTTTGTCGTTGAATGGGAGTCCGAAGAGGCGTTCAACAGCTTCCGGGACGATCCGGACTTGGCCGATTTTCATCCGCTGCGGGAGAACGGTACGGCGTCCTATATCTGGCAGACGTTCGATGGTCTCGATATGAGTGACCCCGCCGACGTTTCGCTCGACGATGTGCTGGCGGTGCTCAAGCCTTAAAACCCGCACCGCTACGGAGCCGGATGAGCCAGCTGACGAGTCGTCGGCCGGCGAAGGACGCCTCCGGCAAGCGCGGACTCCATAGGAGGTTCGGCGGTCCAGTTCGTACTCCAGCCGGACTTCTGTATTCCTCCTGGTCAGCGGCCTGGCGGTGGGGAGCATAGCGGGGGCCTGGCTTGGGTGGGACGGTCGTGGGCCGACTGTCCCACCACCGTGTGCTCACGCCGCATGCAATGACAGCGCAGTGAGCAGTCCGTCGTCGTGATCCGCGACGTACCGACGAACGCCCGGGACCTGGAACTCGAAGAACTCTTCCTGCGGACCGGAGCCCGCTTTTCCCGGGTGAAGGCCCGGCGGCGGACGCGGGACCACGTCCGCGGACTGCTCGGCCCGGTCGGCCGAAAGAACAGCTGGCAGTTCGCCGAGTACACGGACGGGGTGGATGCCCCAATGCCGACCTTCTTCAGGCGCGTGGTCAGGTACTTCAACCGCGCGGGAGTGTGCAGGCTGCGGTTCTCCGTGTGTCCGAAGGACGGCCGCCGACTGGAGCTCAGCGCAGGCCGGAGAAGAGGTCGTTCTCGGGCAGGGGCGCGCCGGTGGTGTAATGGACCCGGACGAACGTCTCCACGCCCATGAGCTGCGTGAACCTCTCCTTGCCCATCCGCAGGAAGAAGATGTTCTCACCCTGGCTGGCATGCGCGGCCAGCGCGTCGAACTTCTGGCTGCCGAACTCGGTGGTGTCCACCCACGTGGGGATCTCCTCGTCGGGGAGGCCGATTTCGGGCCCCTCGCCGGCCTCGGACGGACCCTGCTCCTCCCAGTCCGCGCCGAACTCGCGCATGATCTGCCCGAACTCCTTCATCATCGAGCGCGGCGCCGTCGTCCAGTACACCTTCGACGCCATCCCGGTCAGCGACAGCGCTGCCATCGTGATCCGGTTCGCCTGGATGTGATCAGGGTGGCCATAGAACCCGTTCTCATCGTAGGTCACGACGACATCAGGCTCGTAACGCAGCATCAGTTCGGCCAGCCGGGCGGCTGCCTCATCCACGGGCGTACTCCAGAACGATCCGGGTGCGGTGTTGGCCGGCCAGCCCATCATCCCGGAGTCGGCGTATCCGAGCAGCTCGAGATGACCGACCCCCAGGACGTCACAGCTCGCTTCGAGCTCGCCTCGACGCACGACGGCCACGGCAGCTGGATCATGCCCGGGGTCGCCGGGCTTGGCGCCCCCGGGACCGTCACCGCAGCTACCGTCCGTGCACGTGACGAGCACCGTGCGGATGCCCTCCGCCGCATAACGCGCCAGGACACCCCCTGTTCCCGTGGCTTCGTCGTCCGGGTGGGCGTGCACTGCCATCAGAGTCAAGGCCTGGTCAGCCATGAAATCCACCCCTGGTCGGTCAAGCGATCGAAGTCAGTCTGCGGCACGGCGGTACCTGACCGTCCGCAGCCCGCCGAGTCCGTCCGGTGTCCCGCAGGATCCGACCGGCCTGGGTTCACGGCACGTCCGCGAACCCCTGAAGCTTCCCCTCGCTCACTCGCCACCCCGCTACCAATACCCCCAGGGCCCGCTCATAGCAGTCGGCGACCGCGAGTCCGGGCGGCTCGTTCCCCGACAGCACCAGGGACACCAGGCCATGGGCCGTTCCCCAGACCGACAGCGCGATGACCTCCGGGTCGGACTCCGCACTGAACTGCCCTGACTGCTGTCCGCGCCGCACGGCGTCGACGAGGGGCCGGTAGGTCTCGATGGCCTCACGCGGCCTCTCCGACTCCGACTCGGACGGGCACTGGGCGCTGCGGTCGGAGAAGAGGATCGCGTAGAGGTGAGGGTTGGCGACGGCGTACTCGCGATATACGAGTCCGAGTCGGATCACGTCGCCGGCCGGGTCGTCCGTGGGCCGGATGGCTGCCAGGCGCGCGACAAAGAGCCGCACGGCCTCCTCGTACAGGCTGCTGAGCAGACCCGCCTTGTTGCCGAACAGCGAGTAGACCGCCGTGGTCGAGGTCTTCACGTCCGCAGCGAGCTGTCGCAGGCTCAGCGCGGCAGTGCCGCGGTCGAAGACCGTGGCGGCCGCGCGGTGCAGGAGCCGGAGCCGGAGTGCTTCGTCATGTGTCTTGAGCCTGGCCATGGCGCCATCATATTGCAACGCCGTTACGAATGCTCCTCGGTATCGCTTTGGCTTGTTGCCGTCCGCTCCAGGAACCCGCCGCTTCCGAACGAGCACCTCTTGCATACCAGCAGGTCAGAGCGGATGAGCTCGACCCCTCTCTGGATGAGAGGTGCGCAACAGCGTTGCATCGAGCAATAAAAACACTGTTACGGTTAGTTCGGCGCCGACCTTCAGGCGGTCCTGCCCGGCGCTGGCTAACGATCTAGGAGAAGTCATGTTTGAGGGGTTTGGGCGTCTGCTGCACCGCAGGCGAAAGCCGGTGCTGATACTGACCATGCTGTTCGCGGTCCTGTCCGGGGCCTACGGTGCCGGAGTCTTCGGCTCTCTGACACCGCTCGGCTTCCAGGACCCCGGCTCGGACAGCGTGCGCGCGGCTCACATCGCCGAGAAGGCGTTCCCGCAGCGGACACCCGACGCGGTGATCGTCTACCGGGACGAGGACCGCACCGTCGACGACCCGTCCTTCCAGCAGGCGGTCGTCCAGCAGTTGGCGTCCCTGCCGAAGTCGGAGGTGACCGGCTACCTGGACTTCTGGACGACCAAGATGCCGGCGCAGGTCAGTCATGACCGGCACGCCACCTACGTCGCCCTGAACCTCCACGGCAGCAGCGAGAAGGCCAAGGAGGACGCGTACAAGGCGGTCAAGGACAAGATCCCGGCACCCGGCCTTCAGACGCTGCAAGGCGGAACGGTGCCCACCGGCCACCAGGCCAGTGAGAAGATCGAACACGACCTGAGAACCGCGGAAATCATCTCGGCCCCCGTGCTCTTCCTGCTCCTGCTGGTCGTGTTCGGCGGTCTGACCGCGGCCTTCCTCCCGCTGCTCGTCGGCGTGCTCTCCATCCTCGGTTCGATGGCTGTTCTGCGGACCATCGCCAACATCACCGACGTGTCCGTGTTCTCCATGAGCTTGGTCACCATCCTGGGTCTCGCGGTCGCCATCGACTACGGCCTGCTGATCGTCAGCCGCTACCGCGAGGAACTGGCGGCCGGCTACACCGGCGAAGCGGCGATCGGGCGCACCCTCGCCACGGCCGGGCGCACCGTGATGGTCTCCGGCACCACGGTCGCGGCGGCGCTGGCCGGCCTGACCCTCTTCCCGTCGACGTTCCTGAAGTCGATGTCGTACGGCGGGGTGGCCGCGGTCCTGCTGGCGGTGCTCTTCTCGCTGGTCGCACTGCCCGCGCTGCTCGCCGTCATGGGACCGAAGGTCAACGCCTTCCCGCTGCGCCGCAGAAAGGCAGGGCGCCCCACGGCGGCGGGCGAGGGCGCCTGGTACCGGTTCGGGCACGGCCTGATGCGGCGGCGATGGGTCGTGGTGGTGGGCGCGGTGGGCCTGCTGCTGACGCTCGCCCTGCCGTTCTCCAAGATCGAGTTCGGCTCCATCAACGCGCAGCAGCTGCGGAGCAGTTCCGAGGGCCGCCAGGTCTTCGACGCCATGGAGCACGACTTCGACGGCGACGCGGTGAAGTCCATCGACTCCCTGCTCGTCCTGAAGTCCGACGGGACCTCGAAGGACCAGGGCGCGGCACTGAAGGCGTACGCCGAGCGGCTCGGCGCCACCGAGGGCGCGAAGAGCGCCAGGATCACCGGAGTCGAGGGCACCACGGCCCGGGTGTCGGTCACCTACGACGGCAATCCCATCTCGACCCACGCGCGCGACCTGGTGAACCGGCTCAAGAACGTCCCCGAACCACCGGGCGCCCGCGCGTACTTCGGCGGCGAGTCGGCGGTCTACGACGACACATTGGACGCACTGGGCGAGACCCTGCCGTGGATGCTGCTCTACATCGCGGTGATGACGTACATCCTGCTGTTCCTCGCGTTCGGCTCGGTGCTGCTGCCACTGAAGGCGATCGCGATGAACATGCTGTCGCTGACCGCGACCTTCGGCGTCCTGGTCTGGATCTTCCAGGACGGCCATCTGCACAACCTGCTCGGCTTCGATCCGACGGGCAACATCGAGCCCAACATGCCGATCATGCTGTTCGCGCTGATCTTCGGACTCTCCATGGACTACGAGGTGTTCCTGGTGTCCCGGATGCGGGAGCAGTACGACAAGTCAGGCGACAGCACGGAAGCCGTGGCGAGCGGGCTGCAGTCCATCGGCCGCCTGGTCGTGAGCGCGGCGCTGCTGATGTGCGTGCCGCTCGCGGCGATCGGGATGAGCGATGTGCTGACCATCAAGCTCTTCGGCGTCGGCATGGTGTTCGCGGTCCTGGTGGACGTGCTGGTGGTGCGCATCCTGCTGGGAACTGCTGTCATGAGGCTGCTGGGCAGAGCGGCCTGGTGGGCTCCGGGCCCGCTGGCCCGCTTCTACGACCGGTTCGGCATCAAGGAGACCGACATGCCGGCCGACGACACCGCCGGCGAGCGGGTCCCCGTCGCCGCGGGCTGAACTCTCCCGAGAGTCCGAAGCGCCTTCGCCCGAGGCGCTTCGGGCCTCGCTGCCGTCGCGAGCGGGGGTGCCGGCGGTTCACTGCTGGGGACTCACTCCTCCGGATGCTCGCCCCGCACGCACGCACGGCGATCATGGCGACGGTGGTTCGCGTCCTCCTGGGCCAGGCGCCGTAGCAGGCGGACGACCGGCTCGAACAGCACGGTGAGGACCACCGCCCGCTCGGCGAGGGCGATGCGGTCCTCGATCCCCTCGAACTGCGCGAAGTCCAAATCGGCGCTGGAGGTGGCGAGCCGTGCGTAGGGGATGAGGTCGTCGGCCGTGTAGTCGGTGCCGAGGCGGCTCAGCGCGGCGAGACTTTCGGCGAGTGCGGGGCGGTGCGGTGACGCGTCGGAGATCCGCCAGCCCATGTTCTCGATGAGAGCCTCGACCCTCGCGGCGGCTCCACCCGGTACCGCCTCGTCGGCGGCGCTCTCCGCTTCGGGGCCGTCCTTGTTGTCCGCGCCGCTCCTCCGGTTCGTCTCCGCGGAGGGCACGGGCAGTGCGTGGTGGACGACGCCCAGGGTCTCGAACGCATCCAGTGGACGGTCCACCGCATCGAGCACTTCCCGGGTACGCGCCACGGACAGCCCGCCGAGCTGGATGAGAGAACGGATCAGACGGAGCCGCTGGATGTGCTCCTCGCCGTACTCGACCGCCGTCGGGTTCAGTGCGCGCCCCTCGGGGAGCAGCCCTTCCCGTCGGTAGTACTTGATGGTCGCCACCGGCACCCCGGACCGTCGGCTGAGCTCTGAAATCCTCATGCGCTCCCTCACGCTCAACTGTCCCACCAGTATCGCGTTACCAGGGGTTGCCCCACCGGGCTCGATAGTGCCACTATCGGGTACTCGGTAGTAGCACTATCGAGCACTTCTCCGGCGTGCCCACTTCTTCGTGTGCGTGGACGACATGCGCCCGCGGAAGCCGCCCGCACCGCCACGGCCACACCCAGCCGCAGTTCTTCCCCCGCCCCGGGCCAGTCAGTTCTGGGTCCGGTCGTCTCGTACGCCTAGACAATGGAGAACCACACGATGTCCCAGCGAATCGGCAAGACCCACTGGAAGCGTTTCGCCATCGGTGCAGTGCCGACGGTGGCCGCCACTGCGGCGGTCGCCGTCTCCATGGCCCAGGGTGCACTGGCCGCTTCGTTCAGCATCTCCGGCTCCGACTTCCAGGTCTCGGCCGGCAAGCTGAGCGGCACCGGATTCGGCAACTACGCCACGGTGGACGTCGCCAAGAACGGCAAGCACGTGCCCGTCTCCGTGTCGTCCATCAAGAACGCGACGATCGTCGACATGTGCCAGTCCGTGCCGGTGGACATTCCCGTGCTCGGGACCTACACGATGACGCTCAAGGCCGGCGGATCGGGCACGCCGGTCAAGGCCAAGGACCTGTACATCGACATGACCGACCTCCAGGCCAAGAAGGGCACCTTCACCAACGTCGACATCGGCGTCGCCACCGGGGCCATGACCAAGGGTCAGGTCAACCCGAAGGACAAGGTCGATCCCAACGGCTATGCCCAGCAGGCGGACGCGGTCGAGATCATCGATGCCCACCAGAAGGTCTGGGCCAGTTCTGCGGGCACGTTCGAACTGTCGGGCCTCCACATGAACATCGCGGCCGGCCGCCACGACTGCTTCTGACCTCGCTCCCGCCCTCTGGTCTCCCGTGCGCGCAAGCGACCGGCGATTGTCCCGGGGCGGCAGTGCTCCACCGTCCTCGCGGACACCCTCACCCACTCACGACTTGGGAGCTCGACATGACGAGTGCAGGTGCACCCGCGCACCCCCACAGTGACAGCGGTTTCATCCGCGCTCGCCGGGACTTCCGGGACTGGCGGCGCACCCGCCCCTTCTGGGCGGGCCTGCTGGTGCTCCTCGCCGCTGCGCCCATCATCTACTTCCCGTATTTCAACCTCTCCCTGGGCGCCCTGTCCGTGGCGATGTCCACCACCGCGGGGGCCGGGTCCCTGGTCATCGGCCTGACGCTGATCGTCCTTGGCGGACTCCTCTGGTTCCAGCCGATCATCAGGTTCTTCGCCGGCTGTGTCGCGGTGTTCCTCGGCGTGCTGTCGCTTCCCATCTCCAACTTCGGCGGATTCTTCGTCGGCACACTGCTCGCTGCGGCAGGCGGACTCATGGCGCTGGCGTGGGGCCCGGTGGACGAGCACCCGGAGGACATACCCGACGCCACCGAGGGGCCGTCGGTCGCCGTCAGCCGGGCGGGAGGACAGGGGAGTGAGTGACCAGGTGCCCGACACCCACGGCGAGGCCGCAGCCCCCCGATACGCTCGACCACCGAGGGGCCGGCACGCCACCCCCCGTACGTCCACGCTGACACGCCTGCGTCTGCCGGTCGGGAGGGCACTCGCGCTGACCGCGCTGCCGACCGCCCTCATCCTGGGAAGTCAACGCCTGCCCGAGCCCGCGGACACGAGTGCCACCGCGGCGCTCTCCGTTTCCGACGAGGGGTCAGGCGCGCCTGGAACCAGCGGTGTCGACTGCGCCCGTCCCGACGACACCTCAACCTCCGCGACGAACACTCCCGCAAACCCCACCCCGTCCGCTGATCCCCACACGGCCGGCGCTCACCCAAGCGGGGAGCCCGTCAAGCCGCCGTCGCACGCGGAGGACGAGGGAGCGGGCCCGAGCCCAGCACCGACCGCCACTCCCACGCCCTCGCCCTCGCCCAGCGCAACCTCCCCGACAACGAGCCTTGCGGACATCCTCGGTCCCCTCTTCCGCGACGACGCCGAGCAACAAAGCCCGTCACCCGACGCGAGCCCCTCACTCCACGCGAGCCCTGCACCAAGCTCGGCCACTTCGAGGCCAGAGACCACAGCACCGTCCGAGCCCCTGTCCACGGCGCCCGCATCACCTACTCCCAGCCACCGGACCGCCGAGCCGTCACCCCGACCGGAGTCGCCCCGAGGAACTGCCCGCACCTGCGACATCAGCGACCTCAAGGCCCCGGAGGAAGATGAGGCCGGCCGATTCTCCGCCGAGGCATGGAACATGAAGGGGAGTCGCCTCGAACTGCACGACCTCGTCTTCGGCGGCGTGGTGACCGTGGAGACAGCCGCCGGGCCCAAACGGGTGCTCAAGTTCACCGCGGCGGCGGTCACGATCCGCGACCTGAAGATGGCGGTGCCCGTCGGCCCACAGATCCAGCACATCGACGGAGCGCCCGGTTCGACCTCCACGCTCCGCGGCGACGACATCACCATGTACGTCGAAAGCCTGACAGGCACCCTGTCCAGCATCGAAAACCTTCCCGCACCACCCGTCCTCCGTCTGCACCTCACCCCGGACACCATTCCGGAGTGGCTCTACGACACGATCGGCGATATCGGTCTCAAGCTTCAACTCGGCTTGGACGACGCTGACATCGACCAGGCCGGACAGACAGGCGGACAACTCGCCATCCCCGGGATCCACGGCTACGGAACGCCACGCTGAAGCCAGCCGCAAACGGCTGTGGCTGGTCGTGGTCATGGGTGACGACACCTGACCGCGGGGCTGTGTCGCGCGCATGGTGGTCTGCTGGTGCAGTGGCGAGAGCCGCGGCCGTGGTCTGTTCGTCGGGGGCGGGTTTTCGCAGGCGCGGCGCGAGGCGACGTCGCCTCAAAGGCACAGGAGAGGTAATGCAGCCAGGGGAGATGGAGCGGGTCGATCTGGGTGAGGTGCCGTATGAGGTGGCCCACTCCGACATGGCCGGTTGGGTGGCCGAGCGGAAGCAGGGGCGTACCGGGGATCGGCTGTTTCTGCTCACCCACCCTCCCGTGATCACCTACACGGCGCGGACACCGGCCGACCAACTGCCGGAACCGGCTTCACCGATCAGCCTGGTCGAAGTCGACCGGGGAGGTCACGCCACCTATCACGGGCCAGGGCAGCTGATCGGGTATCTCGTGCTGAACGTACGCGAGCTGGGACCGCGCGGTTTGATACGACGGATCGAAAACGCCCTGATCCGTGCGCTGGGATCACTGGGATTCGAGGCGATACGCCGGGACACACCCCGAGGCGCCGAGAGCCTGGTCGGCGTGTGGACCCCCGACCACCGCAAAATCGCCTCCATCGGCATGCGCATCAGCGGCGGCGTCACCAGCCACGGATTCGCGCTCAACGTCGACCCGGACCTCGACGTCTACACCACGTTCACGGCCTGCGCCCTGCCCGGTGTCCGGATGGCCTCGTTGGCTCAACTCGCTGCCGAACTCGACCGGCCCACGCCCACGGAGGCGCAGGTGAGGGACGCTGTAGCCGACGCCGTAACAGCCGAGCTGGCGCCAGCGCGCACACCCTCCTGAGCCGGGGCAGGTGCTTGCCTGGTGGCCACCGCTCAGTTTCCAGTCCCCGCCTCCCGTAGACCGTCGGCCACGGGCCGAACCGGCCCGGCGTTTCCCGCCTCGGTAACGGCGACTGCTGGGCGGGGCCGCCCCGATGACTGTGTCCGGCGCGACGGACCTGGACCGCTTGCGTGACCTGAAGCGACCCCCTCCACTCGCGGCTCGAAGCGAGCCGATGCCAGAGATGGCGCCGGCACGCGGCTTCCTGGCGCTGCTGGGATGTGGGCCGGCGCCGCGACTTGGAATTTGTAAACTGATCGGTTTACGATGGGCCTGAAACCGACCGGTTTCATCAGTCGGAGTCCGGCGGGAGTACTGCATGCCCGGTTCCGCGTCGACGGCCGTGTGTGCCGGGATTGAACGTTCCGAGGGTCGCCGGACCGCAATGAAGCTGTCCGCCCTTCTCTGGATATCAGTGTGTTGTCCGAGACCGGAGTAAGCCATGAGTGGGATTCACCCGTTCCGCGTCCTGCGTGCCAAACCCCTGTGGATCGCCAACGGCGTCATCACGGGCATCCTCGCGCTGCTGTTCACTGTGTTCTACGTCGGGGCCAATATCGATCCCGTCGACCACATGAAGAATCTGCCCGTCGGTCTGGTCAACGCAGACAAGGGAGCCGCTGTCGGCGGCAAGCAGGTCGACCTGGGGAAACAGATCACCGAGTCGATCAGGAAGTCCACCGCGAGCGGGGACAAGATCGACTGGAAGGTGATGGACGAAAAGGAGATGAAGGAGGAGATCGGCAAGGGCAAGCTGTACGGCGCGCTCGTCGTCCCCGCCGACTTCACTTCCTCCACCACCGCACTCACCGGCGCCGCGACCACCGGGGCCCCGACCCGGCCGACGCTGACGGTGCTGACCAACCAGTCCGCCGGCAGTGTGGGCTCCAGTCTGGCCCGGACGGCGACGACGCAGGCGGCCGAGCGCGCCTCGCTCCAGGTGGGCAAGGAGCTGACGGCCCAAAGTGGGACCGGGCAGGAGAAGCTGCCCGCCGCGGCGCGCGTCCTCCTGGCCGACCCGGCCGCCGTCATCGTCGAGGACGGCCATCCGCTCGACTCGCACAGCGGCCTGGGGCTGACGGCGTTCTACTACGCGCTCGTCCTGGTGGTCTGCGGCATGCTCTCCGCAAACGTCATCAGTGGCCAGGTGGACCACGCCCTCGGCTACACCCACAACGACATGGGCCCGCTGCGCCTGCACCGCCCGCTGATCCGGGCGACCCGGGTGCAGACCCTCGCCATCAGCAGCATCCTCATGGCCGGCCTGTCCCTGCTGATGGGGAGCCTGGTCATGGCGGGCGCGGTCGGCCTCATGGGGATGCACGCCGCCCATCTGCCACTGCTGTGGCTGTACTCGGTGTGCGCCATCGCGGTCTCCGGGATCGGCGCGCTCACCCTGCTCGCCGTCTTCGGCACGCCCGGCATGCTGGTGGTCACGCTGGTCTTCATCGGGATGGCGGTACCGACGGCCAACGCCACCACGCCGCTTCAGGCGCTGCCCGGCTTCTACCGCTTCCTGGCCGAGTTCGAGCCGCTGCGGCAGATCACCGGCGGCATCCGCTCGATCCTCTACTACGACGCCCAGGCCGACGCCGGCCTGACCCGGGGCTGGGTCATGATGGCCGTCGGCCTCGCGGCGGCCGCCCTGTTCGGCTTCGGCGTGACGGGCTGGTACGACCGCAAGGGGTTGCACCGTATCCCCGCCGAGAAGAAGCCCGCGAAGACCGCTGCCCCGGCGTAGCGGAAGGCGGCTCACCCCGAGACGGGGCCATTACTCGGAGTGGCCCCGGTGTGCGGCGCCCCCGTGGGGACGAGAGGCGCGCGCACCATCAGGGCTCGGCGACGGCCTTTCCCCCGAGGCTGTCGCCGAGCCTCTGACTGGGCTTCAGGCGTCCGCGCGGTGGCGGGCATCTCCCCGGCAACCCATGGAAACCGATCGGCATGGAAACCGATCGGTTTCTATTTCGTCCGATTCGAGTTAACCTCGCGGTATGACTACCGAAGTGAAGCAAAGTCCCCGGGAGCGGCTGCTGGAGGCCGCGGCCACGCTCACCTACCGCGACGGTGTCGGCATCGGCGTCGAGGCGCTGTGCAAGGCGGCGGGGGTGTCGAAGCGGTCCATGTACCAGCTGTTCGACAGTAAGGATGAACTGCTGGCGGCGAGCTTGAAGGAGCGTTCCGCTGCCTTCGTGGCGATGGCCCTGCCTCCGGAGGACGATGGTCTTTCCCCCCGCGAGCGGATCCTGTACGTCTTCGAGCGGGTGGAGTCGCGGGCGGGTGCGGCCGAGTTCCGAGGCTGCCGCTACCTAGCTGTGCAGATCGAGCTCAAGGATCAGACCCACCCCGCGAGCCGGGTGGCCTACCAGATCAAAGCGGACCTGACGGCCTTTTTCCGTGCCGAGGCCGAACAGGGTGGGGCGAGCGACCCTGGCCTGCTGGCCCGGCAGCTCATCCTGGTCTTCGACGGTGCCAGCGCCCGCGCGGGGATCGGCGCCGACAATCTGGCCGGGCTCATCGCGCCCACTGTGGTCAGCCTGCTCGATGCGGCGGGCATGCACTGATCCGCCCGGTCTTCGAGCAGGATCGGCGACCGAAGCGGTCTTTCGGGTTGATGTCCGATTCCGGCAGGCCGGAGCAGTGCCCATGGCCTCAAGCCCCTGCTTCCCTGTGATCGGAGGGAAGCCCGATGGCCGTAAGGGTGTTGCCGAGCATGCCACAGGCGAAGAAGCTTGCGGTCTCGTGGGCGTCGGCTCCCAGTGACAGGTGCACGGTTTCCCACAGTCTCATCCAGCCGGCCCGAACGAGTTCCCCCGTCTGGTCATCGCCCTCTGCCTCGGCGGCCGCGACGACGGCGTATCCCTGCATCTGCATCAGGAGTGTTTCGGGGTGCGCCGAGATCAGCCGCGCGTACGCGTCCGCCAAGGCGCCGCGCGTCTGTTCGCTGCCTTCCGTCCCGTCGGTCGCCCGCTCGAAAGCCAGGCGGGTGTCTTCCATGCTCCGCACCAAGGCGGCGACGAAGATCGCCTTTTTGCCCGGGAAGAGCCGGAAGAGGTACGGCTGCGTGACGCCGACGCGTTTGGCGATCGCCTCGGTGGAGGTGCCGTAGTAGCCCTTGAGTGCGAACTCGGCGATCGCTGCGCCGACGACGCTTTCGCGTCTCTCCTGCGCGCTGATCCTGGCCATGCCGTCATTGTGTCAGGCGCCGGTCGGTTTGGGTCTGCCGGCCAGGCCCCTGACCGGGCGCCGGTCCACAGGGCCCTTGCGGCGGCCGACCGCCATGAGCCGGGCTTCTGCCTGCCGCGCGTCACCAACAGCGCTCCGTCCCACCTTGGGCGAGACGCCGCAGCCGCCGCGCAGCCCGATCGGCCTCAGCGTGCAGACGGTGGCGCGGCCAGGATCGGGTTGGCGTTTGAACTTGCGCACGGAAACCGATCGGTTTACTGTGGATGGAAACTGATCGGTTTCTAGCGAGTCAGGAATCTATGATGACGACGAACCGGCCGGTGGCACTCGTGACGGGTGCGTCATCCGGCATCGGGAAGGTAACCGCGCTCGCGTTGGTCGCGGCGGGTTTCGACGTGGTCGGCACAGGCCGCGACACCTCGCGCCTCGCCCCGCTCGGCGGTGTGACGTTCCTCGACCTCGACGTGGCCAGTGACGCCTCGGTCGCCGCCGCGGTCCAGGAGGTGAGCGAGCGGTTCGGGCGGATCGATGTCCTGGTCAACAACGCCGGCATCGGGTCACTGGGTGCGGCCGAGGAAACCTCTATCGAGCAGGCCCAGGGCGTCTTCGACACCAATGTCTTCGGGGTCATGCGCATGGTGAACGAGGTCCTGCCGTACATGCGCGGCCAGGGGCGCGGGCGCATCATCAACCTCTCGTCCGTGGTCGGATTCGTGCCCCAGCCGTACATGGCCGCCTACGCCGCCTCCAAGCACGCGGTCGAGGGCTACACCGAGTCGCTGGACCACGAGGTCCGTGACCACGGCATCCGGGCGCTCATAGTTGAACCCGCCTACACCAACACCGGATTCGAGACCAACAGCGCGCGGCCCGACACACTCCTGCATGCCTACGAGAAGCAGCGGCAGACCGTCGACCGCGTGATGGCAGAGGCGATCAGGGACGGCGACGACCCCGCCGTGGTCGCCCGGGCGGTCGTCGCGGCAGCCACCGACGCGAAGCCGAAACTGCGTTACGCCGCCGGCCCCACGGCCGGACGCGCACGCCTGCTCCGCTTCGCTCCCGCCTGGGCCTACGACCGGCAGATCCGCAAGATGAACCAGCTTGCCGGCTGACGCCTGCCCGCCCTCACACACCCCGCAGGACAAACGACGCAATGGAGCGGCGCGTGACGGAGATCCAGATCGAGTTCGACGTTCCGGCAGAGATGCATGACGGCACGGTGCTGCGCGCGGACGTCTACCGGCCCGGTGGCACGGGGCCGTGGCCGGTGCTGCTGGCGCGGCTGCCGTACGGCAAGCAGACGCCCATGATGGGCGTCGTACTCGATCCGCTGGCGGCGGCCAGGCACGGTTTCATGGTGGTCCTCCAGGACACCCGCGGCCGGTTCGCCTCCGAGGGGGAGTGGGAGCCGTTCACGTATGAGGAGGGGGACGGATACGACACCGTACGGTGGGCTGCCGCCCTCCCCGGTTCGAACGGCTCCGTCGGCATGATCGGCGGCAGCTACTTCGGCAACACCCAGTGGATGGCGGCGCTGTCGAAGCCACCGGAGCTGAAGGCCATCGCGCCGATGATCACCTGGTCCGACCCGGACGACGGGCTGTGGACGCGTGGCGGTGCGATCGAGCTCGGCCTCAGCGTGCCCTGGTCGCTCCTGCAGGGTGCCGACACCCTGATGCGCCGTCACTCCACCGATCTTGACGGGCTCGTGAACGGCATCACCGGGCTCGTACAGGATTTCGACGGCCTGGCGCGCGGCGGTTACGGGGAGCTGCCCGCAGGTCGGTTTCCCGCGTTCGCCCGGCACGACCTGCCCGAGCTGGGCTACGAGCGTTCCCGGCGGGAGCCCGAGTGGGCGGCGTCCTGCCAGGTCGCGGGTCGGCACGCCGAGGTCGAGCTGCCCACCTTCCAGGTCGGCGGCTGGTTCGACATCTTCGGCCAGGGCACGCTCGACAACTTCACCGCCATGCGCCGCGCCGGCCGGTCCGCCACGCTGGTCATGGGCCCGTGGACCCACACCAACTGGCGGCACGTGGTCGGTGACGTCAACTTCGGGTTCGCCGCGAACTCCGACTTCATGGGCATGCGCGGGCGCCTGCACGACATGCAGTTCGACTGGTTCCGGCGCATCCTCGGCGACGACGGCGGCGAGGCTCCGGAGCCGGACACGGGCAAGGTGCTGCTGTTCGTCATGGGCATCAACCAGTGGCGCGAGGAGACGGAATGGCCCCTGTCGCGGGCCGTGGACACCGACTTCCACCTGCGCGCCGACGGACGCCTGACACAGGAGCCGCCGTCCACCGCCGAGCAGGCCGAGGAGTTCACCTACGACCCCATGGACCCGGTGGCGACCACCGGTGGCGCGCTCCTCGTGGGCGGCGGGCTCCTGAACGCCGATGAGTTCCGTCCCGGGCCGCTCGACCAGGCGGCCGTCGAGGCGCGCGAGGACGTCCTGGTCTTCACCACCGAACCGCTCACCGAGGACGTCGAGGTGACCGGCCGGGTCCGGGCGGTGCTCTTCGCGGCCACGGACGGACCCTCGACCGACTGGGTGGCACGCCTGTGCGACGTCGATGAGAGAGGTGTCTCCCGCGGTGTGACCGACGGCATCGTGCGGGTGCGTGCGGCGACACCGGGCGAGGCGGCCGAGCACGTCGTGGACCTGTGGTCGACCAGCATCGTCTTCCGGGCGGGGCACCGGATACGGGTCCAGGTCACCTCCAGCAACTTCCCCCGCTGGGACCGCAACCTCAACACGGGCGAACCCGAGGAGAGCGCGACCACGGCCCGGGTGGCCCGGCAGCAGGTCTTCCATGACCCCGCCCGGCCTTCCCGCATCGTCCTGCCGGTGGTTCCGGCCCCATAGGAAACACCGGAGATCCACACCGTGGACATGGGCGACTCCATCTCGCCCAGGGTGATCCTCGGCACTACGTCCGTCGAGCCGCCACAGACGTGGGATTGATCGTCACCCACCGGCCTGATCTGTTTCCCTCCCAACGCACCAGCGACCGGGTCGCCTTTGCGTGGGGCGTCGAGGCACTCGGCGACCGGCGCGGACTGGGCCTCTCGGCGCGAGGTCGCGTCGCCACAGAGGTCGTCGGCCGTCATCGGGCTTGTCTTCCCTGTCGTCGCGCGCCTCGCCGACCCGCCCGCCGTACTTGGTCGCCGACCCCAGGCCAAGCTCGCAAGGGCGCGCGGCCGAGCACGTCGGCGACACCGAGCCGAACGGCACGCCACTCCTCACACCACTCCTCCGAATTCCGCCTGAGGTCCAGCCAGGCCACGTCGATCGCTGCCGACGGGCTCGTGGCTTCACCGGCCTGCGCCCGGCGAGTACGGACTTCGCCGATGGACACGAGGCCGGCCAGCCCCTGAAGCCTGAGCTCCGCCCGACTCCACCTCGACTCCGCGTGCCGTGGTCATCCAGTGCTCACCCCGACTTGCATCGCGAAACCGATCGGTTTACGGTGGTGAAACCGATCGGTTTCCATCTTCGTGGAGGTAGTCATGACAGCAATCAAGGGCGCCAGCGTCTTCGTCACCGGAGGCAGCCGTGGCATCGGCAAGATGCTGGTCGAGGAGCTCTATGCGCGCGGGGCCGGCAAGGTCTACGCCACGGCCCGGGACACGCGCACGGTGACCCACCCCGATGCCGTTCCGCTGGCACTCGAAGCAACTGACCCGGCGTCCGTGGCAGCCGCCGCCGAGCAGGCCCAGGACGTCACCATCCTGATCAACAACGCCGGCGCCTCCGTCCGCGCTTCGTACCTCAACTCTCCGATGGAGGACGTGCGCCGGGATCTGGAGACCAACTTCTACGGGCCGCTGCTGGTCACCCGGGCCTTCGTGCCGGTCATCGAGCGCAACGGCGGGGGCCACATCCTCAACGCCCACTCCGCCCTGTCCTGGCTGGCCGACGGCACGCCCTACGGCGCCTCCAAGGCCGCCCTGTGGTCGCAGACCAACTCCCTGCGCCTGGAGCTGCAGCCGCGCGGCATCGCGGTGACCGGACTTCACATGGCCTACGTGGACACGGAAATGACCTCGGGCGTCGACGCGCCCAAGGCCGACCCCCGCGACATCGCCGTGGCCGCACTCGACGGCATCGAGGCGGGAGCGCACGAGGTGCTGGCCGACGACATCACCCGCTGGGTCAAGTCCCAGCTGTCCTCCGACCTGGAAGCCATGTACGCCCAGCTGAAAAAGTGACACCACCCGCGTTTTCCAGGGAGCCCCGTGTGGAAGCTCGCCCACCCACCGCTTCGTCGATGTGAACGGGATCCGCCTGCACATCGCCGAAGAGGGGCAGGGCCGCTGGTCCTGCTCCTGCACGGCTGGCCGGAGAGCCGGTACTCCTGGCGTCACCAGTTCGGGGCGCCGACGGCGGCCGGGTACCGGGTCGCCGCCCCCGACCAGCGCGGGTACGCCGGGAGTCACCCGCTCTCCCGGCATGGCCGACGGAAAACGACATTCGGGCGTACGCGGAGGACTTCGTCCTGCACGGCGAGCGGGCATTCATCCGGGGCCTTCGACTGGTGCCGGAACATCGAACGCAACAACGAACTGCTCATACCCTTCCGGGGTCTCGGGATCACCGGTCCTGCGCTGTATGTGGTGGGAGACCGCGACATGGTCACCGCGCTGCGTTCCCCGGGTGGGGGCAGCTCGCAGAGCGAGATTTTCCGTGGCCAGGGCGGGTCGGACAACCCGCTGAGCGCTGCCGCGCCTCAACTGCACGGCCCGCTGGTGCTGCCGGGCTGCGGGCACCGGACACAGCAGGAGCGTCCCGCCGAGGTCAACGCCGCACTCCTCGACTTCCCTCAACCGCACCGACGGCTCCGCGTCCCGATGACGCTACGCGGCATCCGCCACGTGGCTTTCTCAACAGCTGAATCCCCCCACCACCAGACAGAGGACACATTGATGCCAGAGCGCAGCCCCATCCTGATCACCGGTGCCGCAGGCGAAATCGGCGGTGTGAGCCGGACGATGGTCGACATGCTGCTCGAACAAGGGCACCCGGTGCGCGCGTTCGTGCGCCAGGACGACGAACGCGCGCATGCGCTCCGCCAGGCCGGGGCCGAGGTCTTCGTCGGTGACCTGCTCACCATCGCCGACGTGAGCGCCGCGCTGAAGGGCATCCGCCGCATCTACTTCAGCATGAGTCTGTCGCCGTACTACACGGACGCCGTCAGCCTGATGGCCGCGGCGGCGCGGGCCCAGGGCGACATCGAGGTGTTCGTCAACATCTCCGAGTACGAGCAGTCGTTCATGACGTTCGACAAGATGACCGCGCCGGAGGAAGAGCGGCGTGCGTGGCTCGGCGGACTCGTCGCCAACTGGTCGCCGCAGCAACGCGCCCACTGGGTCGCCGAGCAGGTGCTGGACTGGTCCGGCCTCCCGACTGTCAACATCCGGGCGGCCATGTTCGTCGAGAACCCCCTGATGACCTGGCTGGCGCTGGAGCCGCTGAGCAGGGGTGAACTGCGCCTGCCCTTCGGTGCCCATCGGCTCGCCCCCATCGCGGGCTACGACGTGGCGGAGCTGTGCGTGAAGATCCTGGCCGACCCGGAACCGCACATCTCGAAGTCCTACGACCTCAACGGCCCGGAGCTGAAGGACATGTACGGGTTTGCGGAGGACTACGCGGCCGTGCTGGGACGCGAGGTCACGTACGTTCCCGAAGACGTCGAAACCTGGAACGAGACCTACGTCGACACCGCCCTGTCCGCGCTCCCGCACACCGCGGAGCACCTCAAGACCCTGACCCGGCTGAAGGGCGGCGGCGGTTACCGCGGCACCACCGACCAACTGGAAACCCTGCTCGGACGCCCGCCGAAGACCGTGCGGTGGGCGCTGGAGAACCACCCGCGCATCCGGAAGCTGGCGTCTGCCTGAACCGCTGAGCGATCCGGCCCACCTCTCCAACTCGTCGGATCCGCCCAGGACCACCGGTCCGAGTTCGAGCACCTGGTCCGCGACCGGCTCGGGGTGACGGCCGCGTCCCAGGTCCTGTGGAGCGGCCCGCGCCTGATCTGCATCGCCGGCGACTTCACCCGCTACGACGTGCATGCCGTGCGCGAGCACCGGAGGTCGATCGACCTGGTCCGCTACCGACTCTTCGGCAGCGACCTGCTCGGGCTTGAGACCGTGGCCTCCTTGAGCAGCGGCATGCAGGTAGCCCGCCGGGTGCGCCGCCAGGCTGTCGCCCGGACAGCGGAAGGCGCCGCAGGGGTGTCGATGGTTGAGCTGGCGAGCGCGGTTGACGAGGTGCTGCTAAGAAGTCATCTCATTTGGTGAGTCTGCGGTAGCAGATGAGGGTGCAGGCGATGCTGGTGAAGGCCAGGAAGTGGTCGGCTTTGCGTTCGTAGCGGCGGTGGAGACATCGGCATCCGGCGAGCCAGGACATCGTGCGTTCTATGGTCCAGCGGTGGCGGCCCAGACGTTGCGAAGTCTCGATGCCCCTGCGGGCGATGCGGTGGCGGATTCCTCGGCTGGATAACCATCGCCGCAGGTGGTTGTAGTCGTAGCCCTTGTCGGCGTGGAGTTTGCGGGGCCTACGACGCCGTGGTCCCCGGCGGGAGCGGATCGGCGGTATGCCCTTCACCAGCGGGATCAGGGCCTGGCTGTCGTGCGTGTTGGCGCCCGAGATGCCGATGGACAGGGGCAGTCCGGTCCGCTCCGTGATCAAGTGGATCTTTGATCCGTACTTGCCCCGGTCTACAGGATTCGGGCCTGTCAGCTCCCCCTTTTCAGGGCCCGCATGTTGACCGAGTCGATCGCGCACCGGGACCAGTCCAGCTCGCCGCGGGATCCGAGTTCGTCGAGGACCAGGCGGTGGAGTTTGGCCCACACCCGGGCCTTCGTCCACTCGGTGAAACGCCGGTGAGCCGTCGCGCCGGACGGCCCGAACGAGGCGGTCGGCAACTGCTGCCACGTGCAGCCAGAGGTCGCCACGAAGACGATTGCGGCCAGCACTTCGCGGTCGCCGTGCCGACGCCGGCCCCCACCCTGGGGCCGCGACGGCACCTCCGGAACCACCCGCTGGAACAGCTCCCACAACTCATCCGGCACCAGCCGCTCAACGATCGTCGCCACGACTGGCAGCCTACCCAACCAAATGAGATGACTTCTACGTAACACGCTTCTGGCAGACGGGTGTTCGCGGTGCGCCCGGCACGGTCAAACGCATCGACGAACGAGTCCGCCTCCACGTCCAGCCCCAGTTGGGCACCGTCGCCCTGCGGGACATCAGCCCGGCAGTACTCCGCGAATACATCGCCACGCTGGAGAGCGAGCTCTCACCGCGATACGCCCGGCAGATCCTCGGCACGCTCTCGAACATCTTCGAGACCGCCATCGACGACAAGCGCTTGGCACGCAATCCGATGCGGGCCAAGTCCGTGCGGTGGCCCAAGGCACCGGAGGATCAGCGGGAAGCCTGGCCCCTGGAGACCGCACGGCGCGTAC
The DNA here is from genome assembly GCF_040635845.1 of Streptomyces sp. NPDC006872. Taxonomy (NCBI): domain Bacteria; kingdom Bacillati; phylum Actinomycetota; class Actinomycetes; order Kitasatosporales; family Streptomycetaceae; genus Streptomyces; species Streptomyces sp. NPDC006872. The sequence continues at coordinate 71,093 of NZ_JBEYIL010000006.1, forward strand.
GGGAGGCGATCAACGCGCGCTACCGCGTCGCGGTCGTGCTCGCGCTCGGCTGTGGGCTGCGGCAGGGCGAGGTCTTCGGGTTGTCGCCGGAGGACGTCGACTTCGCCCGTGGAGTCCTGCGTGTCCGTCGGCAGGTCCAACTCCTCGGCGGGCGGCTGTACTTCACCCTGCCGAAGGGCGGCAAGACCCGCGTCGTCGACATGCCTCCGTCGGTCGCGGCGGCCCTGGCCCAGTACTTCATGGAGTACCCGGCGGTCGAGGTGGAGCTGCCGTGGGGCGGCCCGGAGCCTGAACGGGAGACGAAGAAGTTCCCGCTCGTCATCACCACGACGTACGGCAACGCCCTTCGCGCGAACATCTTCAACGTCGAGGTGTGGAAGCCGGCCTTGGCAGCCGCCGGCGTCATCCCCATGCGGAAGAAGGACGAGCGGTGGAAGGCGTCTCGCAAGGACGGCTTCCACGTGCTCCGGCACACGTACGCCTCGGTCATCCTCGAAGCGGGCGAGTCCGTCGTCACCCTGGCCCGCTGGCTCGGCCATTCGAGCCCGACCATCACCTTGGACTACTACGCCCACTTCATGCCGGAGGCCGGCGGCAAGGGGCGCGGCGCCATCGATGCTCTGCTCGGCCAGCCTGTACTGGCCGCGTAGACGTCCACTCCACACGACCCACGAAACGGGTGGGCACAGCGATCTGCTGTGCCCAACCGTTTCGGCGTTCCGCGAGGGAAGTTCGCTACTCTCCGTGCTGATCCTTGCTCCCAGCCTGCGCTTCAACGGCGAGGCTTCCGCAGGTCAACGCCTGCGATCGCAGGACACCGCCCGCATCGGAGCGCGGCTCATTCTCCCCAGATTCTCCCCAGCGGCCTGGAAAGAGTCGCCGGAGCCTGCGATCCGGGCCGTGCCCACTCCCGGGAGCGCCTTCAGAGGCGATTACTCAGAGCCAGTCTTTCCGCTTGAAGATGATGTACAAACTGGTACATACAACCGCCATCAGGAGGATTGCGAACGGGTATCCAAGTACCCAGTGCAACTCCGGCATCCGATCGAAGTTCATCCCGTAGATCGTCCCCACCAGCGTCGGCGCGAACAGAATCGCCGCCCATGACGAGATCTTCTTGATCTCCTCGTTCTGCTCGAACCCCGCCTCCGCCAACGCCCGCATCTCCGCGTTCTGTTGCTGGGTGACGAGGGTCGCGTTCACGGTGAGGATCTCGGTGAGCGCCTGGCGGTAGCCGTCGACGCGTTCGCTGGTGTGGGTGACGTGGTCGGCGACGTCCCGCAGGTAGCGTTGCAGCTCGTCGTCCGTGCCGTACTTGGAGAAGCCGGCCATCAGGCCGTGCAGCATGCCGACCAGGGGGCGGGTCGCGCGCTGGAACTCGACCATCTCGCGGGAGAGTTCGTAGATCCGGCGGGAGACCTCCGGGTCGCCGCGGAAGACCTCGGTCTCGATCTCGTCGATGTCGTTCTGGACGCCCGAAACGACCGGCAGATAGCCGTCGACCACGGCGTCGAGGATGGCGTACAGCACCGCCTCCGGGCCGAGTTTGAGCAGCTCCGGCGTCTCCTCCATACGGCGGCGCACCGCCGACAGGTCGGGGGCCGCGCCGTGCCGGACCGTGATGACGAAATCGGGGCCCACGAAGACGTGCAGCTCGCCGAAGTCGATCTCCTCCTGCGCGTCGAGGTAACGGGCCGCCCGCAGGACGACGAAGAGGGTGTCGCCGTAGCGTTCCAGCTTGGGGCGCTGGTGGGCCTCCTTCGCATCCTCCACGGCGAGCGGATGCAGGTCGAACTCCGCGGCCAGGGAGTGGAGTTCACCCTCGGTCGGGCGGGCGAGCCCGATCCACGCCATGCCCGACGGCTGCTCGCGCAGCGCCCGGAAGGTCTCCGAGAGCGTGGTGGGCGTGAAGACGCGGACGCCGTCGCGGTACAGCGCGGCCTGGACGACGCTGGCGACCTCGCCGGTCTCGAGCGGCTGCGGCCCGGTGTGCGCCGACGGGTGCGGGGGCGCCGGCTCCGGCGCGGGCGGAGTGCGGCGCCAGACGGACTTCCTGGGGCGCTCGGGCATCGCGTCTGCCTCTCCGTCGACTCGGCCGATGCGCTCGAGCCTATGTCTACGTGATCACAGAGCAGGATATACGGGGCGAACGGCCGCAGCCCGGGGAGTCGGCCACCGCATCGCTGTGCGTCGCGGACAGTACCTGTCCGCGATGCCCGTTAGCTTGCCGTGCATGACGAAGACGACGTCCCCGGCGGCCCCCGTGCTCGGCCCGCGCGCCCTCAACCGTGCCACCCTCGACCGGCAGTTGCTGCTGCGTCCCTCCTCGCTGTCGGCCGAGGCGGCCGTGGAGCATCTGCTCGGGCTGCAGGCGCAGAACGTCAAGCCGCCGTACTACGCGCTCGCCGCCCGCCTCGACGGCTTCGTCCCCGAGGCGCTGTCGACGTCGATGGCCGAGCGTGCGGTCGTCCGTATCGTCACCATGCGCTCCACCATCCACACCCACACCGCCGACGACTGCCTGACCCTGAGACCGCTCGTCCAGCCCGCCCGCGACCGCGAGCTGACGTACTTCCGCAAGGGACTCGTCGGGGTCGACCTCGACCGGCTCGCCGTCCTCGCCCGCGACCTCGTCGAGGACGGACCGCGCACCATGAAGCAGCTGCGCGAGGCCCTCTCGGCCGAGTGGCCCGAGGCCGACCCGCAGTCCCTCGCCGTCGCCGCGCGCTGCCGGCTGCCGCTCGTCCAGGTCACCCCGCGCGGGCTGTGGGGCAGGAGCGGGCAGGTCGCGCTCACCACCGCCGAGCACTGGCTCGGCCGTGCCGCGCAGCCGGCCCCGAAAGCCGACTCCGTCGTGCTGCGCTATCTGGCCGCCTTCGGGCCGGCCTCCGTCAAGGACATGCAGACCTGGGCCGGCCTGACCCGGCTGCGCGAGGCCTTCGAACGGCTGCGCCCGAGCCTGCTCGTCTTCCGCGACGAGCGGGGCGTCGAGCTCTTCGACCTGCCCGACGCCACGCGCCCCGACCCCGAGACCCCGGCCCCGCCCCGATTCCTCCCCGAGTTCGACAACCTCCTCCTCTCCCACGCCGACCGCACCCGCGTCGTCCCGCCCGAGTACTGGGGCCGCTCCTGGCAGGGCAACCAGGCCTACTGCACCCTCCTGGTCGACGGCTTCCTGGCGGGCGTGTGGAGACTGGAGCCGGACGCCCTCGTCGTCGAGCCGTTCGGCACCCTCACCCGGGCCCAGCGGCAGGACGTGATCGCGCAGGGCGAGCGGATGCTGGCCACGATGCACCCGCAAGCGAGCCACGACATCCGCTTCGGCACGGTCGTCACGCGACAAGCCCCCACCGGGGACCGGTGAGGGCTTGGAGAGGGGGCGCTGCGGGCCGCTCGTGGAGGCTCGCAGCGCCCCCTGGTCGTTCCCTGAGCGATGCTCAGGAGTTCTTGCGGGTCACGCGGTCGACTCGGGCACTACGAGTTGACCTGCGTGGTGACCAGGCTGGAGAAGGTGGTCAGCCGGGTGTACACACCCGGGTAACCGGCCTCCGCGCAGCCCTCGCCCCAAGAAGTGATCCCTGCCAGGACGCCCCCGATGAGCAGGGGACCGCCGCTGTCGCCCTGGCAGGTGTCTACGCCGCCGGATGTGTATCCGGCGCAAACCATGTCGGTCTGGACGAAGTCCGAACCGTAGGAGCTCGCGCAGCTGGAGTCGGACACGATCGGGACGGTCGCGGTCCGCAGCTGGTTGGAGGAGCTGCCGTTCTCCGAGGTGGTGCCCCAGCCGAGGACACGGGCGGTGGTGCCGGCCGCGTACACGCTGGTCTGGGACGAGGAGACGTACGACGCCGTGGTGTACGGCATCGACGTCGACAGGGTCAGGACGGCCACGTCGTCACCGTTGGTGGCGTCCGTGTAGCTCGGGTTGATCCAGATCTTGCTCACCCGGCTGACCGTGCCGTTGGTGCCGTTGAGGTACGTGCGCCCACCGACGACACGCACACTGCTCGTGGTCTCGCCGACCATACAGTGGGCGGCCGTGACCACCTTGGTCGCCGAGACGAGGGTGCCGCCGCAGAACTGGTTCTGCGAGGCGTCCGTGATCTGCATCATGAACGGGTACGTCGTGGTCGTGGTCGTCGTGCCGCCGACGATCGGCTGGGGCGCTGCGACAGCGGTGGGGGCGCTGAGCAGTGCGGTCGCTGCCGCGGCGGCGGTCGCCGCGAGGACGGCTGCGGTCTTCTTCACGCGGTTGAGCCCGAACATGGATCTCCTCGTGGGGTTGCCGGTGGGGGGTCGCGCGGGTGTGGGGGGAGTGCACGGGGGTCGCGGGACCGACCCCCGTGTGCCCGGGCGAGCGGCACGTCCCTTACGCTAGGACCCGGAACCCGCTCCTCCCAATGAGGGAACCCCCTAGGGGAGTTGGGGCAGGGAAAACCCTCGGTCGTCCCAGGGAACGCACAGCCGCCGTAGAGCGTCCCCTCAGTGAGGCCGCCGCGCCGGGCGGGGTGCCCGCTCAGTACAGGTAGCCCGTGACGGGCAGTTAACCCGCCAATTCCTCACTTCGCGTGACGCCCCGCCGCCAGTCGGACGATGTCCACCCGCGAGCGGATCCCCAGCTTGCGGTAGACCCGGGTCAGGGTCGCCTCGACCGTCTTGACGCTGATGAACAGCCGCGCGGCGATCTCCCGGTTGGTCGCGCCCTCCATGACGAGCGCGGCGACCTGACGCTCCATCGAGGCCAGCCCCTCCAGCGCGTCGGACGACAGAGCCTGCTGGGGGACGGCGGCGACCGTCTCCGGCGCGCCCTCGGCGGCGGCCACCTCCACCTGACGCAGCCAGGGCAGCGCCCGGCACCGCCGGAACAGCCGCGCCGCCTCGTCGTACGACGTCGGCCCCGGCCCCGGTCCCGGCTGCAGGGCGCGCAGCCGGGCCTGCGCGAACGCCGCCCGCGCCTCCTCCAGGCCGTATCCCAGCTTGGCGAGCCGGTCCTGAACGGACGTCAGCCGGGACAGCGCCGCCTCGTGGTCGCCGAGCGCGGCCCGCACCATCGCCTCCGACCGGTCCAGCACGGCCAGCACGCTCTCCCGGCCCAGCCTGAGCGCGTGCTCGCGGGTCACGTCGATGACGTCCTGCGCCTCGCCCGGCTCGCCGACCCGGACCAGCGCGTCGGCGAGGTCGCCGTGCCAGCGGCCCCGCGCCGGGTCGGTGATGCCCAGGCCCTGCTCCAGCTCCCGCACCCGGCGCAGCGAGCCGACCGCGCCCGCCGCGTCCCCGGCCACCAGCTGGGCATAGCCCAGCGCGGCCAGCGCCCGCGAGAGGTACATCTGGTCGCCGTCCTCCTCGGCGCGGTCGGTGGCCTCCCGGGCCAGCACCAGCGCTCGGTCCACATCACCGCCGGAGGCCTCGGCCAGGGAGGTGAGCATCGCGGAGGCGCCCAGGCCGATGCCGGAGTCCCGGGCCAGCCGCAGGCTCTCGCGGGCCAGGTCGAGGGCGCGTCCGCAGTGCCCGGAGCGCAGTTCGGTGTCGGCGAGGAACCGCTGGAAGTGCACCTCGCTCTCGACCATCCCGCGCCGGCGCACCTCGCGCAGCAGCGCGGTGATGGTGGAACGGGCCTCGGGCAGCTGGTCGCTCATCAGCAGCCAGCGGAACCGGGCCATGCCGGCGCCGTTGTGATGGCACGCCACATACGGGTCCTGGGGCTCCTTCAACGCCCGTTTGATGGTCGTCGGCGCGAGCGGATGGCCCATCAGGATCTCCGTCGACGCCTGGAAGGAGAGCGCGAACAGCTCCGTCCGGCGGTCGCCGCCCCGGGCGGCCAGCTCCGCCGTGTGCGCGGCCTCCTGCCGGGCCTCGGCGAAGTCGCCCTCGACGATCAGCTTGCGCCAGGCCAGCCGGTAGTGGACCAGGGCGAGCAGCCGCGGGTCGTCGCCGGCGTCGGCGAGGGCCTGCGGGAAGACGGCGTCGACCTCGCCGAGGGACTGCCCGGCGGCCTCGATCACCACCTCCCAGGCCCGGATCCGCTCGGCGGGCACGGTCGCCCGGGTCAGCACCTCGCGCGCGATGTCCCGGGCGAGGTCCACCTCGCCGGCGGTGATCGCGTCCTCGGCCGCCTGAAGTCTTCGGTCGTCCGGGGCGGGAGTGCCGTCCGGCGGGGTGTGGCGGGCGGCGAGCAGTCCGAGCGAGGCGGCGACCGTGGGGGCGCCCCGGTCGCGGGCCAGCGCGGCGGCCTCGGCGAGCCGGGCGGCCACCTCCGGGTCGGTGCCGGTGGTGGCCAGCGCGAGGTTGCGGGCCCGCTCGATCGGGTCGGAGGCGGCGGTGGACAGCGCGGCGTGCGCGGCCCGGCGCTCCTGCGCGGGCGCCTCCGCGTAGAGCGCGGCCGAGATCAGCGGATGCGCGAACCGGACGGCCGGCCCCTCGGGTTCCGTCGTCAGCAGCCCGAGGGCCGCGGCCTGCGCGGTCTCCGCCTCGGCGTTCTCGCGGCCGGCCGCGTGCAGCAGGGCCAGGGTGGGACGGGCGCCCGCGCTGGCCACGAGCAGGGTGCGGCGGGCGTCGTCGGAGAGCATGTCGAGCCGGCTGAGCACCAGGGCGCGCAACGAGGTCGGCACCGGCAGGGGTTCGCCGGGCCGGGGCGGGGTCGCGTTCTCGCCGAGGGCGCGGCCCAGCTCCAGGGCGAACAGGGGGTTGCCGCCGCTGGTGCGGTGGATCTCCCGCACGGTTGAGCGGGGCAGGGCGGTGTAGCCGCGGTGATCGAGCAGCGCGGAGACCTGGGCGCGGGAGAGCGGGCTCAGCCGGACGGCGAGGGTGTCGGGCGGGGACGCGCGTAGATGACGGTCGTACTCCTGCCCCTCCGTCCGCACCGCGCACAGCAGTTGGACGCGGGTGTCGCCGAGGCGGCGGGCGGCGAAGCCGAGGAGCTCGGCGCTGGCCGAGTCCAGCCACTGCAGGTCGTCGGCGACGAGCAGGACGGGGCCCGAGGCGGCGAGGGCGCGCAGGGCCGACAGCACGGCCAGCCGCAGGGCGAGGCCGTCGCGTTGCAGAGTCGATTCGCCGCGACCGGTGAGCGCCGACTCCAGGGCCGTGCGCTGGGCGGCCGGCAGCTTGTCCGAGATCTCGTCCAGGACGAGGCCGAAGAGATCGGCCAGGGCCAGGAACGGGAGATGGGATTCGGACTCGGTCGCCGAGCAGCGCAGCACCGTGCGCGCCGCGTCGCCGTAATCCGCGGCCAATGCCCGCAGCACGGTCGACTTTCCTATTCCGGCAGGGCCGTGCAGCAGCACACTGCCGCCACGGGTCAGCTGGTCACGGGCGGCCGTGAACAGCTCCTCCCTGCCGATGACCAGGTCGGGGCGGCATCTGGCAGGCTCCTTGAACTCCCGTCGCACGGTCACCGCTCCCCTCCGAGTGTCGTGTCCGGGCCAAATTCTAGGCAACGACTCTTTGAAATCCGGAGACACGACGTGGTGAGGGATATAACAACATGACGCATATGTAAATTCATGGCGGCGGTGGGTGAATGGTCGCTTGTCGTGAGGGGCCTCCCTGGCTTGATGTGATCGTTGCTCCCGGCATCCTGCCCGATGCGCGTCACGGGAGTGTTGCGCCGCCCGCGCTACGGCAGCAGACCCGCCCTGCGGGCCGCGACCACCGCCTCTCCCCGCGTGTGCGCGCCCAGTCTGCGCATCGCCGACCGGAGATAGCCCTTGACCGTCTCCGGACGCAGTCCCAACCGCTCGGCCGCCGCCGCGTTCGTCGCCCCCGCCGCCACGCACGTCAGCACGTCCAGCTCGCGCGGGGCCAGGTCGGCAGGCTGCCCCGGCCGCCCTGGCTGCACTGACTGCCCCGGCGGCTCCTGGTGCGCCCGCGAGGTCAGCAGTCCGCAGGCGTCGAGGAGTTCGGCGCGCAGGGCCGGGTCGGCGATCCGCGGCGCCAGCGCGCGCAGGGCCGCGTGCGCCTCGCGCACCTGCTCCCAGCCTGCCGCCGCACCGACGCCCGCACCGGTCCCGGTACCTGCGCCCGCACCGGCGCCGGGCGCGCCGGCCGCCGGTGCGCCGGGGCGGGCCGCCGCCAGCAGGTCACGCGCCTCGTCCTGGACCACCAGCGCCTGCTCCACGTCCCGCGCCGCCTGCACGGCCGCGGTCAGCGTGCGATCGCCCAGCGGCTGCGCCGTGCGCAACGCCCCGTACAGCACCCCGCGCACCCGGCGCCGCACCACCACCGGGATCGCCAGCACCGAACGCAGGCCCTCCTCGGCGACGGCCGCGTCGTACTCGTGGCTGATCTGACGGGAGAGCGAGTAGTCGGTCACGGCGCACGGACGGGCCAGCGCGACCGCCTTGCCGCCGAGGCCGTTGCCCGAGGTCACCGCCAGTCCGCGCAGCGCGACGCCCGTCGCGCCGCTGAACTCGCTGATCCGCATCCGCTGCCGCCCCGGCTCCACCAGACCGCCGAACGCGACCGGCAGCCCCGTCGCCCGTCGCAGCCGCGCCAGCGCACCGCGAATCTCCGCCGTTCCGGCCGCGTCTGCTGCCACGTTCTCGCCCTTTCCGCGCGGCGTGGTGCCGCACACCCCCGTTCGGGGGTAGTGAGACCTGCATCACGGATTACACGATGTCAGAGCCGCCCGGCAATGGTCCGGCACCGAGGAGGACAGATGACGACGGCCACGGAGCGTTTCCGCAGAGCCCGCGACTTCCTGCAGGAACACCGCGAGGACTACACAACCGCTTACGAGCGTTTCGAGTGGCCCCGTGCGGAACGCTTCAACTGGGCCCTCGACTGGTTCGACGTCATCGCCGACGGCAACGAGCGCACCGCCCTGCACATCGTGGAAGAAGACGGTTCCGAAACCCGTCTCACCTTCGCCGAACTGTCGGAGCGCTCCGACCGCGTGGCGAACTGGCTGCGCGGCCGCGGGGTCGCCGCCGAGGACCGGATCCTCGTCATGCTCGGCAACCAGGCCGAGCTGTGGGAGACCGCGCTGGCCGCGATGAAGCTGCGCGCCGTCGTCATCCCGGCGACCCCGCTGCTCGGCCCCGCCGACCTGACCGACCGCGTCGAGCGCGGCCGGGTCCGGCACGTCCTCGCCCGGTCCGCGGACGCGGCCAAGTTCGACGAGGTCCCCGGCGACTACACCCGCATCACGGTCGGCGGCGCGGCGGACGGCTGGCAGCCGTACGAGGACGCCTACGCCGCCCCGGCCGGCTTCACGCCCGACGGTCCCACCCTCGCCGACGACCCGCTGATGCTCTACTTCACCTCCGGCACGACCGCCCGCCCCAAGCTGGTGGAGCACACCCACACCTCGTATCCGGTCGGACACCTGTCGACGATGTACTGGATCGGGCTCAAGCCCGGTGACGTGCACCTCAACATCTCCTCGCCCGGCTGGGCCAAGCACGCCTGGTCCAACCTCTTCGCCCCCTGGAACGCCGAAGCAACCGTTTTCATCCACAACTACACGCGCTTCGACCCGGTCCGGCTCATGGCGGAGATGGACCGCGCGGGCGTGACGACGTTCTGCGCCCCGCCCACCGTCTGGCGCATGCTCATCCAGGCCGACCTCACCCAGCTGCGCACCCCGCCCCGCGAGGCGGTGGCCGCGGGCGAGCCCCTCAACCCCGAGGTCATCGAGCAGGTGCGGCGCGCGTGGGGAGTGACGGTCCGGGACGGCTTCGGCCAGACCGAGACGGCCGTGCAGATCGCCAACAGCCCCGGACAGGAGCTGAAGACCGGCTCGATGGGCCGGCCCGGCCCCGGTTACCGGGTGGAACTCCTCGACCCGGTGTCCGGCGCCCCCGGCGCGCGGGAGGGCGAGATCGCGCTGGACCTGTCCGCACGTCCGGTCGGCCTGATGACCGGTTACCACGGCGACCCCGACCGGACGGCCGAGGCGATGGCCGGCGGCTACTACCGCACCGGTGACATCGGCAGCCGTGACGAGAACGGTTACATCACCTATGTCGGGCGGGCCGACGACGTCTTCAAGGCCTCCGACTACAAGATCAGCCCCTTCGAGCTGGAGAGCGCGCTGCTGGAGCACGAGGCGGTCGCCGAGGCGGCGGTCGTCCCCGCCCCCGACGAACTGCGCCTCGCCGTGCCCAAGGCGTACGTCGTCCTCGCCGAGGGCTGGGAGCCGGGACCCGACACCGCGAAGGTGCTGTTCGAGCACTCCCGCGAGGTCCTCGCCGCCTACAAGCGCATCCGCCGCCTGGAGTTCGCCCCGCTGCCCAAGACCGTCAGCGGCAAGATCCGCCGGATCGAGCTGCGCGAGGCGACGGCCGCGGGCTCGGCGGACGAGTACCGCGAGGAGGACTTCCGGTGAACTCGTACGCGCACGGCGCCAGTGACACCCCGCTGCTCGGGGACACCATCGGCACCAACCTGGACCGGGCGGTGGCGGCCTGGCCGGACCGCGAGGCGCTGGTCGACGTCCCGTCGGGGCGGCGCTGGACCTACGCCGAATTCGGCGCGGAGGTCGAGAGGCTGGCCTCCGCCCTGCTCGGCGCGGGGGTCGCCAAGGGCGACCGGGTGGGGATCTGGGCGGTCAACTGCGCGGAGTGGGTGCTCGTCCAGTACGCCACCGCCCGCATCGGGGCGATCATGGTCAACATCAACCCGGCCTACCGCACCCATGAGGTCGAGTACGTGCTCGACCAGGCCGGGGTCTGTCTGCTCTTCGCCTCCCTCGGCCACAAGAGCAGCGACTACCGGGCGATGGTCGAGCAGGTCCGGCCCGGGTGCGACCGGTTGCGCGAGGTGGTCTACATCGGCGACCCGAGCTGGGAGGCACTGCTCGCCCGGGCGACACCCGCGACACCCGAAGCCCGCCCCGAGGAACTGTCCTGCGACGATCCCATCAACATCCAGTACACCTCGGGCACCACGGGCTTCCCCAAGGGGGCCACGCTCTCCCACCACAACATTCTCAACAACGGTTACTTCGTGGGTGAGTCGATCGCCTACAGCGAGCAGGACCGGATCTGCATCCCGGTGCCCTTCTACCACTGCTTCGGCATGGTGATGGGAAATCTCGCGGCCACCTCGCACGGCGCCTGCATGGTCATCCCGGCGCCGTCCTTCGATCCGCAGGCCACGCTGAGGGCGGTGCAGCAGGAGCGGTGCACCTCCCTGTACGGCGTCCCGACCATGTTCATCGCGGAGCTGAACCTCCCCGACTTCGCGGCCTATGACCTCTCGTCCCTGCGCACCGGCATCATGGCGGGCTCGCCCTGCCCGGTGGAGGTGATGAAACGGGTGGTCGCCGAGATGCACATGACGGAGGTGTCCATCGCCTACGGCATGACCGAGACCTCGCCCGTCTCCACCCAGACCCGTCGCGACGACGACCTCGACCACCGCACCGGCACCGTCGGCAGCGTGCTGCCGCATGTCGAGGTGAAGGTCGTGGACCCGGCGACCGGGGCGACGCAGCCCCGCGGCACGGCGGGCGAGCTGTGCACCCGCGGATACAGCGTGATGCTCGGTTACTGGAACGAGCCCGCGAAGACGGCCGAGGCGATCGACGCGGGACGCTGGATGCACACCGGGGACCTGGCGGTGATGCGCGAAGACGGTTACGTCGAGATCGTCGGCCGCATCAAGGACATGATCATCCGGGGCGGGGAGAACATCTACCCGCGCGAGATCGAGGAGTTCCTCCATGGCCACCCGAAGGTCAGGGACGTCCAGGTGGTCGGCGTCCCGCACGAGCGGTACGGCGAGGAGGTCCTCGCCTGTGTGATCCCGGGCGACGAGCGGGACCCTCTGACGCTGGAGGAACTGCGCGTCTACTGCGAGGGCCGGCTGGCGCACTACAAGATCCCGAGCAGGCTGCAGCTCCTGGAGGCCTTCCCGATGACGGTCTCGGGGAAGGTGCGCAAGATCGAACTGCGCGAGAAGTACGCGGATCGCTAGCGGTTGCGGAAGCAGTTGTGGCAGCAGTTGCGGAAGCGGTTGTGGAGCGGTGGTGCGTCGTGGTGGCCGTCGCCCTCAGACGCCTCGGGCGTCCAGGGCGTCGGCCGTCGCGTTGACCGGCTGCGGGGCGCCCGTGAGGTCCAGGACGAACAGCGGGACGCGGAGCTGGTCGGCGCGGGCGCGGGCGTCGTCCGCGTATCCCGCGAGGGAGAAGTAGACGCAGTCCGCGGACTCCGTCATCGCCGTCAGCCACAGGCACTCCACGTCCCGCAGCGAGGCCGGGCGCACGCTCGGGTCCACCTGCGCCAGCAGCCCGCGAGCGGCGAGGCCGATGCCGGCGGTGGGCCGCTGGTCGGCCCGCCGGATGTCGCCGTGCCCGAGCCAGTTCAGATAGAGCGCGGCAGCCGTGACCGCGTCGCGAGCGGTACGGATGGCGACGGGACGGAAGGCACGGCGCTGCGCGGTCGGGGCCGGGGTCGGGGCCGGCGACTGGGCCGGCCCTGGTGTCAGCGTTGACCCCGGCTCCGGTTCCGACCCCGACCCCGCTCCTGGCCCCGCGCCCGACCTCGACCCCGCTCCCGGCTCCAGCCCCGGCGTCTGCCTCGACGGGGGCTCCGGTGCCGGTGCCGGGCCCGTTGTCGATGCCGGAGGCCGTGTCGGCGGCGCGGATGTCTCCGGATCGGGCGCCGGATCGGGCTCCGAGTCGGTCGGCGGGGCGGTCACCGGGATGCGCAGCACCGTTCCGCAGGCGCAGCCCAGTTCGGGGTGGGGCCACTGGTCGCAGCGGCCGCAGGCGGGGCAGCGCAGGGCGATCCACTCCTCGTCCCAGGCCCGGTGCGCGACGGCCGTCGGCGTCGTCCGCCGGTCGAGCACCGGCGTGACGGGGGCGCCGCACGCGCACGGATAGGACGGCACGGTGTAGGGGCGCTCGCGCCGACAGGCCGGGCAGCGCACCGGCACGCTCTCGGACATGGCCCCCATCGTCCTCCTTCGGCCCTCGCTTGTCCGTCTCTTGACGACCTTTGCCCGCCCACTTACATTGCTTCCAGATAGTAGAAAACAATTTCCGCATTACGGAAAAGCTGGAAAACGGCAGGGAAGCTCAGCTCTCACCCGCGGGGCGCGACGGGAGAGCGAATCCGAGGAGTACTCCATGGCTCGTATGACCGCTGCCCGCGCGGCAGTCGAGATCCTCAAGCGCGAGGGCGTCACCAGCGCGTTCGGTGTCCCCGGCGCGGCGATCAACCCCTTCTACGCGGCGCTCAGGGCGGCCGGCGGCGTTCAGCACACACTCGCCCGTCATGTCGAGGGCGCCTCGCACATGGCCGAGGGCTACACCCGTACGCACCCGGGCAACATCGGCGTCTGCATCGGCACCTCCGGCCCGGCCGGCACCGACATGATCACCGGGCTGTACTCCGCCATCGGGGACTCCGTCCCGATCCTGTGCATCACGGGCCAGGCCCCGACCGCCGTGATCCACAAGGAGGACTTCCAGGCCGTCGACATCGCCTCGATCGCGCGGCCGGTGACCAAGATGGCGGTCACCGTCCTGGAGGCGGCGCAGGTCCCCGGCGTCTTCCAGCAGGCCTTCCACCTCATGCGCTCCGGCCGGCCGGGTCCGGTCCTGATCGATCTGCCGGTCGACGTCCAGCAGACGGAGATCGAGTTCGACCCGGACACCTACGAACCGCTGCCGGTCTACCGGCCGGCCGCGACCCGTGCGCAGATCGAGAAGGCGATCCGGATGCTGAACGCGTCCGAGCGCCCGCTGATCGTCGCCGGCGGCGGGGTCATCACCGCCGACGCCGCCGAACTCCTCGTGGAATTCGCCGAGATGACAGGAACCCCGGTCGTCCCGACCCTGATGGGCTGGGGTGCGATCCCCGACGACCATGAGCTCAACGCCGGCATGGTCGGCCTGCAGACCTCGCACCGCTACGGCAACGCGACCTTCCTGGACTCCGACTTCGTCCTCGGCATCGGCAACCGCTGGGCCAACCGGCACACCGGCCGCATCGACGTCTACACGGCCGGCCGCACCTTCGTCCACGTCGACGTCGAGCCCACCCAGATCGGCCGGATCTTCGCCCCGGACTACGGGATCGCCTCGGACGCGAAGGCGGCCCTGGAGCTGTTCGTCGAGGTGGCGAGGGAGTTGAAGGCGGCGGGCACGCTCCCCGACCGTTCGGCATGGGCGGCCGCCGCGCAGGAGAAGAAGGCGACCCTCCAGCGGCGTACGCACTTCGACGACATCCCGATCAAGCCGCAGCGCGTCTACGAGGAGATGAACAAGGCCTTCGGGCCGGAGACCCGGTACGTCACCACCATCGGCCTCTCGCAGATCGCCGGCGCGCAGATGCTGCACGTCTACCGGCCGCGGCACTGGATCAACTGCGGCCAGGCGGGCCCTCTCGGCTGGACGATCCCGGCGGCGCTCGGGGTCGCCAAGGCCGACCCCGAGGCGCAGGTCGTCGCCCTCTCCGGGGACTACGACTTTCAGTTCATGATCGAGGAGCTGGCCGTCGGCGCGCAGCACAGGATCCCGTACGTCCATGTCCTCGTGAACAACGCCTACCTGGGGCTGATCCGTCAGGCGCAGCGGGCGTTCGAGATCGACTTCCAGGTCAACCTGGAGTTTGAGAACGTCAACTCGCCGGAGCTGGGGGTGTACGGCGTCGACCACGTCAAGGTCGTCGAGGGGCTCGGGTGCAAGGCCATCCGGGTGACGGACCCCGCCGAACTGGGCGCCGCCTTCGAGCAGGCGAAGAAGCTCGCCGCCGAGTTCCAGGTGCCGGTCGTCGTCGAGGCGATCCTGGAACGCGTCACCAACATCTCGATGAGCACCACCAACGACATCGGCAACGTCGTGGAGTTCGAGGAACTCGCCACCGAGCCGGCGCACGCGCCGACGTCGATCAGGACGCTGAAGGTCTGACGGGACACTGAAACTCTGAGCGCACTGAAGCTCTGACAGGACGCTGATGGTCCGACCGGAGTCTGAAGGGCTGACGGGAGCGGTTGTCGTCCGAAGGGGGCGGCCCATCCGGGGGACGGGCCGCCTCTCTCCGTTTTCCGTATGCGGTTTCCGTGCGTGTCTCTGAGGCGCTCAGTCCCAGCCGCTGCTCCCGCTTCCGCAGGAGGAGTACGACCCGCCGCCCGTGCCGCCGCCCCGGGGCGCGTTGCGGTGGAACCCCTTGTCCGCCACCTCGGCCCGGGCGGTCAGCCCCGCCCGCAGGGCGAAACGCGCGGCCAGGACGCTCAGGGCGGGTTCCCCGTACAGGGCGACCGCGATCAGGACGTCGTCCGGCGCCAGCGCCTTCCGGTCGGTCGGCGGGGGATGCCCGGCGTGCAGGGCGCGGAGCGCATGCCGAGCGGCGCGGGTCCGGCGCGGAGGGAGGGAGCGCAGCATCCTGGCCGCGACGAGCCCTGCCCGCAGCTCGGAGAGCGCCTCGCGCACGCCCGGCGCGGTCTCCAACTCCGCGATGTTCGCGGGGCGTTGAAGCGCCGCGTACACCGCCGTCGGCAGGGGCGGGAGGTCGTCTCCCGAGTTCCCCGCAGCCCCATCCTCAGCCCCAGCCCCGGCCCCCGCCGCCCCCGTCGTGCGGATCCGTCCCTGCCTGCCCGCGTCGACCAGACCGCGCAGGTGCAGAGCGAGCACGGCCACCGTGACCGCCGACCGGGTGCCACCCCGCATCAGCGCGACCTCGTAGGGCTCCAGTCGGACCGACGTGCCACTGCTCATGTCATCACTCCCGGAAGCGGGGTCCGCCGCCCCCGTGTCGGCGGACCCCGCGTGACGACAATGTGCCCTGCCCCGAGGGCGGTTGAAGCCTGCTGGACGACGTTCAGAGGTTGATTTGAGGTTGGCGCGCCCCGAGCAAGGCCTCGATCGGCGTCCCGATCGGCGCCCTGGACCTCTGGACCTCTGGGCCCCTAGGCCTCGTGATGCTCCTCATGGTGTTGCGAATGGTGTTCCGACAGGCCCGGCCAGTCGTCGGGGCCGCCGCCCTGCCACTCGATGAGGTCGCTCTCCTCCACCTCGATCCGGTCCAGGTCGGCCAGGCGCAGGATCTCGACGACGTCGTCGAGATGCGAGGCGACCCCGAGAACGGTGTCGCCCGAGGTGACCCGGCGGGACCCGTCCAGCGCCGGGGGGTGGACCACGATGTGCGGATACTGCGTCGGATTGCCCATGCCTTCAGCGTCCTGCGGGTGGGCGGGATCCGCATGCCGGGCGGAGCCGGGCGGGACGACGCGCAGCGCTCCCCCCTCGGCCCTGCCGACGGGGGAGCGCTGGGGGGTGGGTAGGGGCGACCCACTGTCCGGTGGGCAGGGACCGCGGCGGATGCGACGGAGACGCGGGCCTCCTCCCTCAGGTCGAGAGGGGGCCCCGTTCCTTCACCACCGCACTGGCTCGCACGCCGCCGCGGTCCCTCAGCACGCACGGGTTCTGACCTCCCGTCAGAGTCCGTACGTGAGCCGGGTTTCCGGGCGGCGCCACCGCCTGGGCGCGACAGGACAGATGTCAGCGGCGGCGCCGCCCGGAAGTCTGGGAAAGGAATGGGAAAGCAGGGATGAACCGAAAGAAGGGGCGACTCAGAGCTGTGCGCCCGAGAGGCGCTCGACGCCGCGCAGCAGGGCCGAGTGGTCCAGCCCGCCGTCGCCCTGCGCACGCAGGCTCGCGACCAGCTGGGCGACCACCGAGCCCACGGGCAGGGCCGCGCCGACGCCGCGGGCGGCGTCCGTCACGATGCCCATGTCCTTGTGGTGCAGGTCGATGCGGAAGCCGGGCTTGAAGTCGCGGGCGAGGAAGTTGTCCTTCTTGCGCGTCAGCACGGTCGAGCCGGCGAGTCCGCCGTTCAGGACGTCCAGCGCGGCCTTCAGGTCCACGCCCGACTTCTCCAGGAAGACCACCGCCTCGGCGCACGCCTGGATGTTCACGGCGACGATCAGCTGGTTGGCGGCCTTCACGGTCTGCCCGCAGCCGTGCGGTCCGCACAGCACGACGGTCTTGCCGAGCGCCTCGAAGACGGGCTTCGCCTCGTCGAAGTCGGCCTGCTCGCCACCGACCATGATGGACAGCACGGCCTCCACGGCGCCGGCCTCGCCGCCGGACACGGGGGCGTCGAGCACCCGGATGCCCTTGTCCTTCGCCGACCGCGCGAGGTCGATCGAGGTCTGCGGGGTGATCGAGGACATGTCGATCAGGAGTGCGCCGGTCCGCGCGTTCTCCAGGATGCCGTCGGGACCGTATGCGATGGCCTCGACCTGCGGGGAGGCGGGCACCATCGTGATCACGACGTCGGCGTCCCGGACCGCCTCGGCGATGGACCCGGCCGCGGCGCCGCCGGCGGCGGAGAGCCGGTCCAGCTTGTCCTGCTCCAGGGTGAAGCCGGTGACGGCGTAGCCCGCCTTGATCAGGTTCTCGGACATGGGGGAGCCCATGATGCCGAGGCCTATCCAGGCGATCTTGGGAAGGGCGTTGTTCGCGTTGCTCATCGGGATGCCTCTCGGTACGGGGGGATCAGCGGGGCAGCCAGTCGAAGGCCTCGGCGCTCGGGCGGTCGCCCGGCTTGTACTCCAGGCCGACCCAGCCGTCGTAACCGGCCTTCCGCAGCCGGTCGAGGAGGTCGGCGAGGGGCAGTGCGCCCGTGCCGGGCGCGCCACGGCCGGGGTTGTCGGCGATCTGGACGTGACCGGTCCTGGACGCGTACCGATCGATCACCGACGGCAGGTCCTCGCCGTTCATGGACAGGTGGTAGAGGTCCATGAGGAAGCGCGCGTTGCCGAGCCCGGACGCCGCGTCGACCCGGTCCGCGACCTCGACCGCGGCCGGCGCGCTCACCAGCGGATACCGTGGCGACTCGGGCCGGTTCAGCGCCTCGATCAGCAGGATCGCGCCGATCCGGTCCGCCGCGCGGGCCGCGAGCACGAGGTTCTCCAGGGCCAGCGCGTCCTGTTCGGCCGGGTCCACGCCGTCCACCCGGTTGCCGTACAGCGCGTTGAGCGCCTTGCAGCCCAGGGAGCCCGCGAGGTCGGCGGCCACGTCGATGTTGGCGCGGAACCGCTCCGACTCCGCGCCGGGCAGCGAGAGGGCGCCGCGGTCGGGGCCCGGGAGCCGGCCGGCGTAGAAGTTGAGGCCCGTGAGCTGGACGCCCGCGTCCTCGATCGCCTTCTTCAGGGCGTCGAGCTCGGACCGCTCGGGGGTGGGGGAGTCGATCCAGGGCCACCACAGCTCGACCGCCGTGAAGCCGGCCGCGGCGGCGGCCGCGGGGCGCTCCAGGAGCGGGAGTTCCGTGAAGAGGATCGACAGGTTGACGTTGAAGCGCTGGTCCTCGAAGCCCATGGGCTCTCGCGCTCCCTTCCGGGTTTTAGAATTCCGTATTGCGGAAGTTGTTTTCTGCTTACTGGAAGATTGCCGCTCGGTCTCGGGGCTTGTCAAGGGGTGGGAACACGTCGGAGCCCGGCGGCACGCTCGAAGAGCGCAGGCCGCCGGGCTCCGGGGGGCTCGGTGTGTCGGCTCAGCCGGCGAGGCTCTCGGCCGGCGCCCGCTCGCTCAGCCACTCGTGCGTGGACCGGAAGGCGCGCAACTCCGTGCGGCCCAGCCGCTGTTCGTCCCAGCGCCGCACCTGTGGGCCGATCAGGCCGGAGGTGAACTCGTGGACCCACAGGGAGTGCTGCCCGGTCCCGGTCTCCGCCTCGGCCTCGGTCCCCGCCCCGGTTCCGGTCTCGGGCGCTTCGACGCGGAAGCGTTCCAGCTCGGACCAGGGGAACGCGCCCGCCAGCCGGGCGGTTCGCCGGGTGACCTCCACCACGTCCGCCACATCGAGGCCGTAGTTGGTCAGCGCGCAGGAGACGAGCAGGTCGCCCTGCACGGACCACAGCCGCTCCACGTCCAGCGCCGCCGCGCGCACCGTCGGCACGGACAGCAGGAACTCCGCGAAGGCGTCGTCCGCCGTGCACGCGACCCGAGACCCCGGGGCGAAGGGGTGCACCGAGGCCAGGTACGGCAGCCGCACCGGCAGGTGCACGGCGACCACGGTCAGATAGTCCTTGGACGCCTCGGCGGCCCGCTCGAAGCGGCAGCGCCTGCGCAGTTCCCACACATCGGCGTCATTGATCATCTCCAGGTCGAACGCGGTGACGGGAAAGCCGTCGATCCGGGTGCGCAGGACGCCCTCCGCCGCCAGGTCGGCCGCGTGCCGGGCGACGACCTGCTGCTCCTCCGTGAGCCCACGGTCGGGAACGTCCTGCGGGATGCGGCCGAACCCCAGCGCGGTCTCGGCGCAGGACGCCTCGAACTCCCACCCCTCCTCCCGCCCGGCGAACAGCATCCGTTCCGCCATCGAGGCGGTGTGCGCCTTGAGTGCCCGGGCGCGATCCTCCTCGACGGCGCGCAACCGCTTCTGCCCCTCCTGATAGCCGAAGAAGACCAGCGCCGCGCTCCACAGCACGAAGAGAGCGCCCAGCGCGCCCACGCCGAACTGGCCTCCCACATAGAAGAACGCGGCCAGCGAGAGCGCCGCGAAGAGGTTGAGGAGCCATTTGTGGCGGGCGAACGTGTGCGGTGGAAACGGTGTGCGGTCCATGCTGTCCTTCTCGTGAGGCGGTGGCAGGTCAGGCGCCGGTGTGGACGTGGGACGCCCACAGCGACGGCGTGCGGGGCAGTTCGTCGCGCAGTCGCCGCACCGCCGTGTGCAGGGCGTACGGCGACCGGTCGGGGTCCGGGGCGGCGTCGGGCTCGGGCCGCAGGGCCGCGTAGAAGGCCTCCGCGAACTCGACGGCGGTCCCGTCGACGACCGGCCACAGGGTGCCGACCACATGCCGGAAGCCGCACAGCTGGAACGCCGAGGTCAGTTGCACGGCCTCGTCGAGGAGGACGCCGTCGTAGGAGACGGCCGTCCCGCACGCCGACAGGTACGCGAGACGTGCGTGGTCGAGCCGGACGGTGGCCAGCTCGCCGATCGTGAGCGGGGTCTCGGCGTGGTCGTGCAGGAGCAGCCGATGCTGCGCGGGGTCCGCGGAGAGGCTGTCGCCGTGGCAGGCGAAGTGGACGACCGGGCAGCCGGGCAGCCGGCGCAGCACCTCGTCGCGGGTCGGCGGCCGCTCCGGGGCGAGCAGGACCGCCGCCTCGGGCAGCAGCTCCGCGCACACCTCGGCCTCGTCCGCAGCGAAGTCGAGCGGCGAGTGGCCGGGCGTGGTGGGCATGGCCACGACCAGCGGCGGGCCGGCGGCGGGGGTGTCCGGCAGTTCGCGGCGGGCGTGCCGCAGGGCGCGGACGGTCGGCGCGTACGAGGAGACGACCCGGTCGAGCACCGCCCGGTCCGACCCGTCGTGATGACCGGCGGCATGGATCGGCAGCCGGGCGAGCGGCCCGCCGGGCACCCACCACACCCGCGGATACCTCCCGTCCCGGGGCGCCCGGTCGTGCCCCAGCGCGGTGAGCACCGGTTCGACGACGACGTCCCACAGCGCGCCCAGGACCGTCGACAGCGTCTCCTGGGCCTTGGTCCGCACATCCGGGTCGTCGTCCGTCGCCTCGTGCGCGGCGCGCTGGCAGGCGTGGGCGAGATCCGTCGCGTACGACAGCGTCAGCCCGGGCAGCGGGACGGCGGTGACGCCGGCCGGGGTGACCAGCAGGGCGTCGCAGAGCACCGTGGTGACGTTGAGGACGACGACCGCGCCCTCCTGTGCGGCGGCCAGGAGTTCGCCGACCGAGGGCGGCAGTCCGAAGGAGCCGAACCCGTCCTGTGCGCGGATCCGTTCGAGCACGGCGGCCAGCTCGGCGTCGAGCCGGTGCCGGTCGCCCGTCTCGGACCCGGACCCGGACCCGGACCCGGACCCGGACCCGGCCCCCGCTCCCGGGACGCCTCCCATCAAGGCGTCCGCCCCGTCGTCCGGCCGGTCCAGGATGTCCCGCAACTCCTCGAAGCGGGTGGCGAGTTCGGGATGTGCCCGGCGCAGTACCGCCGACTCGCTCCAGGCGTCCAGCGCCTGGCCCATCAGCACGCCCCGCCCGGTCTCCAGCAACCGCAGTGCGCGCAGGGCCCGTTCGCCCGGCGGCCTCGCGGGGTCGCGCAGCGCCAGCGCCGCCGCGAAGGCCGCCAGCCCGGGGAACCGGCCGAGCAGGTACTGCTGTTCGCCTCTGCGCAGCCGGCGCGGAGCGATCCGGGGCAGCAGGGTCACGGCGTCCTCGACGAAGTCGGTCGCCCGCGACACGTCCCCGGACGCCGCCAGCAGCTGTCCCGCACGCATCGCCGCCATGATGCGCGAGGTGGGCGGTGCGAAGGGCAGCGACGCGGCCTGCGCGGACAGCTGTACCGCCTCCGTCAGGTCGGCGCGGTCGCCGTCGCGTTCATGGCGGGAGCCGAGGGCGTCGCTCAGCTGATACAGCAGGATCGGCCTCATCACCGGGGCGGCCTGGGCGCCGCGGCAGGCCTCGCGCAGGATCGCGACGGCCTCGTCGAGATCGGTGGCCGGGCCGTCCGACCGGTGGCGGTGCGCCAGTGCTTGACCGAGTCGGCTGAGGGCCCAGACCCGCCTCATGCCGTCGGCGGGCGTCACGGCGATCGCCTCCCGGGCGACGGCCACCGCCGCATCCAGGTCGGCTCTGTCTCCCGTCGCCTCGGACCGCATCAGCAGGGCGCTGCACCAGTTCGGGAGGACCATGGCCCGTGTCGGATGGCCGTCGGGCGCCGCCTCGGCCGCCGCGGCGAGGACGCCGATGGACTCGTCCAGGTCGGCCCTCGAACCCGAGTGCCCGTACCGGGCCTGGAGGAAACCGCCCAGGGCGCTGAGGAGTTGGGCGCGGGCACTGTGCCGGGGGCCGGCCAGTTCCACCGCCGTGCGCTGCGCGTCGATCGCCGCGTCCAGGTCCGGCCCCGAGTGGGTGTGCACGCAGCGGGCCAGGAGCGCCAGCGCAAGGTTGTTCAGGATCGCCAGGCGTGCGTCCTGCCCGGGGGGCAGTGTCCGCAGTGCCGTCCGGAGCGCGTCGACCGTCTCGTCGAGGTCGGCCGGAGCGGCCGTCCGGATGTGTCGGGTGTGCAACGCCCCTGCTCCGGTGGCCAGTTGCTCGGCCCAGTGCGTCGCGGAGAGTTCGCCGCCGGGCACGAGGAGGTCCCGGCCGACCGCGACGGCCTCGGTCAGGTCGTCGGGGTTCGCGCTCTGTTCGTACCGCGTGCGCAGGGCGTCCACGAGGAGCCTGCGGCACAGGGCGTGCGCGGGTTGGCCGGGGGACAGGTCCGCGAGCGCCGCCCTGGCCGCCGTCACCGCCTCGTCCAGGTCGGCAGACCGCGGCCCCGGCTGGAAGAACCGCCGGTAGTGGGCGGCGGCCAGGTCGTGCAGGATCCGCGACCGCACCGGGGAGCCGGCCGGAGCGGCGTGGAGTGCGGCCCGCAGCAGTTCGACCGCCTCCTCCAGAGCCTGTCGGTCGCTCAGCCATTCGCCCCGCGTCGTCAGGACCGCGCCCAACGAGGCCAGGTACTGGACCCGGCCCGGATGCGCTGCGGGGGTGGCCTCCACGGCGACCCGCAGCACGCCGACGGCCTCGTCGAGGTCGTCCGGGTTCCCCAGGACGGTGTGCCGCAGTTTCAGCGACTCGCCCAGGTTGTTCAGGGCGAGCCCCGGGCCCATCGGGTCGGCCGGCACGGTCCGGGCGGACTCGCGCAGGACGGCGATGGCGTCGTCGAGGTCGGCCGGGTCCTCGTGCCGTTCGAACCGCAGGGCCAGCATCGCGCCGAGCTCGCAGAGGTACCGGGCCCGGTCACGGTGATCGTGCGCAAACCGTGCGACGGTCTCCCGCAGCAGGTCGACGGCCAGATCCAGGTCCTCGGTCTGCCCCTCGCGCCGATACCGCTCGGACAGCCCGGCCGCCAGGTTGACCACCCCCAGGCCGCGCTCCGGATCGTCCTGCGCAGCCGCGCGCACCGCCCGGCGCGCGGTGGCGAGCGCCGCCGCCAGATCCTCCGCCGCGCCGGTGAGCTGGTAGCGGACCAGCAGCGCATGGCTGAGGTTGGCGAGGAAGATGTGCCGTCGCCGATCCCACGGTGGGGTGATGCCGACGACGCGCCGCCACAGCGCGATGACGGACTCGTGCTCGGCCGGGTCGTACGCGGTCGTGAGCCGCTGTTGCCGGGCGAGGGCCAGGGGCGCGGCCGTCGCGGCGACGTCGGAGGCCACCTCGGACGGGATGTCGTCCAGGCCCGCCAGGAAGCACAGCGTGTACACGTCCGCCGGGGCGCCGGACGCGCCGGAGCCGTCGGCCGTCGTACGCAGTCGGTCGACGGTCTGCTCCAGCGATGTCACGCCCTCCACGTCGCGGTAGCGGATCAGCAGGGTGCCGGCCAGGTTGTGCAGGCGAAGCGACCGGTTCGGGTCGTCCGCAGGCGTCGCCTGCCATGCCTGGCGGCCGACGGTGACCGCCGCGTCGAGGTCCGCCGGATCCCCGTACCGGCCGAACCGGTCCCGCAGCGTCAGCGCCAGGTTGGAAAGACACAGCGCCTGCTTCGGGGACCCGGCGGGCGCGGCGTCGACCGCCGCCCGCATCCCCTCGACGGCGGCGTCCAGGTCGGCGGCGTCGCCCTTCAGCCGGTGGCGGGACCACAGCACGCCCGCCCGCCCGCTGAGCCGCGTCGGCAGATCGGGATCGTCCGGCCGGGTCGTGCGGACCGCCTCGTCGTGGGCGTCCAGCGCGGCGGTCAGGTCCTCCTCGGACGGCCGCCGCTCGAACCGGCTGTGCAGGGCGACGCCCAGGTTCGCGAGCCGCTGCGGACGTCCTGGATGCTCGGCGGGCGTGGCGGCCACGATCCGCCGGTGCTGCTCGACGACCGTGTCGAGCAGGGCCGGATCGGACGACGACTGCGCCTGCCGGAGCAGGGCGGTCGCGGCCGGTTCGGCGATCGACGCGATGCCGGCCAGGAACTGGGCCGGGAGGTCGTCGATGCCCGCCAGCAGGGCGTCGGCGAATCCGTCGCCCATGGCGTCCACGACGGATTCGTCCGGCTCCTGCTCCTGGAGGTTCTGGAACAGCAGCAGCCAGGCGAGCCGGTAGCCGGCCTCGGCGTCCCGGCGGCCCTCGGACCGCAGTTCGTGCAGCGCCCGCAGGTCGGCCTGCGCCTGCGGCGTCCGCAGCGGCGATCCGTCCCCGGTCGCCCTGACCCGCCGTAATCGCCGCCGTGCGGAGGCGAGCAGCCGGTCGCGCTCCGCCTCCCGTTCAGTGGTCATGGCAGCGCAGA
Source organism: Streptomyces sp. NPDC006872 (assembly GCF_040635845.1). Classification (NCBI taxonomy): domain Bacteria; kingdom Bacillati; phylum Actinomycetota; class Actinomycetes; order Kitasatosporales; family Streptomycetaceae; genus Streptomyces; species Streptomyces sp. NPDC006872. The sequence goes on from NZ_JBEYIL010000006.1 coordinate 95,245, forward strand.
GTAGAGCAACGGGGCAGGCCCGGATCAGGAGTTGCCCTACCGTACTCGCATCGTCACCGCGCACCCCCGCACACGCCCCGCACCCCCGCGGGGCCCGTCCGGAGAAGACATGACCGCAGAGAACATGAGCAGCGTCCCCGACCGGAAGGCCCGGCGCACGTCCGAGGCCCTGGTCTACTTCTTCACCCACGCGGAGGACCTCCGCCGTCGCCTGCGCGAGCAGGAGTCGCGGGACGCCGTCGACGGCCTGCTGGCCGGCGTACGCGACGGGGGCGACGTCGAGGCGCTGGTCGGGCGGCTGCACCGGCGGATCCTCGCCGAGGGCGACGCGAAGGGGCTGCACGGCGGCACCCGCGGCCCCGGCGCCCGGCTCGCCGGAGTCCCCGGCGCCGGCCGCGAGCCGGGGATCTACCTGTGCCCGCACGGCCGCTGCCTGCGCTACCACTGGGCCGACGACACCCCCGACGCCCCGCCCGCCTGCGAACTCGACGGCGCCCCGCTGCGGTTGAAGAGCCTGTGACGCCGTGAACGGCCTCCTGACCGAACTCGGCAAGAAGCTCGCCGAACGGTGGCTGACGCTGCTCGTGCTGCCCGGCGCCCTCTTCCTCGGCGCGCTGGCCGCCGGACGGGAGCTGGGGCACACGCGCTGGTACGCGCTCGGCACGCTGCCGACCCGCCTCGAGCGGCACACCGGATCGCTCGCCGCGTCCACCGCCGACCTGCTCCTGCTCCTCCTCGCCTTCCTGCTCGCCGCGGCCGCCTGCGGGCTGGCCGCGCAGGCGCTGGGCTCCCTGGTGGAGCGGCTGTGGCTGGCCGCCGACTGGCCCGCGTGGCCGACGGCGACCCACGCTGTCGTCCGCCGGCTGATCGCGCGCCGCGCACGGCTGTTCGACCGGCGTCGGGCACAAGCGGGCGTCGCCCTGGCCGCGGCGGGCCTGGCCGACCCTGAGGCGGACGCGGCGCACCGGGCGGCCGTCGCCGGCAGCCGACTGCGCCGGGTCGCCGACGCGGCGCCCGCCCGGCCCACCTGGACGGGGGACCGGCTGCACGCCGTGGAGACCCGGCTGCGCGGCGATCTCGGCCTCCAAGTGGCCGTGGTCTGGCCCCACTTGTGGCTGCACGTCCCCGACACGACACGCGCCGAGATCACCGCCGCGCGCGAGAGCATGCTGCGCGCCGCCACCCTCGCGGGCTGGGGCCTGCTCTATCTCGCCGTCGCCGCCCTGTGGTGGCCGGGCGTGCTGCTCTGCGGCGCGATCACGGGCACGGCCTGGCACCGGTTCCGCGCCGCCACCGACGGCTACGCGACCCTGGTCGAGTCCGCCGTACGACTCCATGCGCAGGACCTGGCCCGGCAGCTCGGCATCGGCCGCCGGGGCCCGCTCACCCTCGCCCACGGCACCGCGCTGAGCGCCTACCTCGCGGACGGCCGGGACCCCGCCCCCGACCTGCTGCTGCCTCCCGACTGAGGCGGAATCCCGAGTCCGGGGTGATCGTCCGCCGGGTCCGTTAGGGTCGGGGTCCGGGGCGTCGACGGCCCGGACCCGTTCAGAGAGGTGTGGGGCGCGATGCGTCTGAAAGTGGAGTTCACCACCGAGCCCTTCGACCTCGACGAGGCGCCCGCGCACGCGCTGGCCGCCCGCGAGGTGATCGAGGCGGCCGACCTGGACGCGGTGGACGTCGGACCCTTCGGCAACACCGTGGAGGGCACCGCCGACGCGGTGCTCGCCGCCGTGGACGCCCTGCTGCGCAAGTCCCTCGGCGCGGGCGCCACCCGTATCTCCCTCCAGGTCAACGTCCTCGGGGAGGGCGAGTGACCACGGGCGGCGAAGAGGCGTTCATCGCGGCGGTGAAGCCGCTGGTCGACGCCATGGGCGGGGAGATGCTCCCGCCGGACGAGGCCGGCTCGGACGACGTCGTCCTGAGCTGGGACGGCGTCGAGACCGTCGCCGTGCGGCTGCCCCAGCTCGCCGACTCCCTCGACCACATCCTGGCCGCCATGGAGCGCAAGAAGGGCAGACCGCTCGCCGACCTGGACCGCAAGGCGAAGCAGGAGGTCGTACGGATACTCGAGGCGCGCGGCGCCTTCTCCGTACGGCACGGCGTGGAGACGGTGGCGAGCGCCCTCGGGGTGAGCCGCTTCACGGTCTACAACTACCTGAACCGGGAGAAGGGCTGAGCGGCGGCGGGTCCCGGAGGGTCCTGTCGGCCGAAATTTTCAACAAAGTGTTGACGTGAAGTCGCGGTGAGGCGTTAGCTGGCCCCGTGACTTCGACTTCCACGCCCCCCGGCCTGGCCCGGTTCAACGGCCTCGGGGAGTCCGCCGCCCGCGCCGCGCTCCGCGAGGCATGCACCTCCGGAGCCTGGGCGGACCGGCTGCTCGCGGCCCGCCCCTACGCCACCGCCGACGACCTCTACGCAGCGAACGACGCCGCGACGGCCGCGCTGACCGCGGCCGACCTGGCCGAGGCCATGGCCGGGCACCCGCCGATCGGCCGTCCGAAGCCGGGAGACCCGACCTCGGCCCGGGAGCAGCGCGGCATGTCCGGCGCCTCCGAGGAGCTCAAGGCGCAGATGCTGGAACTGAACCTGGCCTACCAGGACCGGTTCGGCCATGTCTTCCTCATCTGCGCCACCGGCCGGACCGGCGAGCAGATGCGGGACGCGGTCAAGGAGCGGATCGGCAACACGCCGGAGCAGGAGCGCGAGATCGTCCGCGCCGAGCTGGGCAAGATCAACCGTATCCGCCTCGCCCGACTCGTCGAAGAGGACTGAGCCCGCCATGAGCACCAGCACCACCGCCTCGGTGTCCACGCACATCCTGGACACCAGCATCGGCCGCCCCGCCGCGGACGTCGCCGTCCGGCTCTGCGCCCGCAGCGGCCCGGCTGCGGACTGGCAGGCGCTCGGCGGCTCCGCGACCGACGCCGACGGGCGGTGCAAGGACCTGCCGGCGCTGCCGGAGGGCACCACCCACGTACGGCTCGACTTCGCCGTCGCACCGTATTTCGAGAAGAAGCAAGCCGATGCGCAGCAGGACGCCCCCGCGAATCGGGACAGCGGTGTGTTCTTTCCAGAGGTAGCGATCACCTTCGCCGTCACGCCCGGCGAGCACTACCACGTACCGCTGCTGCTCAACCCGTTCGGCTACTCCGTATACCGAGGGAGCTAGCAGAAGATGGCAGACAATTCCCGCCCGGCCCGCCCTGTGATCCTGGGGCAGAACCAGTACGGCAAGGCCGAGAACCGAGTCGTGAAGATCACGCGGGACGGCGCCACCCACCACATCAAGGACCTCAACGTCTCCGTGTCGCTGAGCGGCGACATGGACGAGGTCCACTACTCCGGCTCGAACGCCAACGTCCTGCCGACCGACACCACCAAGAACACGGTGTACGCGTTCGCCAAGGAACACGGCATCGAGTCCGCCGAGCAGTTCGGCATCCACCTCGCCCGCCACTTCGTCACCTCGCAGGAGCCGATCAGGACGGCCCGGATCCGTGTCGAGGAGTACGGCTGGGAGCGCATCGAGCACGGCGGCGAGGGCGCGCACTCCTTCGCCCGCAAGGGCCAGGAGACCCGGCTGACCCAGATCACCTACGACGGCACGTCGTGGGAGGTCGTCTCCGGACTGAAGGACCTCGTGGTGCTGAACTCGACGGACTCCGAGTTCTGGGGGTACGCCAAGGACAAGTACACGACCCTCCCCGAGGCCTACGACCGGATCCTCGCCACCGAGGTCTCCGCCCGCTGGCGGTTCAACTGGACCGACGACGAGCAGCCGGCGCCCGACTGGGAGACCTCGTACGAGGAGACGCGCCGGCACCTGCTCGCGGCGTTCGCCGAGACGTACTCGCTCTCCCTCCAGCAGACCCTCTACGCGATGGGCGCCCGGATCGTCGAGCAGCGCGCCGAGATCGACGAGGTCCGTTTCTCCCTCCCGAACAAACATCACTTCCTGGTGGACCTGGAGCCGTTCGGGCTCAAGAACGCCACCGAGGACGGGGCGGTCTACTTCGCCGCCGACCGCCCCTACGGCCTGATCGAGGCCACCGTCCTGCGGGACGGCTGCGAGGCGCGGATCCCGGCGGACCTCACCAACCTCTGAAGCGGACACGGAAAGAAGAGGACGCATGATGGCTCAGCGCATCGTCATCGAGAACTGCTCGATCGCGACCGTCGACGCCCAGGACACCGAGTACGCAAACGGTTACGTCGTCGTCTCCGGCAATCGCATCGAGTCGCTCGGCGCGGGCCGGGCTCCCGAGGGCCTGACGGACGTCGTACGCCGGATCGACGCCTCGGGCCACCTCGTGACCCCCGGCCTGGTCAACACCCACCACCACTTCTACCAGTGGATCACCCGGGGCCTGGCCACCGACCACAACCTCTTCGACTGGCTCGTCGCCCTCTACCCCACCTGGGCGCGCATCGACGAGCCGATGGTCCGCGCGGCCGCCGAGGGTTCCCTGGCGATGATGGCCCGCGGCGGCGTCACCACCGCCATGGACCACCACTACGTCTTCCCGAAGGGCACCGGCGACCTGTCCGGCGCGATCATCGGCGCGGCCCGCGACATGGGCGTCCGCTTCACCCTCGCCCGCGGCTCCATGGACCGCAGCGAGAAGGACGGCGGGCTGCCCCCGGACTTCGCGGTGGAGACGCTGGAGGGCGCCCTGGCCGCCACCGAGGCGACCGTCGCGGAGCATCACGACGCGTCCTTCGACGCGATGACCCAGATCGCCGTCGCCCCCTGTTCGCCGTTCTCCGTCTCCACCGAACTCCTGCGCCAGGGAGCGGAGTTGGCGCGTCGGCTGGGCGTGCGGCTGCACACCCACGGCTCGGAGACGGTCGAGGAGGAGAAGTTCTGCCACGAGCTGTTCGGCATGGGTCCGACCGACTACTTCGAGTCCACCGGCTGGCTCGGCGAGGACGTGTGGATGGCGCACTGCGTCCACATGAACGACTCCGACATCGACGCCTTCGCCCGGACGAAGACCGGTGTCGCCCACTGTCCGTCCTCCAACGCCCGGCTGGCGGCGGGCATCGCCCGCGTCCCCGACATGCTGGCGGCCGGCGTACCGGTCGGCCTCGGGGTCGACGGCACGGCGTCGAACGAGTCCGGCGAACTCCACACCGAGCTGCGCAACGCCCTGCTCGTCAACCGCCTCGGGGCCCACCGGGAAGCCGCCCTGAACGCCCGTCAGGCGCTGCGACTCGGCACGTTCGGAGGCGCCCAGGTCCTCGGCCGGGCACGGGAGATCGGCTCCCTGGAGCCCGGCAAGCTGGCCGACCTGGTGCTGTGGCGGCTGGACACCCTCGCCCACGCCTCCATCGCCGACCCGGTGACCGCCCTGGTCTTCGGCGCGGCCGCCCCGGTCACCGCCTCCTTCGTGAACGGCCGTCAGATCGTCGAGGAAGGACGCCTGTTGCACGCCGACGAGGACGCGATCGCGCGCTCCACCCGCAAGGAGGCGCAGCGGCTGGCGCGGATCGCCGCGCAGGGCCGATGAGGTGAAGACCTCCGGTCGAGGGGGACGGCCCTCGCCCGGAAGCCGTGACCGGGGCGCGCGTGGAAGCGCGCGCCCCGGAACGGTTCCTCCGCCGTCCATGGGGGCCAGGGTCGCCGGGACGCGGCGGACGTGCCCCGTCCGATGGGGGCGGGCGAGGAGATCACCGGGGCGATCCGGGCCCCTGCCACGCCATGAGGTTGGCGAAGAGCTCGGCCTGTTCGACGGCGTCGTCCAGGGCGATGGGGGTGCCCCCGGCTCGAGCGAAGTCGAGAGTTGGGGGAGGGTGTGCGGGCGGTTCGACAGCAGCTGCGCGGGCATCGTCCGCTTGGCCACCGCCCGCAGCGGCAGTCCCGCCTTGGTCGCGTACAGGGTCTTCATGTCGAGGCAGCCGGAGTGCCCGAACGGGCTCGTGCCGGTGAAGCGGATCAGGTACCAGTACAGGAACGTCCAGTCGAACGAGGCCGGGTAGGCGCACATCACCGGCTGCGCGTCCCCGCTCACCTCGCGCACCCAGCGGGTGAACTGGGCGAGCGCCAGGGCGGGTTCGATCCCCTCCACGGCCAGCCGCTCCCGGTCGAGCCCGCTCACGGCCAGTGCCTCCGGGACGAACTCGGCGCTGATCGGCCGTAGTTCGCGATAGAAGGTCTGTCGGTCGGGGTCGGCCGCGGTGAACCCGTCGGCGTCCTGCCGGCCCGCGACCACCGCGCCCAGGCTCAGCAGCGAGTAGGGTCCCGGGATCGGACCGTCGGCTTCCACGTCGACGGAGATGTAGAGGCTCGCCTTCACGCGTTGCGCGGCCATGGGCCGGATCATCGCAGGTCCGGTCCCATGGCCGCAGCCGCATTCTTCTGCGCGTTCAGCGCTGTCGACGCGGCTGCCCCGGCCTGCGCGTACGCAGTGCCACCGCCGCGAGCATCAGCGCCGCCACCGCGATCGACGCGGCCACCCGGAACGCCAGCTGGTAACCCTCCGCCGTGGCCGGGACCAACTCCGCCCCCTCGCCGAGGAGTTCGTCGGTGCGGCTCGCGGCCAGCGTCGACAGGACCGCGAGACCGAGCGAACCGCCCACCACCTGCGTGGTGTTGAAGAGCCCGGAGGCCAGGCCGCCGTCCTCCTCCCGTGCCGCCGACATGGCGAGCCCGGTCAGCGCGGGCATCGCGGCGGCGAAGCCGGCGGACATCAGGAGCATCGGGGGCAGGAAGTCGGCGGCGTACGAGCCGTCCGCCGGTGCGCGGCTCAGCAGCGCCATTCCGGCGGCGATCAGGACCAGGCCGGTCAGCAGGACGCGGTACGGGCCGAAGCGTTCGATGGTCCGCGCGGACAGGAACAGCATCAGCAGGCCGATCGCGACCGGCGCCGGCAGGAACGCCGTACCGGTCGCCAACTCGCCGTACCCGAGGACGCGTTGCACATACAGCGCGCCGATGAACTGGAAGCCGAACATCGTCGCGATCATCAGGACCTGGACGGCGTTCGCCCCCCTGAGCAGCCGGGAGCCGAACAGCCGCAGCCGCAGCAGCGGGCGCGCGGTCCTCGCCTGGCGGAGGACGAACCCCGTGAACAGCGCGGCGGCGAGCAGGGCGAGCAGCGCGGTCGCGGTGCCGTCGCGCTCACCCGCGCCGACGATGACGTACACGGTCAGCATGAGCGCGCTCGTGACCAGGGCGGCCCCCGGGTAGTCGGCGCCCCTGCCGAGCCCGGCGCCGTTCTCGGGGGCGAGGACGCGGACGGCCGCGCACCAGGCCGCCACGCCGATCGGCAGGTTGATGAGGAAGATCCAGTGCCAGTCGAGGAGTTGGGTCAGCGCCCCGCCGAGGAACGTGCCGAGCGCGCCGCCCGCCGCGCCGACCGCGCTGAACACCGCGATGGCGCGGGCCTGTTCACGCGGCTCGGGGAACAGCGCCACCAGCATGCCCAGGACCACCGCCGAGGTCATCGCCCCGCCGACGCCCTGCACGGCCCGCGCCGCGATGAGGACCTCCTGGTCGGTGGCCACCCCGCACAGCACCGACGCCGCGGTGAACACCGCGAGGCCCGCCGTGAACATCCGCTTGCGGCCCACCAGGTCGCCGAGCCGGCCGACCAGCAGGAGCAGGCCCCCGAAGGGGATCAGATAGGCGTTGACGACCCAGGCCAGACCCGGGCCGCTGAACCCGAGGTCGCTCTGGATGGCCGGCATCGCCACCGTGACGATGTTGCCGTCCAGGATCGTCATCAGGGTCCCCGCGCACAGCACGACGAGAGCCGCCCAGCGGGAGTACGTTCGTTGCGGTATCCGCGTCGAGGAATCGGCGATGACCGTCATGGCGGTGTGGCCTCCACATTCTTCAGGGCAACCCTTGGTGCACGACTTGTAACGGGGACCATCGTGGATAACCATGGAGAGCGGTGTAAGGAGGCACTTCGATGTCGCAGAGGAACACGGGTGTTACCTCGCAGGTCGTGAACGCGCACGCCTGCCCCGTCCGCGAGGTTCTTGACAGGGTCTCCGGAAAATGGAGCGTGCAGATCCTCGTCGCCGCCGCGCACGGACCCATCCGGTTCACCGAACTGGAGCGCAGCATCGAGGGCATCAGCCGCCGCATGCTGACCCTGACGCTGCGCAACCTGGAGCGCGACGGACTCGTCACCCGCACCGTGCATCCGACGGTGCCGCCGAAGGTGGAGTACGAACTCACCCCGGTGGCCCGTGAGTTGCACGAGACCCTGCAACGCCTCACCGACTGGGCGGAGCACAACAGGGTCTACATCGCCGAGGCGCGCGCGTCGTACGACACCGAGCGGGAGCGGGAGTCGGTCTGACTCGTCGATCGCCGTCACGCCTTTCTGTAACCGTTCCTGTTCACCCCGTTGACACCTCGCGTTCTCGCCCCTAGTGTTCCGCAAGCTTCCGAACATGTGACGACATTTCGAACGCTTGAAAGGCGAGCGCCCTGCGCAGCACTGGAATCAGCACGCCCGTGGGCCGAACGCGGTGGCGCATCCTGACGTACGTACAGGTGCACACCGGCAACAGGGTCACGAGTGTCGGCGAGACCCGGATGCCGCGCCACACGCACGCACCGACCGGTGATCGAGGGCCGCCTTCCGGTTGTTCGCCGCCCTTGGAAGATGCGCACCCGGACCCCCGACGACCTCGGCGGGCCATGTGCGGATCCATGCGGTCGCCGGGCTGATCCGCCGCGGCGCACCGCTCTCCCCGGAGCCGGTCCGTGCCGACCGCCCGGCTGGCTCCACCGCGCCCCCGAGCGACATCCGATATGCCCTCATCCTCTCAACGACGAGAAGAAACAAGGACCGTTGACTATGCGCAACCGAAGAGCCGCCCTCGCCACGCTGGCCGGAGTCGTCTCCCTCGCCCTCACGTTGTCCGCCTGCGGGCAGGACAGCAAGGGCAGCTCCGAAGGCAGCTCCAACGGAAGCACCGTCGGCATCGCCATGCCGACCCAGGCTTCTGAGCGCTGGCTCACCGATGGCAAGAGCGTCGTCGACGACCTGAAGCAGAAGGGGTACGCGACCAAGCTGGTCTACGGCAAGGACGACCCCAAGACCCAGGTCTCCCAGATCGAGGACCTGATCAAGCAGGGAGTCGACGCGCTGATCATCGCGGCCATCGACAACAAGTCGCTGAACGGCGTGCTCAAGCAGGCCGCCGCCGCGAAGATCCCGGTGATCTCCTACGACCGGCTCATCCTCGGCACCGAGAACGTCGACTACTACGTCTCCTTCGACAACGAGCAGGTCGGGCGGCTCCAAGCCCACTACATCATCGAAGAGCTCGGCCTCGAGGACGGCAAGGGCCCGTTCAACATCGAGCTGTTCGCCGGCTCTCCCGACGACAACAACACCAAGTACTTCTTCGACGGCGCGATGCACCTCCTGCAGCCGTACCTGGACAGCAAGAAGCTGGTCGTGCGGTCCGACCAGACCGGGCTCAACGACGTCACCACCCTGCGCTGGGACGGACCCACCGCGGAGAAGCGCATGAAGGGCATCCTCGCCGAGTCGTACGGGAACCGGACGGTCGACGCGGTGCTGTCGCCGTACGACGGCATCTCCCTCGGCGTCCTGTCCGCGCTCAAGGCGGACGGTTACGGCTCCGGCAGCAAGCCCCTCCCGGTCATCACCGGTCAGGACGCCGAACTGCCCTCGGTGAAGTCGATCATCGCAGGTCAGCAGTCGCAGACCGTCTACAAGGACGTCCGCCTGCTCGCCGGCGTCGCCGCAGAGATGGTCGACGCCATATTCAAGGACAAGACGCCCAGAGTGAACAGCAGAAGGGCCTACAACAACGGCGCCAAGTACGTGCCGGCCTTCCTGCTGCAGCCGACGAGCGTCGACAAGAAGAACCTTGACTATGTCCTGGTCGCGGGCGGCTACTACACCGCCGACGAGCTGAAGTAGCCGCACGGCCGTCGTGCGATCCGTCCGCCCTGTCGAGCGGTCCAAGCCGTGACAGGGTGCCGACACCGCCCCGGGATCGTCCGTCGCACGTCTCCCGGGGCTCCGGCCAGGACTACAGTCCGAACAGGGCGGGATCCGTGGCGAGTTCCTTGAAGTAGCCCTGGGGGTTCGCGACCATCCGGCGCTTCTCCAGGTCCAACAGGCCGCCGACCGAGGTGAGTTCGGCCGAGACGGTGCCGTCCGCCCTGCGGATGGTCTGCTGGATGCGGAACGTCTTCCCGCTGCCCCACTCGAAGACGCACGTGACGTCGACCTCGTCCCCGGCGAGGAGTTCGCGCTTGTACTGGATGTTCGTCTCCAGGGCGACCGGGCCCACGCCCTTGCCGATCAGCCCGGCCTGGGTGATGCCGGCCGCTTGCAGCAACGCCCAGCGAGCGTGTTCCGCGTAGTTGATGTACACGCTCTGGTTGAGGTGTCCCTGCACGTCGGTCTCGTATCCGCGGACGGTGACCCGGACGGAAAACGGCTCGCTCACTGTTTCCCCTTCACATCGAGAGGCATCGATCTTGGCATGCCTTCTACACGCGGCGCGGGGAAGCCAGCAGATAGCGCTTCCTGCTCCGGCGATCGGTGTGCTCGCCGACCTGCCAGCCCGCCTTCTCCAGTGTCGCCGCGCAGGCGGACAGCGTCGCGTCGTCCGGTCCGTGCACGGCCACCGCCTCCGGCTGCGGGGTCGCCCGCACCCGGTAGCCGTCGGTGCCGGTCGGCCCGGCGGGAGGGTGTCCGGCCGCCTCCAGGGCCAGGGCGGCGGCCCGCACGAGATGTGTGCGTTCCCAGCCGCAGGGCCGCTCCCGGCTCCCGTCCGGGTTGGTCATCCGGCGCAGCTCCAGCAGCCCCTCCCAGGCGCTGTGCACCTCGCGGACCCGGGCCGGACCGGCCGGGGGAGGGGCCTCCTCACCGCCGACCCGCGCGGCGAACCCGCCGGTGTCCGCCGGCTGCGGGGAGTCCGGCCGCGGGGACTTCGGCCGCGGGGACTCCGGCTCGGCGGCGGGATCGTCCTCCCGCATCCGATGCCCCGCCGGGGTCAGGAAGTGATCGTGCGGCGGGCGGGGGTGCCGGAAGGCCAGCCCCCGCTTCACCAGCGCCGTGAGCTGCGCCTCCGTACCCCGCAGGCGGCCCGTGACCGGGTCGGCGGCCTCGATCAGCCGCCGTTGCGCGGCGGTCGGCGGTCGGGTCACGGCGGGCCCCCTCCAAGTGCTGTCCCCGGCCCCGGAGACCGACGGAACAGCCAGTATCGCCGAGACGTCGGACAGCTTTCCGCTAGCTTTCCGCTGTGATTGCCAACGCCCGCAGTTTCAAGCAGCGCCAGGTCCCCCGGTCCGAAGTCCTCGCCGCCGTCGGCCGGTTCCGGGACGGCCACAAGATCAAGCACGTGACCGCCGGACTCGACGAGATCGAGGACTACGAGGCCGACGTCTGGCTGGCCGACGGCGACCTGCACGTCCACGGCGACCTCGACCTGCACCGGGAGCGCGCCTACCTGCTCGTCGTGCTCGGTGACCTGGTGGTCGACGGCGGCTACGCCGACTACGACGACCCCGAGTCGTATCTGCTGGTCACGGGGGACATGAGGGCCCGCGACGTGGTGACCGCCGGCTGGCTGGAGGTCCACGGAGAGCTCCGCGCCGACCGGCTGATCGGCGACTACAACGACTGCGCCGCGTACATCGGCGGGGATGTGCACACCGGCCTCTTCTACGGCGAGGAGCATCACTTCACCGTCGGCGGCGCGCTGACGGCCGCCGCGGTGATCGGCCGGCCGCGCCTGGAGATCGCGCAGCAGCCCGTCGGGCTCGAGATGGACGATCCGCGGCTTCTGGACCACCTCGACCGCGACCTGCTGCGCGTGTACGACGACGAGGACGAGGACGGTCGCAGGGTCACCTGCGTGGACGGCATCCGGGACTTCCGTGAGGTGAAGCGCCGCGTCAAGGCCGGGCGTCCGCTCCACAGCCCCGAGTAGGACGCGAGGCTACGCCCCGGCTCCGACGTTCCACTCGGCGATCACCGGCCGCCCGTGCTCCGTGCCCAGCCGGCTCAGCGTGCCCGTCGCGAGCCGGAAGTGGGCCCCCGCCGAGGGGGCCAGCCCGAGGTACCGGGCGGTCAGCACCCGCAGGACGTGTCCGTGCGCCACGAGCACCACGTCGGCGTCGGTGTCGATCTCGGCCAGGATCCGGTCGGCCCGCGCCCCGACCTGCTCGGGCGTCTCCCCGGGATGCTCCGGCGGCCCCGGCGCGACCCCGTCGTCGAACAGGAACCAGCCGGGGTGCGTCCGCTGGATCTCGGCGGTCGTGACGCCCTCGTACGCGCCGTAGTCCCACTCGCGCAGATCGTCTTCGACGCGCGGTCGGTGCAGCCCGATGAGCTCGGCGGTCTCCCGCGCCCGCCGCAGCGGACTGACGAACGCGGCGCCGACCCGGAGCCCCCGGATCAGCGGCGCGAGCTGTTCGGCTTCCTTGCGCCCGTTCTCGGTCAGCGGGAGGTCCGTCCAGCCGGTGTGCCGTCCGGACAGCGACCACTCGGTCTCACCGTGCCGGACGAGGAGAAGATCGCCCACGTTTTTCAGCGTACGACAGGAGAGCCGACCGTTCCTGCGCTGCGGTGACCACAGGTGACCACCGATGGCTACGGTCGGTGACCACGGCCGGTGACTACTGCCGGTACCCGCTGAGGAACCGTCCGATCCGGCCGATCGCGGTCTCCAGGTCCTCCGCGTGCGGGAGGGTGAGGATGCGGAAGTGGTCGGGGGTGGGCCAGTTGAAGCCGGTGCCCTGGACGACCTGGATCTTCTCCTGCAACAACAGGTCCAGGACGAACTTCTCGTCGTCGTGGATCGGGTGCACCTTGGGGTCGATGCGCGGGAACGCGTACAGCGCGCCCTTGGGCTTCACGCAGGAAACGCCCGGGATCTCGTTGAGCTTCGCCCAGGCCACCTCGCGCTGGTCGTACAGCCTGCCGCCCGGCACGGTCAGCTCGTGGATGGACTGGCGGCCGCCCAGCGCGGCCTGGATGGCGTACTGCGCGGGCGCGTTCGCGCACAGGCGCATGGAGGCCAGCATGGTGAGGCCCTCCAGGTAGTCCTTGGCGTGCTGCTTGGGACCGGTCACTACCAGCCAGCCCGAGCGGAAACCCGCGACCCGGTACGTCTTCGACAGACCGCAGAAGGTCAGGACGACCAGGTCGGGGGCGAGCGCGGCGGCCGAGTGGTGGACGGCGTCGTCGTACAGGATCTGGTCGTAGATCTCGTCGGCGAAGACCATCAGACCGTGCCGGCGGGCGAGGTCGAGGATGCCCTCGATGATCTCCTTGGGGTACACCGCGCCGGTCGGGTTGTTCGGATTGATGATCACAACCGCTTTCGTACGGTCCGTGATCTTCGACGCCATGTCGGCCAGGTCCGGATACCAGTCGGCCTGTTCGTCGCAGAGGTAGTGGACCGCCTTGCCCCCGGCGAGCGTGGTGACCGCCGTCCACAGGGGGAAGTCCGGGGCCGGGATCAGGATCTCGTCGCCGTCCTCGATCAGCGCCTGGACGGCCATCGACACCAGCTCCGACACGCCGTTGCCGAGGAAGACGTCGTCCACGCCCACCTCCAGGCCCCGCTCCTGGTAGCGCTGGGCCACGGCACGGCGGGCCGAGAGGACGCCGCGTGAGTCCGTGTAACCGTGCGCCTGCGGAAGCATCCGGATCATGTCCTGGAGGATCTCCTCCGGCGCCTCGAAGCCGAACGCCGCGGGGTTGCCGGTGTTCAGGCGCAGGACGCTGTGGCCCGCCGCCTCCAGTGCGTTGGCGTGCTCGATCACCGGGCCGCGGATCTCGTAACAGACCTCGCTCAGCTTGTTCGACTGCCGGAACTCCATGCGCGCTCGCCCCTCCGGTTCGTTGTGTTGCTTGGTTTTACCAAGTTCCAGCTTGGAAAGTCCAACGACATGTCTAGACTGCGTGCCATGTCACCTCGCCGAAGCTACGACCAGTACTGTTCCGCCGCCCGCGCACTCGACACCGTCGGCGACCGCTGGACCCTGCTGATCGTCCGGGAGCTGCTCGCCGGCCCGCGCCGCTACACGGACCTGCACGCCGACCTGCCGGGGGTGAGCACGGACGTGCTCGCCTCGCGGCTGAAGGACATGGAACGGGACGGGCTGGCCACCCGGCGCCGGCTGCCTCCGCCCGGTGCGGCCTATGTGTACGAACTCACCGCGCGGGGACGGGAGTTGCTGCCGGTGCTCCAGGCGCTGGGCAAGTGGGGCGAAGCCGAGCTCGGCGAGCGGCGCCCCACCGACGCCGTCCGTGCGCACTGGTTCGCGCTGCCCCTGTTGCGTGGGCTGGAGGGCGAGGGGCTCGTCGAAGTCCGCCTGGACGAAGGGGAGTTCCATCTCTACGTCGGAGCGGAAGGCGTTCCCGTGTACGGCGACGGACCCGCGCCCGCCGAGCCCGACGCGCGGCTCGTCCTCGACGTGGACACCTGTATGGGCGTCGCCCAGGGGGAGTTGAGCGTCCTCGACGCGGTGCGTGCCGGGCGGATCGACGTGAGCGGTGACAGTGCACTGGCCAAGGCGCTGCGCGAGGCGTGAGACAGCGTGACGGCATGACGGCATGACGGCATGGCAGAAGGCCCACCAGTGTGTCCTGGTAGGCCTTCTGACGGAACATCAGGCAATGCGCGGCTCATGCGTCGGCTCATGCATCGGCTGATGCAGCCGATGCGGCGTCACGCGCCCGGTGGCACGTGCCTCGGGCGCCCTGTGCCGCGCGTCAGCGTGTAGCCGCCGATGCCCGCCAGTGCGGCCAGCGCCGCGCCGAGAGAGGTCCACACCCAGCGGTCGGACCACCAGCCGGACGCCCAGCCGTCGTCCGGCTCGATGCTCGACAGCACGGCCGAGGCCGACGAGTCGTCCTCGGACTCCTCCGCCTGGGACGTGACCGCGATGCCCGGAACCAGCGGCTGCGCCAGCGAACCGTCGACGGCCGCGGAGCCCCCGATGTCCTTGGAGTCCACCCGCAGTTCGGCGCCGACCGGGAGCCCCAGGTCGGACGCCTTCAGGTCGAGGACCGTCAGCCGGACGTAGTACGTGCCCGGCAGCGGGTCGTCCGCCCACGGCTCCGACCAGGCGCGGACCGTGCGCAGCACACAGGCCAGTTCGACGGAGGCCGCCTGCGCCCCGGCGGTGCGCGTCTGGGCGCCGTACTGGCAGGCCTGACGGCGCCGCAGACCGTCGTACACGTCGACCTGCCAGGTCTGCGCGGTGTGGGTCTGAGGCAGCTTCACCGTCGCCTTGACGGTGGGGCGCTGCCCCGAGTCCGCCGGGAACGACCAGTACAGGTAGTCGCCCGCGGAGCCGTTCGCCGTGGCCGTCTGGCCCTGGTCGATCTCGGTCGCCGTACGGAACGACGTGCCCGCCTCGGTGGGCGCGGAGCCGTCGCCGTCGCCGGACGGGCTCGCGGACGGGGTGGAGTCGGCCGCGGCCGGTGCGACCGCCCCCGGTCCGACCGCCAGTCCCAGCGCGAGCAACGCGCCGCTCAACACACGTGTGATACGCATTAGTTGGTCCTCCAGACCGCGATCCGCAGGCGCGACACCCAGCCCCACAGCACACCCGCGAGGAAGCCGGCCAGTACCAGGACGCCGAGCAGCCACCAGCCGCGGCCGAGGCCGAAGGAGGCCACGTCGCTCGCCTGGGAGGGGCCGTCGACCACGTCCACGGTCAGTTCCAGCGGCATGCCCGGCGTGGTCTTCACACCGGCGGCCGCCGAGTAGGAGTTGGTCACCTGGACGCACACCGTCTCGGCGGGAGCGTCATCGTCGTCGTCCTCCGCCTTCGGGTAGCGCAGACCGGTCGAGATGACGTCGGTACGGCCGTTGCCGGCCGCCTCGCCGCGCACGATCTCGCGGCCGTGCACGGTGACCGCCCGCAGCAGCACCCCGTAGTCGGGGTTCATGGCCCGGTCCGCCGACACGCTGACCGAGGCCCGCAGTTCCTGGCCCGGCTCGACGGCGACCTTGTACCAGCGCTCCTGGCCGAACTCCTCGCGGTCGGTGTACAGACCGGACTTCAGCGTGGGCGCCGCGGCGCAGGAGGCCGCGCCCTCGGTGGCGACCGGAGTCACCACGGGGTCGGCGGCGCGGTCGACCAACTGGTTGACGCGGTCGGTGAGTTCGTCGGTGTGCTCGACCGACGTGTAGGTGCCGCCGGTCGCCTCGGCGATGCAGCTGAGCTGCTGGCGCATCTTGACGTTGGGCACCAGGCCGAGGGTGTCGATGGTCAGGCCGATGCCCTTGGCCGCGATCTCACGGGCCACCTCGCACGGGTCGAGCGGAGCGCAGGTGTCCTCGCCGTCGCTGATCAGCACGATCCGCTTGGAGCCGGTGCCGCCTTCGAGGTCGTCGGCGGCCTTCAGCAGGGCGGGACCGATCGGCGTCCAGCCGGTCGGCGCCAGGGTCGCCACGGCCGTCTTCGCCTCGGTCCGGTCCAGCGGGCCGACCGGATAGAGCTGCGCGGTGTCCTTGCAGCCCGTCTTCTGGTCGTCGCCCGGGTAGTTGGCCCCCAGGGTGCGGATGCCGAGCAGGACGTTCTCCGGGGTCGCGTCGAGCACCTCGTTGAACGCCTGCTTGGCCGCGGCCATCCGCGTCCCGCCGTCCATGTCCTTGGTCCGCATCGAACCGCTGACGTCGAGGACCAAATTGACCTTGGGCGCGGTGGCGGTGGTCTCGTCGGCCATCGCCCCGGCCGGGAACGCGATCCCGGCCGTCAGCGCGGCGAGCAGGGCGCATACGCCCGCCGCCAGCCGTTGTGTTCTGATCATCGGCGGATCCTATTGATCAGAGGCGTCTCGCCACAAAACGAAGGTCAGCCCGCGTACAGAACGAAGGTCAGCCCGCGTCCCCGCCCAGCGGGTTGGGCAGCAGCGCCCACTGGTCCCCGGGCGCCCCCGGCGACAGCCGCATCAGCGTCAGCGCCTTGGTGGGCAGCGGCTGCTCGCGCAGCGCCCCGAGGTCCGGGGTGGGCGGGACGTCCCGCAGGGCCGTCTCCAGGGCCGCTCGCAGGGCCGTACGGCTGCCGGCCGTCCCGGCGAGCGCGCCCGCCACCAGGGAGCCGAACAGCTTGCGCCGCAGCGTCGTGACGTCGTCCGTGCGGATCCGGGCGGGCAGGCCGTCGGGGAGCGGGATGCCGTGCCGGGCCAGCCGGGCCGGGCTGACGCGGATGTCGGCCAGGTCGCGGTAGACCAGCCGCAGCGGGGCGCCCGACGCCGACAGCACCACCAGCAGGTTCTGCCCGTGCGCCTCCAACGCCACGCCCAGCTCCAGCAGTCGCAGCCCGACGGTGAGCGCCAGACGCGCGAACTGCGCCAACCAGGCCGGGGAGCCGGGCAGTTCGGTGCCGGCGAGGGCGGCCACCGGGACGACCCGCTCGCCCGGTGCGCCGTGGACGGCGGGCGACTCGCGCAACACGGCCGCCAGATCGGGGGAGTCGGCCGTCGCCGCGCCCAGGGTCCGGGTCATGTGCAGCAGGCCGTAGGCGCGCGGCGTCAACGTCTCCGCGAACTCCGACAGGGCCGCGGACGCGACGATGGAACCGATCGAGATGTCCCGCACCGAGGACGTCAGCCGGGTGCTCAACGCCGTCTTGACATGCGGACCGTCGGCGAGGGCAAGCGTGCGCAGCGACATCAGCGGATGCGCCGTGGCCCCCTCCTCGCAGGAGCGCTTGAGCACGTGCGCCGCCTGCCACGGATGCACCGGAATCACCAGCCGCGCCCCGTCCCGCAGCTGCGGCGGCCACTCGCCCGACACGAGGCACTCGTCGGCCGGCACCGGCAGCAGACCCAGCCGCACCGACGGCCGGTGCTCGGGCCCGTAGGCCAACTGCTCGGCCACCGTGAAGCCGGGCCGCGAACGGCAGCTGGGGTGGTACGGATGCCCGTCGACGACCCGCTGCTCCCACTCCCAGTCGTGCGCCGGCCATTCCCGCGGGTCCTTCAGCGAGGATGCGTGGGGGTCCTGCCCGGCCCGCGACAGCGCCAACGAGGCGACGCTGTGGCCGAGTTCGACGGCGAGATCCGCGCCGTGCGGCACCGCCAGCTCCGTCATCAACCGTGCCGGATCGTCGTACGCCACACCGTCCAGCCGAACCTCCGTCACATAGGAGGCGGTCGCGTACGGGTCCGCGCGCGGGCCGTGCAGACGGCGACCGTCGCTCAGTGTGAGCAGGCTCTCGCCCTCGGGTTCCGCCCGGTGCGCGATCCAGGGCAGCGGTTCATGGACGAGGGCCCGCCACAGCCGGGTCAGCACGGCGGCCCTGGCCCCCGGCAACGCGGCCGCGAACCGGGGACCGAGAGCGGGGCGTACGGTGGCCAGTTCTTCGGCCAGCTCGGACTCGGCGCTTGAGGGACGGTGCACGGGTGGGCTCCTGGGGTACGGGTACGACGTCACGGAGGGGCCGTGACGACGGCGATACTGATCGTCTCCGCTCAGAAGAACCGTAGGGAACCAGGGAACCAGTGGATCACGTGGACCTCATCCCCCCGCCCGCCGAGGCCGAGGCCGACGCCGAGGCCGACGCCTACGCGGCCGCGCCGCTGCTCAACTGCCTGCTCCGCGAGATCGGCGAAGAGCTGCCCCGACGGCCCGGAGCCGACGGGCGGCTCGTGTACCGGCTGCCCGGCAGCGGCCGTCTGCTGCGCGTGCGCGGCGCCCGGCGGCCGGCCGAGCCCGAGGTGGAGGCGGCGGGCGCCTGGCGCCGGATCGGCCACGAGGAGCTCGTCAAACTGGTCGCCGAGGAACTGCGCCGGCACACCGGAGCGTCCAACCACGAGCTGCCCACCGAGATGATCGACAGCAGGGACGCGGTGGCCGCGCTGCTCACCGCACGCGCGTGTGCCACCCCGCCCGCCGACCCCTATCTGCGCTCCGAGCAGTGCCTGATCACCGGCCACCCCCACCACCCCGCCCCCAAGGCGCGCGGCGGCGGCCCGCAGGCCGGCTGGCTGCCCTACGCCCCGGAGGCGTACGCCCGCTTCCCGCTCGTCGTGCTGGGCGTGCGCGAGGACACGGTCGTCGAGGAGGGCGACACCTCCGCGCTGGACGCCCTCGGCACGGCCCCGCCCGGCTACCGGCTGCTGCCCGCCCACCCCTGGCAGCTCGACCTCGTGGACCTCACCCAGGCCTTCGCCGACGGCCGTCTGGTCCGGCTCGGGACGACCGACTTCGACGCCTGGCCCACGGCCGCCGTGCGCACGCTGTACGCACCCGAGCGGGACCTGTGCCTGAAGTTCAGCCTCGACGTCCGCATCACCAACGACATCCGCCGGCTGTGGCGGCATGACCTGCTGGGACTGCGCCGCACCGACGCGGCGGCGGCCCGCGCCTTCGAGGCGATCGACGGCCCGGCGGCCTGGCTGAGCGACCGCGGCTACCGCACCGCCGACTTCGCCTTCGAGGAACTCGCCGTCCTGGTCCGCGACGGTCTCGACGGCCGTCTGCTGCCCGGTGCGACCCCGCTGCTCGCCGCGGGCCTGGTGGAGGGCTTCGAGGGCAGCCCGCTGGCCGCCGCGCCGGACCCGGCGGCCTGGTGGGAGGCGTACCTGGCCGTCGTCGTCCCGCCGGCGCTGGCTGCCTTCGCCGACCACGGCGTCGTCCTGGAGGCGCATCTGCAGAACACGCTGGTCGCCGTCGACGCCGAGGGCACCCCCGTGCAGGCCCTGTTCCGGGACGCCGAGGGCGTGAAACTGCTCGCGGACGTGGAGCGGGCGGCCGGCTGGGAGCGGCTGGTGTACTGCCTGGTCGTGAACCATCTGTGCGAGGTCGCAGCGGCTCTCGCCGAGCGGTGCCCCGGCCTCGACCCCTGGCCCGCCGTACGCCGTGAACTGGCCCGCCACGACCTCCCCGAGGCCGTCGCCCTGCTCACCGCGCCCACCCTGCCCGGCAAGACCAACCTGCTGCTGCGCTGGACGGGCGCGGACGGCGCCGACGCCCGCTACCTGCCGCTGCCGAACCCGCTGGTCGGCACATGATCTGAACTACGCTGGCCGATGTGCTGCGCGATGTGACTGCTGTTCGATACGTGAACCCGCTGAGGTCCGGCGGCTCCGTCCCCGGAGTCGTCGAGGCCGACGACCTGGGCACCTACGTCGTGAAGTTCACCGGCTCCGCGCAGGGCCGCAAGGCGCTGGTCGCCGAGGTGATCGTCGGCGAGCTGGCGCGCGCCCTCGGGCTGCGCTTCCCCGAGCTGGTCCTGGTGCACTTCGACCCGGCGATCGCCGACGGCGAGCCCCACCAGGAGGTGCGGGAACTCCACGGCGCCAGCGCGGGCCTCAACCTCGGCATGGACCACCTGCCGGGCGCGCAGGACTTCACCCCGGAGATCGCGAAGTCCTTCCCCGTGGACCCGCTGGAGGCCGGCCGGATCGTCTGGCTCGACGCCCTGACCGTCAACGTCGACCGCACGGTCCACAGCTCCAACCTGATGATCTGGCCCACCCTGGGGATCGCGCCCCCGCGGCTGTGGCTCATCGACCACGGCGCGGCCCTCGTCTTCCACCACCGCTGGGACGGCGCCGACCCCGAGAAGGCGTACGACTTCCGCCATCACGCCCTCGGCCACTACGCCCCGGACGTCCGGGCCGCCGACGCCGAGCTGGCCCCCAGGGTGACCGAGGAGCTGCTGCGCGCGATCGTGGCGGAGGTGCCGGACGCCTGGCTGACGGACGAGGACGGGTTCGGCGCGCCGGACGTCCTCCGAGAGGCGTACGTGGCGTACCTCCACGCGCGCGTGTGCGCCTCCGCGGCCTGGCTGCCCACCGACTTCCCCACCCGGGAGGAACTCGCCGCCGAGGAGGCCCTCAGGGCGGCGAGGACACAGCAGGGCCGGCCGAAATGGCTGAAGCAGGTCCCCGACCTGCACGGCAAACCGGCCGCGGAACAGGATTGGTCGGTGCATCTCGGATGACCCGGATCGTGCAGATCGAGTACTGCACCCAGTGCCGTTGGCTGCCCCGCGCGGCCTGGCTGGCGCAGGAGCTGCTCACCACCTTCGAGACCGAGCTGACCGAGCTGTCGCTCAAGCCCGGCACCGGAGGCGTCTTCGTCGTCCGGGTGAACGACGAGGTGGTCTGGGACCGCCGAGAGCAGGGCTTCCCGGAGCCGACGGCGGTGAAGAGGCTCGTACGCGACCGAGTGGCCCCGGGAAAGTCCCTGGGCCACTCGGACAAGCCTGCGCAGGACGACGTCAGCCCTTGAGCCTCGGCTCTTGAGCCTCAGCCCCTGAGTCTCAGCCCTTGAGCTGCTCGTACGCGGGCAGGGTGAGGAAGTCCGCGTAGTCCTCGTCGAGGGAGACCGTCAGCAGCAGGTCGTGGGCCTGCTGCCAGTGGCCGGACGCGAAGGCCTCCTCGCCGATCTCCGCGCGGATCGCGGCCAGTTCCTCGGCGGCGACCTTGCGGGCCAGCTCGGGCGTGGCCTTCTCGCCGTTCTCGAACTCGACGCCCGCGTTGATCCACTGCCAGATCTGCGAACGGGAGATCTCGGCGGTGGCCGCGTCCTCCATGAGGTTGAAGATGGCGACCGCGCCCAGACCGCGCAGCCAGGCCTCGATGTAACGGATGCCGACCTGGACGGCGTTGACCAGACCCGGGTACGTCGGCACGGCCTTCAGCGAGTCGACGGCGATCAGGTCGGCCGCCTCGACGTGGACGTCCTCGCGCAGCCGGTCCTTCTGGTTCGGCTTGTCGCCGAGGACCTTGTCGAAGGACTCCATGGCGATCGGGACCAGGTCGGGGTGGGCGACCCAGGAGCCGTCGAAGCCGTCGCCCGCCTCACGGTCCTTGTCCGCGCGCACCTTCTCGAAGGCGACCTTGTTGACGTCCGCGTCCCGGCGGGAGGGGATGAAGGCCGCCATGCCGCCGACGGCGTGCGCGCCGCGCTTGTGGCAGGTGCGGACGAGGAGTTCGGTGTACGCCCGCATGAACGGGGCGGTCATCGTCACGGCGTTGCGGTCCGGGAGAACGAACCTGGCGCCGCCGTCACGGAAGTTCTTGACGATGGAGAACAGGTAGTCCCAGCGGCCCGCGTTCAACCCCGAGGCGTGGTCGCGCAGTTCGTAGAGGATCTCCTCCATCTCGTACGCGGCCGTGATCGTCTCGATGAGCACGGTGGCGCGGACCGTGCCCTGCGGGATGCCGACGTGGTCCTGCGCGAAGACGAAGACCTCGTTCCAGAGACGGGCCTCCAGGTGCGACTCCGTCTTCGGGAGGTAGAAGTACGGGCCCTTGCCGAGGTCGAGCAGGCGCTGCGCGTTGTGGAAGAAGTACAGGCCGAAGTCGACGAGCGCGCCGGGGACCTGGGTGCCGTCGGGGGCGACCAGGTGACGCTCGTTCAGGTGCCAGCCGCGCGGGCGCATGACGACCGTGGCGAGCTCGCCGGCGTCCTTCAGCGCGTACGACTTCCCGGACCTCGGGTCGGTGAAGTCGATGTTCCGGGTGTAGGCGTCGGCCAGGTTGAGCTGCCCGAGGACGACGTTCTCCCAGGTCGGCGCCGAGGCGTCCTCGAAGTCCGCGAGCCAGACCTTGGCGCCCGAGTTGAGGGCGTTGATCGTCATCTTGCGGTCGGTCGGGCCGGTGATCTCGACCCGGCGGTCGTCCAGGGCCGCGGGGGAGGGGGCCACCCTCCAGGAGTCGTCCGCGCGGATCGCGGCGGTCTCCGGGAGGAAGTCGAGCGTGGAGGTGCGGGCGATCTCGGCGCGGCGCTGCGCCCGGAGGGCGAGGAGCTCGTCACGGCGCGGTGTGAACCGCCGGTGCAGCTCGGCCACGAAGGCGAGCGCCGCCTCGGTGAGGACCTCCTCCTGCCGCGGCAGGGGCTCGGCGTCGACGATGGCCAGCGGGGACGGCGCTGGTGCGGACATGAGCGGTCACTTCCTTCAGCGTGCGTGGCACCGGGTGCCCTTCTGATCAATGGATACTAGTTTCCTCATCGTGGAAGTTCAATGGTTTGTTGACGTCAAGATTCCTACGGGCCCGCGGTGGGGCCATGGGGCCCGGTGGGACCGGTGAGGCGGCCGAGATCCTCGGGGGTGTCGATGTCGTACGGCTCGGACACGTCCCCGCACTCCACGAGCGTGACGGTCGCCGCGTGCTCCTTGAGGTAGGCGCGCGCACCCCGGTCCCCGCTCGCGCTCGCCGCCACGCCCGCCCAGTGGGCCGACCCGAACAGCACGGGATGGCCGCGCAGACCGTCGTAGGCCGCCGCCGCGAGCGAGTGCTCGTCCTCGAACGCGGCGAGCACCCGGGCCACGGCCCGCGGCCCGATGCCCGGCTGGTCGACGAGCGAGACCAGCGCGGCCCGCGCCCCCGACCCGGCGAGCGAGCCGAGGCCGACGCGCAGCGAGGCGCCCATGCCCTGCTCCCACTCCGCGTTCTCCACGACCACGCACCCCGCCAGCCGCGCCCGCTCCCGTACCGCGTCGGCTCCGGCCCCCAGCACCACGTACACGCGCGTGCAGCCCGCCGCCCGCAGCACCCCCACCGCGTGTTCCACGAGCGGCCGCCCCCGGTGTTCGAGCAGCGCCTTGGGCCGCCCGCCGAGCCGCCGGCCCCCGCCCGCCGCGAGGAGCAGGCCGACGACCGGGCCTTCGGCGTTCTCGGGGTCCTCGGCGGCGACGGCGGCCCGGTCCTCGTATTGCGTCATGCGTCCTGCATACCCGACCAGGGACTGAATTTCCGTCCGCGCAGTGGCGGATCCGGCATCGGGTGGCGTTAACTGACCCGCGCGTCCTTCGGTGCTCGACCAGCGCCATGGGGGCGCGGGGTGGGAACACGCGCGCGTACTCGCACGCGCGCGGGTTGGTGCCAGGGGGGAGCCGTGTTGCGAAGCTTGGGGCAGAGGGCGCAGAGGGCAGTGACCGGCAGCGACGAGGATCCGAGGGTGGCGGAACTGCGGGCCGCGGTGTCCCGGCTGCGCCGCGAACTCGCCGCGCACCCGGCCGAGTTCCCGGACCGGGTCGTCGCCGAGGACGAACTCGCCGCGCTCGCCGCGATGGCCGCGCACGGGATCCCGGAGATTCCCCGGTTACGCCGGTCGCTGTTGCTGATCGCCGGGGCGATCGGCTCCATGAGCGCCCTGTCCCGCGGACTGTCGGACGTGCGCAGCGCGGTGGAGCTGTTCGGCGAGCCACCGCGCCGCTGAGTCGTGGGGGCGGTGCCGGGCGGTGGCCGACGTGGGCTCGGATGTCGCAGGCCGGCTCGTAGGCGCCGCTGCGCATGTCGTCGCACAGGGTTCGGCAGGCGGCGAGCCGCGCGGCGAACTCGGGTGAGGCCTGCCGGGCGCGCATCGATTTCGACGTCCTGCCGGGCGGCGAAGGACCTGAAGGAGTCGCGGGCCAGGCTGACCGCTGCCTGTCCACGCCGCTCTCGGGCAGCCTCCGGGCCACCCGTGCACCGCCCTACACCGTCGGTCCCGAGCTGGTCAGCGCCTCCGACAGCTCCACCGCCACCTGCTGGAGCACGGGCACGATCCGCTCCGTGGCCGACTCCGTGACACGGCCCGCCGGGCCGGAGATGGAGATGGCCGCCGCGGTGGGGGAGTCGGGCACCGACACCGCCAGACAGCGGACGCCGATCTCCTGCTCGTTGTCGTCGACCGCGTACCCGGCGCGCCGCACCTCGGCGAGCGCGGCGAGGAAGCCGTCGGCCGTGGTGATCGTCTTCTCGGTGGCGGCGGGCATGCCGGTGCGGCCGAGCAGGGCGCGCACCTCGGCGTCCGGGAAACCCGCGAGCAGGGCCTTGCCGACGCCCGTGGAGTGCGGCAGGACCCGGCGGCCGACCTCGGTGAACATCCGCATCGAGTGCTTGGACGGCACCTGCGCCACGTACACGATCTCGTCGCCGTCGAGCAGCGCCATGTTCGCCGTCTCGCCGGTCTCCTCGACCAGCCGGGCCAGGTAGGGGCGGGCCCAGGTGCCCAGCAGCCGGGAGGCGGACTCGCCGAGCCGGATCAGCCGCGGGCCGAGCGCATAGCGGCGGTTGGTCTGCTGGCGGACGTAACCGCAGGCCACCAGGGTGCGCATCAGGCGGTGGATGGTGGGCAGCGGCAGCCCGCTGCTCGCGGACAGCTCGCTCAAACCCACCTCGCCGCCCGCGTCCGCCATCCGCTCGAGCAGATCGAAGGCGCGCTCGAGGGACTGGACCCCTCCGCCGGCGGACTTGGCGGAGTCGGTGGTGCTGGCGCTGGACGTCGGCACGGCGCGTTCCTCTCGAAACTGGCGGTACGAATCTGACGGTTCGAAACTGGCGGGAGGGGCTGAAGCCTACCCGGCGGTCGGTTGACTCCTCGCTTGTGCCTAGCTACGTTCTGCTTGTCGGAATACTAATTCCGCTTTGTGGAAACGTCCAGAGTGCCGGAGGTGGGCGCTCTGCGGGGAAGTGTGCCCTTGACGGTGTGGAGGCGGGAGTGAAGACTCCTTCAACGGAATGTTGAACAGAGAGGGGTCCGGGTGTCCGACGCTGAAGCTGACCTGGTGCTGCGCTCGACGCGGGTCATCACTCCCGAAGGGACGCGTCCCGCGGCGGTCGCGGTCGCCCGCGGCACGATCACGGCCGTCCTGCCCCACGACGCCCCCCTGCCCGAGGGCGCCCGCCTGGAGGACTTCGGCGACGACGTCCTGCTGCCCGGGCTGGTCGACACCCACGTGCATGTCAACGACCCCGGCCGCACGCACTGGGAGGGCTTCTGGACCGCCACCCGCGCGGCGGCGGCCGGCGGCATCACCACCCTCGTCGACATGCCCCTGAACTCCCTGCCGCCCACCACGACGGTCGACAACCTCCGCGTCAAGCGGGAGGTCGCCGCCGACAAGGCGCACATCGACGTCGGCTTCTGGGGCGGCGCCCTGCCCGACAACGTCAAGGACCTGCGGCCGCTGCACGACACCGGCGTCTTCGGCTTCAAGGCGTTCCTCTCCCCGTCGGGCGTGGACGAGTTCCCGCACCTCGACAGGGACGGCCTGGCCCGGTCCCTCGCCGAGATCGCCGGGTTCGACGGCCTGCTGATCGTGCACGCCGAGGACCCCCGCCACCTGGAGGCGGCCCCGCAGACGGGCGGCCCCAAGTACGCCGACTTCCTCGCCAGTCGCCCGCGCGACGCCGAGGACACCGCCATCGCGGGCCTCATCGCCCAGGCGAAGCGCCTGCACGCGCGCGTGCACGTGCTGCACCTCTCGTCGAGCGACGCGCTGCCGCTGATCGCCGCCGCCAAGGCGGAGGGCGTCCGCATCACGGTCGAGACGTGCCCGCACTACCTGACCCTCACCGCCGAGGAAGTCCCGGACGGCGCCAGCGAGTTCAAGTGCTGCCCGCCCATCCGTGAGTCCGCCAACCAGGACCTGCTGTGGCAGGCGCTGGCGGACGGCACCGTGGACTGCGTCGTCACCGACCACTCGCCGTCCACGGCCGACCTGAAGACGGACGACTTCGCGACCGCGTGGGGCGGCATCTCGGGGCTTCAGCTCAGCCTGGCGGCGGTGTGGACCGAGGCGCGCAGACGCGGTCACGGCCTGGAGGACGTCGTGCGGTGGATGTCGGCCCGGACGGCCGCGCTGGTGGGTCTGTCGCAGAAGGGCGCGATCGAAGCAGGCCGCGACGCCGACTTCGCCGTCCTCGCCCCCGACGAGACCTTCACCGTCGATCCGGCCGCCCTCCAGCACCGCAACCGCGTCACGGCCTACGCCGGCAAGACCCTGTACGGCGTCGTGAAGTCGACCTGGCTGCGCGGCGAACGCATCGTCGCGGACGGCGAGTTCACCGAACCGAAGGGGCGACTCCTCACCCGCACCCCCTGACCCACCCCGCACCCGCACCGCACCGGCACCCGCACCGGCCGACTACCGAAAGGCAGACCTGATCACCGTGACGGCGATACAGAGCTTCACCGGCGACGCGAACCCCTACGGCGGCGGCGACCCGTACGCGGACCACCGCACCGCCGACTTCCCCTTCACGCACCACGCCAACCTCGCCGACCGGCAGCTCGGCGCGGCGGTCGTCGCCGCCAACGACGAGTTCTTCGCGCAGCGCGAGAACCTGCTGCTGCCGCACCCCGCCGAGTTCGACCCGGAGCGCTTCGGGCACAAGGGCAAGATCATGGACGGCTGGGAGACGCGTCGCCGCCGGGGCGCCTCCGCCGACCACCCGTGGCCGACCGCCGAGGACCACGACTGGGCGCTGATCCGGCTCGGCGCGCCCGGCGTGATCCGGGGCATCGTCGTCGACACGGCCCACTTCCGCGGCAACTACCCGCAGGCCGTGTCCGTCGAGGGCACGTCGGCGCCGGGCTCGCCGTCCCCCGAGGAACTCCTCGGCGACGACGTGAAGTGGACGACGCTCGTCCCGCGCACGCCGGTCGGCGGCCACGCCGCGAACGGTTTCTCCGTGTCGGTGGAGCAGCGCTTCACCCACCTGCGGGTCAACCAGCACCCCGACGGCGGCATCGCGCGCCTGCGCGTGTACGGCGAGGTCGTCCCGGACCCGGAGTGGCTGTCCGTGCTCGGCGCCTTCGACGTCGTCGCCCTGGAGAACGGCGGCCGGGCCGAGGACGCGTCGAACCTCTTCTACTCCCCGGCGTCCAACACCATCCAGCCGGGCCGCTCCCGCAAGATGGACGACGGCTGGGAGACCCGCCGCCGCCGTGACACCGGCAACGACTGGATCCGCTACCGGCTGGTCGCCCAGGCGCAGATCCGCGCGCTGGAGATCGACACCGCGTACCTGAAGGGCAACAGCGCCGGCTGGGCCTCGGTGTCGGTCAAGGACGGCGAGAGCGGCGAGTGGACGGAGATCCTGCCGCGCACCCGCCTCCAGCCCGACACCAACCACCGCTTCGTCCTGCCGACCCCGGCCGTCGGCACGCACGCGCGCGTGGACATCTACCCCGACGGCGGCATCTCCCGCCTGCGCCTGTTCGGCTCCCTCACGGAAGCGGGCGTCGCGGCCCTGACCGCCCGCCACCAGGAGCTGGGCGGCTGATCCGGCCCGCGCCGCCGTGAACACCCCGTCGGGGACGGGGTGTTCACGGGCAGGACGAGAGGGCGGCGCACCACGACTTCGGTCACCCGCACCGGGTGCGCGGGAGTCTCCTGCACCGGGTGCGGGAGGCGCCCGCCCGACGCTCACGCCGCGTGTCCGCCGTCCACCGCGAACTCGGCGCCGGTGACGTAGTCGGCCGCCGCGAGATGCGCGACCGCCGCGGCCACCTCCTCCGCCCGCCCGAAGCGGCCCAGCGCGGTCATCGTCGCCTGGGCGGCCGCGTACGGGCCGTCCGCCGGGTTCATGTCGGTGTCGACCGGGCCCGGGTGGACGAGGTTCGCCGTGATCCCGCGCGGACCCAGCTCCCTGGCCAGCGCCTTGGTCAGTCCCACCAGGGCCGACTTGCTCATCGCGTACAGCGTGCCGCCCGGGCCGGGCACCCGCTGCGTCATACAGCTGCCGATCGTGATGATCCGGCCGCCGCTCGTCATCCGCCCGGCGGCCGCCTGCGAGGCCAGGAACACCCCGCGCACGTTCACCGCCAGCACCCGGTCGACCTCGGAGAGGTCGAGCTGCTCCAGCGGGCCGAGGACGCCGACGCCCACGTTGTTCACCAGCACGTCGAGACCGCCCAGCGCCTCCGCCGCCCGGTCCACCGCCCCGGCCGCCTCCGCCGGGTCCGCCGAGTCCGCGCGCAGGGCCACCGCCCGCCGCCCCAGGCCCGCCACGGCCCGCACGACGTCCTCGGCCGCCTCCTTGCCGTTCAGGTACGTCACCGCCACATCCGCGCCCTCCCGCGCGAGCCGCAGGGCCGTGGCCGCCCCGATCCCGCGACTGCCGCCGGTGACCAGGGCCGCCTTGCCGTGCAGAGTTCCGTGTGCCGTCGTCCTTGCGTATGTCGTCGTCATGCCTCCATCCCAGCCGTCGGGGTCCTGCGCCGCTGGCGGCGAACGGACATCGAGATCGCCGGGGCTGGCTCGGACCTCGAAGGCCGGCCCCGCCATGGCCCGCAGGAACTCCCGGACAACGGGTAGCCGCAGGTTAACTTCCCGAAAATTCATCGGACTTGACGGGAAAATCCTCGGAGTTGTCATTGACATGCCACGGTCTACGCGCGTCATCATGTCGGCATGAGATTCCCCCCACGAATCACCCGCATCGGAGCATCGGCGGCCGTCCTGACCGCCCTGCTCGTCGGCGGCACCGTCTCCGCCACGACGGCGCACGCCGCGGTCGGCAGCATCTGCTACGGCAGCCTGCCGTCCCAGGCGTACGACACCCTCGAGCTGATCGAGGAGGGCGGACCCTTCCCGTACTCGCAGGACGGGGCCGTCTTCCAGAACCGCGAGGGCGTGCTGCCCAGTCAGTCGACCGGCTACTACCACGAGTACACGGTGAAGACCCCCGGGTCGTCGACGCGCGGAGCGCGCCGCATCGTGACCGGGAAGAAGACCGACGAGGACTACTACACGGCGGACCACTACGTCACGTTCAAGCTGATCAACTACGGCTGCTGAGCCGGCCCCCGATCAGCTGTCGAACGCCGAGGAGCGGCGCGACGGGACCGGAGGTCCGGCTGACCCCACTCAGCCCGACCTCCGGCTCTCCGCGGCGGCGAACAGGGCGAACGCCAGCACGATGAGCGCGGCGCTCGCGTACACCTCGTAGCCGTCGAGGAAGCCGAGCCGCTGCACGAGACCCACGTGCCAGTCGGTGAACTCGTGCAGCAGGCCCAGGACGCCCTGCACCAGGGCGAGAAATCCGAGTACTCCCAGCAGTTCCTTCATGTCCGAGACCCTCGCCCCGCGGACCCCCCTCGCGCCATCGGCCGCGGGGCGAGACATGTCCGACGCAAGGCCCCGTCCCGGCGGCCCGGCCGCGCCGAAAGTAGCGGGCGCCGCGACTTCGGTCGATCGTCACCTCCCTTCGGTAGGGATCCGGGCCACGAAGAGGTGCCGCGGGCCCGCACTGCGTAGATTTGTCGACCATG
The DNA here is from genome assembly GCF_040635845.1 of Streptomyces sp. NPDC006872. Classification (NCBI taxonomy): domain Bacteria; kingdom Bacillati; phylum Actinomycetota; class Actinomycetes; order Kitasatosporales; family Streptomycetaceae; genus Streptomyces; species Streptomyces sp. NPDC006872. The sequence continues at coordinate 125,218 of NZ_JBEYIL010000006.1, forward strand.
AAGGCAGACGACGACACGGCGCCGACGGCGGTCGGAATCACCGGACGCCGATGGCTGCTGCCGTCCGCCCTGGTCGCGGAGCTCGCCCCGGACCCCGAGCGCCCCGGCCGGCCGCAGCGGCGCACCGCCCGCGACTGGGTCGTGGACTTCTGCTGCTTCCTCATCGCCGTCGGCGTCGGCCTGGCGGTCGCGGACGCGTTCCCCGGCGGCGCGGACCTCTCGCCCGCCTTCGCCGTGACCGACCAGCTCCTGGGCGTCCTCGCCTGCGCGGCGGTCTGGCTGCGCCGCCGGTGGCCCCTCGCCCTGGCGGTCGCCCTGGTCCCGCTCGGCTTCCTGTCGACCACCTCGGCCGGCGCCTGCGCGGTCGCCCTCTTCACGCTCGCCGTGCACCGGCCGCTGCGCTATGTGGCCTGGGTGGGCGGCGCCCAGCTCGCCCTGCTCCCGCTGCTGGCCTGGGTCCGCCCGGACCCCACCCTGGCGTACGGGCCGTCGGTGGCGTGGAGCGTGCTGTTCATCGTCACGGCCATCGGCTGGGGCATGTTCGTGCGCTCCAAACGGCAGCTGATGCTGAGCCTGCGCGACCGTGCCCGGCGCGCCGAGACGGAGGCCCGACTGCGCGCCGAGCAGGCGCAGCAACTGGCCCGCGAGTCCATCGCCCGGGAGATGCACGACGTGCTCGCCCACCGGCTCACCCTGCTCAGCGTGCACGCGGGCGCGCTGGAGTTCCGTCCCGACGCGCCCCGCGAGGAGATCGCGCGGGCGGCCGGGGTCATCCGCGAGAGCGCCCACGAGGCCCTCCAGGACCTGCGGGAGATCATCGGAGTCCTGCGGGCCGGCGAACCCGACGACGCGGGCCGCCCGCAGCCGACGCTGGCCGCCCTGGACACGCTGGTCGCCGAGTCCCGGGAGGCCGGCATGAAGGTGACCCTCGACCAGCGCGTCACGGACGCCGACGCCGTCCCCGCCTCGGTCGGCCGCACCGCCTTCCGCATCGTCCAGGAGTGCCTCACCAACGCCCGCAAGCACGCCCCGGGCGCGGAGGCCGCGGTCACCGTGTCCGGCGGGCGGGGCGAGGGCCTCGCCGTGACCGTGCGCAACCCGGCCCCCGAGGGCGACGTACCGGCCGTCCCCGGCTCCGGCCAGGGCCTCATCGGCCTGACCGAACGGGCGACGCTCGCCGGGGGCCGCCTCACGCACGGGGCCTGCGAGGACGGCGGGTTCGAGGTACGGGCCCGGCTGCCGTGGGCGTGAGCGGAGCCTGTCCCTCCGGCCACCGGCACGGTGACCCGCTGCGTCCGCACTGCCCGCATCCGCGCAACTCGCCTGCCGCAACCGTGATTACGTAAGACCCATGACTGCGATCAGACTCCTCCTCGTCGACGACGATCCCCTGGTGCGGGCCGGTCTGACGTTCATGATGGGCGGCGCCGACGACATCGAGATCGTCGGTGAGGCCGCCGACGGCGGCGAGGTGGAGGGGCTCGTGGAGCGCACCCGGCCCGATGTCGTCCTGATGGACATCCGGATGCCGTCCGTGGACGGAATCACCGCCACCCGACGGCTGCGGGAGCGCGAGGACGCCCCGCAGGTCGTGGTGCTCACCACCTTCCACGCCGACGAACAGGTGCTGCGGGCGCTGCGCGCGGGCGCCGCCGGGTTCGTCCTCAAGGACACCCCGCCGGCCGAGATCCTCGACGCCGTGCGCCGGGTGGCGGCCGGCGACCCCGTCCTGTCGCCCGCGGTCACCCGGCAGTTGATGGACCATGCGGCCGGCACGGCCGCCGACACCCGGCGCGCCCACGCGTGCGTGCGGCTCGCGGTGCTCGGCGAGCGCGAACGCGAGGTGGCCGTCGCGGTCGGCCGGGGACTGTCCAACGCGGACGTCGCCGCCGAACTGTTCATGAGCGTCGCCACCGTGAAGGCCCATGTCTCCCGGGTGCTGGCCAAGCTCGACCTGAACAACCGGGTCCAGATCGCCCTCCTGGCCTACGACGCGGGCCTCTTGGAGCAAGGGGAGCAAGGGGAGCACGGCGGGCACTGAGCGGACGTCCCGCGCGTTGTAGGGGGTGGCATGTTCTGCGGACGACGTGAGGGGGAGCGGCATGGTCGAGACGGTCGACCTGGGCGAGTTCGGCGACGACTTCCGCAGGAACCCGCACCCGGTCTACGCGCGGCTGCGTGAGCGCGGCCCGGTGCACCGGGTGCGGCTGCCCGAGGAGGACCACGTGACCTGGCTCGTCGTGGGCCACGCGGAGGCGCGCGCGGCGCTCGCCGACCCCCGGCTGGCCAAGGACGCCTCGCGGATGGGCCGCACGTTCCCCGACGATCGGGCGATCGGCAGACACCTGCTGGTCTCCGACCCGCCGCAGCACACGCGCCTGCGCTCGCTGGTCTCCCGCGCCTTCACCGTGCGCCGCGTGGAGGAACTGCGGCCGAGGATCCAGGAGATCACCGACGACCTGCTCGACGCGATGCTTCCGCACGGCCGCGCCGACCTCGTGGAGTCGCTCGCCTACCCCCTGCCCCTCACCGTCATCTGCGAGCTCCTCGGCGTTCCCGAGCTGGACCGCACCGAGTTCCGCAAGCTGTCGAGCGAGGCCGTCGCGCCCACGAGCGCACAGGCCGAGCGCGACGCGTTCGTGCGGCTCGGCGAGTACCTGACCGAGCTGATCGAGGACAAGCGGTGCGCCGGACCGAGCGGCGACCTGCTGAGCGACCTGATCCGCACCACCGCGCAGGACGGCGACCGGCTCTCGCCCGGGGAACTGCGCGGCATGGCGTTCGTGCTCCTCATCGCCGGCCACGAGACGACCGTCAACCTGATCTCCAACGCGGTGCATGCCCTGCTCACCCACCCGGACCAACTCGCCGCCCTGCGCGCCGACATGACCCTGCTGGACGGCGCGGTCGAGGAGACCCTGCGCTACGAGGGGCCGGTGGAGAACGCCACGTACCGGTTCGCCGCCGAGCCGCTGGAGATCGCCGGCGTGCCCGTCGCGCCGGGCGAGGCGGTGATGATCGGCCTGACCGCAGCAGGCCGGGACGCGGAGCGCTTTCCGGCTCCCGACGGCTTCGACATCCGCCGCGACAACCGCGGCCACCTCGCCTTCGGCCATGGCATCCACTACTGCCTGGGGGCCCCGCTGGCCCGCCTGGAGGCCCGCACGGCGATACGTTCCCTCGTCGAGCGCGCCCCGTCCCTGGCGCTCGACGGACCGCCCGGCGAATGGATCCCCGGCATGCTGATGCGCGGAATGCGCAGCCTGCCGCTCCGCTGGACGCCGAGCAGCGACCCCCGGGCCTGAGCCACCGGAGCCTGAGACACCGGAGCCTGAGACACCGGCGCGCCCGTGTTCAGCCCGCCTCCGAGGTCTCCGGGATCTCGGCGAGCCACACCGCTCTGCGCTCCCGCCGGGAGACCTCGCAGGCCTCCGCGATCCGCAGGGCCTGGAGTGCCTCGCGGCCGTCGCAGGGGTTGGCCCGCTTGCCGCGCACGACGTCCACGAAGGCGTTCAGCTCCGCCTGGTACGAGGGCTCGAAGCGTTCCAGGAACCCGGTCCACGGCTTGTCCGCGGCGGGCGGCCCGGTGGGTTCGGTGGACGCGATCGGCGTGCGGTCGTCCAGGCCGACGACGATCTGGTCGAGCTCCCCGGCCAGCTCCATGCGGACGTCGTAGCCCGCGCCGTTCAGCCGCGTCGCCGTCGCCGTGGCGAGGGTGCCGTCGTCGAGGGTGAGGACGGCGGCGGCCGTGTCCACATCGCCCGCCTCGCGGAACATCGCCGGTCCGGCGGCGGACCCGGTGGCGTAGACGTCCGTCACCTCGCGCCCGGTCACCCAGCGCAGACAGTCGAAGTCGTGGATGAGGGCGTCCCGGTAGATCCCGCCGGACACCGGCAGCCACGAGGCCGGCGGCGGCGACTCGTCGGACGTCAGCGCCCGCACCGTGTGCAACCGTCCGAGCCGCCCCGAACGCACCGCCTCCCGGGCCCCCGCGTACCCCGGGTCGAAGCGGCGCTGGAAGCCCATCTGAAGGATCGTTCCGGCGGACTCGACCTCGGCGATCGCCTGTAAGGTCCCCGCCAGATCCAGGGCGATCGGCTTCTCGCAGAAGACCGGCAGCCCGGAGCGTGCCGCCCGGCCGATCAGTTCGGCGTGGGCCGAGGTCGCCGTCGTGATCACCACGGCGTCCACGCCCCAGCGGAAGATCTCGTCCACCCCTGGGGCGGCCGTCTCGCCCAGCCGGTACGCGAGCTCCTGAGCCCGCGCGTGGTCCGCGTCCGTCAGGATCAGGGATCCGACCTCGCGGTGACGGCTGAGTGTGTTCGCATGAATGGTGCCTATGCGGCCCGTCCCGATGACCCCGATGCGCATGGAATCAAAGTGACCTCGCAGGCAGTGCCCTGTCAATGCGTATGTCCGGACAACCGAACCACAGAACTTCCCGTCAACCGGCCACGGAGCTACGCTCGGCCCGTGCCGAAACCAGGAGTGGACCCGACTGTGCAGCTCGAACTACGTGTGGACCGAAGCTCTCCGGTGCCGTTGTACTTCCAGCTGGCCCAGCAGCTGGAGGCCGCGATCGAGCACGGCTCGCTCACCCCGGGCAGCCTGCTGGGCAACGAGATCGAGCTGGCCGCACGGCTCGGCCTGTCCCGGCCGACCGTCCGCCAGGCGATCCAGTCGCTCGTCGACAAGGGCCTCCTGGTGCGTCGGCGGGGCGTCGGCACGCAGGTCGTGCACAGCCAGGTCAAGCGCCCCCTGGAGCTCAGCAGCCTCTACGACGACCTGGAGGCGGCCGGGCAGCGTCCGGCGACCACGGTCCTGGTCAACACCATGGTCCCCGCGTCCGCCGAGGTCGCTGCCGCGCTCGCGGTCGCCGAGGGCAGCGACGTCCACCGGGTGGAGCGGCTGCGGCTGGCGCACGGCGAGCCGATGGCGTACCTGTGCAACCACATCCCCTCCGGTCTGCTCGGTCTGGACACCGAGCAGCTCCAGGCCACCGGCCTGTACCGGCTGATGCGGGCCGCCGGGATCACCCTGCACAGCGCCCGGCAGTCCATCGGCGCCCGGGCCGCCACCGCCGCCGAGGCCGAGCGGCTCGCCGAGGACGAGGGCGCCCCGCTGCTGACCATGCAGCGCACGACCTTCGACGACACCGGCCGCGCGGTGGAGTTCGGCGACCACATCTACCGGCCGACCCGCTACTCCTTCGAGTTCCAGCTGCTCGTGCGCCCCTGAGGACTCCTCTGAGGGCTCCCCCGAGGACCCCCGTGCGGACCCCGTGCGGATCCCGGGCCGGGACCCGGGGCGAGGGGTCGCCCCGCAGCGTGTTGGTCGCATTGTCCGGACAATATGCCAGGATGGCGATATGTCAGGACGAGACAGTCGACGGTCATGAGACGTGTGACCCCCTTCACGGCCGCCCGAGGCAGGGTGCGGGACCGCGTCGCCCTGTCGCGCCGCCCCGTGGGCCTCGACCAGCCACGACACACCCGGGAACGGCCGACGACGCGCACGGCCCGCCGCCGCCCGGCTCGGCACCCGGCATCAGGGTGAGGCAGAATCGGCGACGATGAGCACCTACGGCAACTTCACCGCCCCCATCGGCTCCCGCCGCGCACCGGCGCTGCGCACGGTAGGCACCCGGGAGCGCCGCTCGCACCTGACCGCGCCCCGGGTGCCCACGGTGGGCATCGACATCGGCGGCACCAAGGTGATGGCGGGCGTCGTCGACGCCGACGGCAACATCCTGGAGAAGGTCCGCACGGAGACCCCGGACAAGTCCAAGAGCCCGAAGGTCGTCGAGGACACCATCGTCGAGCTGGTCCTGGACCTCTCCGACCGCCACGACGTGCACGCGGTCGGCGTGGGCGCGGCGGGATGGGTCGACGCGGACCGCAACCGCGTCCTGTTCGCGCCCCACCTGTCCTGGCGCAACGAGCCCCTCAGGGACCGTCTCTCCGGTCGGCTGGCGGTTCCCGTGCTGGTCGACAACGACGCCAACACCGCCGCCTGGGCGGAGTGGCGCTTCGGCGCGGGCCGCGGCGAGGACCACCTCGTCATGATCACCCTCGGCACCGGCATCGGCGGCGCGATCCTGGAGGACGGCCAGGTCAAGCGCGGCAAGTACGGCGTCGCCGGCGAGTTCGGCCATATGCAGGTCGTGCCCGGCGGCCACCGCTGCCCGTGCGGCAACCGCGGCTGCTGGGAGCAGTACAGCTCGGGCAACGCGCTGGTCCGGGAGGCCCGTGAACTGGCCGCCGCCGACTCCCCGGTGGCCTACGGGATCATCGAGCACGTCAAGGGCAACATCGGCGACATCACCGGCCCGATGATCACCGAGCTGGCCCGCGACGGCGACGCCATGTGCATCGAGCTGCTCCAGGACATCGGCCAGTGGCTCGGCGTCGGCATCGCCAACCTGGCCGCCGCCCTCGACCCGTCCTGCTTCGTGATCGGCGGCGGTGTCTCGGCTGCCGACGACCTGTTGATCGCCCCCGCGCGGGACGCCTTCAAGCGCCAGCTCACCGGCCGCGGCTACCGCCCCGAGGCCCGGATCGTCCGCGCCCAGCTGGGCCCCGAGGCCGGCATGGTGGGGGCCGCCGACCTGGCCCGCCTGGTCGCCCGCCGCTTCCGGCGCGCCAAGCGCCGCCGCGTGGAGCGTTACGAGCGCTTCGAACGATTCACGGAGGCGGCCCGCCGAGCCCAGGACCCGGCGTGACCGCCGGGCCGCCCCGCACCGCCCCGGACACCGCATGACCACCGCACCGCCCCGCACTACCTGGGACATCGCATGACAGCATCGCTGCCCCACCAGGCCGCGGCCGCCGGTGAGCCGTCCCGCCCGCCGGAGGACCGCCGGCACGTGATCCGCCGCAGGGCGCTCACCCTGCTGATCATCGTGCTGCTCATCGGCGTCCCGGCCGGCTACCTGGTGATCTCCGCCAACCAGAGCCGTGACAGCGGCAGGAACAAGGAGGCCAAGTACTCGGCCACCGGCCTGACCGAGGGCTGGCCGTCGAAGGTCCAGCGCCGGCTGTACCAGGTGCCGATCCCGCACCCGTCGAACCAGGTCGCCTACTACGAGACGAACAACTGGAAGACCAGCCGTCTCTATGTGCAGTTCCAGACCACGCACGACGGTCTCGACCAGTTCCTCGCGGACGTCGGTCTGAGCCGGGCCGACCTGAAGAACGGCGACATCACCATCAGCGCCCGCGACCAGGAGATCACGGGCTGGAAGTTCACCGGCCCCGGCTCCCGCCCCGGCGACGACTTCGGCATCGTCCATGAGCAGAAGGACCCCCAGCCGACGCTGGACATCGTGGTGAACACCGGCAACGCGGTGTACCCCTTCGTCTACGTCGTCTCGCGCGCGGTCCCCTGATCCACCCCGACCCACCCCGCCCGGACCCGGCCAGGCCCGAACGGAGCCGACCGGACCCGACGGGGTGCTCGGCAGGCCGCCGGGGCCGAATGTCAGACCCCGCCCGTAGAGTCGAAGACGACTGATCCGACACGCGGGCGGGAGGTGGACACAAGGTATGCGCGCCCTGGCCGACGACGGCACGGCACCGGCGAAGACGGCTTGCGTCCCGGTGCGGCTGGCCGCCGTCTTCCTGCCCGCACCCCTCCCGCGCGAGGGCCGCGTCGCCTTCTGGGACCCGGCCGACGGCACACTGCCCGACACGACGGACGCGGAGCCCACGGAACTCACCGTCGTGCGCCGCCACGGTTCCTCGATCCGCCGCAGGCAGGCCCCGGCCCTGTCCCTGCCGCTCGACAAGGCGCTCCCGCTGCTCGTGCGCGCCCGCCGCGACCCCGCCGCCCACCCGGCGACGGCCTGCTGGGGCGCGGCCGCGCTGCACGCGCTGCGGCTCACCGCCCGCGGCCGCCTGCTGCCCGGTCTGACGCCCGCCGGGCACGACGCCTGGCGGGCGGGCCCGCTGGACCCGGAGGACATCGCACACCTGCGCGCGGTCGCCGCCGCGCTCCCGCACGAGGGCCACGCGGTGCCGCTCCCCGGCCCCGGCCCGCTGCTGCTGCCCCGCCCGGAGGCCCTGATGCGGTCCTTCCTGGACGCCGTGGCGGACACCATGCCCCGCACCCCGGCCGCGCCCCACGCGTGCGGGAAGCCCTTCGCGGACCGCCGGCCCCAGCGGCTGCCCGGCGCGCACGACTGGGCCGCCGAGGTCGCCGCGGGCATGGACGCGGGCGTGCGGATCTCGCTCCGCCTCGACCTGAACGCGTACGACCTGTTCGACGACGGCGGCGGGCGGGGGCGCAGCGCGGGCGCGGCCGTCGTCCAGGTGCACAGCCTCGCCGACCCCACCCTGGTGACCGACGCGGCGGCCCTGTGGGCGGGCGCGGCCGACGCCGCCTTCGGGGCACGCGCACGCGTGGACGCGGCCCTCGCGGTGCGGCGCGCGGCCCGCGTCTGGCCGCCGCTCGCCCGGCTCGCCGAACAGGACGCGCCGGACGTCCTGGCCCTCGCCGAGGACGAACTGGGCGATCTGCTCGGCGTGGCGGCCACCCGGCTCGCGGCCGCCGGCGTCGCCGTGCACTGGCCGAGGGACCTGGCGCAGGACCTCGCCGCGGCCGCCGTGGTGCGGCCCGCGCCGGGCTCGGCGACCGACGGCACCGGCTTCTTCGAGAGCGAGGAACTGCTGCAGTTCCGCTGGCAGCTGGCGCTCGGCGGCGACCCGCTCAGCGAGGCCGAGATGGACCTGCTGGCGGAGGCCCACCGCCCGGTGGTCCGGCTCCGCGACCAGTGGGTCCTGGTCGACCCGGCGCTCGTGCGCAAGGCCCGCAAGCGCGAGCTGGGCCTGCTGGACCCGGTCGACGCCCTGTCCGTCGCCCTCACCGGCACCGCGGAGGTCGACGGCGAGACCGTGACGGCGGTCCCCGTCGGAGCCCTGGCCACCCTGCGCGACCGGCTCACCGCGGGGGTGCACCCCGCCGAGCCGCCGGCCGGCCTGCACGCCACCCTGCGCGACTACCAGCTGCGCGGTCTGGCCTGGCTGGACCTCATGACCTCCCTCGGCCTCGGCGGCTGCCTCGCCGACGACATGGGCCTCGGCAAGACGATCACCCTGATCGCCCTGCACCTGAAGCGGGCCCGCACCGAGCCGACCCTGGTGGTCTGCCCGGCCTCCCTGCTGGGCAACTGGCAGCGCGAGATCACCCGCTTCGCGCCCGGCGTCCCCGTCCGCCGCTTCCACGGCCCCGAGCGCAGCCTGGCGGACCTGTCCGGCGGCTTCGTCCTCACCACGTACGGCACGATGCGCTCGGCGGCCCCCGCACTGGCCGAGCAGCCCTGGGGCATGGTCGTCGCGGACGAGGCCCAGCACGTCAAGAACCCCTACTCGGCGACGGCGAAGGCGCTGCGCACGATCCCGACGCCCGCGCGCGTGGCGCTCACCGGCACCCCCGTCGAGAACAACCTCTCCGAGCTGTGGGCCCTGCTCGACTGGACGACACCGGGACTGCTCGGCCCCCTGAAGTCCTTCCGCGCCCGGCACGCGCGCGCGGTGGAGAACGGCGAGGACGCAGCCGCGGTGGAGCGCCTCGCCCGCCTGGTCCGCCCGTTCCTGCTGCGCCGCAAGAAGTCCGACCCCGGCATCGTGCCCGAGCTGCCGCCCAAGACCGAGACCGACCATCCGGTCCCGCTCACCCGCGAACAGGCCGCGCTGTACGAGGCGGTGGTGCGGGAGTCCCTGCTGGCCATCGAGACGGCGGACGGCATCGCCCGCCGCGGCCTGGTCCTCAAACTCCTGGGCGCGCTGAAGCAGATCTGCGACCACCCGGCCCTGTACCTCAAGGAGGAGGCCGCCTCCGTCGGCGACGCCCTGGCCACCCGATCCGGCAAACTCGCCCTGCTGGACGAGCTGTTGGACACCCTGCTCGCGGAGGACGGCTCGGCCCTCGTCTTCACGCAGTACGTCGGCATGGCCCGCCTGATCACCGCCCACCTCACCGCCCGCGCGGTCCCGGTCGAGCTCCTGTACGGCGGCACCCCGGTACCCGAGCGGGAGCGGATGGTGGACCGCTTCCAGAGCGGCGCGACCCCGATCCTCGTCCTCTCCCTGAAGGCCGCCGGCACCGGCCTGAACCTCACCCGCGCGGGCCATGTCGTCCACTTCGACCGCTGGTGGAACCCGGCGGTGGAGGAACAGGCCACCGACCGCGCCTACCGCATCGGCCAGACCCAGCCGGTCCAGGTGCACCGCCTGATCACCGAGGGCACGGTCGAGGACCGCATCGCGGAGATGCTCGAGGCCAAGCGCGCCCTGGCCGACGCGATCCTCGGCTCCGGCGAGTCGGCCCTCACCGAACTGACGGACCGTGAACTGTCCGACCTGGTCAGGCTGCGGAGGGAGGCGTGATGGGGGAGCCGGAGAGGGACGAGCCGGAGAAGGACGAGCCCGAGAAGGCGGAGGCGGCGGCCCCCGAGGCGTACGAGGAGCCGGGTTCGAGGCCGGCCGACGAGGCACGCCGCGCGCTGCGCGAGGCCCGGGAACGGCGGCAGGAGCAGTCCCACAAGCAGGAGCAGCCCGAAGGCCGGGCCCCCAGGCCGGGCGACGCCGCTCGCGCGGCCCTGCGGCGGACGCCGGAACCCGCTCCCGCTCCCGCTTCCGGATCCGCTCCCGGACCCGCTTCCGCAGCCGACGGCACCCCCGTGGCGGACACCCCGGCAGCCGACGCCGTCCCCGCACCGGCCCCCGCCCCGCAGACCCCCACCCCTCAGACCCCCGCGGGCCCGCGTCCCGGGGACGTCGCCCGTGAGGCTCTGCGCGCGGCGCGGGCGCAGGCGCGGCAGGGCGCGGCCGACGCGGGGGAGCCGACCGGGCCCGAGACCGCACGCAACGGCCCCCGTTCCCCCTCCCGCCCGCGCCCCCGCGCCGACGTCCGCCCCGCCGAAGCCCGCCCACCGAGCCGTACGCGCGACCCTGTCGCCGACGAACGTGCGCGTGTCGTCAGGGAGTCGCTCGCTGGCGCCTTCCGGATGCCGTCCCACGAGCACGAGACGGCCGAGTCGGAGCCCGAGTTCGGGACCGAGCCAGAGCCCGAGTTCGAGTCCAGGCCCGAGTTCGAGGCCGAGCCAGAGCCCGAGTTCGAGTCCAGGCCCGAGCCCGAGTTCGAGGCCGACGGGGACGACGCGGCGACCGCCGACGAGAGTTCGTTCCTCCCGACCGCCGAACCGCCCCGCGCCGCACGCTCGATGGCCGCCCCCTCCCGGGACGGCGACCACCGCCGCACCTTCCCCGCCTTCCCCCCGCGCACCGGCGGCTCGTTCGCGGAGACCTGGTGGGGCAACGCCTGGGTCGCCGCGCTCGAGGAGGGCGCCCTGGACCCGGGCCGCCTGGCCCGCGGGCGCGGTTACGCCGAGCAGGGAAACGTGGACGCGATCACGGTCACCCCCGGGCTCGTCCTGGCGTACGTACAGGGCAGCCGCCCCCGTCCGTACCGCGTACAGGTGCGGCTGCGCACCCTGGGCGAGGAGGACTGGGAGCGTTTCCTGGACGCCGCCGTCGAGCGCCCCGGACACATCGCCGCCCTGCTCGACAAGGAGATGCCCGAGTCCCTCGCCGAATGCGGGGTGCCCCTGCTGCCCGGCCCCGGCGACCTCGAGCCGCACTGCAGCTGCCCCGACCGCGGTCACCCCTGCAAGCACGCCGCCGCCCTCTGCTACCAGAGCGCGCGACTGCTCGACGCCGACCCGTTCGTCCTGCTCCTGCTGCGCGGCCGGGGCGAACGCGAGCTGCTCGACGCGCTGTCCCGCCGCAACGCCGCCCGCGCGGCCCGCGCCGCTCAGGAACAGGAACCGGAACCCCTGCCGGGCGTACGGGCCGGGGAGGCCCTCGCCGAGCGTCGACTGCCGCCGCTCCCGGCCCCGTCGCCCGTGCCCCCGCACCCCGAGCAGCCCCCGGCCTACCCGTCCGCGCCGGGCGGCCCGGACTCCTTCGCGCTGGACCACCTGGCGACCGACGCGGCGGCCCGCGCCCACGCCCTGCTGCTCTCCGGGCACGACGAGATCGGTGAACTGACCCTCTGGCAGGACGCCGTACGGCTCGCCGCGTCGCGCCCCGGCTCCGGGCTCACCGCCACCACCCGCTCCCTGTACGCCTCGCTCGCCTCCGCCGCCGGCCGCACCCCGTCCGAGCTGGCGCGCGCGGTGGCCGCCTGGCGCCAGGGCGGGCCGGACGGGCTCATCGTCCTGGAGGAGCAGTGGGATCCGCCGGCCGGACGCTTCGACCGGGCCCGCCCCCTCCTCCTCGCCGCCGACCTGCCCGCCTTCCGCCCGCGTCGCAACCACCTCACCCACCCGCGCGGTCACGTCCAACTCCGCTTCGGCCGCGACGGACTGTGGTACGCCTACGAGTCGGATCCGGGCCACGACGACTGGTGGCCGCGCGGCACCCCCGACCCGGATCCGGTGGGCGCGCTCACCGGCCTGGGCGGCGCCGACGAGATGTGATCGTCGCCCCGGTGCAGGCGGCTGCGCGACGCGAATCGGAGCTTCCCAGGGTGCGTCGGTACGATGCTCGCGCGTCGTGTCTCACATGTGTGAAGCCCGATGCATCGGATCTTCGCGAGGCTGCCACAACGTGGGACGGCCTGCACGGGGTTCCGACCTAAGCCCTTGAGAAATTCGGAGATGTGGGAGCGTGAGTCGGGTGAGCGAGAGTACGTCCAACACCCTGCAATACCGCTTTGACGGGCCGGAAGAGGCACCAGTGCTGATCCTGGGCCCCTCGCTCGGTACGACATGGCACATGTGGGACCGCCAGGTTCCCGAACTGGCCCAGCAGTGGCGGGTGTTCCGGTTCGACCTGCCCGGCCACGGCGGCGCCCCGGCCCACGCGGTGGGCTCGGTGTCCGACCTCGCCGCACGGCTGCTCGCCACCCTGGACGGGCTCGGCGTACAGCGCTTCGGCTACGCGGGCTGCGCCTTGGGCGGCGCGGTGGGCGTGGAGCTGGCCCTGCGGCACCCGGAGCGGGTCGCCTCGCTCGCGCTGATCGCGGCTTCGCCCCGGTTCGGCACGGCCGACGAGTTCCGGCAGCGGGGCGTGATAGTCCGCACGAACGGCCTCGACCCCATCGCCCGCACCTCGCCCGACCGCTGGTTCACCAGCGGCTTCGCCGCCGCGCAGCCCGCCATCACCGAGTGGGCCGTGCAGATGGTGCGCACCACCGACCCCGGCTGCTACATAGCGGCCTGCGAGGCGCTCGCCGCGTTCGACGTACGGGCCGAGGTCTCTCTCGTGGGCGTGCCGACGCTGGTCCTCGTCGGCTCGGACGACCAGGTCACCGGCCCCGCGGAGGCGCGCACCCTGGTCGCCGGCATTCCGGACGCCCGGCTGGCCGTCGTACCGGGCGCCTCGCACCTGGTCCCGGTGGAGCAGCCCGCGGCCGTCACCGACCTGCTGGTCCGCCACTTCTCGACCGCCTGGCAGCCCGCCTACGACTCCGCCACCGGACAGACGGCCGTCCCGGGCATCCCGGTCAGAGCGGTCCTGACCACGCCCCAGCCTGTGCAGCCCATGGCGATCGCGGAGATCGCGCCCGCCCCCGTCCTCGAACCGCCGCAGGTCATGGGCCGCCCCGATCCGTACGACGCGGGGCTGAAGGTGCGCCGGGAGGTGCTCGGCGACGCCCACGTCGACCGGGCCCTGTCGCAGGCCGACGACTTCTCCGGCGACTTCCAGGAGTTCATCACCCGCTACGCCTGGGGCGAGATCTGGGACCGTCCCGGCCTCGACCGGCGCTCCCGGTCCTGCGTCACGCTCACCGCGCTGGTCGCCGGCGGCCACCTGGAGGAGCTCGCCTTCCACACCCGCGCCGCGCTGCGCAACGGCCTGACCCCGGACGAGATCAAGGAGGTGCTGCTCCAGGCGGCCGTCTACTGCGGCGTGCCGGCGGCGAACAGCGCGTTCAAGGTGGCGCAGCAGGTCATCCGCGAGGAGACCACCCCGCAGGAGTGAGCGCCCGCCGTACGTGAGCGGCAGGATGGAGCTCATGACGACCATGAAGCTCACGAAGAAGTCGCACGCCTGCGTCCGCCTGGAGAAGGACGGCCGCACCCTCGTCCTCGACCCCGGCGGGTTCAGCGAGGCGGACGCCGCGCTCGGCGCGGAGGCGATCCTGGTCACGCACGAGCACCCCGACCACTTCAGCGAGGAGCGGCTGCGCGCGGCCATGGAGGCCGATCCGGCCACCGAGATCTGGACCCTGCGCTCGGTCGCCGAGAAGATCTCCGCCGCCTTCCCCGGCCGCGTCCACACCGTCGGCCACGGCGACACGTTCACCGCCGCGGGCTTCGACGTCCAGGTCCACGGCGAGCTGCACGCCGTCATCCACCCGGACATCCCGCGCATCACCAACGTCGGCTACCTCGTCGACGGCGGCCGCGTCTTCCACCCCGGCGACGCGCTCACCGTCCCCGAGGGGGCCGTCGAGACGCTGATGCTCCCGGTGATGGCCCCCTGGAGCAAGATCTCCGAGGTGATCGACTACGTCCGCGAGGTGCGGCCGCAGCGCGCCTACGACATCCACGACGCCCTCCTCACCGACCTCGCCCGGCCGATCTACGACAACCAGATCGGCGCCCTCGGCGGGGCGCGACACCTGCGGCTGGCCCCGGGGGAGAGCACGGCACTGTGAGTGTCAGTGGCGCCCGGTAGGTTGTGAGGCATGCGCATCGCGACCTGGAACGTGAACTCGATCACCGCCCGCCTGCCGAGGCTCCTGGCCTGGCTGGAGAGCAGCGGCACCGATGTGCTGTGCCTCCAGGAGGCCAAGGTCGCCGAGGCGCAGTTCCCGCTCGACGAGCTGCGCGAGCTGGGCTACGAGGCGGCGGTGCACGCCACGGGCCGGTGGAACGGCGTGGCGGTGATCTCCCGCGTCGGCATCGAGGACGTGGTCAAGGGCCTGCCCGGCGACCCCGGCTACGACGGCGGCACCGAGCCCCGCGCCATCTCCGCGACCTGCGGCCCGGTCCGGGTCTGGTCGGTGTACGTGCCCAACGGCCGGGAGGTCGACCACCCGCACTACGCCTACAAGCTCCAGTGGTTCGAGGCCCTCAAGGCCGCCGTGGCCGGGGATGCGGCAGGCAGCCGGCCCTTCGCGGTGATGGGCGACTACAACGTGGCGCCGACCGACGACGACGTCTACGACGTGGCCGCCTTCGAGGGCCTCACCCATGTCACCCCGGCCGAGCGCGCCGCCCTGGCCTCCCTGCGAGAGGCCGGCCTGGCGGACGTGGTCCCGCGCCCCCTGAAGTACGACCACCCCTTCACGTACTGGGACTACCGCCAGCTCGGCTTTCCCAAGAACCGCGGCATGCGCATCGACCTGGTGTACGGCAACGAGTCCTTCGCCAAGTCGGTCGAGGACTCCTACGTCGACCGCGAGGAACGCAAGGGCAAGGGCGCCTCGGACCACGCCCCGGTCGTGGTCGACCTGGCGGTGTAGTTCCCTGTTCCGCCGGGTGCCGCGCGGGCGGGGCGGGGCGGGAATTCGACCCTCGGCGCGGGCCAGCGCGCCTGTGGTGCGTGCGTGGGTGCGGGTGTCACGCTGGAGCAATGAACATCCCTTTTCTGGGCAACAGGAGCAAGAAGTACCGCGCGGCGGTGCTGGCCGAGGACCCCGAGGGGATCGCCGAACTCCTCTCCGAATGCGAGCTGTTGCGTTCGCACGCGGCCCGGGAGGGGATCGGACTGGACGACACGGCCGCGTCGTTGGAGGCGCTGGACCAGCTTCCGCCGCGCTGGCGCGACGACGAGGAGAGCCTGCCCTGGTTCGGCCATGACGCCGGGCTCTATCTGGGGACGGTCGTGGTGCGCACGGTGCCCGGCGCGGCCTGGGCGATCCGGCCGGGCGGGGAGGCGGTCGTCCGGCTGGTGTCCGGCCGGGAGGTGGACGTCGTCACGGCCGGGCGGGAGTGGGCCGTGACCGGGACGCCCGAACTGTCGCAGCTGTACGCCGAGGTGGCCGAGAACTGAGGAGCGGGCGTAAATAGGGCTAATACGCGAAAAGTGCGTGTCGCTTCTTCACGTGAGCCTTATGTGGATAGTTTGCGGCAACCACGACACGGCTGAGAGTGAGTAGGGCTGCGGATGGCCGTCGATCCGTTGATCGAGCTGCGTGACGTCAACAAGTACTTCGGGGAGCTGCATGTCCTGCAGGACGTCAACCTCGTCGTCGGCAGGGGGGAGGTGGTCGTGGTGATCGGCCCTTCGGGGTCGGGGAAGTCGACACTGTGCCGCGCGATCAACCGGCTGGAGCCCATCCGGTCCGGCACGATCACGCTGGACGGACGGCCGCTGCCCGAGGAGGGCAAGGGGCTGGCGCACCTGCGTTCCGAGGTCGGCATGGTCTTCCAGTCCTTCAACCTCTTCGCCCACAAGACCGTCCTGCAGAACATCTCGCTGGGCCAGGTGAAGGTCCGCAAGCGCAAGAAGGACGACGCGGACAGACGCTCCCGCGAGTTGCTCGACCGGGTCGGTCTCGCCGACCAGGCGGACAAGTACCCCGCGCAGCTCTCCGGAGGCCAGCAGCAGCGCGTCGCCATCGCGCGCGCCCTCGCCATGGACCCCAAGGCGCTCCTGTTCGACGAGCCCACCTCCGCCCTCGACCCCGAGATGATCAACGAGGTCCTCGAGGTGATGCGGCAACTGGCCCGCGAGGGCATGACGATGGTCGTCGTCACCCACGAGATGGGTTTCGCGCGCTCGGCGGCCAACCGGGTGGTCTTCATGGCCGACGGCCGCATCGTCGAGGACCGCACCCCCGAGGAGTTCTTCACCGACCCGCGCAGCGACCGCGCCAAGGACTTCCTGTCCAAGATCCTCAAGCACTGAACGACGGCGGCGGCCACGGAGCCCGCCCGCCCCGGCGGCGGCCGGAGATCACTGCTCGCGCAGCGGAACCGACACGTACGACGGGTCGTTCGTCGGCGAGGAGAAGGTCAGCCGGGCGCCGGACGGGTTGTGCTCCATGTAGAGCGGGTCGACCGTGTCGACGACCAGGGCGAGCCGATGCCCTGCCGGGACGTCGTAGGCCGTGGAGAGCAGCTCCAGATCGAGACCGAACGGTGTTTCGGGCGTGCGCCCGTGGAAGGTGTACGGCGCGTGGGCGACCAGCTTGCCGAGGCCGAGCGGCCCCACGTCGTACAGGTGGGCGACGAGGGTGCCGCTTTCCTCGGTCGGGGTGACGGTCGTGTGCAGCTTCGCGGTGCCGCGCACCTGTTGGGGCGTCGCGTACTTCTCCGACTGCCACACGGCGGCCCAGCGGCGGGGGAGCAGCGGGATCGAGGCGACCGGCGGCGCCTGGGCGATCTGGTCGAGGATGCCGGCCACGAACACGATCCCGCCGTCCGCGCCCGAGTTCACGTTCGTGTGGATCGTGGTCGTGCCCGCGAGAGCGATCTTCTTCCGTGTCGCGCCCACCGACTTCCAGTCCGGGTAGCCCTCGTAGCCGCCCCCGGTACGGGACTTGAGCTGCACGGGCTGCTCGCGGTCGACGCCGTTGTCCACGCCCTTGAGGTAGTGGTCGAACCAGCGCTCGGTGTCCGTCCAGACGTCATTGGGCAGCCCGAGCAGACCGGGGAGCTCGGCGGTCGCGTGGTCGCCGGGCCGCAGCTCCAGCCGCTTCGGGCCGGTCAGCTGCTCGTAGAAGGCGATGGACTGGTTGGACGGGAAGATCGTGTCGCCCCAGGAGCCGGCGAGCAGCACGGCCGCGCCGTTCCGGTCGAGCTGGTCGGCATAGGTTGCGGGGGAACGTTTCTTCCCCCAGTCGACGATGTCCTTCTCCTTCGACGGGTCGCCGGAGTAGAAGGCCGAGAAGATCTCCCGGGACTCGGCGCTCTGCCGGCCGGTGACCGTGCCCACGGTGTCGAGCACGGCGGCCGCCTGGACGTGCTGGGTGCGCTCCGAGTAGATCGAGTCGATCAGGTCGCCCCAGCCGCTGAGCGAGGCGACGGCCTTGACGCGCGGGTCGTGCGCGGCGGCGAGCACACTGATCCCGGCCCCGTAGGAGACGCCCGCCATGCCGATGCGCCCCGCGTCGGCGTCGGTGTGGGCGAGGGCCCAGTCGATGACCTCGGAGGCGTCCGCGACATCGCGCGGCCCGGCCACGTCGATCTCCCCGCCGGACTGCCAGAAGCCCCGCACGTTGTAACTGAGCACGAGGTAACCGGAGTCGGCGAGCTTCTGGGCCTGGGCGAGGTACTGCACCTGCGGGAAGCCCCAGCTGGTCGGCAGCACGATCAGCGGATAGCGGCGCGTGCCGTCGGCGTCGGCGGGGGTGACGACGTTCGCCTTGAGGACGGTGCCGCCGTCGCCGGCGATGTCGACGAAGCGGACGCCGTTCCCGGCGGCCCCGGCCGTGGGGGCCAGGGCGAGGACGCCACCGGCGACCAGCGAGGCGGAGACGACGCCCACGACGGTCGTGCGCAGGGCCTGGCGGTGCTGTCCCACGGATCTCACGGGTCACTCCTCGACGTGCGGCACAGCGAAGTGACCCGACGGTAACCGGGTTTCGTACCGTCGGTAACCCGTCGGTAAGTTACGCAGGAGTAACGATTGTTGTGCTGTACAGGGACCGGGGGCGGCGACTCAGGAGGCGCGGTGCGACGAGCGGGCGGAGACCTCCTGGGCGGGCGGCAGGGGAGCCTGGGCCGCCCGGGTCACATCGGCGACCAGTTCCACCACGTCCGGGCCGTACGCCTGCGAGTTGACGACCTTCAGCAGCAGCACGAAGGAGCCGTTGCCGTGCTTTCGCGCCAGCCGCTCGTGGTTGCGGGCCAGGTAGCGGGTGGCGGCCTGGTTGTTGATCGCCCGCTGGCCGCAGAACAGGAACACCGGCCGCGCCTCGCGCCGTTGGCCCGCGGTGAGCCGCGCCAGCAGCACGTACTCCGTGATGCCCGGGTCCAGCCGGTAGCGCTCGGCGCCGATCTGGAACGCGCCCCGATCGGGCCCCGGTTCGGGATCGATGTTGACGCGCACACCGGGCAGCATCGCCGACATGTGCGCCATCATGCGCCGGTTGGAGGACGGGCCGCCCACACAGAACTCGGTGCGCTCGCCGAAGCCCTGCTGCGCCGTGTCCTGCGTGACCACCTGGACGTTCGCGCCGCAGTCCTTGATCAGCGCGGAGAGCTCCAGGAGCGCGAACACGTCGAACCGGTGCACCGCCGGCTCGGAGGACGCCGGGTCGCGGTTGACGACGAGCAGCGTCTCCGAGTTCTCCGGCAGCCCGAAGAACGTCTGCTTGCGCCGGAGCCTGCGCTTCCACAGATAGGTGCGGGCGAGCCAGCCGAGCGCGGCGCTGATACCGGCCGCGACGACCCCGAGGGCGATGTTGCGCACGTCGTCGTTCATGGGCGCGCATGGTAGCGGGCGAGCATGACCGGTACGTACCCGTGTTCGAGGTGTGGCAGTCGTATGACACTGCCCGGAAGGAGGCTGTCGAGGCCCTGCGAATGTGGTTACGCTGCGCGGACGGTCCCGGACTGGAGGTACGGATGGGTCGCTCCGTCGCGCGAAAACTGTCGGTCCTGGCGGTCTCGGCCGCCGTGGTCACGGTGGGGGCGGCGGCGCCACCCGCCGCCAAGGCGAAGACAGTTGAGAAGGTCCCGGTCGCCGTCGGCTACGGCGGCGCCGTGGCCAGCGTCGACGCGGACGCCTCCGCCGCCGGCATCGAGGTGCTCAGGAAGGGCGGCAACGCCGTCGACGCGGCCGTCGCCACCGCCGCCGCCCTCGGCGTCACCGAGCCCTACTCCACCGGCATCGGCGGAGGCGGCTACTTCGTCTACTACGACGCCAAGTCCCGTACGGTGCACACCATCGACGGCCGTGAGACCGCCCCGCTGACCGCCGACTCCGGTCTGTTCCTGGAGAACGGCGCACCGCTCGCCTTCGCGGACGCCGTCAGCAGCGGCCTCAGCGTCGGCACCCCGGGCGCGCCCGCGACCTGGGCGACGGCGCTGAAGCAGTGGGGCAGCGAGAAGCTCGGCACGGTCCTGAAGCCCGCCGAGCGCATCGCCCGCGACGGCTTCACCGTCGACGACACCTTCCGCTCCCAGACCGCCGGCAACGAGACCCGCTTCCGCTACTTCCCGGACACCGCGAAGCTCTTCCTGCCGGGCGGCCAACTCCCCGTCGTGGGCTCGACGTTCAAGAACCCCGACCTTGCGAGCACCTACGCGGAGCTGGGCCGCAAGGGCGTCGACGCGATCTACCGGGGCGACCTCGGCAAGGACATCGTCTCCACCGTCAACAACCCGCCCGTGGACCCGAGTTCGGGCTGGAACGCCCGGCCGGGCAAGCTGACCGCCAAGGACCTCGCGGCCTACCGCGCCAAGGTCCAGGCGCCCACGAGGACCTCCTACCGGGGCCTGGGCGTCTACTCCATCGCGCCCTCGTCCTCGGGCGGCACGACGGTGGGCGAGGCTCTCAACATCCTTGAGAACACGGATCTTTCGAAGGCGAGCGAGGTCCAGTACCTGCACCGCTACATCGAGGCCAGCCGGATCTCGTTCGCCGACCGCGGCCGCTGGCTCGGCGACCCCGCCTTCGAGGACGTCCCCACGAAGCAGCTGCTGTCGCAGAGTTACGCCGACTCGCGCGCCTGCCTCATCAAGGACGACGCCGTCCTCACCAGTCCTGTCGCGCCCGGCGACCCGCGCAACCCGGCGGCCTGCAACACGGGCGGCACGGCGGCGCCGACGACGTACGAGGGCGAGAACACCTCGCATCTGACCGTCGCCGACAAGTGGGGGAACGTCGTCTCCTACACGCTCACCATCGAGCAGACCGGCGGCAGCGCCATCACCGTCCCCGGCCGCGGCTTCCTGCTCAACAACGAGCTGACGGACTTCTCCTTCGCCCCCGCCAACCCGGCCGTCCACGACCCGAACCTGCCCGGCCCCGGCAAGCGGCCGCGGTCGTCGCTCTCGCCGACGATCGTGCTCGACCGGCACGACAAGCCCGTGGTGGCGCTGGGTTCGCCCGGCGGCGCGACCATCATCACCACCGTGCTGCAGACCCTGACCCAGTTCCTCGACCGCGGCCTGCCGCTCGTCGACGCGATCGCCGCCCCGCGCGCCAGCCAGCGCAACGCCGCCCAGACGGAGCTGGAGCCCGCGCTCTTCAACGACACGAGCCCCAGCGGCCTCAGGGCCCGACTGGAGGCCATCGGGCACTCCTTCAGGCTCAACGCCGAGATCGGCGCCGCAACGGCCGTCCAGCGGCTGCCGAACGGCAAATGGCTGGCCGCCGCCGAGACCGTACGACGCGGCGGCGGCTCGGCGCAGGTGGTGTACCCGGCGCCGTAGCGCCGCCCGCGAGGCGCGGATCAGGGTTCGGGTGCGGGCGGCTCGCCGGTATCCGTACGGGCGTCGACACCGGCGCCGGTGCGGAACGCGAGCCGTCCGTCCTCGACCTCCACCGTCACCCGGTCGCCGTCCTTGACCCGCCCGTCGAGCAGCAGCCGCGACAGCTCGTTGTCGACCTCCCGCTGGATGGTGCGGCGCAGCGGACGCGCGCCGTACTCCGGTTGGTAGCCGCGCCGGGCCAGCCAGTCCACGGCCGCGTCGGCGAACTCGACCGTGACGCCCCGCGCGTGCACCAGCCGACGCGTCTTCTCCAGCAACAGGTCGGTGATCTGCCGCAGTTGCTCACCGCTGAGCTGACGGAAGACGACGATCTCGTCGATCCGGTTGAGGAACTCCGGGCGGAAGTGCTCGCGCAGCGGCCGCAGGATCTGCTCGCGCCGTGCCTCCTCGTCGGCGTCCGTGCCGCCCGCCCCGAAGCCGATGCCGGCGCCGCGCCGGGTGATCGCCTCCGAACCCAGGTTGCTGGTCATCACGATGACCGTGTTGGTGAAGTCGACCGTGCGGCCCTGGGAGTCGGTGAGCCGGCCGTCGTCGAGGACCTGGAGGAGGATGTTGAAGACGTCCGGGTGGGCCTTCTCCACCTCGTCCAGCAGGAGCAGCGAGTACGGGTGGCGGCGGACGACCTCCGTCAGCTGCCCGGCCTCCTCGTGTCCGACATAGCCGGGCGGGGCGCCGACCAGCCGGCTGACCGTGTGGCGCTCCTGGTACTCGCTCATGTCCAGCCGGACCATGCGCTCCTCGCTGCCGAACAGCGACTCGGCGAGCGCGCGGGCCAGTTCCGTCTTGCCGACCCCGGTCGGGCCGAGGAACAGGAAGCTGCCGATCGGCCGGTCGGGGCTGGCGAGGCCCGCGCGCGAGCGCAGCACCGCGTCGGCGACGACCCGTACGGCCTCCTCCTGGCCGACGATCCGCTCGTGCAGGTGGTCCGCCAGGCCGAGCAGCCGGTCCTTCTCCTCCTGGGTGAGACTGGCGACCGGAATGCCGGTCTGCCGGGACACCACCTCGGCGACGGCCTCCGCGGTCACCTCCAGATCCAGGCCCTCGTCGGCCGCCTCCTCGCCGGTCGCCGCCGCGATGCGCTGCTTCAACTCGACGATGCGGTCCCGTAGTTGGGTGGCCTGCTCGTACTGTTCGTCGGCCGCCGCCTGGTCCTTGTCGCGGGCGAGCTGCTCGGCCTCGCGCTCCATCGCCCGCACGTCCGTGCCCTTGGCGCGGGCGCCGAGCCGCACCCGGGCGCCGGCCTGGTCGATCAGGTCGATCGCCTTGTCCGGCAGCCGGCGGTCGGTGAGGTAGCGGTCGGACAGCTCCACGGCCGCGACGAGCGCCTCGTCGGTGTAGCGGACCTGGTGATGGGCCTCGTAGCGGTCGCGCAGCCCGCGCAGGATCTCCAGCGCGTCCGCGACGGACGGCTCCGGCACGAGGATCGGCTGGAACCGGCGGGCGAGCGCCGCGTCCTTCTCGATCCGCCGGTACTCCTCCAGCGTCGTCGCGCCCACGATGTGCAGCTCGCCGCGGGCCAGGGCCGGCTTGAGGATGTTCCCGGCGTCCATCGACCCGCTCTCGCCGCCCCCGCCCGCGCCGACCACCGTGTGCAGTTCGTCGATGAAGACGATCAGCTGGTCGGAGTGCGAGCGGATCTCGTCGACGATGGTGTTCAGCCGTTCCTCGAAGTCGCCTCGGAAGCGGGTGCCCGCGACCACGCCCGTCAGGTCCAGCGCGACCACGCGCCGGGCGACGAGGACGTCCGGCACGTCCCCGTCCGCGATCCGCTGGGCCAGGCCCTCCACGATGGCGGTCTTGCCCACCCCCGCGTCGCCGATCAGCACCGGGTTGTTCTTGCCGCGCCGGGACAGCACCTCGATGGTCTGCTCGATCTCGTCGTCCCGGCCGATCACCGGGTCGATCCGGCCCTGGCGGGCCGACTCGGTGAGATCACGGCCGTACTTGTCGAGGGTGGGCGTCTCGGTGGGCCGCTGCCGGTCCGTCGCACGGGCCGGCTGCGCGGTGTCCGGCGGCTCGGGCGGCAGGCCCGCGGCGGCGAAGCGGGCCGCGTTCAGGATGTGCCCGGCCGCCGAGTCGGGGTTCGCGGCGAGGGCGCTCAGCACGTGCTCCGGGCCGATGTGGCCCGCGCCCCGGGAGCGGGCCAGGTCGTGCGCGTCCAGCAGGGCGCGCTTCGCGGCCGGGGTCAGGGACAGCGAGGTCGGCGGCGGCACCTCGCCCGGCGGATGCCGCACCGGACCCGACCGTTCGTCGATCTCCGTCGCGAGCGAGTCGGGATCGGCGCCCGCCCGGCTGAGCAGACTGCGGGTCGGCTCCGCGGTGAGAGCCGCCCGCAGAAGATGCTCGGTGTCCAGGTCCCGGCTGCCGTGCTCGGCGGCGTACTGGGCCGCGCCGCGGACGAGATCCCTCGCGGGGCGGCTGAGCAGCTGGCCTATGTTGATCTGGCGGGGGCCGGGGCGGGGCCCGCCGAAGAAGCGGGCCAGGAATTCACCGAAGGGGTCGCCGTAGCCCTCCGGGCCGGTGAAGCCGTTGGTCATGGCGTTCCGTTCGATCGGGGCACCGGACCGAAACGCGGGTGCCCGTCCCTGCGGGGCTTAGACCACCATGGCATGCCGGGGAGTGGGCGGCATTTCCTACAGGTTGACGCGGCACGGGCGGGGCCTTGGTCTTGTATGGCGGCTGCGGGGCCGTCGTGGCTGGTCGCGCCCACGCGGCGGAGCCGCACACGGATACAGCCCCGCGCCCCTTCGGTGCGCTGTTCTACCGTCGGTCGGTCAGCACCCTCGGTCCGTTCTCCGTGATGGCCACCGTGTGTTCCGCGTGGGCGGCCCTGGAGCCGTCGTTCGTGCGCAGGGTCCAGCCGTCGGGGGCCGCGTGGTAGCCGTCCTTGCCGCCGGCGATCAGCATCGGCTCGATCGCGATGACCATGCCGTGGCGCAGGGGGAGGCCGCGGCCCGGGCGGCCCTCGTTGGGGATCCCGGGGTCCTCGTGCATCTGGCGGCCGATGCCGTGGCCGCCGAAGCCGTCCGGGATGCCGTAGCCGGCCGCCCGGCACACCGTGCCGATCGCGTGCGCGATGTCGCCGACGCGGTTGCCGACGACCGCCGCCTCGATGCCGGCCGCCAGGGCCCGCTCCGCGGTCTCGATCAGCCGGACGTCCGCCGGGCGCGCCGTGCCCACGGTGAAACTGATCGCGGAGTCACCGGCCCAGCCGTTCAGCTGCGCGCCGAAGTCGGCCGAGAGCAGGTCGCCGTCGCGCAGCCGGTAGGCGGTGGGGATGCCGTGCACGATCGCGTCGTTCACGGAGGCGCAGAGCACCGCCGGGAAGGGCGTCGGCGCGAAGGACGGGCGGTAGCCGAGGAACGGTGACGTCGCCCCCGCCTCCCGCAGCACGTCGTGCGCCAGTTCGTCCAGCTCCAGCAGGGAGACGCCCACGGCGGCGGCCTCGCGCACGGCCGTCAGGGCTCGTGCGACGACCTGCCCCGCCTCGTACATGGCGTCGATCGATGTGTCTGTCTTCAGTTCCACCATGCCAATTACTATACCGGTATTAGAATGACGGCATGGTGCGTACCCCACTGACCCCCGAAGAGCGTGAACGCGGCGAACGGCTCGGGCGCCTGCTGCGCGCGGCCCGCGGCGGCCGGAGCATGACCGAGATCGCGGCGGACGCGGGCGTCTCCGCCGAGACCCTCCGCAAGATCGAGACCGGCCGCGCGCCCACCCCGGCGTTCTTCACCGTCGCCGCGCTCTCCCGCGTGCTCGGTCTGTCGATGGACGAGCTGGCGGAGCTGTGCACGCCCGCGCCCGTGTGACCCCGGCGGCGGCCGTCCTCGCCTCGGTCAAGATCGCGCAATGAACTCGTCGCGTCCGCTTTGCAAACTCGTCGTAGCCCCGCTGTAACACAACTGGTGTTTTCTACGAAGCCGGAGTGTTCCGGTCGGGCGGGAGTTGGGCGATGACAGTGGATCAACTCCCGGGCCGGGTGCGGGAGTTCGCGAACCACCTGAACGGACTGCTGGCGCGCCTCGATCAGGGCGCCGGCTGGTGCGCCGTGTTCTGGCAGCGCGATCCCGACGGCATGCAAGCCTGCCTCGACGGACGTGAGGTACCCCCCTGGGACGTGGTCGAGGCGGTCCTCCAGGACCTCTCCGCCGAGTACGGCGCCGAGGTCGCCGGGCGGGAGGCGGAACAGGTCCGGCCGCTGCACGCCGCCGCACTCGCCGCCCACGACGCCCGTCCCGGCGGCCGTGACGCCCTCGGGGACCGGCTCGACGTCATGCTCCGCGAGCAGCGCTACGCCGCCGAACGGCTGGCCGAACTGGGCCGCCGCCTCTCCTCCGCGGGCACCCGGGAACAGGCGGACGCCGTCCGCCTCGACCTCGCCTGGGCCCACGACGACCATGAACGAGCCACCGCGCGGTGCGCTGAACTCCGGTACCGGATAACCGAGTTGGACCGTCTGCCAGCCTCCGACCCGAGCCGCGGGCCTGCCCCGCACACCGCCGCCGGCCCCGCGTACGACGCCCGGACGGGGTACGGCGCCCGGCCGGGGTACGGCGGCACCGCCGAGCCCATGGCGGGCCCGACGGTCGACGCGTACGACGTCCACGACGCAGCGGCCCCCGTCGACGCCGAGGTCCCCGCCGAGGAGGCGCCCGCCCCCCTGCCCGCCCCGGCCCCCGTGCCCAAGCAGCGCAAGCGGCGCCGCGGCAGCGCCCGGTTCGCCGGCATGGCCGAGGAGGAGGACGCCGCGCCCGTCGTCCAGCCGCCCGCCGCCGAACCGGCGGCGCCCGCCCCCGCCCCCGCCCCGGCCACCCGCCGTACCCCGCGCGGCGCCCGCTTCGCCGGAGCCGCCGCCGACAGCCCCGAGGGGCGCTCCGAGCCGCAGCGCGAGCCGCTGGACGCGGCGGCCCGGCGGGAGACCGTCGAGGTCGTGGAGCGGCTGGTGCGGCTGCGCGGCGAAGGCCGCAGCGGCGAGGCGCACGCCCTCCTCGTCGAGCTCGCGTACTGGCCGGCCGCCCGCATCCCGCTGCTCGCGGCCGAACTGCAGCGCGCGGGGCTCAGCGCCGACTGGACCACCCTGCTCTGGGAGGCCGCCTCCCTCCCCGCCGACCGGCTCGTCGCCGCGGCCGACGCGCTGGTCGCGGTGGGGCGCACGGCCGACGGCGAGCAGATCCTGCGGCAGGGCGTCGCCCGGCCGGCCGTGGAGATCGGGCAGGCCGTCCTCGGTCTCGTCCAGGGCGGCCGACGGCGCGAGGCCGGCGCGCTGCTCGACGCCTATGTCCGGGTGCGCACCCCCGAGGAGGCCGCCCGCAGCGTCGCCCCGGACCCGCAGGCGCTCGTCCCGCTCCTGCTGGCCGCCGCCCGCGCGGTCTCCGAGCAACGCCACTGGGACCTGGTGCACGCGCTCAGGGTCGCCGGTTTCACCGCCTGACCGATCGCACGTCCGACCGGAGTCACGCCTTCGGCCGTACGGCACCGCGACTTAACCCACGAGAGTGTGAAACGCGATCGACTCCGCGGGTTAACGACGATGGTCTTGGCAAGCCTGTCCCGGAGGCTTACGTTCATCCCTCTACGACCTTCGTCTACGGGCGTAGAGGCTCTGACGGAACCGTCGAAGGAGCAGCTCATGGCCAACGTCGTACGTGCCGCACTGGTTCAGGCCACCTGGACCGGCGACACCGAGTCCATGGTGGCGAAACACGAGGAGCACGCCCGCGAGGCGGCCCGCCGGGGCGCGAAGATCATCGGGTTCCAGGAGGTCTTCAACGCTCCGTACTTCTGCCAGGTCCAGGAGCCGGAGCACTACCGCTGGGCCGAGCCGGTGCCCGACGGGCCGACCGTGCGTCGTATGCAGGAGCTCGCGCGCGAGACCGGCATGGTGGTCGTCGTCCCGGTCTTCGAGGTCGAGCAGTCCGGTTTCTACTACAACACCGCCGCCGTGATCGACGCCGACGGCTCGTACCTCGGCAAGTACCGCAAGCATCACATCCCGCAGGTGAAGGGTTTCTGGGAGAAGTACTACTTCAAGCCCGGCAACCTCGGCTGGCCGATCTTCGACACGGCCGTCGGCAAGATCGGCGTCTACATCTGCTACGACCGGCACTTCCCGGAGGGCTGGCGGCAACTGGGCCTCAACGGAGCCCAGTTGGTCTACAACCCGTCCGCCACCCACCGCGGCCTCTCCGCCCACCTCTGGCAGCTGGAGCAGCCCGCGGCCGCGGTCGCCAACGAGTACTTCGTCGCCGCGATCAACCGGGTCGGCGTCGAGGAGTACGGCGACAACGACTTCTACGGGACCTCCTACTTCGTCGACCCGCGCGGACAGTTCGTCGGCGAGGTCGCGAGCGACAAGGACGAGGAACTCCTCATCCGCGACCTCGACTTCGACCTGGTCGACGAGGTCCGCCGGCAGTGGGCCTTCTACCGTGACCGCCGTCCCGACGCCTACGAAGGGCTGGTGCAGCCGTGAGCGATCTCCACGCCCGCCACCGCAACGTCCTGCCGGACTGGCTCGCCCTGTACTACGAGCAGCCGCTGGAGATCACCCACGGCGAGGGCCGCCACGTCTGGGACGCCGAGGGCGCCAAGTACCTCGACTTCTTCGGCGGCATCCTCACCACGATGACCGCACACGCGCTGCCCGAGATCACCAAGGCGGTGAGCGAACAGGCCGGGCGCATCGTCCACTCCTCGACGCTCTACCTCAACCGGCCCATGGTCGAGCTCGCCGAGCGCATCGCCCACATCAGCGGCATCCCGGACGCCCGCGTCTTCTTCACCACCTCGGGCACCGAGGCCAACGACACGGCGCTGCTGCTCGCCACGACCTACCGGCGCAGCAACACGATCCTGGCCATGCGCAACAGTTACCACGGCCGTTCCTTCAGCGCGGTCGGCATCACCGGCAACCGCGGCTGGTCCCCGACCTCGCTGTCCCCGCTCCAGACGCTGTACGTGCACGGCGGAGTGCGCGGACGCGGCCCGTTCGCCGATCTCGGCGACGCCGAGTTCATCGACGCCTGCGTCGCGGACCTGCGGGATCTGCTCGGACACACCCGCCCGCCCGCGGCCCTGATCGCCGAGCCCATCCAAGGCGTCGGCGGATTCACCTCACCACCGGACGGACTGTATGCAGCATTCCGTGACGTGCTGAACGAATACGGGATCCTGTGGATCGCCGACGAGGTGCAGACCGGCTGGGGCCGCACCGGCGAGCACTTCTGGGGCTGGCAGGCGCACGCGCAGAGCGGTCCGCCGGACATCGTCACCTTCGCCAAGGGCATCGGCAACGGCATGTCCATCGGCGGCGTCATCGCCCGCTCCGAGATCATGAACTGCCTGGACGCCAACAGCATCTCCACCTTCGGCGGCACCCAGATCACCATGGCGGCCGGTCTCGCCAACCTCTCCTACCTGCTGGAACACGACCTCCAGGGCAACGCGCGGCGGGTCGGCGGCCTGCTCATCGAACGGCTGCGGGCCGCTGTCGCCCAGGATCCGGGCGTACGGGAGGTGCGCGGGCGCGGGCTGATGATCGGCGTCGAGCTGACGAAGCCCGGCACCGACCGGGCAGACCCGGACCGGGCGTCCGCCGTCCTCGAAGCGGCCCGCGCCGACGGGCTGCTGATCGGCAAGGGAGGCGGCCATGACACCAGCGCCCTGCGCATCGCCCCGCCGCTGTCCCTGACCGTGGCGGAGGCCGAGGAGGGCGCCGCGATCCTCGAGAACGCGCTGCGCAGCACGCGGTAGCACCGGCCTGAGCCAAGGGAAACGCATCGCCATGACCATCGCCTTGGAGCCCTGGGGCCCCGTGGAGCCTCTGGAACCCGCCCTGTCGGTCCGTCAGGTCCTGGCCCTGGAGCGGGTGTTGGCGGGCGAGCCCGAGGTGGTGGCCGGCGCCGGCCAGCTCGACCGGCCGGTGCGCTGGGTGCATGTCGCCGAGGCGGCGGACGTCGGAGTGATGCTCAGCGGCGGCGAGATGGTCCTCACCACCGGTGTGCTGCTGGCCGGGGACGAGAGCGCGCAGACCGAGTACATCCACTCCCTGCACCGGGCGGAGGCCGCCGCCGTCGTGCTGGGTCTCGGGCGGGCCTTCCCCACCCCGCCGGACGTGATGCGGCGGGCCGCCGAGCGGTGCGGGCTGCCGATGGTCGTGCTCCATCGGCCGTTCCCCTTCGCCGAGTTGACCGAGGAGGTCCAGTCCCGGCTGGTCCAGCGGAAGTTCGCCGCCGTCAGCCTGTCGGAGGCCGTACGGACCGCGCTCACCGGACTGATCACCGCGGGCGCCCCGCTGCAACTCCTGCTCGACGAGATCGCCCACCACACCGGCTGTCCCGTCGTCGTCACCAACCTCGCCCACCGGGTGCTGGCGACGGCGGGGGAGCGGTCGGCGGTCGACGACGTGCTGCGGGACTGGGAGCGCATCGCCCGGCAGGCCGGCGGCAGCGAGGGCGACGGCTGGATCCGCGCCGAACTGGGCGGCCGCGGCGAGCGGTGGGGACAGATCATGCTGTGCGGTTACCGCGGCGACACCGCGGGCGGGCGGCTGCTCGCCGACCGGGCCGCCGAGGCCCTCGTCCTGCACCGTATGCTCGGCGGCGCCTCCGCCCACACCTGGGAGGAGCAGTCCGCGCAGAGCCTGCTCACCGATCTGGTCTCCGGGGTCGTACCGGCCCGGCAACTGCTGCCCCGGGCCCGGGCGGCCGGCCTCCCCGTCAACCGGCGGACCTTCGTCCCGCTCGTGGTACGCGACGGAGACCCCGGTCAACTCGACCGGATGCTACGGCTGTTGGGGCTGCCCGGGTTGGTCGCCGAGCTCGCCGACGGGGCCACCGCCGTGCTGCTCAGCCTCGCCCGCGACCAGGACGCCGAGGCGCTCGCCGCCCACTTCGCCGCCCGGCTGCGGACCGAGTCGGGTCAGACCCGCACCGTCGTCGCGGCGGCCGCCCCGCGCATCGTCTGGGACGACGTGCCCGCCGGGCTGCGCGAGGCCCAGCATGTCGCCGACGCCGTGGCCGACTCCTCGGCCGCCCTCGACCTCCCGGCCGTCGTCCGTCTGCGGGACGTCCACTTGCGTGGCCTGATCCGGCTGCTGCGGGACGACCCGCATGTGCAGTCCTTCGCGGAGCGGGAGCTGGACGGGCTGCTGTGCGCGGCCGACGAGGACCTGCTCGCCGTGCTGCGGACCTATCTGGCCACCGGCCGCAACAAGTCCCGCACCGCCCAGCTCCACCACGTCTCCCGGCCTGCGCTGTACCGCCGGCTGGAGGCGATACAGGGGCGGCTGGGCGTGGACCTCGACGACTTCGAACAGGCCGCCTCGGTGCACATCGCGCTCCTCGCGCATGATGCGCAACAGGCCTGAAACATGCGACGACCTGGGAAAACGGCGGTGAAACATGGATCCACGAGAGGGTGACACCGTGGCACGCCCGGGGCCCGCAGACGTGACACGCTGCAACTCAAAGCCGGTTTTCGGACTTCCTAGTCTTCTCGCACACCGAGTGACCGGAGGTCCCGATGAGCAGAGTGATCCGTGCCGCCGTCTTCCAGACGGCCTGGACCGGCGACAAGGAATCGATGATCCAGGTGCACGAGCAGGCGGTCCGCGACGCGGCCGCGCAGGGTGCTCAGGTCCTGTGTTTCCAGGAGCTGTTCTACGGACCGTACTTCTGCCAGGTCCAGGACCCGCAGTTCTACGAGTACGCCGAGCAGATCCCCGACGGCCCGATCGTCCAGCGCTTCCAGGCGCTGGCCCGGGAGCACGGCATCGTCCTGGTACTGCCGATGTACGAGGAGGAGCAGCCCGGCGTCCTCTACAACACCGCCGCGGTGATCGACGCGGACGGCTCGTACCTCGGCAAGTACCGCAAGCATCACATCCCGCAGGTAAAGGGTTTCTGGGAGAAGTTCTACTTCCGCCCGGGGAACGTCGGCTGGCCGATCTTCGACACCGCTGTCGGAAAGATCGGCGTCTACATCTGCTACGACCGCCACTTCCCGGAGGGCTGGCGCGCGCTGGGACTGGAGGGCGCCGAGATCGTCTTCAACCCGTCGGCGACCTCGCGCGGTCTGTCCGCCTACCTGTGGCAGCTGGAGCAGCCGGCGGCGGCGGTCGCCAACGAGTACTTCGTCGGCGCGATCAACCGGGTCGGCGTCGAGGAACTCGGCGACAACGACTTCTACGGGACCTCGTACTTCGTGGACCCGGAGGCCCAGTTCGTCGGCGAGGTGGCCAGCGACAAGGAGACCGAACTCGTCGTCCGCGACCTCGACATGGCCAAGCTGCGCGAGGTCCGCGACCGCTGGCAGTTCTACCGCGACCGCCGCCCGGAGGCGTACGGCCCGCTGACAGCTCCGTGATGAACGCAGTTCCCCGCACTCGACCGACCCAGGGGCGCGGGGAACTGCCCGATCAACCACATCCGACCCGCACCCGACCAACTACCTCTCCGGAGCCGGAACATGAGCAGCCGTAAAATCATCCGCGGCGGTCTCGTCATCACCGCGTCCGACGAGATCCACGCCGACGTCCTGATCGAGGACGGCCGTATCGCCGCCCTCGCCGCCTCCGGCACCTCGGCCGCCGAGGCCTGGAGCGCCGAGCAGGTCATCGACGCGACCGGGAAGTACGTGATCCCGGGCGGGGTCGACGCCCACACCCACATGGAGCTGCCGTTCGGCGGCACCTTCGCCTCGGACACCTTCGAGACCGGCACCCGGGCGGCCGCCTGGGGCGGTACGACGACCATCGTCGACTTCGCCGTGCAGAGCGTCGGGCACACCCTGCGCGAGGGACTGGACGCCTGGCACGCCAAGGCGGAGGGCAACTGCGCGATCGACTACGCCTTCCACATGATCGTCTCCGATGTGAACCAGGACACGCTCAAGGAGATGGACCTGCTGGTGGAGGAGGGGGTCACCTCCTTCAAGCAGTTCATGGCGTACCCCGGCGTCTTCTACAGCGACGACGGTCAGATCCTGCGCGCCATGCAGCGCTCCGCCGACAACGGCGGACTGATCATGATGCACGCGGAAAACGGTATCGCGATCGATGTCCTGGTCGAGCAGGCGCTGGCGCGCGGCGAGACCGATCCCCGCTATCACGGCGAGGTGCGCAAGGCGCTGCTCGAGGCGGAGGCCACCCACCGCGCCATCAAGCTCGCGCAGGTCGCCGGGGCCCCGCTGTACGTGGTGCACGTATCGGCGATGGAAGCGGTTGCGGAACTGGCGCGGGCGCGCGACGAGGGGCTGAACGTCTTCGGCGAGACCTGCCCGCAGTATCTGTTCCTGTCGACGGACAACCTCGCCGAGCCCGACTTCGAGGGCTCGAAGTACGTGTGCAGCACGCCGCTGCGGCCGAAGGAGCACCAGGCCAAGCTGTGGCAGGGCCTGAGGACGAACGACCTCCAGGTCGTCTCCACCGACCACTGCCCCTTCTGCTTCGTGGGCCAGAAGGAGCTCGGCCGGGGCGACTTCTCCAAGATCCCCAACGGCCTTCCCGGCGTCGAGAACCGGATGGACCTGCTCCACCAGGCCGTCGTCGACGGGCACATCAGCCGCCGCCGCTGGATCGAGATCGCCTGCGCCACCCCGGCCCGGATGTTCGGCATGTACCCGAAGAAGGGCACCATCGCCCCCGGCGCCGACGCCGACGTCGTCATCTACGACCCGCACGCCGAGCAGATCGTCTCCGCCGAGACCCACCACATGAACGTCGACTACTCGGCGTACGAGGGCAAGCGGCTCACCGGCCGTGTGGAGACGGTCCTGTCGCGGGGCGAACTCGTCATCACCGAGCGGGAGTACACCGGCCACGCCGGTCACGGCGTCTACACCCCGCGCTCCACCTGTCAGTACCTCAACTAGGAGCAGCGCACATGGACTTCGGACTCGTCCTGCAGACCGACCCGCCGGCCTCGAAGGTCGTCAGCCTGATGAAGCGCGCCGAGCGCAACGGCTTCACATACGGCTGGACGTTCGACTCCGCGGTGCTCTGGCAGGAACCGTTTGTGATCTACAGTCAGATCCTGGCCAACACCAGCAAGCTGACGGTGGGCCCGATGGTGACGAACCCGGGCACCCGCACCTGGGAGGTCACCGCCTCCACCTTCGCCACCCTCAACGACATGTTCGGCAACCGCACGGTCTGCGGCATCGGCCGCGGCGACTCCGCGATGCGCGTCGCGGGCCGCGCCCCGAACACGCTCGCCCGCATCAGCGAGGCCATGAAGGTCATCAAGGCGCTCGGCTCGGGCCAGGAGGCGGACCTCGGCGGCACGGTCGTCAAGTTCCCCTGGATCAAGGAAGACGCGAAGCTTCCCGTCTGGATGGCCGCGTACGGCCCCAAGGCGCTGAAGATGACCGGCGAGGAGGCCGACGGCTTCATCCTCCAGCTCGCCGACCTGTATCTCACCGAGTACATGGTGAAGGCCGTCAAGGACGCCGCCGTCGCCGCCGGCCGCGACCCGTCCGAGGTGAAGATCTGCGTCGCCGCCCCCGCGTACGTCACCGAGGACGACTCGCCCGAGGCCCTCGCGCACGCCCGCGACCAGTGCCGCTGGTTCGGCGGGATGGTCGGCAACCACGTCGCCGACCTGGTGGCGAAGTACGGCGAGCACTCCTCCCAGGTCCCCGAGGAACTCACCGAATACATCAAGGCCCGGCAGGGGTACGACTACTCGCACCACGGCCGCAGCGACAACCCCGACACCTCCTTCGTGCCCGACGAGATCGTCGACCGGTTCTGCCTCATCGGACCGGTCGAGAAGCACATCGAGAAACTGAACGCCCTGCGCGCGCTGGGCGTCGACCAGTTCGCCGTCTACGACATGCACGACGCGCAGGAGAAGGTCATCGACGCGTACGGCGCCACGGTGATCCCCGCCGTCAACGGCTGACCCGTCCCCCCGGATCAACTCCCCATCCCCCCACTCCAGTTCTCCCCTCTCCCAGCGTCCCGGGGAGAGGGGGCCGGAGACCCCGCACGGCCTTTCCGGATCCGCCCCTCGTTTGATTGGCCTGCCCATGACCGACACCGCTCCCACGGCCATACCGCCGACCTCTCAAGTCACCCTGGCCGACGGCCGGGTGGAGATCGCCCCTGGTTCGCCGCAGCCCAGCGGCCCCTACGCCAACGAGGACCTGCTTCCCGTCCCCGTGGAGAAGCGCACCTGGACCACGTACAACTTCTCCGCGCTGTGGGTCGGCATGGCCCACAACACGGCGTCGTGGACGCTGGCCTCCGGTCTGATCGCCGTCGGCATGGACTGGAAGCAGGCGGTGCTCACCATCGCCCTGGCCAACCTGATCGTGCTGGTCCCGATGCTGCTCACCGGGCACGCCGGACCGAAGTACGGCATTCCCTTCCCGGTCTTCGCCCGCGCCTCCTTCGGCATCCGCGGCGCCAACCTCCCCGCTGTCGTACGGGCGTTGGTGGCCTGCGGCTGGTTCGGCATCCAGACCTGGATCGGCGGTGAGGCGATCTACTTCCTCGCCGGCAAGCTGATCGGCAACGGCTGGAGCGACGCCGGGAAGATCGGCGGCTACGCCTGGACCATGTGGCTGTCGTTCGCGATCTTCTGGGCGATCCAGGTCGCGATCATCTACCGGGGCATGGAGACCATCCGCCGCTTCGAGAACTGGGCGGCGCCCTTCGTCCTCGTCGGCGCGGTCGTCATGCTGATCTGGATGAGCAACAAGGCAGGCGGTTTCGGCCCGTTGCTCGACCAGCCCTCCAAGCTGGGCTGGGGCGGCGATTTCTGGAAACTTTTCTGGCCGTCTCTCATGGGCATGATCGGTTTCTGGTCGACGCTGTCGCTGAACATCCCGGACTTCACCCGGTACGGAAAGTCGCAGAAAGCGCAGACCTGGGGACAGGCTCTCGGTCTTCCCACGACCATGACGCTCTTCGCGCTGCTCTCGGTGATGGTCACCTCGGGATCGCAGGCCGTGTACGGCGAGACGATCTGGGACCCGGTACAGCTCGCCGCCAAGACGGACAACGTGGTCGGGCTGCTGTTCGCGCTGGTGACCGTGCTGGTGGCGACCCTGTCGGTGAACATCGCGGCCAACCTCGTCTCGCCGGCGTTCGACTTCTCCAACATCGCGCCGCGGAAGATCAGTTTCCGCGCCGGTGCCCTCGTCACCTGTGTGCTCGGGGTGGTGATCATGCCGTGGAAGCTGTACTCCGACCCGCAGGGCTACATCTTCACCTGGCTCGGCCTGGTCGGCGGGCTCCTCGGCACGGTCGCCGGCATTCTCATCGCCGACTACTGGATCCTGCGCCGCGGCAAGCTCGATCTGACCGACCTGTACAAGGAGGGCGGCCGTTACTGGTACGACAACGGCTGGAACTGGCGGGCCGTCGTCGCCTTCGTCACCGGCGGTGTTCTCGCGATCGGCGGCGCCAGCTTCAAGCCGCTGATCGACGGCCGGCCCATCCCGGCGCTGGAACCCCTCGCCGACTACGGCTGGGCCGTCGGCCTCGGCACCTCCATGGCGCTGTACCTGGCCCTGATGCTGGCGCGCGGACGGCAGGAACAGGAGAAGCAGGAAGAGCACGTCAAGCTGGTGAAGGACGTCGTCTGACGCGTGATGCAGGAAACGGACGCGTCGGCTGACGCATGACGCAGGAAACGGCCGGAAGAGCAGAAGAGCTCTTCCGGCCGTCCTGGGTAACCGCTGTCTCAGCTCTTCTTGCCGTTCTGCAGGGCGGCCACCGCTTCCTTCGCGGCCTTGATCGCACCCTTGTTGATCTCGTCGGTGGTGGGCGCCTTCTTCGTCTCGAAGTCGCTGCCGTTGTAGTTGACGACCACCAGCGCGTTGGCCACCCGGGCGATGACGACGCCCTCACGGGTCTGCTGCTTGTCCTCCGTGGTCAGGTTCACCACGGAGTAGGCCTCGTCGCCGAGCCCCGGCACCGCACCGCCGCCGCTCTTCTCCCCGACGCGCTCCTTGTAGGAACTCGTGGCCGCGTCGTCCGACTCCGTGATCTCGAAGGAGACGTCGAGCCAGCGGTAGTCGTAGCCCTTGAGCGCGTTCCACGAGCAGGTGCGGCGCAGTTCGGTGTCCGTGGACGGGATCTCCTTGCCCGCCACCTTGGCGCCCGGCACGAGCGAGGAGACGGTCTTCGCGGCCACGCCGGTGCAGGGGGCGGGGGCGGCGGCATACGTCTTGGAGACGGCCGTGGAGGACGGGCCGGACGACTTCTCGGTCCGGGTCTTCTGGGTGTCCTTGGCCGCGGTGTCCTGCTTATCGGTCAGCGGGCCGGACGACATCGCCCAACCCGCACAGGCGAGCACGACCACCGGGGTCAGACGCGCGGTGAGGGCGAGCGGCAGTGGGAGAGAGCGCACGGCGCACTTTCGTGGGGGACGG
Organism: Streptomyces sp. NPDC006872; assembly: GCF_040635845.1. NCBI lineage: Bacteria > Bacillati > Actinomycetota > Actinomycetes > Kitasatosporales > Streptomycetaceae > Streptomyces > Streptomyces sp. NPDC006872. The sequence goes on from NZ_JBEYIL010000006.1 coordinate 162,002, forward strand.
TGCGGACGGAGTCCGCAGTGCGGACAGGAGACGCCAGTGTCACACGACTCCCTGTGGGGCGGAAGTGCGAACTCGCTCCGTGCCTGTGCGGTGACGAAGGGGCCTGAACCTACCGGGACATCGGGGTTCTTCACCGGACATAGAGACGGCGAGGGCGCGGCGACGGGGAGGCGAGGGCGCGGCGACGGGAGGAGGGACGGGGCGAGGGACAGGAGGAGGGACAGGAGGGGAGGAGGGACAGGAGGGGAGGAGGGGAGGAGGGGAGGAGGGGGACGGGGAGCGTGCGGTGGGTAGGTACGTACGATCGCGAGATCGGCCGCCGCGCAGTGAGGAGCCCGTTTTGTTCACCACCCGTCCCACCCTCCAGGGCACGTTCGGAATGGTGTCCTCCACGCACTGGCTGGCCTCGCAGTCGGCGATGGCCGTCCTGGAGGACGGCGGCAACGCCTACGACGCGGCCGTGGCCGGCGCCTTCGTGCTGCACGTCGTCGAACCGCACCTGAACGGGCCCGCCGGCGAGGTCCCGATCCTGCTCGCCCCGGCCGGCGGCGAGGTGCGGGTGCTGTGCGGACAGGGCGTGGCGCCGGCGGGCGCGACGGTCGCGCACTACCGGGGGCTGGGCCTGGACCTCGTCCCCGGAACGGGGCCCCTCGCAGCCGCGGTCCCCGGCGCGTTCGACGCCTGGATGCTCCTTCTGCGCGACCACGGCACCAAGTCCCTCGACGACGTGCTGAAGTACGCCATCGGGTACGCCGAGCACGGGCACGCGCCCGTGGACAACGTCGGCGCGACCGTCGAGACGGTCCGGGAGCTCTTCGAGACGGAGTGGACGTCGTCGGCGGAGGTGTACCTGCCCGGCGGGGAGGCCCCGCGGCCCGGCGCGCTGTTCCGCAACCCCGCCCTCGCCGCCACCTGGAAGCGGCTGCTCGCCGAGACCGCCGCCACCGCCGGGGCGGGCGACCGGGAGGCGCGGATCGAGGCCGCGCGGGAGGTGTGGCGGACCGGGTTCGTCGCCGAGGCGCTCGTCCGGCAGGCCGCCCGGCCCACTCTGGACACCAGCGGCGAGCGGCACACCGGCACCCTCACGGCCGCCGACCTCGCCGCCTGGTCCGCGTCCTACGAGGCGCCGGCGACGTACGACTGGAACGGCTGGACCGTGTGCAAGGCGGGCCCGTGGAGCCAGGGCCCCGCCCTCCTCCAGCAGCTCGCCCTGCTCCCGGCCGAGCTGCCCGGGTACGGCTCCGCCGACTACGTCCATCTCCTCGTCGAGGGCTGCAAGCTCGCCATGGCCGACCGCGAGGCCTGGTACGGCGACGCGGCCGAGGTCCCGCTCGACGAGTTGCTCGCCGCCGACTACAACGCGGACCGGCGGCGGCTGATCGGCGACAAGGCCTCGTACGAGGTACGGCCCGGCAGCCCCGGCGGGCGCACCCCGCGGCTGAGCACGCACGCGTGCGTGGCGGCTGCCGACGACCCCGGCTTCAGCCCCCTGGGCGCGGGCGAGCCGACGGTCGCCCGGGGCCCGGCGCCCTTCGGGCCGGGGGAGCCGGAGATCGGCGCGAACGGCTTCACCCGGGGCGACACCTGCCATCTCGACGTCGTCGACCGCTGGGGCAACATGGTCGCGGCGACGCCCAGCGGCGGCTGGCTGCAGTCCAACCCGGTCGTGCCCGAGCTGGGCTTCCCGCTCGGCACCCGGCTGCAGATGACGTGGCTGGAGGAGGGCCTGCCGAACTCGCTGACGCCGGGCCGGCGCCCCCGCACCACCCTCACGCCCTCGATCGCGCTGCGCGACGGGGTGCCGGTGCTGGCCTTCGGCACGCCGGGCGGCGACCAGCAGGACCAGTGGCAGCTGCACTTCCTCCTCGCCGTCGCCCTTCGCGCGCGGGTGCGCGGCGGCCTCGACCTCCAGGGCGCGATCGACGCCCCGAACTGGCACAACGACGGTTTCCCCGGCTCCTTCTACCCGCGCGGCATGCGGCCCGGCAGCGTCACCGTGGAGTCCCGCATGCCGGCGGCGGTGGTGGAGGAGCTGCGGCGGCGCGGCCACGACCTCACCGTCGGCGACCCGTGGTCCGAGGGCCGGCTGTGCGCGGTCGCCCGCGACCCGGAGACCGGGATCCTGCTCGCGGCCGCGAACCCGCGCGGGATGCAGGGGTACGCGGTGGGCCGCTGACGAGTTCGACTTCCTGTTCTTCATCCCGATTCCACCCGTGATGCACCCGGCGGGCGGGGATTGTCAGTGGGGCGTGCTCTCATGGAGGCATGATCGAAGACAAGGAAACCATCGACGAGTTTCTCGCGCGCCGCTCGGCCGACGTGGAGGAGGCGGTCCGCAGGGCCGCCGCGGCCGAGATCATGCCCCGCTTCCGGCAGCTCGCGGCGCACGAGGTCGACCAGAAGAGCGGACCCCACGACCTGGTGACGGACGCCGACCGGGGCGCCGAGCTGTTCCTGACCAAGGCCCTCGCCGCCCTCCTGCCCGGCTCGGTCGTCGTCGGCGAGGAGGCCGTGCACGCCGACCCGGCCACGTACGAGGCGATACAGGGCGACGCGCCGGTGTGGATCGTCGACCCGGTCGACGGGACCCGGCAGTTCGTGCACGGCGACGACGGCTTCTGCACCCTGGTCGCGCTCGTCCGGCACGGCGTCCTGCACGCCTCCTGGACGTACGCTCCGGCCCGCGACCAACTGGCCACGGCCGTCCGGGGCGGCGGCGCCTTCCTGGACGGCGAGCGGCTGTTCGCCGGTCCGCCCGAGCCCGGCCGCGACCTGACGGTGGCCACCTCGCACCCCGACTACACGACCGACGCGCAGAAGCGCGCCCTGCTGGCGCTGTGGACGGACGGAGTCGCACCGCGCGCGTGCGGATCCGCCGGGCTCGAGTATCTCGCCATCGCCCGGGGCGAGTTGGACGCCACGGCCTTCTCCTGGGAAGCGGCCTGGGACCACGCGGCCGGACTGCTGCTGGTCGAGGAGGCGGGCGGCGCCCACCTCACCCTCACCGGCGAGCCGTTCCGCATCACCGGCGGCAACTCCCTGCCCTTCACGGCGGCCCGGGACGCGGCGACGGCCCGCAGGGTGTCGGGACTCCTCTCGGGCGTCGAGCGGCTTCGCGACATCGCCTGAGCGATGCGGTGCGGTGCGACGCGGTGTGGCGCGGGTGCCGTGTGGCGTGGCGCGGGTGTGGCGCGGTGCGGTGTGGCCTGGCGTGGCGTGGCGTGGCGTGGCGCAGTGTGGGCATCGTGCCGGGCGGTGCGGGCGTCCCGGCCGGTTCGGGCCCCCGCGCCGCGGGCGTTGTCGTACGCCCGGCATATCCTGACTGCGGGGGCCACCGGTCTACGGCGGTCACCGGCTGACGAAGGGGTCGAAGTGCCGTCGATGCTCGATGCGGTCGTGGTGGGAGCGGGGCCCAACGGGCTGACCGCGGCGGTGGAGCTGGCCAGACGCGGCTTCTCCGTGGCGATCTTCGAGGCACGGGACACCGTGGGCGGAGGCGCCCGCACCGAGGAACTCACCCTGCCGGGCTTCCGCCACGACCCGTGCTCCGCCGCGCACCCCCTCGGCATCAACTCGCCCGCGTTCCGCGCCCTGCCCCTGGAGCGCTACGGCCTGGAGTGGCTGCACGCCGAGCTGCCCATGGCGCACCCCTTCCTCGACGGCAGCGCGGCCGTGTTGTCCAGGTCGGTCGCCGAGACGGCCGCCTCCTTCGGGCCACGGGACGCGGGCGCGTACCGCCGTCTGGTCGAGCCCTTCCTGCCCAAGTGGGACACCCTGGCCCGCGACTTCATGTCGCTGCCGCTGACCGCGCTCCCGCGCGACCCGGTCACCCTGGCCCGGTTCGGCCTGGTCGGTCTGCCCCCGTCCAGCTGGCTCGTCCGACGCTTCCGCGACGAGCCGGCCAAGACGCTCTTCGCCGGCCTCGTCGCCCATGTCATGGCTCCGCTGAGCGGCCTCGCCACCGGCGCCGTCGGCCTGGTCTTCGCCCTCGCCGCGCACGCCCGCGGCTGGCCGGTGGCCCGCGGCGGCTCCCAGTCCATCTCGGACGCCCTGGCCGCCTACCTCGAGGACCTCGGCGGCAGCGTCCACACCGACTACGAGGTCAAGCGCCTCGACGACCTGCCGCCGGCCCGCGCGTACGTCTTCGACACCTCGCCCACCGCCCTCGCCCGCATCGCCGGCTTCGGCGACTACTACGCGGGGTACAAGTACGGACCGGGCGTCTTCAAGATCGACTACGCGCTCGACGGCCCCGTCCCATGGACCGCGAAGGAGGCCCGCGCCGCCGGCACCGTGCAGATCGGCGCGGACAGCGCGGAGATCGGCGCCGCCCTGCGCGCCCCGTCCCGGGAGGGCCGGGCCCCCGACAGACCCTTCATGATCACGGTGCAGCCCAGCGTCGTCGACCCCACCCGGGCCCCGGCCGGCAAGCACGTCTTCTGGGCGTACGGCCATGTGCCCAACGGCTGGACGGGCGACCTCACCGACGCCATGGAACGCCAACTGGAGCGCTTCGCTCCGGGCTTTCGCGACCGCGTGCTCGCCCGCGCCACCGCAGGGCCCGCCGAACTCGCCGCCCGCAACGCCAACTACATCGGCGGGGACATCGCCACCGGCGCGGCCTCCGGGCTCCAGATCCTGCTGCGCCCCAAGCTGACCCCGTTCCCGTACGCCACCCCGCACCCGGCCGTCTTCATCTGCTCCTCGGCCACCCCGCCCGGCCCGGGCGTGCACGGCATGTCGGGCCACAACGCGGCCAAGGCCGTATGGCGCAGACTGCGGCGACAAAGCTGAGCGGTCGGCCGGTCCCCGTTGCTATACACACAGTCATGACCACGATCACGCTCGTCCAGGGCGACATCACCCGGCAGTCGGTGGACGCCATCGTCAACGCGGCCAACTCCTCGCTGCTCGGCGGAGGCGGCGTCGACGGCGCGATCCACCGCAGGGGCGGCCCCGCGATCCTCGACGACTGCCGTCGGCTCCGCGCCTCGCACTACGGCAAGGGTCTGGCCACCGGCCAGGCGGTCGCCACGACGGCGGGCGAACTGGACGCGCGCTGGGTGATCCACACCGTGGGCCCGGTGTACAGCGCGGGCGAGGACCGCTCGGAGCTGCTGGCCTCCTGCTTCCGGGAGTCGCTGCGGGTCGCGGACGAGCTGGGCGCGCGCACCGTCGCCTTCCCGGCGGTCTCCGCCGGCATCTACGGATGGCCGATGGACGACGCCGCCCGGATCGCGGTGCAGACCGTGCGGGCGACGCCGACCTCGGTGGAGGAGGTCACCTTCGTCCTCTTCGACGAACGGGCCTACGCCGCGTTCGCCGCGCACATCGGTTGAACGGTCCGGTCCGGCGGCCGCTCCCGAGATCGGTGTCCGCGGCCGCGTACCGGCCGTGATCTTCGCGCACCACACCGGATCGGTCAGGCCGGCGTGACGGGCGCCGGCCTCTCGGCCTCTCGTTCTCGCAGGCTTCTCTCAGGACCAGAGCGTCACGGCGGGGGCCGGTGCGGCCCTTGCCGCGTTCGCCGCGATGCTCGCCGTGGCCTGGCCTGGCCTGGCCTGGCCTGGCCGGGGCTGACCCTCGCGGGCGGGTCGTCAGTCACCTCGGCCGTGCCGGTTCCGCTTCTGCTGTGTGTTCCGTTTCTGCTGTGTGCTCCGTGCACAGGCAGCCGACGCCCCGCTCGATCCACTCCCGGCCCGCCCACTGCGGATGCCGCTCGATCAGCAGCGCCCGGACCTCGGCGACGATCTCGTCCTCGGCCGTCGTGGAGTCGCGCCGCCGCCAGGTCTCGTCGCGCAGATAGTCGCGGACGTCGGTGAGGACCTGCGGGCCGCCGAGGTCGCCGTGGCCGGGGACCACCACCCGGGGCCCGGTCGCGGCCAGCCGGTCCATGACCTCCAGCCAGCGCACGCCGGAGACGTCCGTGTCGTACGGCGGAAACCAGGGGAAGATGGCGAACTGCCCGGTCTCGGCGAGATCCCCGGTGAACAGCACGCCGGCGTCCGGTACCTCGACCACCTGGTCGCCCTTCGTGTGGCCCCGTCCGGTGGGCCGCAGCCGCACGGTCCGGCCGCCGAGGTCCAGGTCGTACCCGTCGTCGTAGACCACGTCCGGGGTGGGCACCTGGACGCCGTCGAGCCGCTCGGCGACCGGCCCGCCGAAGCTCCGGAACATCTCCAGATAGCCCGGCCCCTTCTGCTCCAGGTCGGCTGCCTGGGCGCGGTTGACCAGGTACGTGGCCCGGCCTGCGAACACCTGTGCGCCGAAGGCGTGCTCGGGGTGGAAGTGCGTCGTGGTCAGATACAGGCGGCGGTCCCCGGCCACCTCGGACGCGAGGGCGAGGACCTGCTCGGCGTTGGCGGCGCCGATGCCCGTCTCGACGACCAGGACGGCTCGTGTACCGCCGATGACGCCGATGTTCGGTACCAGTGCGGCCCCCTGGTTCGGGATCACCAGCAGGTCGGGGGCGATGTCCTGGGCGCCGGAGACCTGCACGGCGGGGTCGGGAATCTGTTCGTCAGCCATGCGCCGATTGCACCGCCGGAACACCGCGGCCGTCCAAGACCGTTGTGGTGAGCCCGATACCGCACGGGTATCATCCCTGGTCATGGAGCTGCGAACGCTGCGCTATTTCGTCGCCGTCGCCGAGGAACTCCACTTCGGCCGGGCCGCCGTCCGGCTGCACATGAGCCAGCCGCCGCTGAGCCGGGCGATCAGGCGGCTGGAGGCCGATCTCGGCGCCACCCTGCTGCACCGCTCGGCCGCGGGCGTCGCCCTCGCCCCGGCCGGGGCGGTGCTGCTGGACGAGGCGCGCGCCCTGCTCGACCAGGCCGACCGGGCACGCGTGCGCGTGGCCGGCGCGGCCGGCGCCGCGACCCTCACCGTCGGCCTCCTGGGCGACAGCTCCGACCGGGGCGCGACGCGACTGGCCGCCGCGTACCGCCGACGGCACCCCGGCGTCGAAGTCCGCATCCGCGACACCGACCTGACCGATCCGACCTGCGGACTGCGGGCCGGACTCGTCGACGTCGCGCTGACCCGCCTGCCGTTCGACGAGAGCGGCCTGGCGGTGCGCGAACTGCGCGCCGACCCGGTGGGCGCGGTGCTGCGCACCGACGATCCGCTGGCCGGGAGCGACCGCCTGAAGCTGGCCGACCTGGCGGGCCGGCGCTGGTTCCAGTTCCCGGACGGCACCGACCCGATCTGGCAGTCGTACTGGAACGGGGGCGAGCCGCGTGAGGGTCCGGTGGTGCGTGCCGTCCAGGAGTGTCTGCAGGCCGTGCTCTGGAACGGCACGGTCGGGATGACCCCGCTCGGTCACCGCCCACCCGAACAGCTGGCCGTGATCCCGGTCGTCGACATGGCGCCGAGCCGCGTCGCGGTGGCATGGCAGGAGGGGGACGCCAACCCGTTGATCAGGTCGTTCGTGGAGAACGCGGCCGCCGCCTACCGCGACTGAGCGTCTCCTGCCCGAACGGCCCGCTCGCGTTCGGCGGCCGGCTCGCGTTCGGCGACCGCCCGGAAACCGTGTGGCGGCCGGCCGGTGCGGCGGCGATGTCCTCGGCATCGGGCGCGCGGTCCTGGGTGGGGGCCGGTACGGCGACGGCGGCGATGTCGTCGGCGTCGACGAATCCGACCCGGCCGGTCCCGGCCGCGGTCATGATCGTGCCCTGGCCGCGGATGCTGTCGGCGTGGGCGTGCGTGCCGGCGAAGTTCTGCATGCACCACGAGGGAGGCAGCACCGCCCACTGCTCGAACAGGCCGGGCAGGGCCCGGTGCACCGCCCCCACCGCGGGCCCGCCCTCGGGGATCGCCGAGGAGCTCAGCAGCTCCGAGCGCGTCCCGCCGCAGCCCCGGCCCCCGCCCGTGCACAGCCCGCCGCCCCTCAGCCCCGGCCACCCTCACACCGGCCCGGTCACCCTCGCGCCGGCCCGGTCACCCTCGCGCCGGCCCGGTCACCCTCGCGCCGGCCCGGCCCGCCCGCCCCCGGTTCCGGAATTCGTTCGTCCTCGCCCAGGTAGCCTTCCTACCTGCGGAGCGGAAGGTGCCGCTCACACCCGGCCGCGCTGCGCTGTGCGCCGGGCTTAACTCCTGGTGGCCGGTCCGGGAGACACCTGTGTAATGCGCGGTTCGTACCGTCACAGAGGCTTGCAGAAGCTCTCACCAGGCCGATCGTCAGCAGGACGTCAGAACGAAAGGGGCGCCCGTGGCCGTGCCGGACCCGCGGACCGACAGCGCGACCGAGACGAAGGTGCGCACGGTCTGCTCGTACTGCGGCGTCGGCTGCGGCATGGTCCTCGACATCGGCCGCGGACCGGACGGCCGCCGCACGGTCCTGAAAGCGGTCGGCGACAAGCAGCACCCGGCGAACTTCGGCCGGCTGTGCACCAAGGGCGCGACCACCGCCGACATGCTTGCCGCGCCCGGCCGGCTGACCAGCGCCCTCGTCCGCTCGGACCGCGGCGAGGAGCCCGAGCCCGCCCCCGTGGACGCGGCGGTCGCCGAGACGGCACGGCGCCTGCGTGCGATCGTCGACGAGCACGGCCCGGACGCCGTCGCCCTCTACGTCTCCGGGCAGATGAGCCTCGAGGCGCAGTACCTCGCGAACAAGCTGGTAAAGGGTTACCTCCGCAGCAACCAGATCGAGTCGAACTCCCGGCTGTGCATGGCAAGCGCCGGAACCGGTTACAAACTGTCTCTCGGCGCCGACGGTCCGCCCGGCTCGTACGAGGACCTCGACAAGGCGGACGTCTTCCTGGTCATCGGCTCCAACATGGCCGACTGCCACCCGATCCTGTTCCTGCGGATGATGGACCGGGTGAAGGCCGGCGCCAAGCTGATCGTCGTCGACCCGCGCCGCACCGCCACCGCGGCGAAGGCAGACCTGTTTCTCCAGGTCAAGCCGGGTACCGACCTCGCCCTGCTGAACGGTCTGCTGCATCTTCTGCACGAGGACGGCCACACCGACCCCGACTTCGTCGCCGCGTACACCCAGGGCTGGGAGGCGATGCCGGAGTTCCTCGCCGACTACCCGCCCGCGACCGTCGCGGAGCTCACCGGCATCCCGGAGACCTGCCTGCGCGAGGCCGCCCGGCTGATCGGCGAGGCGGAGGAGTGGACCAGCTGCTGGACCATGGGCCTCAACCAGTCCACGCACGGCACCTGGAACACCAACGCCCTGGTGAACCTGCATCTCGCGACCGGTGCGATCTGCCGCCCCGGCAGCGGTCCCTTCTCCCTCACCGGCCAGCCCAACGCCATGGGCGGCCGGGAGATGGGCTACATGGGGCCCGGGCTCCCCGGTCAGCGCTCCGTCCTCGTCGACGCCGACCGCGCCTTCGTCGAAGAGCTGTGGGGGCTCGAACCGGGCACGATCCGCGCGGACGGCGTCGGCAAGGGCACCGTCGAGATGTTCCGGAAGATGGCCGACGGCGAGATCAAGGCCTGCTGGATCATCTGCACCAACCCGGTCGCCTCCGTCGCCAACCGCAGGACGGTCATCGAGGGCCTGGAGGCCGCCGAGTTCGTCGTCACCCAGGACGTCTTCGCCGACACCGAGACGAACGCCTACGCCGACGTCGTCCTGCCCGGCGCCCTGTGGACCGAGACCGAGGGCGTCCTCATCAACAGCGAGCGCAACCTCACCCTCGCCCGGCCCGCCGCCGACCCGCCCGGCGAGGCCACGGCCGACTGGCGGCTCATCGCGGCCGTCGCCCGAGCCATGGGTTACGAGAGCGGTTTCTCGTACGACAGCGCCGAGCAGATCTTCGAGGAGATCAAGCGCGCCCACAACCCGCAGACCGGCTACGACCTGCGCGGAGTGACATACGAGCGGCTGCGTGACACCCCGGTGCAGTGGCCGGCCGCCACCGCCGACGGGCCCGACCGCAACCCGATCCGCTACGTGAACGAAGACGGTTCCCTCACGTTTCCCACGGCTTCCGGCCGCGCCGTCTTCCACCCGCGTCCGCACGTTCCGCCCGCCGAGATGCCGGACGACGACTATCCGTTCGTCCTCAACACCGGCCGTCTCCAGCACCAGTGGCACACCCTGACGAAGACAGCCAAAGTCGCCAAGCTCAACAAACTCGATCCCGGCCCGTTCGTCGAGGTGCACCCCGAGGACGCGGCCGCGCTCGGCCTCGCCGACGGCGACTCCGTCGAGGTCGCCTCACGGCGCGGGCGGGCCGTGCTGCCGACGGTCGTCACCGACCGCGTCCTGCCCGGCTCCTGTTTCGCACCGTTCCACTGGAACGACCTCTTCGGCGAGTACCTCAGCGTCAACGCGGTCACCAGCGACGCCGTCGACCCGCTGTCCTTCCAGCCCGAGCTGAAGGTGTGCGCGGTGTCGCTGACGAAGGTGTCGACACCGGTTACCGTCCATGCTCCGGCGGCCGAGACCCCGGCCGCGCAGAACCTGGCCGCGCAGAACCTGGCTGCGCAGAACCTGGCCGCGCAGCCGTCGGCCGCCCTCGTCCCCACCGCCGTCCAGCCTTCCGCCGTCCAGCCTTCCGCGGCCGCCGTCTTCGGCCTGGAGCCCAGCCCGCCGCCGGTCCTCACCGAGCTGGAACGGCGCTATCTGGTCGGCTTCCTCGCCGGCATCCCGGCCGGCGCCCCGGGCGTACCGGTCCTGCCGCCGGACGCGCCCTTCAGTCCCGAGCACGCCCTGTGGGTCAACGGCACCCTCGCCGGCATGTACTCCCGCACCGGCGCCGTGCCGCCCCCGCAGACCCCGACCCCGACCCGGCGGGTCGTGATCCTGTGGGCCTCGCAGACCGGCAACGCCGAGGACTTCGCCGCCGCCACCGCCGAACGGCTCACCGCCGGCGGCCACACGGCCTCCCTCGTCGCCATGGACGAGGCCGACCCCGCCGCCCTGCCCGCAGGGGCCGACCTGCTGCTGATCACCAGCACCTTCGGCGACGGCGACGCCCCCGACAACGGCGCCGGCTTCTGGGACGGCCTCGCCGAGCTGGGCACCGGCCGACTGGAAGGCCGACGCTATGCCGTCCTCGCCTTCGGGGACTCCTCGTACGACGACTTCTGCGGACACGGCCGACGCCTGGACGACCGTATGGACGAGCTGGGCGCGGTCCGGCTGGCCCCGCGCACCGACTGCGAACCGGACTACGAGACGGAGGCGGAGGCCTGGCTCGACCAGGTCGTCACCGCACTGAAGGAAGCCACGGAACACCTGCCCACGGAGCTCCCGCCCACGGAACACCTGCCCACGGAGCTCCCGCCCACGGATCCGGCGCCCGCGGCACCCGTCGGGTCCCCTGCCCCGGGGCCGGCCCCCGCGCCCGTCCCGGACGCCGTTCCCGCCGTCGTCACCAAGGCCGCCACCGCCGCCGCTCCCCGTGCCCGGCGTCCCGCCCCCGTCACGGCCCGCCTCACCGGCAACCGGCTGCTCAGCCTGCCCGGTTCCGGCAAGGAGGTCCGGCGCTTCACCTTCGACACCCGCGACAGCGAGACCCCGCTCCTCTACGAGGCCGGCGACGCGCTCGGCGTCCGGCCCCTCAACTCCCCGGAGCTGGTGGCGGAGTGGCTGACCGTCACCGGACTCGACGCGCACGCGCGCGTGCAGGTGAACGGCGTCGGTGAGGTCGCCCTCGGCGAGGCCCTGCTGCGCCACCTCGACATCACCCGGATCACCCCGGCCCTGCTCCGCTTCACCGCCGACCGCACCCGAGACCCGCGCGAGCTGCGCAAACTGCTGCGCCCCGACAACAAGGACGAGCTGGCGAAGTGGTCCTGGGGCCGCCAGGCAGTCGACGTGGCGGCCGAGTCCGGCGTCCGTGCCCACGCGCAGGAGTGGGCCGAGGTGCTGGGACGGCTGCAGCCGCGCCTGTACTCCATATCGTCCAGCCCGCTGACCGACCCCCACCTGGTCTCGCTCACCGTCTCCGTCGTGCGGTACGAGAACCTGGCCGGCCGCCCCCGGCAGGGCGTCTGCTCGCCCTTCCTCGCCGACGCCGAGCCCGGCACCGAGGTCCCCGTCCATGTGCAGCGCTCCCCGCACTTCCGGCCGCCCGCCGATCCGGCGACCCCGATGGTGATGGTCGGTCCGGGCACGGGAGTGGCGCCGTTCGTCGGGTTCCTTCAGGAGCGCCGGGCGCGCGGGCACCGGGCGCCCAACTGGCTGTTCTTCGGCGAGCAGCGCCGGGCGACGGACTTCTACTACCAGGAGGACCTGGCCGCCCTGCAGGCCGACGGCGCCCTCGCCCGTCTGGACACGGCGTTCTCCCGCGACCAGCGCGTCAAGATCTACGTCCAGGACCGCATCCGCGAGCACGGCTCCCACCTGTGGTCCTGGCTCCAGGACGGCGCCCACTTCTACGTCTGCGGCGACGCCTCCCGCATGGCGAAGGACGTCGACCAGGCCCTGCGCGACGTCGCGGTCGTCCACGGCGGTCTGAGCGAGCCGGAGGCGGCGGCCTATGTGAAGCAACTCGCCTCCGACAAGCGGTATGTGAGGGACGTCTACTGACGGGATTCCTGTGCACCAAGTCGCGTTGCACCAAGTCGCGTTGCGCCGAAGAGAGTTGATATTCGGTCATTGCGGCGCGCCAATGTTCGTTTTTTCAACAGGAGTGGACAAGATCTGACGCACCCTCCGTCCGTGCGAAGCCGCACGGTTCGCCTTGAGGAAGGTCGTGGTCATGTCGCACCCGCACGTGTCGCCCATGGACCGGCCGGACCGCCCCCAGCGGGTGGAGCCGGATCGCCCGCTCCGGACGGTCGTCAGCCGTCGTCGTCTGCTCGAAGGGTCGGCAGCCGCCCTCGGCGCGCTCGCCCTGTCCGGACCGCCCACCGCCCACCGGGCCGTCGCGGCCGACGGCACACCCGAGTGGAACGGCCACATCGACGTCTTCCGCCTCGGCACCGAAGCGCCGCACACCACCCTCATGCCGTACGCGGACCTCGACCAGGCCCTCGCCGCCGACCGCACCCGCTCCCCGTACCGGCTGAGCCTCGACGGACGGTGGAAGTTCGCGCACGCCGACCGCCCCGACGACCGGGACGTCGACTTCCACCGGACCGACGTCGACGACAGCGACTGGGACACCATCCCCGTCCCCTCCGCCTGGCAGTTGCACGGTTACGACCGACCGATCTACATCAACATCACCTACCCGTGGTGGGGCCCCAACGGCCTGGGCGAGGAGGCGCAGCCGCCCGTCGCCCCCACCAGCTACAACCCCGTGGGCCAGTACCGCCGCTCCTTCACCGTCCCGCGCGGCTGGGCGGGACGCCGGACGTTCCTTCACTTCGAAGGGGTCAAATCCGCCCACTACGTGTGGATCAACGGGGAGATGGTCGGTTACCACGAGGATTCCTATGACCCGGCCGAGTACGACATCACCCCGCACCTCAAGCCGGGCGCCAACCAGATCGCCGTGGAGGTCTACCGCTACTCCGACGGCGACTGGCTGGAGGACCAGGACATGATCCGGCTGAGCGGTATCTTCCGCTCGGTCTACCTGTACTCCACGCCGGCCGTGCACCTGCGCGACTTCCGGCTGGACACCCCGCTGAGCGACGACTACAGGGCGGCCGAACTGTCGGTCACCGCCCATGTGCGGGACTACGGCGGAGACGGCGCCGGCCGGTACTCCGTCGAGACCCAGCTGTACGACGCGGGCGGGCACCCGGTGTGGTCCCGGCCGCTGCAGCAGGCCGTCGCGCTCGGTTCCGGCGAGGAGAAGACCGTCCAGGCGGCGAAGGCCGTGCCCGCGCCCCGGCTGTGGTCGGCCGAGCACCCGGAGCTCTACACAGCCGTGCTCCGGCTGCGCGACCCGGCCGGCAAGGTGATCGAAACCGTTTCCCATCGCGTCGGCCTGCGTGAGTTCGCGCTGCTGGACGGGCTGCTGCGCATCAACGGCAAGCCGGTCTCCCTCCGCGGCACCAACCGCCACGAGATGCACCCGACCCACGGCTCGGCGCTCACCCGCGCGGACCTGGTCGAGGACATCGGCATCATCAAGCGGCTGAACATCAACACCGTCCGCACCTCGCACTACCCCAACAACCCGCGCTGGCTCGAACTCGCCGACGAGTACGGTCTGTACCTCGTCGACGAGACCAACCTGGAGACCCACGGCATCCGGGGCGAGTACCCCGGCAACCACGCCGAGTGGACGACGGCGTGCGTGGCCCGCGCCCAGAACATGGTCCACCGCGACAAGAACCACGCGTCGGTCGTCATCTGGTCGCTCGGCAACGAGGCGGGGGGCGGCAGCACCTTCAACGCCATGTACGACTGGATCCGCTCCTACGACACCACCCGGGTCATCCAGTACGAGGGCGACGACCGCCCCGGCATCAGCGACATCCGCTCCGAGATGTACGACAGCCCCGCCCGCGTCGAGGCCCGGGCGAAGGACACCGCCGACACCCGGCCGTACGTGATGATCGAGTACTCCCACGCGATGGGGAACTCCAGCGGAAACTTCAAGAAGTACTGGGATCTGGTCCGCCGCCACGAGGTGCTGCAGGGCGGCTGGATCTGGGACTTCGTCGACCAGGCCCTCGACTGGCCCACGCCGACCCGCACACTGCTCACCGAGACCGGGCCCGCCGCCCTGCGCGGCGAGATCGTCGCCCCGAGCGGTGCCTTCACCCGCGACGAGGGTGTCTCCGGCGGAACCGTTTTCGCCCGTGACACCACGCTCGACCTCACCGGGTCCCTCACCCTGGAGGCATGGGTCACCCCGCACGTAACCGGTTACCACCAGCCCATCCTGGCCAAGGGCGACACCCAGTACGCCCTGAAGCAGACGAATCGGACGCTGGAGTTCTTCATCTACGGCAGCGGCCAGTGGATCACCGCGAGCTGGGCGCTGCCGGACGGCTGGACCGGCGCCGAACACCATGTGGCGGGCGTCTTCGACGCGGCGGCGGGCACCCTGACCCTCCATGTCGACGGCTCGGTCCGGGCCACCCGCACCACCACCGTGCGCCCCGCCGTCAACACCGCGCCGCTGTCCCTGGCCACCGACGTCGACAACCCGACCCGGGAGTTCAGCGGCACCGTCAGACGGGCCCGGGTGTACGCCAGGGCGCTGAGCGCCGCCGAACTGGCCGCCGGCGGCCGCGGCCCCGGCGACGACGGCGTACGGTTCTGGTTCGACGCCGCGACCGTCGGCCTCATCGAGAAACGACCCCGCGACAAGACGTTCTACGCCTACGGCGGCGACTGGGGCGACAACCCCAACGACGGGGCCTTCTCCGGCGACGGCATCGTCACCGCCGACCGCGGGCTCACCGGAAAGTCCGCCGAGGTCAAGCGGATCTACCAGGCGATCGACGCCGCACCGGCCGGCGGCGGCCCGCTCGCCCCCGGGGCCGCGGTCACCCTCACCAACGAGTACCTCTTCACCAACCTCCGTGAGTTCGACGGACGTTGGGAGCTCGTCGGCGACGGCGCGGTGGTGCAGCGCGGAAAGCTGAGCCGCGCCCAGCTGGACGTGGCGCCGCTGTCGGCCAAGGACATCACCGTGCCCTTCAGAGTGCCGGGCGACCCGGCGCCGGGCGCGGAGTACTTCCTGCACCTGTCGTTCACCACCCGGGAGACCACGAAGTGGGCGAGGTCCGGCTTCGAGGTGGCCAGGCAGCAGCTCGCCGTCGACGCCGGCAGCCCCGCCGTCACGCCCGTGTCCCTGGACGGCATCCCGGCGCTCAGCCACCAGGACGGCGACGCGTCGGTCACCGTCACGGGCGAGGACTTCTCGGTCGCCGTCGACAAGAAGACCGGCGTCATCACCTCGTACGAGGTGAGCGGCGCCCGGCTGATCTCCTCCGGACCGGCTCCGAACTTCTGGCGTGCACCCACCGACAACGACCGGGGGAACGGCCAGCACACCCGCAACCAGACCTGGCGCGACGCCGGCGCCCGCCGCACGGTGACCGACGTGCGCGTGCGGGCGCTGCGCGACGACCGGGCCGTCGAGATCAAGGTCGCCGGCGCCCTGCCCACGACGACGGCATCGACGTACACCACCACCTACACCGTTTTCGGAAACGGTGAGATCAAGGTCGACAACACCCTGCACCCGGGCGCGGCCTCGCTGCCGTACATCCCGGAGGTCGGCACGCTGCTGTTCCTGCCCGGCCGGCTGGAGCACCTGCACTACTACGGCCGCGGCCCCGAGGAGAACCACTGGGACCGCAACGACGCCACCGACGTCGGCCTGTACTCCGGCACCGTCGCCGGCCAGTGGACCTCCTACCTGCGTCCGCAGGAGAACGGCAACAAGACGGACGTCCGCTGGGTCGCCCTGACCGACGCCGACGGCCACGGCCTGCTGGTCTCCGGCGAGCCGCTCCTGGAGGTCAACGCCTCGCACTTCACCCCCGAGGACCTGTCGGTCGGGGCCCGCCACGACTACCAGCTCACACCCCGCAAGGAGGTCGTACTCCGCCTGAACCACCGGCAGATGGGCGTCGGCGGCGACAACAGCTGGGGCGCGCACACCCACGACGAGTACAAGCTGTTCGCCGACCGGGACTACGCGTACACCTACCGGCTGCGGCCGTTGACCGACGTCGACCGGGCGACGGCCGCGTCACGCCGGCCCACGGCCACACAGTAGCGAGGCGCGACCGCGGCTGCGTGGGTACCGTTTCCCGAGGTAGAAGGAAACGGTACCTACGGAAGAGGAACCCTCCCATGGTCGAGCAGGACGAACGCTTCGACGTCGTGGTCCTGGGCGCCGGTCCCGGCGGCTACGTGGCCGCGGTCCGGGCCGCCCAGCTGGGCAAGCGCGTCGCGGTCGTCGAGGAGAAGTACTGGGGCGGCGTCTGCCTGAACGTGGGCTGCATCCCCACCAAGGCCCTGCTGCGCAACGCCGAACTCGCGCACATCGTCACGCGTGAGGCGAAGACCTTCGGCATCAAGGTCGAGGGACAGGTCTCCTTCGACTACGGCGAGGCGTACCGCCGCAGCCGCAAGGTCGCGGACGGCCGGGTCAAGGGCGTCCACTACCTCATGAAGAAGAACAAGATCACCGAGTTCGACGGCCGCGGCGCGTTCGTCGACGACCGCACGCTGCGGGTAACCGGTTACGACGGCGAGACCCGCACCATCGGCTTCGACCACTGCATCATCGCCACGGGGGCGACGCCCCGGCTGCTGCCCGGCACCAAGCGCAGCGCACGCGTGGTGACGTTCGAGGAGCAGATCCTCGCCGAGGAACTCCCGCAGTCCATCGTGATCGCGGGCGCCGGCGCGATCGGCATCGAGTTCGCGTACGTGCTGCACAACTACGGCGTCAAGGTCACGATCGTCGAGTTCCTGGACCGCGTGGCCCCTCTGGAGGACGCCGAGGTCTCCGCCGAACTCGCCAAGCAGTACCGGAGGCTGGGCATCGACGTGCTCACCTCGACCCGCGTCGAGTCGATCGACGAGTCCGGCCCGCGGGTGCGGGTCACGGTCACCGGCAAGGACGGCGCGCAGCAGGTCCTGGAGACCGACAAGGTCCTGCAGGCGATCGGCTTCGCGCCGAACGTAACCGGTTACGGCCTGGAGAACACGGGCGTCAAGGTCACCGAGCGCGGCGCGATCGACGTCGACGGCCGCTGCCGCACCTCCGTGCCGCACCTCTACGCCATCGGAGACGTCACCGCGAAGCTGATGCTCGCGCACGCCGCCGAGGCGATGGGCGTGATCGCCGCCGAGACCCTCGCCGACGCCGAGACCATGGAACTCGACTACGCGATGATCCCGCGCGCCACCTACTGCCAGCCCCAGATCGCCAGCTTCGGCTACACCGAGGCCCAGGCCCGCGAGCTCGGCTACGACGTCAAGGTCGCGAAGTTCCCGTTCACCGCGAACGGCAAGGCGCACGGTCTCGGCGACGCGACCGGTTTCGTCAAGCTCATCAGCGACGCCAGGTACGGCGAGCTCATCGGCGGCCACCTCATCGGCCCCGACGTCACCGAACTCCTGCCCGAGCTGACCCTGGCCCAGCAGTGGGACCTCACCGTCCACGAGGTCGCCCGCAACGTCCACGCCCACCCGACCCTGGGCGAGGCCGTCAAGGAGGCGGTGCACGGCCTGGCCGGCCACATGATCAACATGTAGCTCCGCGTACCGCCTGCGGCGGTGCCGTTCACCCGAACGGCACCGCCACGCTCGCCGCCGCCGTACGGCCGGGATGTGCTGGCATCCACCGGCCCGACCCCGGACCGGACCGACGGCGAGGGAGCCCGCCATGCCGGAAAGCGGTGGCCCCACCGACGCGGAGCTGGAGGCACTCAGGGCCCGCATCGCGGCCCTGGAGGAGGAGCGCACCCGTCGTCCCACCCATCACCGGGTCCGTTCGATCGTCGCGGTCGTCCTCATCGTCCTCGGCTGCGTCCTGGCCCCGCTGGGCCTGGTGGCGGCCTGGACCTCGAGCATCGTGGGCGACACCGGCCGCTATGTCGACACCGTCCGCCCGCTGGCCTCCGACAAGGATGTCCAGAACGCGGCCGCCACCCGCGTGACGAACGCGGTGATGGACCGCCTGGACCTCACCGCACTCCTGCAGGACGTGGTCCCGGCCCAGCGTCCGCTGCTGGAGAAGGCCCTCGGCAGGCTCGGTCCCTCGCTCGAGAGCGCCCTCCGCAGCTTCGTGCACGACAAGGCCCAGGCGGTCGTGGCCTCCGACGCCTTCCAGAAGATCTGGGTCGATGCCAACCGCCGGATCCACAGCTCCGTCGAGAAGGCCCTCACGGGCAGCGGCGGCGGCGCGGTGAAGATCGAGAACGACACGGTGACCGTCGACCTCGCCCCGGTCGTCGACCAGGTCAAGCAACGACTGGTCGACTCCGGGATGACGGTCGCGGGGAAGATCCCCGAGATCCACACGAACTTCACGGTCGTCGAGTCCGAGGACATCGGCAAGGTCAAGACCTACTTCCGGCTGCTCCAGCTGGCCGGTCTCTGGCTGCCCGTGATCGCGGTCCTGCTGGTGGCGGCAGGCGTCCTGCTCTCGGCGCACCGCCGCCGCGTCCTGATCGTCGCCGCGCTCTGCTTCGCTTTCGCCACCCTCCTCCTGGGCGTCGCGCTGACCGTTTTCCGGGTCGTCTACCTGGACGCCCTCCCGGCCGGCGTCTCCCAGTCGGCCGCCGGGTCCGTGTACGACACGCTCACCCGTTTCCTGCGCACCTCCGTGCGGTCGGTGGTCGCCCTCGGCGTGGTGATCGCCATCGCCGCCTGGCTGACCGGGCCCGGCCGCCATGCCGCCCTGGTACGGCGGCTCTGGCACTCGGGCATCGGCGCCGTGCGCGCGACCGCCGATCACGCGGGACTGCGTACCGGTCCCGTCGGCCCGTTCGTCGACCGCTACCGCACCTGGATCACCTGGATCCTGGCCGCGGGCGCCGTCCTGGCCTTTCTCCTGTGGCCGTACCCGACCGGCTGGGTCGTCATCGGCCTGGCCCTCGCCCTGCTCTTCGCGCTGGGCGTCGTCGACTTCCTCGCGACCCGGCCCCGCCGAAAGGACAGCCCCGCATGAGCTCGCAGACCCCGACCGGAGACCCGCACGGAGAGATCGGCACCGCGTGGTCCACCCCGCGCGGCGGACCACACCGGGCGGCCCCGCACGACGGCCGGACCGGCGCCGGCGTCGTCTTCGCCGGCGTCCTGATGCTGTGCAGCGGGGTGCTCGCCGTCCTCCAGGGCATCGCGGCCGTCGCCGACGACGACGTCTACGCCCGCGTCGGCAGTTACGTCTACGAGCTCAGCCTCACCGGCTGGGGCTGGATCCACATCGTCCTCGGAGCCGTCGCGGCGGCGACCGGCGCGGCCCTCCTCAAGGGGATGACCTGGGCCCGCTTCACCGGCATCCTGCTGGCCGCGCTGAGCCTGGTCGCCCAGTTCCTCTTCCTGCCGTACGAGCCGCTCTGGTCGGTCGTCGTCATGGCGATCGACGTGTTCGTCATCTGGTCACTGGCGTCGTGGCAGAGAGCCGAGATCTGACAGGCCGCGGCGCAGCACCCATGAGGTCGATGTCGGATTCTCGCCAGCGGCGGGTCGGTGGCTGGTCGATGCTGGACGTATGCAGAACGGGATGTACACCGATCGCGAGCGCTGTGTGCGCGCCGTGCAGTCGAAGGACGCGCGGTTCGACGGCTGGTTCTTCACAGCCGTCCTGACCACCGGAATCTACTGTCGGCCCAGCTGCCCGGTGGTGCCGCCCAAGCCCGGGAACATGGTCTTCCATCCGAGCGCCGCCGCCTGCCAGCAGGCCGGCTTCCGCGCCTGCAAGCGCTGCCGTCCCGACACCACCCCGGGCTCCCCGGAGTGGAACCAGCGCGCCGATCTGGTGGCCCGGGCCATGCGCCTGATCGCCGACGGCGTCGTCGACCGCGACGGCGTGCCCGGCCTCGCCGCCCGCCTCGGCTACAGCACCCGCCAGGTGGAGCGCCAACTCCTCGCCGAACTCGGCGCAGGACCGCTCGCGCTGGCCCGCGCCCAGCGCGCGCAGACCGCACGCCTGCTCATCGAGACGACCGAACTCCCCATGGCGGACCTGGCGTTCGCGGCCGGCTTCGCCTCCATCCGCACCTTCAACGACACCGTGCGCGAGGTCTTCGCACTGTCCCCGAGCGAACTCCGTGCCCGCGTCCCCCGGAAGAACCCCTCGACCCGCCCGGCCACTCCCGGCACGCTCACGCTCCGCCTCCCCTTCCGCGCGCCCCTCAACCCCGACAACCTCTTCGGGCACCTCGCCGCGACCGGCGTCCCGGGCGTGGAGGAGTGGCGCGACGGCGCGTTCCGGCGCACGCTGCGACTGCCCTACGGGCACGGCATCGTGGCGCTCACCCCGAACCCCGACCACATCGGCTGCCGCCTCACCCTCAGCGACCTGCGCGATCTCACCGTCGCCATCAGCCGCTGCCGGCGCATGCTCGACCTGGACGCCGACCCGGTCGCCGTCGACGACCAACTGCGCACGGACCCGCTGCTCGCGCCCCTGGTGGACAAGGCCCCCGGCCGCCGGGTGCCGCGCACGGTCGACGAGGCCGAGTTCGCCGTACGCGCCGTGTTGGGCCAGCAGGTCTCCACCGCGGCGGCCCGCACCCACGCGGCCCGTCTGGTCACCGCGCACGGCGAACCGGTCGACGATCCGGAAGGCGGCCTCACCCACCTCTTCCCGGCCCCCGAGGCGCTCGCCGCCGTGGACCCCGAGTCCCTGGCGATGCCCCGCACCCGCCGCGCCACCTTCACCACGCTCGTCCGTCAACTGGCGGACGGCACACTGCACTTGGGTGTGGAGAGCGACTGGCCCGAGGCCCGCGCCCGGCTTCTGGCCCTGCCCGGCTTCGGTCCCTGGACGGTCGACGTCATCGCGATGCGTGCCCTCGGCGACCCCGACGCGTTTCTCCCCACCGACCTCGGAATCCGGCGTGCGGCCCAGGAGTTGGGCCTGCCTTCCACCCCGGCGGCGCTCACCGCCCGCGCGGCGGCCTGGCGCCCCTGGCGCGCGTACGCCGTCCAGTACCTCTGGGCGACCGACAGCCACCCGATCAACTTCATTCCTGTCTAAGGACGTTCAGTGAACCCGCAGAAATCGCCGCCGCCGTCGCGGCAGCAGCAACAGCAGCAGAAACGGCACACGATCATCGACAGCCCGTACGGCCCCCTCACCCTCGTGGCCGACGACGGCGTCCTGTGCGGCCTCTACATGACCGAACAGCGCCACCGTCCGCCGGAGGAGACCTTCGGCCCCCGCGACGACTCGCTGTTCGGTGAGACCGAATCCCAGCTGGAGGCGTATTTCTCCGGTGAGTTGAAGGAGTTCACCCTCGAACTCCACCTGCATGGAACCCCGTTCCAACGCACCGTCTGGGCCGAACTGCGGAAAATCCCGTACGGCGAGACCCGCACCTACGGAGAACTCGCCGAAGCCCTCGGGAATCCGTCGGCCTCCCGCGCGGTGGGCCTCGCCAACGGCAAGAACCCCGTCGGCATCGTCGTGCCCTGCCACCGAGTGATCGGCGCCGGCGGCAGCCTCACCGGCTACGGCGGCGGCCTGGAGCGCAAACAGCGCCTGCTGGACTTCGAGAGCGGTGCGGCCCCGGACGAAGCGACGCTGTTCTAGCCTTACCGTGGGGGCGAGGCCTGTGCGCCGCCGTCGGCGCTCAGCTCCCGCAGCAGCTTCGGCAGGGCCGTCCCGATCGGCTCCCGGACGACGTCGTCGGCGAGGTCGTCGTACGGCGTCGGCTCGGCGTTGACGATGATCAGCCGGGCCCCGTGGTCGGCGGCGACGCCGGCCAGCCCGGCGGCGGGCTGCACCTGGAGGCTGGTGCCGACGGCGACGAAGACCTGGCAGGCCTTGGTGATGGCGACGGCCTCGCCGAGGACCACCGGGTCGAGGCGCTGGCCGAACATCACCGTGGCCGACTTCAGGATGCCGCCGCACTCCAGGCACGGCGGGTCCGGTTCACCGGCCTCGACGCGGGCGAGGGCGTCCTCCATGGGACCGCGCACAGGGCACTCGGTGCACACGAACTGCCGTGCGGTGCCGTGCAGTTCGAGCACCTTGCGGGCGGACAGACCGGCGAGCTGGTGCAGCCCGTCCACGTTCTGCGTGATCACCCGCACCGGCACGCCGGAGCGCTCCAGGTCGACGACGGCCCGGTGCGCGGCGTTCGGCTCGGCCGTCAGGGCCCGGTTCCTGCGCCGCAGCTGCCAGGACCGCCGCCGGATCTCCGGATCGCCCATGTAGTACTCGTACGTGACGAGCTTCTCCGCCTCGGGATCCTTCCGCCACACACCGTTCGGACCGCGATAGTCGGGGATGCCGGAGTCCGTGGAGACCCCGGCCCCGCTGAGAATGGCGACAAGGGGCTTGCTCATGGGTGCGAGCGTAGGTCGGGGGAGCCGAGGGCCGCGAGCGGATATCGGGGTGGACGGCGGGGAGCGGTCAGCGGGCGGGGCGGCCGTTCTCCAGCTCCGCCGTCACCGAGCCCTCGGCCAGCGCGTCCAGCGCGGACAGGACCCGGTGGCCCAGTGAGCCGAGCAGGAAGTCGGTGATCTCCTCGCGCCCGACCAGCCGCCAGGACAGCAGCTCCGACTCCTGCAGCCGGATCGCCCCGAGGTCGTCCGCGCCGAGGACGCCGCCGTCGTACACATACGCCACCTGCGGCGGGCGGCCCGGGCCGAGCACCCAGTCCACCGCGAGCAGCCGCCCGAGCGGGCGGTCGAGGCCGATCTCCTCGAGCGTCTCGCGGCGCGCGGCCTGCCGCGGGCTCTCGCCTTCGTCGGACTCGATCGTGCCGCCCGGCAGCGCCCAGCCCGCCCGGTAGTTGGGCTCGACGAGCAGGACGCGCCCCTCGGCGTCGCGGAAGAGGGCGGCGGCGCCGGCCAGGACTCTGGGCAGGGACGCCACGTACGCGGCGAAGTCGGACCCGCTGTCGGGCTTGCTGGAGGTGCTCATGCAGGAAGGGTAGGGGGCGTCGGGGCGTCGGCCAGCCGTACCGTCCGCTCCGCCAGCTCGCTGATGCGCACGCCGTCGAAGCCGAACACGGCGCTGCGCACGGTGTCCTGCAACGGCTCCGTCCACCGGGGCGGGATCGCCGCCGCGCCGCTCAGGACGCCGGCCACCGAACCGGCCGTCGCCCCGTTGGAGTCGGTGTCCAGTCCGCCGCGCACGGTGAGCGTGACGGTGCGGGTGAAGTCGCCGTCGCCGTACAGCAGCCCGGCGGTGAGGACGGCGATGTTCGGGACGACATGGATCCAGCCGAGGCCCGCCGTCTCCCGGGCCAGCGTGGTGAGCGTGTCCTCCCAGGCCAGGCCGCTGTCGTGGAGGGCGACGACCCGGCGCACGGTACGGGCCAGGCGGCTGCGCGGCGGGACGACGGCCAGCGCCTCGTCCAGCGCGTGGCGCACCGTCGGCGCGGTGAACGCCGCCGAGATCAGCGCGGCCGCGAACATCGAGCCGTACACGCCGTTGCCGGTGTGCGAGAGCACCGCGTCCCGGCGGGCGAGCGAGGCGGCGCGGTGGGGGCGGCCCGGGCAGGTCCAGCCGTGGACGTCGGCGCGGATCAGGGCGCCGATCCACTCCTGGTACGGATTGTCGTAGGTGGCCGTCAGCGGCGGCCTGAGGCCGCTTGCGAGGTTGCGGTAGGCGGCGCGCTCGGCGGTGTACGTCTGCAGGAACGGCAGCCGCAGCAGCCACAGGTCGCCGACCTGCTCGGTGCTGAAGCCGAAGCCGTACGTCTCCAGCAGGTCCAGGCCGAGGATCGCGTAGTCGACGTCGTCGTCGCGGCAGCTGCCGTGGATGCGGCCGCGGACGCAACTGCGCCATTCGGGGCGCAGCCGCCGGGCGTCCTCCTCGGTGGCCGGTTCGGGCAGGTAGTCGGTGAGCGGCAGGGCGTCGGCCCGCCGCAGATAGCCGTCGATGCGCTCGCGCGTCCACACCTCGCCCTGCTCGACCGGTTTGCCGAGCATGTTGCCCGCGATCCGGCCGAGCCAGCCTCCGAGGACGCGGTCGGCGAGTTCCGCCTTGCCGCCCACCCGCGTCATGGCTGTGGTCATGCTTCCGGTCTACCCGATTGCGGGCGCACGCGCGCGGGTTGCGACGGCCCCACAGACGGCGCTCAGGCTTGTTCCAGGGTCCGGTCACCGCATGACGGCGGGGGCGTCCGCCGGTTAAGGTCGCAGCGGCGCGCGACTGGCCCCGATGTGCGTGGGGCCCGTAGAGCAAGGGGATGCAAGGTGGCGGACGCTGCAGCGCAGGGCACCCGACGGGTACTCGTGGCCGCGGACAAGTTCAAGGGCTCGCTGACGGCCGTGGAGGTCGCCGAGCGGGTGACGGCCGGGCTGCGCCGGGTCGTGCCGGACGTCGAGGTGGAGGCCCTGCCCGTCGCCGACGGCGGTGACGGGACCGTCGCCGCGGCGGTCGCGGCCGGCTTCGAGCGCCGGGAGGTGCGGGTCGCCGGGCCCCTCGGGCACGAGGTCACCGCCGCCTTCGCGGTGCGCGGCGACACCGCGGTCGTGGAGATGGCGGAGGCGAGCGGACTGCAGAGACTCCCGGCCGGCGTCTACGCACCGCTCACGGCGTCGACGTACGGCTCCGGGGAGCTGTTGCGCGCCGCGCTGGACGCCGGTGTGCGGACGATCGTGTTCGGCGTCGGCGGCAGCGCGACCACGGACGGCGGTGCGGGCATGCTGTCCGCGCTCGGCGCGCGGTTCCTCGACGAGGAGGGCGAGCCGGTGGCGCCGGGCGGCGGCGGCCTCGCGGAGCTGTCCCGCGCTGACCTGTCGGGACTGGACCCCCGCCTCTCCGCCGTGGAACTGGTCCTGGCGAGCGACGTCGACAACCCGCTGACCGGCCCCAAGGGCGCACCGGCGGTGTACGGGCCGCAGAAGGGCGCCTCGCCGGACGACGTCGAGGCACTGGACGCGGCGCTCGCGCACTACGCGAAGGTGCTGGAGGAGGAGCTCGGGTCGAAGGCCGCGGAGTACGCCGTCGCGCCGGGCGCGGGCGCCGCGGGCGGCATCGGCTACGGAGCGCTGCTCGTCGGCGCCCGCTTCCGCGCGGGGATCGAGGTCATGCTCGACGTGCTGGGCTTCGCGCCCGCGCTGGAGCGGGCCGAGCTGGTGATCACCGGCGAGGGGTCGCTGGACGAGCAGACCCTGCACGGCAAGGCCCCCGCGGGCGTCGCCGCGGCCGCCCGGGCGGCCGGCAAGGAGGTCGTCGCGGTCTGCGGCCGGCTCGCCCTGCCGCCGGTGGAGCTGGGGCGGGCCGGGATCCGCCGGGCGTACCCGCTGACCGACGTCGAACCGGACGTCGCCACCTGCATCACGGACGCCGGACCGATCCTGGAGCGGGTCGCGGAGCGGATCGCGCGGGACTTTCTCACCTGAGGGCCAAGGGCTGAGCACCGCTGCTGAGCACCGCGGGGGCCTGGGCACCGCCGGTGAGCGCCGGGGCTGAGCACGCGGCATGCACAGAGCATGCGAAACGGGTGTGGCCCGAGCCTGAAGAGGCTCGGGCCACACCCGTTTCGCGAGGGGACGAGGATCAGGGGGCCTGCGCCGCCCGGGCCTCACGTCGGTTGTCGCGGAAGTTGTTCACCCGGCGGGCCGTGGCGAACAGCGGGATGACCGCACCCATGACCAGCTGGAGCGCGCAGCCCGTCTGGAGCAGGAGCTGACCGCCCGGGGCGTCGAACGCCCAGGCCGCCAGCAGACCCATCGACAGCACGATCCAGGAGAGCATCGCGCCGGCGAGCCGGCCGCGCGGCTTCGGGTACTCGACGCGGCTCACCATCAGCCAGGCGGTGCCCAGGATGGCCATCAGCGTCGCCGCGAAGGGCAGCTCCAGGAGCACGATCGAGACGACCGTCAACGCGCCGAACGGCGACGGCATGCCCTGGAAGGTGCCGTCCTTGACCGTGACGCACGAGAATCTCGCAAGCCTCAGCACCACCGCCAGCAGCACCACGATCGCCCCGACCGCGGCGACCCGCTGGTACGCGTCGTCCGCCACCATGCCGTAGACGAGGACGAAGTACGCCGGCGCCAGGCCGAAGCTGACCAGGTCCGAGAGGTTGTCCAGCTCCGCGCCCATGGGGGAGGAGCGCAGCTTGCGCGCGACCAGGCCGTCGAACAGGTCGAAGACCGCCGCGCAGAGCATCAGGATGACCGCCGTGGCTGCGCTGTTGCGCGCCATGCCGGACTCCTGGCTGTCGGTGAGGTGCGGGATCAGGATGCCGGTGGTCGTGAAGTAGACCGCCATGAAGCCGCACGTGGCGTTGCCGAGAGTGAGGGTGTCCGCTATCGACAGGCGGAGAGAGAGGGGCATCTCCTCCTCTTCGTCCACCTCGTCGGCCTCCGGCACCCAGCCGGCCTGTGTCTCCGGGTCAATCACGGTCAATGCGAGTCACCCCCGCCGTGGTCTTCTGCCCGACCTCGACCGCGACCTCCACGCCCTCGGGCAGGTAGATGTCGACGCGCGAGCCGAAGCGGATCAGGCCGATCCGCTCGCCCTGCTCGACCTTCGTGCCCTCGGGGAGGTAGGGGACGATACGGCGGGCGACGGCGCCGGCGATCTGGATCATCTCGATGTCACCGAGCTCGGTGTCGAAGTGCCAGACGACGCGCTCGTTGTTCTCGCTCTCCTTGTTGAACGCCGGAACGAACCCGCCGGGGATGTGCTCGACGGACGTCACCGTGCCGGCCAGCGGCGCGCGGTTGACGTGGACGTTGAGCGGGCTCATGAAGATCGCGACCCGGGTGCGCCCGTCCTTCCACGGCATGATGCTCTGCACCACACCGTCGGCCGGGGAGATGACCCGGCCCTGGGCGATCTCGCGCTCGGGGTCGCGGAAGAACCACAGCATGCCCGCCGCGAGAGCGGTGGCGGGCACGGCGACGGCCTTGGCAACGCCCGAGCGGCGGGCGCGCAGAAGGCTGACGGCTGCGGTGGCGACGGTCGGCAGGAGCCACGGCGATGCTCCGCGCGCGAGGCGTGCGCCCACCAGGCTGTCGCGGTGTGCAGAGGTTTGGCTGTGGGGCATGGATGACCTTCGTAGCGGATGATGCCGCGCTTCGACGGGGGGACGGCGGCTTTCCGCGATGGTAGCGGTTCGGGGCCACAACTGGGTAAGCCAGGAAGCCGAGTCGACGGCTGAGGGAAGTTGACAGGGTGTGATCTTCTTCTCGAAGAAAACACCCCCAACCCGGACAATCAGCCCTGGAACCGATACTCCTCGAGCAGTCTGCGTCCGATGATCATTTTCTGGATTTCGGCGGTGCCTTCACCGATCAGCAACATCGGGGCCTCCCGGTAGAGGCGCTCGATCTCGTACTCCTTGGAGAAACCGTAGCCCCCGTGGATCCGGAAGGCGTCCTCCACGACCTCCTTGCAGTACTCGGAGGCCAGGTACTTCGCCATGCCGGCCTCGAGGTCGTTTCGCTCCCCGGAGTCCTTTTTGCGTGCAGCATTCACCATCATCGCATGGGCGGCCTCGACCTTGGTAGCCATCTCGGCCAGCTTGAACTGGATCGCCTGGTGCTGGGCGATCGGCTTGCCGAACGTGTGCCGCTGCTGGGCGTACGAGACGCCCAGTTCGAAGGCACGCTGGGCGACGCCGCAGCCACGCGCCGCCACATTCACCCGACCCACCTCGACGCCGTCCATCATTTGGTAAAAACCTCGGCCGGTGACCCCGCCGAGCACGCGATCGGCGGGCAGGCGCAGCCCGTCCATGATCATCTCGGTGGTGTCGACGCCCTTGTAGCCCATCTTCTCGATCTTGCCCGGGATGGTCAGGCCGGGGCGGACCTCACCGAAGCCGGGCTCCTTCTCGATCAGGAAGGTCGTCATCGACTTGTGGGGCGCGGTGCCCTCCGGGTGTCCTTCGTCACTTCGCACGAGGACGGCCACCAGGGACGACGTGCCGCCGTTCGTCAGCCACATCTTCTGGCCGTTCAGGACGTACTCCTCGCCGTCCTTCACCGCCTTCGAAGTGATCGCCGACACGTCCGAGCCGAGGCCCGGCTCCGACATCGAGAACGCGCCGCGGACGTCGCCGGCCGCCATCCGCGGCAGGTACTCGTCCTTCTGCGCCTGCGTCCCGTGCTGCTTGAGCATGTACGCCACGATGAAGTGCGTGTTGATGATGCCGGAGACCGACATCCAGCCGCGGGCGATCTCCTCCACGCACAGCGCGTAGGTGAGGAGCGACTCGCCCAGGCCGCCGTACTCCTCGGGGATCATCAGACCGAACAGGCCCAGCTCCTTGAGGCCGTCCACGATCGCTTGCGGGTACTCGTCGCGGTGCTCCAGCTCGGTCGCGACCGGGATGATCTCCTTGTCCACGAAGTCGCGGACGGTGGAGAGGATCTCCTGCTGGACGTCGGTGAGACCGGCGGTCTGAGCCAGGCGTGCCATTACTTCTCCTGCTCCTTGAGCTCCGGGCGGCCGGGCTGTTCGCCGCCGCGCTCCTTGATGTACGTCTCGGTCGGCACCATCACCTTGCGGCGGAACACGCACACGAGCGTGCCGTCCTGCTTGTAGCCCTTGGTCTCGACGTACACGATCCCGCGGTCGTCCTTCGACTTCGACGGCCACTTGTCGAGCACGGTCGTCTGGCCGTAGATCGTGTCGCCGTGGAAGGTCGGCGCCACGTGCTTGAGCGACTCGATCTCCAGGTTGGCGATCGCCTTGCCGGAGACGTCCGGCACGGACATGCCGAGCAGGAGGGAGTAGACGTAGTTGCCCACGACGACGTTCTTGCCGAAGTCCGTCGTCTTCTCCGCATAGTTGGAGTCCATGTGGAGCGGGTGGTGGTTCATGGTGAGGAGACAGAAGAGGTGGTCGTCGTACTCCGTGACCGTCTTTCCCGGCCAGTGCTTGTACGTCGCCCCGACCTCGAACTCCTCGTAGGTGCGCCCGAACTGCATCGCGTCACGCCTCCGGGATCTCGAACGTGGTGGTGCGCTTCATGCCGGCGGCGCGGCCCTTGCCCGAGACGACCAGGGCCATCTTGCGGCTGGCCTCGTCGATCATCTCGTCGCCGAGCATCGCCGAGCCCTTCTTGCCGCCCGCCTCGGACGTGTAGTAGTCGTACGCGTCCAGGATCAGCTCGGCGTGGTCGTAGTCGTCCTGCGACGGCGAGAAGATCTCGTTGGACGCCTCGACCTGGCCCGGGTGCAGCACCCACTTGCCGTCGAAGCCGAGGGCCGCGGCGCGCTGGGCGACCGCGCGGTAGCCCTCCACGTTGCGGATCTGCAGGTAGGGGCCGTCGATCGCCTGGAGGTCGTTGGCGCGGGCGGCCATCAGGATCTTCATCAGGATGTAGTGGTAGGCGTCCGCCGGGTAGCCGGGCGGCTGCTCGCCCACGACCAGCGACTTCATGTTGATCGACGCCATGAAGTCGGCCGGGCCGAAGATGATCGTCTCGATGCGCGGCGAGGCCTGCGCGATCTCGTTGACGTTGTTCAGGCCCTGCGCGTTCTCGATCTGCGCCTCGATGCCGATCCTGCCGACCTCGAAGCCCATCGTCTTCTCGATCTGCGTCAGCAGCAGGTCGAGGGCGACGACCTGCTGGGCGTTCTGCACCTTCGGCAGCATGATGCAGTCGAGGTTCGGGCCGGCCCCCTCGACCACCGTCACGACGTCGCGGTACGTCCACTCGGTCGTCCAGTCGTTGACCCGGACCACCCGCGTCTTGCCCGTCCAGTCGCCCTCGTTGAGGAACTTGACGATGGTGTGCCGCGCCTCGGGCTTGGCGAGCGGCGCGCACGCGTCCTCGAGGTCGAGGAAGACCTGGTCCGCCGGGAGTCCCTGCGCCTTCTCCAGGAAGCGGGGGTTGCTGCCCGGTACCGCGAGACAGGAGCGGCGGGGACGCAGACGGTTGACGGTCATGCGGGGACCTCCAGGGGGTCGGGCAGGGGGGCGAGCTTGTTCGCTTTGCGGATCTCGTCGACGATGCGGCCGATGATTCCGGTGATGTCGAAGTCCTTCGGGGTGAAGACCGCGGCCACGCCCGCAGCCCTCAGCTGTTCGGCGTCTCCGTTCGGAATGATCCCACCGGCGATCACGGGTATGTCTGTGGCTCCGGCCACACGCAGTCGCTCCAGCACGTCCGGGACCAGCTGGGCGTGCGAGCCGGAGAGGATCGACAGGCCCACGGCGTGGACGTCCTCCTCCAGCGAGGCCTCCACGATCTGCTCGGGCGTCAGCCGGATGCCCTGGTAGACCACCTCGAACCCGGCGTCACGCGCGCGTACGGCGATCTGCTCGGCGCCGTTGGAGTGCCCGTCCAGACCGGGCTTGCCGACCAGGAACCGCAGCTTGCCGACGCCGAGGTCCTGTGCGGTCGCCTCGACCCGGCGGCGGACGTCGGCCATGGCCGAACCCTCCTCCGCGGGCACCGCGACCGGGGCCGACGACACGCCGGTCGGCGCCCGGAACTCGCCGAACACCTCGCGCAGCGCCCCGGCCCACTCGCCGGTCGTGACCCCGGCGCGGGCGCACTCCAGGGTGGCCTCCATGAGGTTGCCGGTGCCCTTCGCGGCCTCCTTCAGCCGCTCCAGCGCCTTGCACGGGCGGGGGTGGTTGAAGGGCGGCTGGTAGCGGGTGTCGCGCCAGTTCTGCAGGGCGGCCACGACGCGGGTCTCGACCGCCGGATCGACCGTCTGGATCGCCGTGTCGAGATCGGCGGTCAGCGGATTGGGCTCGGTCGTCTCGAAGACGTTGACGCCGACGATCTTCTCCTGGCCGGACTCGATCCGCGCCCGGCGCTCGGCGTGCGAGGAGACGAGCTGCGACTTGAGGTAGCCGGACTCGACGGCGGCCATCGCCCCGCCCATCGCCTCGATCCGCTTCATCTCCGCGAGGGAGTCCTCGACCAGCTGCGCGACCTTCGCCTCGACGACGTGCGAGCCCTCGAAGATGTCCTCGTACTCCAGCAGGTCGCTCTCGTGGGCGAGGACCTGCTGGATGCGCAGCGACCACTGCTGGTCCCAGGGCCGGGGCAGGCCGAGCGCCTCGTTCCAGGCGGGCAGCTGCACGGCACGCGCGCGTGCGTCCTTCGACAGGGTCACGGCCAGCATCTCCAGCACGATCCGCTGGACGTTGTTCTCCGGCTGCGCCTCGGTCAGGCCGAGGGAGTTGACCTGGACGCCGTAGCGGAACCGGCGCTGCTTGGCGTCCTCGATGCCGTAGCGCTCACGGGTGACCTGGTCCCAGATGCGGCCGAAGGCGCGCATCTTGCACATCTCCTCGACGAAGCGGACGCCCGCGTTGACGAAGAACGAGATGCGGGCGACGACGTCGCCGAACTTCTCGGCCGGCACCTGCCCGGAGTCCCTGACGGCGTCCAGCACGGCGATCGCCGTGGACATCGCGTACGAGATCTCCTGCACCGGCGTGGCCCCGGCCTCCTGCAGGTGGTAGCTGCAGATGTTGATCGGGTTCCACTTCGGCAGGTGGGAGACCGTGTACGCGATCATGTCCGTGGTCAGCCGCAGGCTCGGCCCCGGCGGGAACACGTGCGTGCCCCGGGACAGGTACTCCTTGACGATGTCGTTCTGGGTCGTGCCCTGGAGCCGGGTGATGTCCGCGCCCTGCTCCTCGGCGACGACCTGATAGAGCGCCAGCAGCCACATGGCGGTGGCGTTGATCGTCATCGAGGTGTTCATCTGCTCCAGCGGGATGTCCTGGAACAGCCTGCGCATGTCACCGAGATGGGCCACCGGCACGCCGACCCGGCCGACCTCGCCGCGGGCGAGGATGTGGTCGGAGTCGTACCCGGTCTGCGTGGGGAGGTCGAACGCGACCGACAGACCGGTCTGGCCCTTGGCGAGGTTGCGCCGGTACAGCTCGTTGGACGCCTCGGCCGTGGAGTGACCGGCGTACGTGCGCATGAGCCACGGCCGGTCCTTCTGACGCTCAGTCATCGATGACCTCAGGAGTCTCAGATGTTGCGGAAGCGGTTGATGGCGTCGATGTGCTGGGCGCGCTTCTCCTCGTCGCGCACGCCCAGACCCTCCTCGGGGGCCAGCGCGAGCACGCCGACCTTGCCCTGGTGGAGGTTGCGGTGCACGTCGTAGGCGGCCTGGCCGGTCTCCTCCAGCGAGTAGACCTTCGACAGCGTCGGGTGGATCTTGCCCTTCGCGACCAGCCGGTTGGCCTCCCAGGCCTCGCGGTAGTTGGCGAAGTGCGAGCCGATGATCCGCTTCAGCGACATCCACAGGTAGCGGTTGTCGTACTCGTGGTTGTAGCCGGAGGTCGAGGCGCAGGTGACGATCGTGCCGCCCTTGCGCGTGACGTAGACGGAGGCGCCGAAGGTCTCGCGGCCGGGGTGCTCGAAGACGATGTCGACGTCCTCGCCGCCGGTGAGTTCCCGGATGCGCTTGCCGAAGCGCTTCCACTCCTTGGGGTCCTGGTGGTGCTCGTCCCTCCAGAACCGGTAGTCCTCGGCGGTGCGGTCGATGATCGCCTCGGCGCCCATGGCCCGGCAGATCTCGGCCTTCTGCGGCGAGGAGACGACACAGATCGGGTTGGCGCCGCCGGCCAGCGCGAACTGCGTGGCGTAGGAGCCGAGTCCGCCGCTGGCGCCCCAGATCAGCACGTTGTCGCCCTGCTTCATCCCGGCGCCGTTGCGGGAGACCAGCTGCCGGTAGGCGGTGGAGTTGACGAGCCCGGGGGCCGCCGCCTCCTCCCACGACAGGTGGTCCGGCTTCGGCATCAGCTGGTTGGACTTGACCAGCGCGATCTCGGCGAGGCCGCCGAAGTTGGTCTCGAAGCCCCAGATGCGCTGCTCGGGGTCGAGCATCGTGTCGTTGTGCCCGTCGGACGACTCCAGCTCGACGGACAGACAGTGCGCGACGACCTCGTCGCCCGGCTTCCAGGCGTTGACGCCCGGGCCGGTGCGCAGGACGACGCCCGCGAGGTCGGAGCCGATGACGTGGTACGGCAGGTCGTGCCGCTTGGTGAGCTCGCTGAGCCGGCCGTAGCGCTCCAGGAACCCGAAGGTGGACAGCGGCTCGAAGATCGACGTCCACACGGAGTTGTAGTTGACCGAGGAGGCCATCACGGCCACCAGGGCCTCGCCCGGGCCGAGCTCGGGCACGGCCACCTCGTCCAGGTGGAGCGACTTGCGCGGGTCCTTGTCGCGGGTCTCCAGGCCCGTGAACATCTCCGTCTCGTCCTTGTGCACGGTGATCGCGCGGTACGACTCGGGGAGCTGCAGGGCGGCGAAATCGGCCGGCGTCGAGTCCGGCGACTGGATCGCGTCCAGAATGTCCTTTGTGGTCACGGTGTTGCCTCCGGCGGTGTGCGCCCCGAGGGAAGGGCGCTGAGGGTTACGGCGGTGCTGCTGAGGGGGTTGGGGAAGTGCCGTCGGTTCGGCGGTGGTGCTGTTCGGCAGCGCTTTGTGGCGCGGGAGGTTGCCTGTGACGCAGGCGTCCGGGCGCGCAATCCATGAGATTGCGGGGACAGCCGACGTACGAAAGGTCTCTGCACGCCGGCCGCCCGGACACCTTCAACGTATGACACCGCGTGTCACCCCGCAAGGCACTGAGTGCCAGAACTTCCTCTCAGCTGAAATCTTTACGTAACAAATGAGCGATGATCGATCGAACGGGGCATGAAAGGTGCGCGAAAACAGGCTCCGACATGCCAAAACGGCCACCCGGTGGGGTGGCCGTCGTCACAGCGGTCAGGGGAGCTCGGGGTGGCTCAACGCTCCTTGAGAGCCTGCTCGATGGCGCGCATGACCTCGTCCAGCGGCGCGTCGGTGCGGGCCACCGTCACCAGCACCTCGCCCTGCGCGGAGATCGTCGCCGGGGCCTGCTGAGGGGCGCCGACGGTGCTGCGGCCGGCGCCGATGCCGGTCCCGAACGTCCTGCGGACGATCGCGAAGGCGTGGTCGAGCTGGGCCTCGACATCGCCCTGGCCGCCCGCCCTGAGCCAGCGCCGCAGGACGTGGTTGTGGGCGGTGACCACGGCGGACGCGGCGACCTCGGCGAGCAGCGGGTCGTCGTTGGCGTCGTCGTCGTGCGCGTGCTCGTCGAAGTGGCCGAGGAGATAGCGGGTGAAGAGGCGCTCGTAGCGGGCCACCGACGCGATCTCCGCCTCGCGCAGGGTGGGCACCTCGCGCGTCAGCTTGTAGCGGGCGACCGAGATCTCCGGCCGGGCCGCGTACATCTTCATGACCTCCTTGATGCCCCGGCACACCGTGTCGAGCGGATGCTCGTGCGCCGGGGCCGCGTTGAGCACCGCCTCGGCCCGGATCAGGGTGTCGTCGTGGTCGGGGAAGATCGCCTCTTCCTTGGAGCGGAAGTGGCGGAAGAAGGTGCGGCGGGCGACCCCGGCCGCGGCCGCGATCTCGTCGACGGTGGTCGCCTCGTACCCCTTGGTGGAGAACAGCTCCATGGCCGCGGCCGCCAGTTCTCGGCGCATCTTGAGCCGCTGGGCGGCCGCGCGGGTGCCAGCGGCACTCTCCGGCGCGTCGGGCGTGGCTGGTGTACGTGAGGACCTGGCGGGCTGGGACATGACCCGAACGTACTGCATGTCCGCAGCTCGGTGCGCGTGTCCGGGGTTTCCCCCGCCCTCGCCGGGCGGGGGTCCGCCGGTGGGGTCGAGCAGCCCGCCCCAGTCCCGGTCGTCGGTGAACCAGTCGCCGTCCCGCTCAGCGGCGGGCATATTCGCGGAAGCCACGGCCGGTCTTGCGGCCGAGGCAGCCCGCGGCCACCAGGTGCTCCAGGAGCGGCGCCGGAGCGAGTCCCGGGTCGCGGAACTCGCGGTGCAGGACCTTCTCGATCGCGAGCGAGACATCGAGTCCGACGACGTCCAGCAGCTCGAAGGGGCCCATCGGATAGCCGCCGCCCAGCTTCATCGCGGCGTCGATGTCGTCGAGGGACGCGTAGTGCTCCTGCACCATCTTGATCGCGTTGTTGAGGTACGGGAACAGCAGCGCGTTCACGATGAAGCCCGCGCGGTCGCCGCAGTCGACGGCGTGCTTCTTGATCCGCGTGCACACCTCGCGCACCGTGGCGTGGACGTCCTCGGCCGTCAGCACCGTGCGGACGACCTCGACCAGCTTCATCGCCGGCGCCGGGTTGAAGAAGTGCATCCCGATGACGTCCTGCGGGCGCGAGGTGGCGCGGGCGCAGGCGACGACCGGCAGCGAGGAGGTCGTGGTGGCGAGGACGGCGCCGGGCTTGCACACCTTGTCCAGCGTCGCGAACAACTGCTGCTTGACCTCCAGGTCCTCGGCGACCGCCTCCAGCGCCAGATCGACGTCGGCGAAGGCGTCGTAGGAGCCGGCCGGGGTGATCCGGTCCAGGATCTGCGCGGCGGCCTCGGCGGTCAGCCGCCCCTTGTCGACCGAGCGCGAAAGCGACTTGCCGATACGGGCCTTGGCGGTCTGCGCCTTCTCCTCGCTGCGAGCGGCGAGGACGACGTCGTAGCCGGCCTTGGCGAAGACCTCGGCGATGCCGGACGCCATGGTGCCGGAGCCCGCGACGCCGACGGAGCCGACCGGACGGCCGACGGCCCCGGCCGCGCCGGAGAGGGGCGTCAGCGCGTCCGGGACGACCGTCGCGCTGCCGGAGGCCTCGTAGGTGTAGAAGCCGCGGCCCGACTTACGGCCGGTCAGACCCGCCTCGCTGAGCTGCCCCAGGATCGGCGCGGGGGCGTGCAGCCGGTCGTGGGACTCGGCGTACATGGCCTCCAGGACCGTACGGGCGGTGTCGACGCCGATCAGGTCGAGCAGCGCGAGCGGGCCCATCGGCAGGCCGCAGCCCAGCCGCATCGCCGCGTCGATGTCCTCCCGGGAGGCGTACCGGGCCTCGTACATCGCGGCGGCCTGGTTGAGGTAGCCGAACAGCAGGCCGTCGGCGACGAAGCCGGGCCGGTCGCCGACCGAGACGGGCTCCTTGCCGAGGTCGAGGGCGAGGTTGGTGACGGCGGTGACGGCGGCGGGCGCGGTCAGCACCGAGGAGACGACCTCGACCAGCTTCATCGCCGGCGCCGGGTTGAAGAAGTGCAGGCCGAGCACCCGCTCGGGGCGCGCCGAGTCGGCGGCGAGCCGGGTGACGGAGAGCGCGTTGGTGCCGGTGGCGAGGATGGTCTCGGGGCGCACGATCCCGTCCAGCTCGCGGAAGATCTGCTGCTTGATCTCGTACGACTCCGGCGCCACCTCGATGACGAGGTCGGCGTCGGCCGCGTCGCGCAGGTCGGTGGAGACGCGGATACGGGCCAGGGCGGCCCCGCGCTCCTGCTCGGTGAGCCGGCCGCGCTGCACGGCGCGGTCGGTGGAGGCCGCCAGCACGGCGAGGGACCGCGCGGTCAGCTCCTCGCTGACGTCGACGCCGATCACCTCGCGACCGGCCTTGGCCAGGACCTCGGCGATGCCGGTGCCCATGGTGCCGAGGCCGATGACGGCAATCGTCCGGAGCGGGGACAGAGGGGTGTCGGACAGGGGAGCGGCCATCGCGGGACTCCAGATTGAGGGTGACGACTGGGAACGCGCCCGGGTGCGCCGAAGGGACCTCTACGAGGTCTGGGCGCACCGGGTGCGGAAAAAGCAGTGCGGGTGTGGTCGGGCTGCAGGCGCACACGCCCGGTGCCGTCGCCGAGGGCGTGCACACGCCCCGAGCGAACGGGAGATCCGACCGGCCCTGTCCCGTGGCCGGGTCGTACAACGGTACGAAGTACCGAACCGACTTCTCGCGGCGACTGCGTCACCAGGCCGCCACGAGGAGGTGAAGCGAGTGGGTAACTCGCTCGTATGAGCTTAACCGGTGGGTAACGAGCGCGCCAGCCCTCGCGACTGTGACGTATTCGGCTCGTACGCGGCCAGCGCCTAGGCTCGTTGCATGGACGAAGAGTTGCGATCACTCACGGAGCGCTTACGGCGCGAGTCCGGCGCGACGGCCGCCTATGAGCGGCTGACGGACACCGCGGACCACGACGAACTGGCGGACGTGCTCATCGAGTCGGGGCAGCCGCTGTGGGCCCGGGAGCTGGCCGCGTTCCGGCTGGGGCTCGCCGGGGACCGGCGTGCCTTCGAGGCGCTCGTCCTGCTGCTCAACCACCGCGATCCGCCGCGCTGCGCCTCCGCCGCCCACGCGCTGGCCCGGCTCGGCGACCCCCGCACCGCCCGCGCCGCGGCCGCCCTGGCCACCAACGAACTGCGCGTCGCCTACGCCCTGCACCCCGTCCGGCTGCTGGTGGAGCTGCGCGCGCCCGAGTCGGTGCCCGCGCTCATCACGACGCTGCGCCGCCGGCTGCGGCCGCACGACCCGCACCGGCGGGTCGCCCTGGCCTGTGTGGAGGGGCTCGGCGCGCTGGGGGACGGCCGGGCCCGCCCGGTGCTGAACGACGCCCTCGCCCACCCGGTGCTCGCGGAGGCGGCCGTGCACGCGCTGGCGCGCATCCCCCGGCAGCGCTGAGCCGCTGCCGGACCGTCAGGTTCCGGCGCGCTGTCCAACTCCCCGTCCGCTGCGCGCAGTTCACTTTCCCGATATTCGGAAGCTCGGCGTTTATCGCCAATTAGTTCGAGATTCGAATACCTTCGCGAGGGGAAGATCGCCTTCCGGCCGAACTGCAATGGCTCGGCGCGCCCGTCGGGCTGCTGCCGAAGTGACCGCGGACGAGCCGGACCAGTCCGGCTGTGGAGGGTGATAGGCCGTGACCAGCACACAACTGCCCGACGAGATACCAGTCCTGAGACTGTCTCAAGACCCGGCAAAAACATTCGGGGAGTTCCTGGAAGAAAAGTGGTCGGCAGTCTGCCGGGGCCTGGGGATGGACCCCTGGGAGACGAAGAGCGTGCTTCAGGAGCTGCGGGAAGTGCTCCACCCGTGGGCCGAGCGGCCCGTCGGAACGCGCTGCGATCCGCCTTCGTTCGTCTCGGCCGACGGCTTCCCCGCCGAACTCTCCGTCAGCTGGAAGGCCGGCCGGCCCGAGGTCCGCATCCTGTTCGAATCGCTCGGCTCCGACGGCACCCCGCTCGGCTGCCAGGAGGCCGGCCGGGAGCTGACGCGGCGACTCGCCACCAGACCCGGGATCGACATCACGCGGTACCTCGGCATCGAGGACCTGTTCATCACGTCCGCCCCCGATCGCTACCGCGCCACCCTCTGGCACTCCTTGGCCTGGCGGCCGGGGGAGCGGCCGCACTACAAGGTCTACCTCAACCCGCAGGTGCACGGACTGGACCGCGCCTAC
Organism: Streptomyces sp. NPDC006872; assembly: GCF_040635845.1. Taxonomy (NCBI): domain Bacteria; kingdom Bacillati; phylum Actinomycetota; class Actinomycetes; order Kitasatosporales; family Streptomycetaceae; genus Streptomyces; species Streptomyces sp. NPDC006872. Next base: position 200,689 of record NZ_JBEYIL010000006.1, read on the forward strand.
GACGTCATGGCGCAGGCCATGCACCGGCTGGGCCTGGCGGCGGCCTGGGAACCGGTCGCGCAGCGCGCCGAGGAACTCGTCCGCCGGGGCCATGAGCTGGAGCTCATGGCCCTCGATCTGGACGGCGGGGACACCTCCCGGGTGAAGGTCTACTTCCGGCACAGACCCATGCCGATGGCCGAGCTGGACACCGTGGCGGACCTGGCGCACCGCTACGACCCGGCCCGGGCGGCCCGAGCGCGCGCCGTCATCTACGGGCGGGACAGCGGCATCGTGAGCAACGAGCCGATGACCTGCCTGGCGTTCCGCGAGGGCGTGTCCGCCCCCGAGGAGGCCAACGTCTATCTGCGACTGCCGGACAACACCCACAGCGACGCGGAGGCCGCCGAACGCGTCGCCCGGCTCATGGAGCTGGAGGGGATCGACCCGCGCCCGCACGCCGAGATCCTGGGGCAGCTGACGGCGGAGCTGCCGGAGGGCGCCGGGCAACTGCAGGAACTGTGCAGCTACCGGACGATTTCCCCGGACCTGCCCGCGGACATCGGTCTCTACCTGCGGTTCAACACGTACGCCGAACCCGCGATCTGAGGTTCAGTCCCCCACGACCGCGAACGCCTCGATCTCCATCAGGAACTCCGGGCGGACCAGCGCCGCCACCTGGACGGCCGAGGCGGCGGGGAGGCGGTCGTCGGGTATGTGAGCGGCCCGAGCCGCGCGGATCGCGGGCATATGGGCCATGTCCGTGACGAAATAGGTGAGTTTGACGACGTCGTCGAACGTCGCCCCGGCTGCGGCCAGGCACCGCCTCAGGTTCTCGAAGACCTGGCGGGCCTGAGCCTGCGGATCGCCCTCGCCGACCAGTGCGCGATGTTCGTCGAGCGGAAGCTGACCGGCGACGGCCACGAACCGGCCGGCGCCCATGACGACATGGGCGTACTGGGCCGCGGCGGCGACCCCGTCGGGGGCGGGAATCCTGGTCAGTTCGCTCATGGGTCCATGGTGGACCATGGGTCTGACAACGTCCCCGACGGGTCGGCGGTCGGCGGTCGGCGGTTCAGCGCTCAGCCACGGAAGCCCAGCAGCCCGTGCAGCGTCGAACCGTGGGCCGTGCGCGCGGCGACCTTCGAGCCCAGCGGCTTCGGGTCGGGCTGCGCCTTGCACACCGCGTCGACCTCGCCCGCACCGCGCGGCACCGTGCCGTTCCTCAGGTAGGTCGCCAGGTGCTTGTCCAGGCAGGTGTTCCCGCTCAGCGTGATGCCGTGGTTCTGGCCGCCGTCCTCGACCACGAGGCTGGACCCGCGCAGCAGTGCGTGGACCGTGGCGCCGCCCTCGTACGGGGTGGCCGCGTCTTCGGTGGCCTGGAACAGCAGGGCCGGCGGCAGCTCGACGTCGGCGAGGTTCACCGGCCCCAGCGGCCTGGTCGGCCAGAACGCGCACGGCGCGTTGTACCAGGCGTTGTTCCAGGTCATGAACGGCGCCTTGGTGTACACCGACCAGTTGTCCGCACGCCACTCGTCCCAGTCGCGCGGCCAGAAGGCGTCACGGCACTGCACCGAGGTGTAGATGCTGTAGCCGTTGTCCCCCGCCGCGTCGACGGCGGCGAAGTTCTCGTACGCCTCGACCAACCGGTCGGCGCCCCTGTGGTTCACATACGCCGAGAACGCCTCGGCGAGGTGGGGCCAGTAGCCGTTGTAGTAGCCGCCGGGCAGGAAGGTGTCCTCCAGCTCCGAGGCGCCGACCTTGCCGCCGGCCGGCTTCCTGCCGAGGGCCGCCCGCATCGCGTACCACTTGGTCTCGACCTTCTCCGGGTCGCTGCCGAGCTTGTACGTCTTGTCGTACCGGGCGATCCAGGCCATCAGCGCGCGGTGGCGGTCGTTGAAGGCGAGGTCCTGCGTGAGGTTGTCCTCGTACCAGACGCCGGTGGGGTCGACGATCGAGTCCAGGACCAGCCGCCGCACCCGCTGCGGGTAGAGCTTGGCGTACACCGCGCCCAGGTAGGTGCCGTACGAGTAGCCGAAGTAGTTCAGCCGCGGCGCGCCGACCGCGGCGCGGATCGCGTCCATGTCCCGTACCGCGCTGACCGTGTCGATGTACGGCAGGAGGTCCGCGTACTTCTTGCCGCAGGCCGCGGCGAAGGACCGGGCGCGCTTCAGGTTGGCCCGCTCGATCGCCTCGGTGCTCGGCACGGAGTCCGGGCGGACGGGGCCGAAGTGGCCGGGCGCGCAGTCCAGGGCGGGCGTGCTCTTGCCCACCCCGCGCGGGTCGAAGCCGATGATGTCGTACTGCGCCGACACCGCCTTCGGCAGCGCCGAGGCGACGAACGAGGCCAGGCTCAGCCCCCGTCCGCCGGGGCCGCCGGGGTTGACCAGCAGCGGTCCCTGGTACGTCTTCGCGGTGTGCGGGACGCGGGACAGCGCCAGGGTGATCTGCTTCCCGTCCGGCTGTGTGTGGTCGAGCGGCACCTTCAGGGACGTGCACTGGAGAGCCGGCTGGGCGGTGGTGCCGCAGCCCTTCCAGGCGGGCTTCGCCGTACGGGCGGGCTCCGCGGCGTGCGACGGGCTCGCGCCGGCGGGCACGGCCGTGACCGTCCCGGCCATGACGACGGCGGCGGCGCACAGCACGGCTGCGCGTTTGTTCATGGGAGTCCTCCCAGGACGGAGGTGGCCGGACCGCGCAGATCACGGTCCTGGCCGCATCGTCCCGGAAAGATCGTCCGGAAGAACCTGTTATCGAGTGAGTTGACCCGTTCGGGTCGTCGGATGCGCTCGAACGCGCTCAGCTCGACGTGAGTGGGCTCAGAGCAGCGTGAGTTGGGTCGGCCCCGACCCGGTGGGCTCCTCGACCGGCTCGGGCTGCGGGATCCGGCGGGGCATCCCCGCGCGTGTGGGGCCGATGCCGTACTCCTCGGCGAGCTCGTGGACCTGGCGGGTGATCCGGCGCTGGTACCACTTCGGGGCGTAGGCGCCGTCCGCGTACAGCCGTTCGTACCGGCGTACCAGGTAGGGGTGGTGCCGGCCGAGCCAGGCCATGAACCACTCGCGGGCGCCGGGCCGCAGATGCAGCGCGAGCGGGGTGACGGAGGTGGCGCCCGCGGCCGCGATCGCCCGCACGGTGGCGCGCAGTTGGGCCGGATCGTCGCCGAGGAACGGGATCACCGGCGCCATGAGCACCCCGCAGTCGATGCCGTGGTCGGTGAGGGTCCGCACCGCCTCCAGGCGTCGCTGCGGGGCCGGGGTGCCGGGCTCCACGGTGCGCCACAGCTCGGTGTCGGTGAAGCCGACGGAGACCGACACGCCGATGTCGGCCCGCTCGGCGGACTGCCGCAGCAGATCGAGGTCGCGCAGGATCAGGGTGCCCTTCGTCAGGATCGAGAAGGGGTTCGCGTGGTCGCGCAGGGCGGCCAGGATGCCCGGCATCAGCCGGTAGCGGCCCTCCGCCCGCTGGTAGCAGTCCACGTTGGTGCCCATGGCGACGTGCTCCCCGTGCCAGCGGGGCGAGGCCAGCTGCCGGCGCAGCAGCTCCGGGGCGTTCACCTTGACGACGATCTGGCTGTCGAAGCCGGTCCCGGTGTCGAGGTCGAGATAGCTGTGCGTCTTACGGGCGAAGCAGTACACGCACGCGTGCGTGCAGCCCCGGTAGGGGTTCACCGTCCATTCGAACGGCATCCGGGAGGCGCCCGGCACCCGGTTGAGGATCGAGCGGGCCCGGATCTCGTGGAACGTGATGCCGGCGAACTCGGGCGTGTCGAACGTCCTGGTCGTGACCGCGTCCGCGCCGAACAGCGCGGCGTCGGCCGGCCGGTCGTGGCGGGGCCGGTCGGTGAGGTTGTCCCAGCGCATGGCGCCTCCCTCGGTAGCACTGCGCCCACAATAGAACATGTGTTCCCATGATCGTGCGACGGATCTCTCGGCAGCCGTTTTCGATCGTCCGACGATCGCTTGTGCGACCCCGATTTGGGCGGCCGTGGACCGGGGTGGTTGGCTTGCCCCGCACTTGAGCAACCCTGAGCAACACGGACCTGGAGGAACCCCATGGCGCAGGTCGAGGCCACCACCGAGCGGGTCGTCGCTGCGGACCCGGAGAAGGTGTTCGACACCATCGCCGACTACAGCGGCACGCGCGCGAGTCTGCTGCCCGAGCAGTTCAGCGAGTACGAGGTGCGCGAGGGCGGCGACGGCGAGGGCACCCTCGTCCACTGGAAGCTCCAGGCCACCAGCAAGCGCGTGCGCGACTGCCTCCTGGAGGTCGCCGAACCGACCGACGGCGAGCTCGTCGAGAAGGACCGCAACTCCTCGATGGTGACCACCTGGCGCGTCACCCCGGCCGGTGAGGGCAGCTCCCGGGTCGTCGTCACCACCACCTGGACCGGCGCCGGCGGCATCGGCGGCTTCTTCGAGAAGACCTTCGCCCCCAAGGGCCTCGGCCGGATCTACGACGCGATCCTCGCCAACCTCGCCACCGAGGTCGAGAAGTAGATCAACACCCGTGCGCTCCCTGTGCGTTGATCCCCGTCACCGGTTCGAGTGGATCTCCCTTGTGACCGGGATGGCGCCGTAACTCGTCGCGCTTGCTCGTAGTTGTCGCTTTACGCGGGAATTGTGTGGCAGGTGCGACGAGGGGAGCGGCACATGGGCGGGACCACTCTGGTGCAGGACGAGCCGGTCACGGCGCCTCCTGCCGAGGACCCGCCACCGGCGCCGGCCACGGACGCGGGACCGGGCGGACGCCGGGTGCGGCTGGTCTTCTTCGCCCTCATGCTCGCGCTGCTCCTCGCGGCGCTGGAGCAGATGATCGTCGCCACCGCCCTGCCGAAGATCGTCGGCGAACTGCACGGCCTCGACCGGATGTCCTGGGCGATCACCGCCTATCTGCTCACCGCCACCGTCGGACTGCCCGTCTACGGCAAGCTCGGCGACCTCCTCGGCCGCAAGGGCGTCTTCCAGTTCGCGATCGTCGTCTTCGTCATCGGCTCCGCGCTCGCGGGGCGGGCCCGGACCATGGACCAGCTGATCGCCTTCCGCGCCGTCCAGGGCGTCGGCGCGGGCGGACTCCTGATCGGCGTGCAGGCGATCATCGCGGACATCGTGCCGCCCCGGCAGCGCGGCCGGTTCATGGGCCTCATCGGCGCCGCGTTCGGCCTCGCCTCGGTCGCCGGACCGCTGCTCGGCGGCTACTTCACCGACCACCTCTCCTGGCGCTGGTGCTTCTACTTCAACGTCCCCTTCGGCCTGGTCACCCTCGCCGTCGTCACCGTCGTGCTGAAGCTGCCGAAGCCGCAGGGCAGGCCCCGATTCGACGTCCTCGGCGCCCTGTTGCTCGCCGTCGCCTCCACCTGCCTGGTGCTGCTGAGCAGTTGGGGCGGCACCGAGTACGCCTGGGGCTCCGGCGTCGTCGTCGGCCTCGGGGCGGGGGCGGCCGCCGCGACCGTCCTCTTCCTGGTCGTCGAGGGCATCGCCGCCGAACCCCTCATCCCGCTGCGGCTGTTCAGGGACTCCGTCTTCAACGTCACCGCGCTGGTGGGCCTGGCGATCGGCGTCGCGCTGTTCGGCGCCGCCGGCTATCTGCCGACCTTCCTGCAGATGGTCGACGGAGCCACCGCCACCGAGTCCGGGCTGCTGATGCTGCCCATGATGGGCGGCATCGTCGGCGCCTCGGTCCTCTCCGGACGGCTCATCAGCCAGACCGGCCGCTACCGGATCTACCCCGTCCTCGGCAGCGCCCTCGCCGCCCTCGGCATGTGGCTGCTGTCCCGGCTGGAGACCGACACGCCCCGGCTGCAGTACAGCCTCTGGATGGCCGTCCTCGGCGCCGGCATCGGCCTGGTGATGCCCGTTCTCGTGCTCGCCGTGCAGAACTCCGTGCGCCCTGCCGACCTCGGCACCGCCACCAGCGCCAACACCTACTTCCGGCAGATCGGCGGCAGCGTCGGCGCGGCGGTCTTCGGCACCCTCTTCGCCGACCGGCTCGCCGACGCCCTGCGCGAACGCCTGCCCGATCGCGCGGGGGCCGGGCTGCCCGACCCCGAGTCGCTCACCCCACAGCTCGTCCACGAACTGCCCCCGGCGCTGCGGGACGCCTACATCCAGGCCTACGCCGACGCCATGCCGAGGATCTTCCTCCACCTCGTGCCGGTGCTCGTGCTCGGCCTGCTCATCGCCTTCTTCCTCAAGGAGAAACCGTTGGTGTCCCACAACACCGCCGAGATCGAGCCCGCGCCCGTGAACACACCGGTCCTGGAAGCCTGTTCCTCCTACACCGCCGACATCCCGGTCTGCGGCACGGTGCAGCACCCCGACGGGTCCGTCGTGGCCCGCGCGGCGCTCACGCTCATCGACGTCGGCGGACAGCAGATCGGCCGGGGCGCCAGCGGCGAGGACGGCCGGTACGCGCTGTCCACGACCGGCGCCGGGGCGTACGTTCTGATCGCCGCCGCCGGCGGCCACCAGCCGCAGGCCGTCTCCGTCACCGTCGGCGAGCGCCCCGTCGAGCTGGACATCGTCCTCGGCGGGGCCGGCCGGGTCGCCGGGAGCGTGCGAGGCGCGGACGGCGCCCCGGTGCGCGAGGCCACGGTCACCCTCACCGACGTCCACGGCGAGGTCGTCGCCAGCACTCGCAGCGGACGTGAGGGCGGCTACGTCATCACCGAGCTCGTCGCCGGCGAGTACACGCTCGCCGCCAGCGCGGCCGCCTTCCGCCCGGCCGCCCTGACGGTCAGCGTCCAGGCCTCCCGGGAGACCCGCCAGGACGTCGAGCTCGCCGGCGGCGCCCTGCTGCGCGGCACCGTCCGGGCCACCGGCGGGCGGCCCGTCGAGGACGCGCGCGTGACCCTGCTCGACGCGGCGGGCAGCGTCGTGGACACCCTCACCACCGGAGACGACGGCGCGTTCCGCTTCGTCGACCTGTCCCGTGGCGAGTACACCGTCATCGCCGCCGGCTACCCGCCGGTCGCCACCGTCCTGCACGTGGCGGGCGGCGGCCGCACGGAACGCGATCTGCAACTCGGCCACGCGGACTGACGCCGTCGCGCAGGGGCGGCGAGCCGGCTGCGGGACGTGCGGCGTACCCCGGCGCACCCGGCTGAAACCAATTCCAGCATTGCCGCACATGCCGACGGGCGTGCGCCGTACGGTGGTGGCTGGCGGGACAGATCTTGCACAGCTCTGGGGAGAGAGGGCCTGGGCCATGGACCGTGGCACCGAGAGGGACGCACCTCCCCGCCGCGGAACCGAACGCGAGGCGGCCGACTGGCCTGCCGACGCCGGACGCGTCCCCCTGGCCGTGGTCGTGGTGGACCGCGAGGGCCTCGTCTCCCACTGGAGCACCGGCGCCCGCAGGCTCTTCGGCGTCGTCAAGGAAGAGGCGATCGGTCGGCCCGCGATCGACCTGCTCCCCGTCTCCGGCGCGCTCCCCGAGCCCGACGACGACCTGCCCTTCGGGGAGTACGCCGCCTACGACGGCCTCGGGCCCGGGCTGGACTCCTCCCTGGACCGCGGCCTCGGCTACCCGGCCGCCGGACGGGCCCGGCTGACCGTGCCCGAGCGAGGCGAGATGGGGGCGCCCCCGCCCGCAGGGTGGGGGAGCGACCGTGGCCGTGTCGACGTGCTGTGGTGGGCCTACCCGCTGGTCGGGCCCGGCGCCGAACAGCTGCTGGTCCTGGCCGCGGACGCGGCGGCGCTGCACCAGGACGCTCCCGACGACCCCCTGGCCGTCGAACGCATCGCGCCCGCCTTCGCGCTGCACACCGACTTCCCCGGCGCCGAGGAACTCGCCCGCCGACTGCCCGAGATCCTGCCCAGCATGAGCGTCGGCGAAAGCGCCCGCATCGTCGCCCAGGTCCTCGAACTCGGCTACCCCGTCCTGGAGTTCAGCCAGAACGACCGGGTGCCGGTGACCCCCGACTGGGGCGTCGCCCGACGCGTCGAGCGCAGAGCACGCCGTGAGCGGGCCGCCCGCGCCGCCGCCGAGGGGCTGCCCGTACCGCAGGAGCTCGTGGACGACGAGGGCGAGGACCTCGAGTACGTCGCCGTCCGCGAACGGCTGGAGTTCCTCAACGAGGTCAGCGGCAAGATCGGCACCTCCCTCGACCTCTCCCGCACCATCCTCGAGGTCTCCAGAGCCGTCGTCCCACGCTTCACCGACGTCGCGGGCACCTACTTGCGCGAGCAGGTCGTCGGCGGCGAGGGATTCCCCGACGGCGTGCCGGACACGACCACCATGTGGCACCGGGTCGCCGTCGAGCACACCGACGAACCCGGCCGCTGGGAGGACGTCGTACCCGTCGGCGAGGCCATGCCGTTCCCCGCGCACACCCCGTTCTTCCAGTGCATGACCACCGGCGATCCCGTCCTCGTGCCGCGCATCAGCGAGCAGATGGGGCATGCCATCGCCTCGCAGTTCGAGAAGCGCGACATCCGGCCCCTCATCACCGGCCGCTCCATGCTGGTCGTCCCGCTGAAGGCGCGGAACGTCGTCCTCGGCTTCATGGTCCTGCTGCGCCACCCCGAGCGCGCCGTATTCAACGACATGGACCGGGTCACCGGCGCCGAACTCGCCGCCCGCGCGGGCCTCGTGCTCGACAACGCGCGTATGTACACCCACCAGGAGAGCGTCGCCGAGACCCTCCAGGACAGCATGCTGCCGCACATCCCGCCGCGCATGGCGGGCTGCGACATCGCCACCCGCTATCTGCCGGGCACGCTGCTGGGGCGGGTCGGCGGCGACTGGTTCGACTCGGTGAAGCTGCCCGGCGCCCGCACCGCACTCGTCGTCGGCGACGTCATGGGCCACGGCCTCAACTCGGCCGCCATGATGGGCCAGTTGCGCACAGCCGTGCAGACCATGGCCGCCCTCGACCTGCCGCCCGCCCAACTCCTGCGCAACCTGGACGACTTGGCGCAACGCCTGGGCGACAACTACCTCGCGACCTGCCTGTACGCGGTCTACGACCCGATCGAGAGCGAGCTGCACATCGCCAACGCGGGCCATATCCCACCCGTGTTGGTGCGTGCCGCCGACGGCCGCAGTGAGCTCCTCGACCTGCCCACCGGCGCCCCCATCGGCGTCGGCGGCGTGCCCTTCGAGGCGGTACGCGTGCGTGTGGAGCCGGGCGACCGGCTGGTGATGTGCACCGACGGGCTGGTGGAGGTGCGCGGCGAGGACATCGGTGTGGGGCTGGCGACCCTGTGCGAGTCCGCGGCGCATCCGTCCGCCTCCATGGACGACGCCTGCGACACCATCATCCGCGCCCTGGCCGCGACGTTCTCGGAAGCGGCCCGCGGCGGCCGCAAGGACGATGTGGCCCTGCTCATGACCCGGCTCAACGGCATCGAGCCGGAGGACGTCGCCGAATGGCGGTTCGCCCTCGACCCGGTCGAGGTCGGCCGGGCCCGCGCGGCGGTCCGCGAACAGCTCCACGACTGGGGGCTCGCCAAGTCGGCCGACGCCGTCGGGCTCATGGTCAGCGAACTCGTCACCAACGCGGTCCGACATTCCCACCGGCGCCCCGTGGCGCTGCGCCTGGTGCGCGGCGAGACCCTGCTGTGCGAGGTGGAGGACGACGACCACGAGCTGCCGACCCTGCTGAGCGCCGGAGCGGGCGACGAGTTCGGACGGGGCCTGCGTGTGGTGAGCACACTGGCCCGCGAGTGGGGCACCAGCCGTACGGGCGCGGGGAAGACCGTGTGGTTCGAGCTGACCCTGCCGCGCCGTCGCGGCTAGGGCCTGTGCCTGTGCCTCGCTGAGCTCGGCCGATCGCGCGATCGGCCGCGCACGGCCGCGTGCGGATCGCGAGCGCGGCGCGAAGGAACGCGCGCCGCGCTTGTAGCGGCAACCGGGGAGCGATAGACCGTACTCGCCCGTCGCTTACGGCGGATCGGCCTTGCATCCTGGGGAGTTGGGCATGAGCGTGGCGAGTAGGTACCGGGCGGCGTGGGAGGGCTTCTGGAGCGAGGCTCCGGAGGAACCCGGCGGGGTGTTCTGGGACGCGGATCCGAGGGTCACCGCCGCGCTCCACCTCGCCCTGTTCGAACCCCGTCTCACCGACCCCGGACTGCCGTTGGTGGACCTCGGCTGCGGCAACGGCACCCAGACCCGGTATCTGGCCGACCGCTTCCCGCACGTGATCGGCGCCGACCTGGCCGCCGCGGCCCTCGACCACGCCCGGCGCGCCGACCCCGCCGGACAGGCGACGTACCGGCTGCTGGACGCGGCCGAGAAGGGCGCCGCCGAGACCCTGCACGCCGAACTCGGCGACGCCAACGTGTACATGCGGGGCGTCCTGCACCAGTGCGAGCCCGCCGACCGGCAGCCGCTGGTGGACGGGATCGCCGCGCTGGTCGGGGAACGCGGCCGGGCCTTCGTCGTCGAACTGTCGGAGGCCGCCCGTCCGGTCCTCGGCGCGCTGGCGCAGAGCCCGGCCGGTCCGCCGCCCAAGCTCGCGCCGATCTTCCGGCACGGGATCGCCCCCGGGGAGGTCGCCGACGACGCGGTGCCCGAGTATCTGCGGACCGCCGGGCTCACCGTCCTGGCCTCCGGCGAACTGCCCCTCACCACCACCGAGTTCACCCCTGACGGCACCCGGATCGAGCTGCCGTCGAAGTGGCTCGTGGCCGCCCGGACCGGGTGAGGGCCCGCACCTCAGTCGCGGCTCAGCCGGCGCAGCGTCTCCTCGAACGAAGTGGCGTCCCTGGGCGGCCGGTTGTGCGGGAGCCGGGCCAACAGGGCCGCCATGCCGCAGGTGTTGGTCACCCCCGAGAAGAGAAGGCCCGCGCCGACCAGCCCGGACAGCCAGTGCGCGCCCGGCACGGCCAGGCCCGCGGCGAAACCGGCGACCACGAGGGAGCCGGCGGCGAGCCGGACCTGGCGGTCCATCGGCCAGGGGGCGCGTCCGCCCGCCGGGCGCTCGACCGGGTGCCCGGCCGCCGCCCAACCGGCGGTACCGCCCTCCAGCGTGACCGCCGCCACGCCGAGGTCCGCGAGCTGTGCGCAGCCCTTCGCGGACCGGGCGCCGGACGCGCACACGATCAGCAGCGGCCCGCGCGCGGCGGCGGCCCGCAGGGCGCTCGAGGCCTCGCCGAGCCGGTCCAGGGGGACGTTGTGCGCGTCGGGCAGATGGCCGCCGGCGTACTCGCCGGGGGTGCGCACGTCGACGACCGTGTATGCGTCGAGACGGGCGGCCGCGGTCTGGGCGGAGGCCGCCGAGGCGGGGGCGGTCGGGTGATCGGTCACGGAACAGAACCTCTCGGTGGGGTGTTGTCCCGCACGGGTAGGATACCCGCGGGGGTATACAGGAGGAGGAAGTGTGCAACTCGACATGTCGGCCGAGGATCTGAAGTCGGCGCTCAACCGGCTGCGACGCGCCCAGGGGCAGCTCGCGGGAGTGATCCGGATGATCGAGGAGGGGCGCGACTGCGAGGACGTGATCACCCAGCTCGCCGCCGTCTCCCGGGCGCTGGACCGGGCCGGCTTCTCGATCATCGCCACCGGGCTGGAACAGTGCATGACCAGCGAGGATCCGCAGGTGCGGGACTCCGCGCAGATGCGGGCCCGGCTGGAGAAGCTCTTCCTGTCGCTGGCCTGAGCGCCTGAGCGCCTACGCGCTTGCGTGTCTGGGCGTCTGCGCGTCGGAACGCTTGAGTTCCTGATCTCCGGGGGAGGCCGAGGGCGGCTCATCGGACGGCCGTCACGCCCATGCCCAGGGCGACGGCCAGCAGCACGCTGCCGAAGACGCGCTGCAGTGCCGCGGCGGAGACCTTCGAGGCCAGCCGTCTGCCGTCCCAGGCCCCGAGGACGGCGGTCGCGAGGAACGGCATGATCAGCGCCCAGTCCAGGTGGCCGGCCGTGAACGCCCGGGCCGCGAGGGCCGCCAGCGCGTTGGCGACGATGACCAGCAGACTCGTGCCCACCGCCGCGCTCATCGGCACGGCCAGCACGCTCACCAGCGCCGGCACGGCGAGGAACCCGCCGCCGACGCCGAGGAACCCGGTCACCGCGCCCAGCCCGGCGCCGGCGCCCGCCGCCCGCGCCGCCGAGACGGCGCCGCTCCCGCGCGGGGCGCGGCGCCGCAGCATGCGCACGGCGGCCAGGGCGGCCAGTGACGCGAACATCAGCGTCAGCACGGGCTCCGGGACGCGGGAGGAGAGCGCCCCCGCGGCCGCGGCGGGCGGCAGACCGGCCGCCGCGAACAGCAGACCCGCCCGCCAGCGCACCGCCCCCGCCCGCGCGTGGGCCAGCAGCGCGGTGAGCGATGTGACGATCACGATGATCAGGCCCGCGGTGGTCGCCGCCGCCGGGCTGAAGCCGAGCAGGTAGATCAGGGCCGGGACGGTCAGGATGCTGCCGCCCGCCCCCAGCGCGCCCAGCGCCAGACCGACCAGGCCGCCGGCGAGCAGCGCCAGGACGAGCGCGCTCATATGACGGTCCCGGCCGCCCCTTGGGCGTCCTCGACGGGAAGGCCCTGGGCGGCCCAGTCCTGCAGGCCGCCGATCACGTCCGCCGCCTGCGTGCCGTGCTCGGCGAGGAGGGCGGCGGCCCGCTGCGAGCGGTTGCCGGAGCGGCAGACCAGGACGAGATCACGCCCCGCCGTCAGGCTCGGCAGGCTCGTCGTGGTCCGTGCCGACCAGGGCAGCGGAAGGTGCAGTGCGCCGGGCGCGTGACCGGCCCGGTACTCGTCGGGGTCGCGGACGTCGACCAGGACGGCCGTACCGTCCCGGAGCATGCGGTGGGCCTGGGCGGCGGTGACGCGGGAGATGGGCATCTCGGATGGTCCTCGGGTTCGTCGGTCGCAGTCGGTCGCGGTCGGTCGCGGTCAGTCGCGGGGCGTGGGGCCGGCGAGGGCGAGGCCGGCGTCGGCCGCCTGGCCGTAGCCGTCGTCCACGGCCACCACGGCACGGCCGGCGGCGTCCAGCAGGGACGCGGCGATGGCCGCGCGCATGCCGCCCGCGCAGTGCACCCAGACGGTGCCCGCGGGCACCTCGGCCAGCCGTCGGGGGAGCTGGTGGAGCGGGATGTGCACACTGCCCTCGATCCAGCCGCCCGCCCGTTCGCCGTCGCGGCGCACGTCGACCACCGTCAGGTCCTCGCCCCGGCGGCGGGCCGCCGCCAGGTCGGCGAAGACGGCCCGCGGGAACGAGGCCGGTCGCACCCCTTCCTCGACCCAGTCGGCCGGGGAGCCGACGGCCGCGGCGGCCGGGCGGTCGATGCCCACCCGGGCCAGCTCGCGCTGGGCGCGCCGGACGTCCTCGGCGCTCTCCGCGAGCAGCGTCACCGGCCTGCCCCACGGGATCAGCCAGGCCAGATAGGTCGCGAGCTGCCCGTCGACCTCGAAGTTGAACGCCCCGGCCACGTGCCCGGCGGCGAAGGCCACCCGGCTGCGCAGGTCCACCACCCACTCACCGGCCGCGAGCCGCCGGGCGATCTCGCCCGCGTCGGCGCGCTGGGGCGCGGTGAGGTCCACCGGGGCGGGCCCGCCCGCGTTGGCCGGGCCCATGTGCGCGTAGTACGCCGGGACGTCGTCCAGCCCCGCCAGCAGCTCCTTGACGAACGTGTCCACGTCCTGGGCGAGCACCGGGTTGGACGCCTTCTCGGCACCGATCGTGCTCCGGTCGCCGCCTGCCTGCGAGGAGGAGCAGAAGCTGCCGAAGCCGTGCGTGGGCAGCACCGCCACCTCGTCGGACAGGTCGTGCGCCAGCCGATGCGCGGAGGCGTGCTGCTCCCGGGCCAGCCGTTCGGTCAGCCGGGGCTCGACGAGGTCGGGCCGCCCCACGCTGCCGATCAGCAGCGAACCGCCGGTGAAGGCGGCCACCGGCCGGCCCGCCACCTCCAGGACGTAGGCGGTGTGGTGCGGGGTGTGCCCGGGGGTGGCCACCGCGCGCAGGGCGAGGCCTTCGTCGAGCGGCTCGACGTCCCCGTCGGCGACCGGCACGCGGGCGTACGCCACCTCGGCCCCGGCCGGCACCAGATAGCGCGCCCCGGTCAGCCGGGCGAGCTCCAGGCCGCCGGTCACGTAGTCGTTGTGCACATGGGTCTCGGCGACGGCCACGATCCGCACCCCGCGCCGCGCCGCCGCGGCGATCACACGGTCGATGTCGCGCGGCGGGTCCACCACCACCGCCCGCTCGGCGCCGCCCGCCAGGTGGCTGCGATTGCCCAGCCCCTCGGTCTCGAGGATGTCGACAAAGAACACGGCACACACTCCTTCGCGGAGAACTCGAAAATTACCCCCGGGGGTATCTGGGGTCTGGGGTCCACCGTAACAGAGATACCCCGGGGGGTATTTTCACGCGTCGCTCCCGGGGGAGCCGGAGGCGGCCCGATAGGCTCTGATCCGCTGGATTTCTGGTCGTCTGCAGCGGAGAGGTCCGGATGTGAAGATCCTCATCAGCGCCGACATGGAGGGCGCGACGGGCGTCACCTGGCCCGCCGACGTGCTGCCGGGGACGCCCCAGTGGGAGCGGTGCCGGTCGATGTTCACCTCGGACGTCAACGCCGCCGTGCTGGGCTTCTTCGACGGCGGGGCGGACGAGGTCCTGATCAACGAGGCCCACTGGACCATGCGCAACCTGCTCCTGGAACAGCTCGACGAGCGGGCGCAGATGCTCACCGGCCGGCACAAGTCCCTCTCGATGGTGGAGGGCGTCCAGCACGGCGACGTCGACGGCATCGCGTTCGTCGGCTACCACGCGGGGGCCGGCTCGGAGGGCGTCCTCGCCCACACCTACCTGGCCAACTCCGTCACCGGCGTCTGGCTGAACGACGTGCGGGCCAGCGAGGGGCTGCTCAACGCGCATGTCGTCGCCGAGTACGGCGTGCCGGTCGTCCTGGTCACCGGCGACGACGTGGCCTGCGAGGACGCGCTCGGCTACGCGCCCGAGGCATTGAAGGTCGCCGTCAAGGACCATGTCTCGCGGTATGCGGCCGTGTGCCGTACGCCGGCCCGCACCGCCGCCGACATCCGGGCGGCGGCCAAGGAGGCGACGCGGCTGGCGGTCCGTCAGGAACCGCTGGACGGTGGGCCGTTCACCGTCGCGGTGGAGTTCGACGCCGAGCACCTCGCGATGTCGGCCACCGTCGTGCCCGGCGTCGCCCGCATCGGCGAGCGGAAGGTTGCGTACACCAGCGGCACGATGTACGAGGGCATCCGCACCTTCAAGGCGGTCACCACGATCGTCTCGGCCGCGATCGAGGAGCAGTATGGCTGAGCGGCGCAGACGGGACGGGCGGCAGCGGCCGGCCGAGCGGCGGAGGCGGGAGCGGCATGGCTGATGTGCAGGCGCGGGACGAGGTCGTCCGGTTCACCTCCGATCTCATCCGCATCGACACCGCCAACCGGGGCGGCGGGGACTGCCGGGAACGGCCCGCCGCCGAGTACGCGGCCGCGGTGCTGGCCGAGGCGGGCATCGAGCCGACCCTGCTGGAGCGCACCCCGGGCCGTACGAACGTCGTCGCCCGGGTCGAGGGCACCGATCCGTCGGCGGACGCCCTGCTCGTCCACGGCCACCTGGACGTCGTCCCCGCCGAGGCCGCCGACTGGAGCGTGCCCCCGTTCTCCGGGGAGGTGCGCGACGGGGTGGTGTGGGGGCGCGGCGCGGTCGACATGAAGAACATGGACGCGATGATCCTGGCCGTGCTGAAGGCCTGGTCCCGGCAGGGCGTCCGGCCGCGGCGCGACCTCGTCATCGCCTTCACCGCCGACGAGGAGGCCAGTGCCGAGGACGGTTCGGGTTTTCTCGCCGACCGGCATCCGGGGCTCTTCGAGGGCTGCACCGAGGCCGTCGGCGAATCGGGGGCGTTCACCTTCCACGACGGCTCCGGACGCGAGCTGTATCCCATCGCCGCGGGTGAACGCGGCACCGGCTGGCTGAAGCTCACCGCTCGGGGGCGCGCCGGACACGGCTCCAAGGTCAACCGGGAGAACGCGGTGACCCGGCTGGCCGCCGCCGTCACCCGCATCGGCGAGCACGAGTGGCCGCTCCGGCTCACCCCGACCGTCCGCGCCGCCCTCACCGAACTCGCCGTGCTCTACGGCCTCGAGACCGACCTGCGCGACGTCGACGGCCTGCTGGAGAAGCTCGGCCCGGCCGCGGCCCTCGTCGAGGCGACCGTCCGCAACAGCGCCAACCCGACCATGCTGACCGCCGGTTACAAGGTCAACGTGATCCCCGGGGAGGCGGTCGCCTACGTCGACGGCCGGTATCTCGCCGGCTACGAGGAGGAGTTCCGCGCGACCCTCGACGAACTCACCGGCCCCGACGTCGACTGGGAGTTCCATCATCGCGAAGTCGCCCTCCAGGCACCCTTGGACGTGCCCCTCTACGCCCGAATGCGCGCCGCCGTCGAGGAGTTCGCGCCCGAGGGGCATGTGGTGCCCTACTGCATGTCCGGCGGCACGGACGCCAAGCAGTTCTCACGGCTCGGCATCACCGGCTACGGCTTCGCACCGCTGAAGCTCCCGAAGGGCTTCGACCACCAGGCCCTCTTCCACGGCGTCGACGAGCGGGTCCCGGTGGAGGCGCTGCACTTCGGCGTCCGCGTCCTCGACCGCTTCCTGCGGACGGCCTAGGTGAGCGAGACCGGGATCGGGGTCGGGACCGGCATCGGGGTCGGGATCGGGATCGGGATCGGAGAGAACATGCAGGTCCTGCCCTACGGTTCCTGGCCCTCGCCCATCGACGCGCGCCTCGCGGCCGCCCACGACGGGCGCCCCGAGTACGTCGGCTTCGTCGGCGACGAGGTGTGGTGGACCGCGCCCCGGCCCGCCGAGAACGGCCGCCGCACGCTGGTCCGGCGACGCGCGGACGGCACGCAGGAGTCGGTCCTGCCCGCGCCGTGGAACGTCCGCAGCAGGGTCGTCGAGTACGGGGGACAGCCCTGGGCCGGGGTCGTCCGCGAAGGCCGACTCCTCGTGGTGTTCGTGCACTTCGCCGACCAGCGGCTGTATGTGTACGAGCCCGGGTCGGGACCGGAGGCCGGGGGCGAGCCGCGTCCGCTCACGCCCGTCTCCTCGGTGGGCGGCGGACTGCGCTGGGCGGAGCCGCAGTTGCTGCTCGACCGGGGCGAGGTGTGGTGCGTGCTGGAGGAGTTCACCGGGGCCGGCCCCACCGACGTCCGCCGGGTCCTGGCCGCCGTACCCCTGGACGGCTCGGCCGCCGACGACCGCGCGGCCGTGCGCGAACTCACCGACGACAGCCGCCGGTTCGTCACCGGAGCCCGTCTCTCGCCCGACGGCCGCCGGGCCGCCTGGCTGGCCTGGGACCATCCGCTGATGCCCTGGGAGGGCACGGAGGTCGTCGTCGCCGAGGTCACGGAGGAGGGCGCACTCGGCGACGCCCGGGTGGTGGCCGGCGGGCCGAGGGAGTCGATCGCACAGGTCGACTGGATGCCGTCGACGGGTGACTGCCTACTGTATACAAGCGACCGTAGCGGCTGGTGGAACCTGTACCGCGACCATCAGCCCGTCTGCCCGCGCGACGAGGAGTTCGGCGGGGCCCTGTGGAAGCTCGGGCAGCGCTGGTTCGCGCCGTTGGAGAACGGTCTCGTCGCGGTCCTGCACGGCCGCGGGGCGAGCGCCCTCGGGATCCTCGACCCGCAGACCGGCGTGCTCGTCGACGCGGCCGGACCCTGGACCGAGTGCGCGGCCACCCTCGCGGTGCACGGCGAACGCGTCGTCACCGTCGCGGCCGGTCCGCGCAGCGCCTACGAGGTCGTGGAGCTCGACGCCCGGACCGGCCGGGCCCGGGTGATCGGCGCGGCGCACGAGGACGCGGTCGACCCGGCCCACTACCCCGAGCCCCGGATCCGCACCTTCGCGGGCCCCGACGGCCGGGACGTCCACGCGCACGTGTACCCGCCCCACCACCCCGGCGTCGTCGCCCCCGGAGCCGAGCTGCCGCCGTACGTCGTGTGGGCGCACGGCGGGCCCACCGACCGTGCGCCGCTCGTGCTGGACCTGGAGATCGCCTACTTCACCTCCCGGGGCATCGGGGTCGTCGAGGTCGACTACGGCGGGTCCACCGGGTACGGCAGGGAGTACCGGGAGCGGTTGCGCGGACAGTGGGGCGTGGTCGACGTCGAGGACTGCGCGGCCGTCGCCCTGGCCCTCGCGGCCGAGGGCGTCGCCGACCGCGAACGGCTGGCGATCCGCGGCGGCAGCGCGGGCGGCTGGACCGCCGCCGTCTCGCTGACCGGCGCCGACGTCTACGCCTGCGGCACGATCCGCTACCCCGTGCTGGACCTGGTGGGCTGGGCGACGGGCGAGACCCACGACTTCGAGTCGCGCTACCCGGACAGTCTCGTCGGACCCCTCGCCGAGGTGCCCGACCGGTACGCGGAGCGCTCGCCCGTCGAGCACGCCGACCGGATCACCGTCCCGTTCCTGCTGCTGCAGGGCCTGGACGACGTGATCTGCCCGCCCGTCCAGTGCGAGCGCTTCCTGGAAAGGCTTGCGGAGCGGCCGGCGCCGCACGCGTATCTCGCCTTCGAGGGGGAGGGGCACGGGTTCCGGCAGGCGGCGACGACGGTGCGGGCCCTGGAGGCCGAGCTGTCGCTGTACGCTCAGGTGTTCGGGCTGCGTCCGCCCGGAATTCCCAGGTTGGAGCTGGTGCAGTGAAGGAACTCGTGCGGCCGGGTCGGCTCGCCGCAGGCGCCCGGGTGGCGGTCGTCGCGCCCAGCGGACCGGTGGCGGAGGAGCGACTGCAGGCCGGACTCGACGTCCTGCGCGGCTGGGACCTCGACCCGGTGGTCGCCTCCCATGTGCTGGACCGGGACGACCGGCTGCCCCACCTCGCGGGCGCCGATGCCGACCGGGCCGCCGACCTCCAGCGGGCCTGGTGCGATCCGGACGTCGACGCCGTGCTGTGCGCCCGCGGCGGGTACGGCGCCCAGCGTGTCGTCGACCTGCTCGACTGGGACGCGATGCGCGCGGCCGGGCCGAAGGTGTTCGTCGGCTTCAGCGACAGCACCACCCTGCAGGAGGCGTTCGCCGTCCGGCTGGGCCTGGTCACGCTGTACGGGCCGGTGGCCGCGGGCATCGACTTCATCAAGAACGCCCGGGCGCAGGAACACCTCAGAGCCACCCTGTTCGCCCCGGAGACGGTCCGCACGCTCGCCTCCGCCGGCCGGGCCGTCGCTCCGGGCCGGGCGCGGGGCGTCACCCTGGGCGGCTGTCTGACCCTGCTCGCCACCGGCTACGGCACCCCCCACACCCGCGCCGGCGCCCGCGGCGGGCTGCTGCTGATCGAGGACGTGGGGGAGCGGCCGTACGCCGTCGACCGGGCCCTCACCCAACTTCTGCGCACCGGCTGGCTGGACGGCGTCGCGGGCGTCGCGCTCGGCTCGTGGGACAGGTGCGGACCGTACGACGAACTGCGCCCGGTCCTCGTCGACCGGCTCGGCGGCCTGGGCGTCCCCGTGGTCGAGGAGCTCGGATTCGGGCACTGCGAGGGGGCGCTGACCGTGCCCCTCGGCGTGCGCGCCGAACTCGACGCGGACGCGGGCACCCTCACCCTCGACGTACCCGCCCTGCGCTGACCGGCGTGTGCTGACTGACCTGCGCTGACCGACCTGCGCTGTCGGCCCTGTGCCGACGGGCCCGACCGGGTGGGGGCGGCTCACCCGGAGGTCGCGTCTCACCGTGCGTGAGCACGGGCCAGGGCTCACCCTGGTGGTATGAGCCCGAGGACCTCGAAGACCTCCGAGACCGGTGGAAAGCACGGCGGCAGGAACCCGGCCATGACGCCCGGCCGGATCGCCGTCCTGGTGCTCGCCGTCCTCTGCCTGATCTTCATCTTCCAGAACACCGACGCCACGGAGATCCGGCTGTTGATCCCCCTGGTGACCGTGCCGTTGTGGACGGCCCTGCTCGCCACGGGCATCATCGGCGCACTGTGCGGGGCGTACTGGGCGTATTCCAGGACACGGCGGCGCTGACCGGCGTCGTACGCTGTTTCGATGCCGCACACCGCATCCCGCTACCTCGCCGAGGGCCCCCGTGTGGGGATACGTCACTTCACCTACGAGGACGGGCCGGAGTTCGTCGCGCGCGTGCGCGAGAGCAAGGACCTGCACCACCCGTGGCTGTTCCCGCCGGCCAGCGCCGACGCGTACACCGCCTACGCGGGCCGGCTGATCGAGGACCGGTCGAAGGCCGGCTTCCTCGTGTGCACCCGGGAGGACGGAGCCGTCGCCGGGTTCGTCAACATCAACAACATCGTCGAGGGCGCCTTCCAGTGCGGTGCGCTGGGCTACGGCGCCTTCGCGCACGCGGCGGGGCGCGGGCTGATGCGCGAGGCGCTCGGCCTCGTGGTGGACCACGCCTTCGGGCCGCTGCGGCTGCACCGGCTGGAGATCAACGTGCAGCCCGGCAACGCCGCCTCGATCGCCCTCGCCCAGGCCTGCGGCTTCCGGCTGGAGGGGTTCTCCCCGAAGATGATCTACATCGACGGGGAGTGGCGGGACCACGAGCGGTGGGCGATCACCGTCGAGACGCGGGCTTGAAGTTGATCTTCATGGTGTCGAGGTCCGTGACCGTCGACCGCAGCCCGGCGAATCCGTAACCGAGCTCCCGCAGCGTCGTCTCGGCGCGCTCCTCGGCGAGCGCGCCCGCCATCTCCTCGCCGTCCGCCGCGTCCGACACCACCACGTAGCGCATCGAGAAGTGCTTCAGCGGCGACGGCTCGTACGACAGCGTGCCCTCCTCGGTGAAGCGCATGCTCGTCAGGCCGTGGTCGGCGGCCTCGGCGAGCAGCCGGGCGCGGGCCTCCTCGGCGAGGCCGTCCCAGGCGCCCCGGACGATCACCCGATAGGTGTGCTGCTCACTCACTGTGGCTCCTTGACCCCTTCGCGCCTGCGCCTGTCCGCGCCTGCCGTCGATCGCCCGACTGTACGGCCGCGTGGACGCGCCGCACGCGGGATTTTCCGGCGCCCGGCTCAGGACCTGGGCGTCAGCGGCCGCGCCGGTCCGCGTACTCGTACACCGCTCCGTCCGGGTGCCGGACGATCAGGTTGCGGCCCACCGGTGTCGGCACCGGGCCCGCGATGACGTCCGCGCCCAGCTCGGTGAGGGTCCGGTGCGCCTCGTCGACGTCCGTGACCGCGATCGTCGCCACCACGTGGCGCAGCACCTCCAGCTCCGCCGGGGGGCCGCTCATCAGCAGGAAGCAGCCGACCGCCGCGACCTCCACCCCGCCCCGCTCGAAGCGGAGCGCGGGGGTGCCCGCCAGCCGCTCGTAGAAGGCGACCGAGGCCTCCAGATCGTCGACACAGACACGCAGTGCGGTTCCCAGAATGTCCATGCGCACGAGCCTAGTTGGGGCGGCCGCCGAGACGCCGTCCCTTCACCCGATCCCTCCTCGCCCCTGTCCTCCAGCGCCTCCCGGTGGCCCGTCCGTGGCGTTAAGCGTCCGTGGCGGCGGGTACCCGGCGGCCATGGACACCGCCGAACTCACCGAACTCGGGCAGCAGCTGAGGGTGGACAGCGTGCGTGCCTGCGCCGCCGCGGGGTCCGGGCATCCGACGTCCTCGATGTCGGCCGCGGACCTGATGGCCGTGCTGCTCGCGCACCACCTCCGCTACGACTTCGACCGCCCCGCGCACCCCGGCAACGACCGCTTCGTCCTCTCCAAGGGCCATGCCTCGCCGCTGCTGTACTCCGCCTACAAGGCCGCGGGAGCCGTCGACGACGAGGAACTCCTGGGTTTCCGCACGCTCGGCAGCCGGCTCGAGGGCCATCCCACCCCGCAGCGGCTGCCCTGGGTCGAGACGGCCACCGGATCCCTCGGGCAGGGGCTGCCGGTGGGCGTCGGCATCGCGCTTTCGGGGAAGCGGCTGGAGCGCCCCGGGTACCGCGTCTGGGTGCTGTGCGGGGACAGCGAGCTCGCCGAGGGCTCGGTGTGGGAGGCCGCCGAGCACGCCGGACACGAGCACCTGGACAACCTCACCGCGATCGTCGACGTCAACCGGCTCGGCCAGCGCGGCCCCACCCGGCACGGCCACGACCTGGACGCGTACGCCCGTCGCTTCGGGGCCTTCGGCTGGCACACCGTCCGGATCGACGGGCACGACGTGGACGCGATCGACCGCGCCTACGGCGAGGCGATCTCCACCAAGGGGCAGCCCACCGCGATCCTCGCCCGCACCCTCAAGGGCAAGGGCGTCGCCTCCGTCCAGGACCGCGAAGGCCTGCACGGCAAGCCGCTGCCCGACCCCGACGAGGCGATCGAGGAGCTGGGCGGGGTCCGTGACCTGCGGGTCCGGGTGCGCGAACCGGCCGACGCCCGCATGCTGCACTCCGTGTCGACCGGCCGGCTCGACCTGCCCCGCTGGGCGCCGGGGGAGGAGGCGGCGACCCGTGACGCCTACGGCCAGGCCCTCGCCGCCCTCGGCGCCGCCCGCGAGGACGTCGTCGCCCTCGACGGCGAGGTGAGCGACTCCACCCGCGCCGAGGCCTTCGCCAAGGAGCACCCCGACCGGTTCTTCGAGTGCTACATCGCCGAGCAGCAACTCGTCGCCGCGGCGGTCGGCCTCGCGACACGCGGCTGGGTGCCGTACGCCTCCACGTTCGCCGCCTTCCTGACCCGGGCGCACGATTTCGTCCGCATGGCCTCGATCGGCGGCGCCGGGATCAACCTGGTCGGCTCGCACGCCGGGGTCGCCATCGGACAGGACGGGCCCTCGCAGATGGGCCTGGAGGATCTGGCGATGTTCCGGGCCGTGCACGGCTCCACCGTGCTGTACCCCTGCGACCCGAACCAGACCGCCCGGCTCGTGACCGCCATGGCCGGCCTGGACGGCGTCCGCTATCTGCGCACCTCGCGCGGCGCCGGCCCGGTGCTCTACGGGCCGGACGAGGAGTTCCCGGTCGGCGGCAGCAAGGTGCTGCGCTCCTCCGGCCGGGACCGGCTGACGATCGTCGCGGCCGGCGTCACCGTGCACGAGGCGCTGAAGGCCGCCGATGCGCTCGACGGCGAGGGCATCGCGGCCCGGGTCGTCGACCTGTACTCGGTCAAGCCCGTCGACCGGGCCACGCTGCGGCGGGCCGCCGAGGAGACGGGCTGTCTGCTGAGCGTCGAGGACCACCATGAGCAGGGCGGCCTCGGGGACGCCGTCCTGGACGCCTTCCTCGACGGACGGCCGCTGCCCCGGCTGGTGCGTCTCGCCGTCCGGACGATGCCCGGTTCGGCGAGCCCGGCCGAGCAGCTGCACGCCGCCGGCATCGACGCCGAGTCGATCGCCGCGTCCGCCCGGCTGCTCGTGGATCAGGCGATCGTGCCGTGAGCTGCGGCGGTGACGACCGGGGCGCGGGCGCGAGGAGCCGTGGGATGCCGTGGACGGCGGCCGGGAGGACGATGACCGCAGGACCTCCGCCGCGAGAGGAGCCCCTGTGACCGGACTGCGCTATGTGTACGCCGTCTGCCGTCCGCTCGGCGCGCCCCTTCAGGCCGACCTGTCGGGCGTGGCGGGCGATCCGCCGAGACTGCTCGCCCACCACGGCCTGATCGCCGTGGTCAGCCATGTGCCGGCGCGGGACTTCGCGCAGGAGGCGCTCCGCCACCGGCTGGCGGACGTGGACTGGCTCGCGGGGACCGCCCGCGCCCATCAGCAGGTGATCGACGCGCTCACGGCCGTCACCACACCGCTGCCGCTCCGGCTCGGCACCGTGTTCCGGGACGACAGCGGCGTGCGCGTGATGATGGAGGAGCGCGAGGACGACTTCCGGCGCACCCTGGAGCGGCTCGCGGGGCGGGTCGAGTGGGGGGTGAGGGTGTATGCGCAGTCCGCGCGGGACGCCGAGGACGACATCCGGCAGCGCGCCGAGCGCTTCGCCGGGCGACTGCACACCGCGCTGTCCGCGCACGCCGAGGACGTCCGTCTGCGTCCGCCGCAGGCCTCCGTCCTCACCGAGGCCTGCGGGCAGAATCTGCTGAACGCCGCCTATCTCGTGCCGCGCGCGCATTCCGAGGAATTCGTGGAAACGGTGGATCGTACGAAGGGCGAGGAATCCGGAATACACGTGGAACTCGCCGGACCGTGGGCGGCCTATTCCTTCGTGGAGTCCGCGGGGGAACCCTGGCCGCCGGGCGAGGAGGCGTGACCGGGGACGTATGACCCAGGACGGATCAGACGGCCTTTCGGCACAGGATCTCTCCGTGCAGGACGCTGAACCAGCCGTCCTCCCGCCGCCCCCACTTCCGCCAGGCCTCCGAGACGGCGCGCAGTCCGTCCACGGTGGCGTGCCCGCCCTGCGTGGCGCGCTCCGCGTAGGCCGAGGCCAGGGTGCGGTCGGCCCACAGGCCGCTCCACCAGGCCCGCTCCTCGGGCGTGCTGAACGTCCAGGTGGCGGAGGTGGCGGTGATGTCGGTGAACCCGGCGGCCAGCGCCCAGGACTTCAGCCGCCGCCCGGCGTCCGGTTCGCCGCCGTTGGCCCGGGCCACCCGGCGGTACAGGTCCAGCCAGTCGTCCATCCCGGGCGAGGCGGGGTACCAGGTCATCGCCGCGTAGTCCGAGTCGCGGACGGCGACGTAACCGCCCGGCCTGGTCACCCGCAGCATCTCGCGCAGCGCCTGCACGGGGTCGCCCACGTGCTGGAGCACCTGGTGGGCGTGGACGACGCAGAACGTCGCGTCGGGGTAATCCAGGGCGTGCACGTCGGCGACCGCGAAGTCGATGTTGGTCAGGCCCCGTCCCTGGGCCGTGGCCCGGGCCTGCTCCAGGATCTCCGGCGCGTGGTCGACGCCGGTGACGTGTCCGTCGGGGACCAGGGCGGCCAGGTCGGCGGTGATGGTGCCCGGCCCGCAGCCGATGTCCAGGATCTTCATGTGGGGTTTCAGCGAGCCGAGCAGGTAGGCGGCGGAGTTGGCGGCGGTCCGCCAGGTGTGCGATCGCAGCACCGACTCGTGGTGTCCGTGCGTGTAGACGGCGGTCTCCTGCGCTTTCGGCATGGCTCTGCCCCTTCTCGACGAAACGGGTCCGCACCGGGGGTCCCGGTGCGATCACGGTATGCCGACAGCCGCATGGTGAGACAGATCGTTTTGAAATATGGACTGATATAGCGTCAGAATCGGTGGGGTTACCCTGAAACGGCCGTTTCCCGTGCGGGGGCGGTTCTCGGCATCGGCGACACCGGAGGTCACTGCATGCGCCTGCTGCTCATCCGTCACGGTCAGACCACCGCGAACGTGGACTACCTCCTCGACACCGCCGTCCCCGGCGCCGGCCTGACCGAACTCGGCGAACAGCAGGCCGCCGCCCTGCCGCAGGCCCTGGCCGACGAGGACATCGACGCGCTCTACGCCTCCACCCTCGTACGCACGCAGCTCACGGCCGCCCCGCTGGCCGCCGCGCGCGGTCTCGACATCCTCGTCCGCGACGGGATCCGGGAGATCTCCGCGGGCGACCTGGAGATGCTCCCCGGCGACTCCGAGCACGGCGAGTTCTACATGCGCACGGTGTTCGCCTGGGCGGCGGGCGACGTGGACCTGCGGATGCCCGGCGGGGAGAGCGGCACGGAGTTCCTGGCGCGCTACGACGGCGTGGTCGCCGAAGCCGCGGCGAGCGGCGCCCGGACCGTCGCCCTGGTCAGCCACGGCGCCGCGATCCGGGGCTGGGCGGCCGCCCGTGTGGACGGCGTCGACGTCCCCTTCGCCGCGGCCCACCGCCTCGCCAACACCGGCACGGTCGTCCTGGAGGGCTCCCCGGCCGACGGCTGGAAGGTCCTGAAGTGGGCGGGCGCCACGGTGACGCCCGCCGGCGAGGGCGGACCGGCGGGCCGACCGGTGACCGGGGCCGACGTCTGACGGGAGCGGGCGGCGGTCTGCCCGGGTCGCGTTCATAACGGTTTGCCGCATCCCGTGGGCGGCCCGCACAATGCGTCCTCATGGGACATCTGGAAGCCGCGCACCTCGAGTACTACCTCCCCGACGGGAGGGCGTTGCTCGGCGACGTGTCGTTCCGGGTGGGGGAAGGGGCCGTCGTGGCCCTCGTCGGGCCCAACGGCGCCGGCAAGACGACCTTGCTGCGGCTGATCTCGGGCGAGCTGAAACCGCACGGCGGAACGGTCACCGTGACCGGCGGCCTCGGCGTGATGCGCCAGTTCGTGGGATCGGTACGGGACGAGACGACCGTCCGCGACCTGCTGGTCTCCGTCGCCCAGCCCCGTATCCGCGAGGTCGCGCAGGCCGTCGACAAGGCCGAGCACGCGATCATGACCGTCGATGACGAGGCGGCCCAGCTCCAGTACGCGCAGGCGCTCTCCGACTGGGCCGAGGTGCGCGGGTACGAGGCCGAGACGCTGTGGGACATGTGCACCACGGCCGCGCTCGGCGTCCCCTACGACAAGGCCCAGTTCCGGCTCGTGCGCACCCTCTCCGGCGGCGAGCAGAAGCGGCTCGTGCTGGAGGCGCTGCTGCGCGGCACCGACGAGGTGCTGCTGCTCGACGAACCGGACAACTACCTCGACGTGCCCGGCAAGCGGTGGCTGGAGGAGCGGCTGAAGGAGACCCGCAAGACGGTCCTCTTCGTCTCCCACGACCGCGAACTCCTCTCCCGCGCCGCCGAGAAGATCGTCTCCGTGGAGCCCTCGCCCACCGGCGCCGACGCCTGGGTGCACGGGGCCGGCTTCGCCACCTACCACGAGGCGCGTCGCGAACGCTTCGCCCGCTTCGAGGAGTTGCGCCGCCGCTGGGACGAGAAGCACGCCCAGCTGAAGAAGCTCGTCCTGAACCTCCGTCAGGCGGCCTCCATCAGCCATGAGTTGGCCTCCCGGTACGCGGCGGCCCAGACCAGGCTGCGCAAGTTCGAGGAGGCCGGACCGCCGCCGGAGCCGCCGCGCGAGCAGGACATCACCATGCGCCTCAAGGGCGGCCGCACCGGCGTAAGGGCCGTCACCTGCAAGGGACTTGAGCTGAGCGGCCTGATGAAGCCCTTCGATCTGGAGGTCTTCTACGGCGAGCGGGTCGCGGTCCTCGGCTCCAACGGCTCGGGCAAGTCGCACTTCCTGCGGCTGCTGGCCGGCGACACCGTGGCGCACACGGGGGAGTGGAAGCTCGGCGCGCGCGTGGTGCCCGGGCACTTCGCGCAGACCCACGCCCACCCCGAGCTCCTGGGCCGCACCCTCCTGGACATCCTGTGGAAGGAGCACGCCCAGGACCGGGGCCCGGCCATGTCCCGGCTGCGCCGCTACGAGCTGACCCAGCAGGCCGAGCAGAGCTTCGACCGGCTCTCCGGCGGCCAGCAGGCCCGCTTCCAGATCCTGCTGCTGGAACTGCAGGGAGTCACGGCCCTCCTCCTCGACGAGCCGACCGACAACCTCGACCTGGAGTCCGCCGAAGCCCTCCAGGAGGGCCTGGAGGCCTTCGAGGGCACGGTCCTGGCCGTCACCCACGACCGCTGGTTCGCCCGCTCCTTCGACCGCTATCTGGTCTTCGGCAGCGACGGCCGGGTCCGGGAGACCCCGGAGCCCGTGTGGGACGAGCGGCGCGTGGAACGGGCCCGGTAGCGCGAAGGGCCCCCGGGACTTTGCCGGCGCACGGAGGGCCCGGGAGCCCGAATGTTCGTACAGTGGAGGCAGAAGTCGGAACGACGGACGGGGCACCACCATGACCGGAGTCGACCCGGACCGGCTGGACGACCAACAGCTCATGAAGGAGCTGGAGACGATCCACCGCACGCGCCACGACACACTGCTCCACGGCTCGAACGACGCCCTGCGCGCCCACAACGACCGCATGGCCCAGCTGGAGGGCGAGTACCTGCGCCGCAACCCACGCCGTTTCGTCTCCCCGTCCCGCACCCGCGAAGGGGCCAGGGAACGGGCCGCCGGGCCGAACGGCGGCCGCGCCCGCCAGACCTCGGCCGACCGGGCAGGCACTCCGGTCGGCAAATGGGGCCCCGGAACGACAGGCGGCTCCGGCGGGGCCTGAGCCCACCGGAGCCGGCCGATGCGTCGGTGTCCTTTCCCTGTCGTCAGCCGCCGCTCCCGACCAGCGCCTGCGCCAGTTCCTGGGCATTGGCGTAGCGGTCCTTGTGCGGCAGGCGTCGAACGGCCTCCACGAGCGTGTCCGGCGCGTATCTGCGGCGCAGGCCCATGGCCAGTGCGCCCGGACCCGCGGGGAAGGAACTGCGCCCCAGGATGCGGCCGAGCTCCAGCCGCACCGTCGCCAGCGACGCCCGGGGGCTGCCCGGCGCCACCGGTCCGCCCCAGACCGCGGGATCGTCCTCGGCGGACGGCTCGGGGTCGTGCCACTCCTCGCTCCGCGTGGGGTGTCCGGACCTCAGCAGGCCCTGCAGTTCGTGCTTCATCTCTTCGTCCCGGTGCACGCTGAGCCGGGCACTGCCTCGCTGCATGTCTCCGCCTCTCCCTCCGGATCGTCCAGATGGCCACCGCGTACCCGAGGACGGGAAGCCGACACAGGAACGACGCAGGCACTTCAGCTCGGCGGCGCGGCGGTCCGGGTCTCCAGCGCGTGCAGCACGGCCACCATGTCCTCGCCGCCGTGGCCCTGCGCGACGGCCTCGCCGTACAGGGTGTGGCAGACGTCCAGGAGCGGGGAGGCCAGGTCGGCCCTGCGGGCGGCCTCCGCGATCAGCCGGTTGTTCTTCAGGACGTCCGCCGCGGCCGCCTGGACGGT
Source organism: Streptomyces sp. NPDC006872 (assembly GCF_040635845.1). Taxonomy (NCBI): domain Bacteria; kingdom Bacillati; phylum Actinomycetota; class Actinomycetes; order Kitasatosporales; family Streptomycetaceae; genus Streptomyces; species Streptomyces sp. NPDC006872. The sequence goes on from NZ_JBEYIL010000006.1 coordinate 229,308, forward strand.
GAAGTCGCGGGCCAGCAGCTTGGGCCCCTTCACCCGCGAGACGGCGCTGGCCATCGGACCCGCGTCCAGGACGTCCCGCAGCAGCCCTTGGTCGAGTCCATGCCGGTCGGCGAAGTGGAACGCCTCGGTCAGCCCGGTGACCAGCGTGATCAGGAACAGGTTCACCGAGAACTTCATCAGCAGCGCGCCCGGGACCGGTCCGCAGCCGAACGTCTCCCGGCACATGGGGGCCAGCAGGGGTCGTACGGCCGCCACGGCGTCCTCGTCGCCCGCCAGCATCCCCACGAGTTCGCCCCGCTCCGCCGGGACCCGGGAACCGGAGACCGGGGCCTCGACGTAACTCCCGCCCGCCGCCCGGACGTCGTCCCGCAGACGGCTCGAGTACTCGGCGGAGGTCGTGCCCATGTGGACGACGGTGCGCCCGGCGACGCGCGCGGCGAAGTCCGGTGTGCCGCGCCCCAGCACCGCGTCGACGGCCGGCTCGTCGGCCAGCATGAGGATCACGACCTCGGCCCGCTCGAAGACCTCGGCCGGGCTCGCCGCGACCTCGGCTCCGGCGGCGCGCAGGGGTGCGCACGGGCCGGGCGTGCGGTTCCACACGACGAGCGGCGTTCCGGCACGGGCGAGGTTGAGCGCCATGGGCTGCCCCATGACCCCCAGACCCACGAAACCGACGTACACGTTGCCCTGCCTTTCCCGGTCCTGACCACTCGCTATGACAGCGGTCATAGTAGTCGCCCCTATGACGGCGGTCATAGGGTGGTGCCGGAGCGGCCGAGCGGCCGAGGGCCCACGGGGTGCAGGGGTCCAGGGGGTCCAGGAAAAGGAGGTCGGGGATGGCGGTGTCCGAACGAGGGCCGCGCGAGCGGATGGTTTTCAGCGCGGCCCAGCTCATCCGGCGCGACGGGGTCGCCGCCACCGGTATGCGCGAGGTCGCCGCCCACGCCGGCGCGCCGCGCGGATCGCTCCAGCACTACTTCCCCGGCGGCAAGGAACAGCTGGTCAACGAGGCGGTGGGCTGGGCGGGCCGGTACGCGGGCAACCGGGTCGCCCGCTTCCTCGCCGCGCTGCCCGAACCGACGCCCGGTGCCCTGTTCGCCGAGATGGTGCGGCAGTGGACCGACGAGTACGAGGCCGCCGGCTTCGCGGGCGGCTGCCCCGTGGCCGCCGCCACGGTGGACTGCGCGCAGGCCTCGTCGTCCACGCGGGAGGCCGCCTCGGCCGCGTTCGCCACCTGGACCGGGCCGGTGGGACAGGCCCTGACGGACATGGGCGTGCCCGAGGAGCGGGCCGGTGCACTCGCCACGCTCATGATCAGCGCCCTGGAGGGTGCGATCCTCATCGCCCGTGCCGAGCGGGACGTCCGCGCCCTGACCGCCGTGGCCCGGGAACTCGGCCCCCTCCTCGACGCGGCGACGCGTGCGACGACGGTGAGAGACGTCGGGTGACGTCGGGTGACGTCGAGCGACATCGAGTGGCATCAAGGCGCATTGAGCAAGGGGGACCGGGCGAGGGCGGGTGACCGACCGGCCGGTCGGCTCACCGGAGTGGCCGGGGTCCCGAGTCACCCGCATGGGGGCTTCCGTCCCGCCAATGGCGTCCGGCCGCGCGCGCCCCGCGTTCCCTCGGGCTGTGATGGCTGTGGGGCAGCAAGGCCCCGCCCCGCAGTCACCGGCCGAAGGAGCCGTTCCATGGGTCGCAGCGCCCACTTCCTCTCCGCCCTCGCCGTGGCCGGTGCCGTCCTGGTCGCCGCCGGTCCGGTCGCGTACGCGGATCCCGCGGCGGAGGTCAGCCCCGGCAGCGTCGCCCCGGGCGGCAGCGTCACGGTGTCCGTCTCCTGCGGGCCCCTCGGCGTCGCCGCCCCCGAGAGCGTCGACGCCGCCTCGCAGGCCTTCGCCGACGGCACCGTCAAGCTGAGCAAGGTCCCCGGGGACGACGCGCAGACCGGGCCCGTCTACCAGGGCACCGCACAGATCGCATCCGCCGCCGACCTGGAGGCGAGTCCGGCGGCGGTCGGAACGGACGCCGCCTGGACCGTCGACGGGACCTGCCCGGCGGCGGCCGGCGGACCGGGCAAGGCGTGGAGCGCGACCCTGGACGTCGCGCGCGGCGGGACGCAGCCGTGCGGGTCGGCGACCGTCGGCGTGTCCTGCGCCACCGGTCGACCGTGTCCGCCGGCGGCGCAGGGCGTCTCCCGGCCGAACCCCGACGCCTGCCCCACGGTCGAGCCGTGCGACCGGCCCGCGCCCCAGCCCCGGGGCACCGCGTCCCAGGACGCCACCTGCGCCCCCGCCGCCGTCGGGCACGGCGTCCGGGCCGGTACGGGGGGCGCCTTCACCGACTCCGTTCCCGCGCTCGCCGCCGGCGGTCTGCTGATCGCCGGTGCGCTCGGCGCCGCCGTGCACCGACTGCGCCGCCGCGACCCCGCGAGGAACGCCTGACTCCGCCGCAGAGCCGGTCCGGCCCGGGCTGTGACCGGCGCAACGCGTGGGGACGGTCATGGGGCGAGGTCCCACCGGGTACGCAGAGCCCAGGGGCACGAACGACCTCGACGGCCTCGTCGACCTCGACGGCCTCGTCGACCTCGACGGCCTCGTCGACCTCGTACGGCGGCCCGGTCACGCACGAGCGCCGAGCCTCGTACGAACGCCGGGTCCCGAACGAGACGTCAAGCACCACCCGCTCCACACGTACGACCCGCACCACCCGCACCACACGGCCCACGCCGGCGCCCGGCGGCGGGGGACGGCACAGGACACCGGCGACGGCATCGGGCACGGACTGCGCGGAGGTCGACATGCGGCGGACGGAACCGGAGGACCACGGGCCCGTCCGCTACGGCCCGCCGCTCCCCCCGGACGGGCTGCCGGTGCTGCCCGAACTCGCCTCGGTGCTCGCCGAGGCGGCCGGCCGCGCCGACAGCGAGCCGGTCGGCGGCGGCCCCGCCCTCCTCGACGCGGCCCGCGGCTACTGGGCCCGACGCGGCGCTCCCGCCGAGCCGGGGCGGGTCGTGGCCGGGCCCGGCGCTCCCGCGCTGCTGCTCGCGCTGACCGCCGCCCTCGGCGGCGACGTCCTGGTGCCCCGGCCCTGCGCGGCCTGGTGGGCGCCGTACGCGCGCCTGCTGGGAAGACGCGTCTTCCATGTGGCGACGCCCGCCGAGTGCGGGGGCGTCCCGGACCCGTACGCCCTGCTGGAGACCGTGCGGCGGGTGCGCGCCGAGGGCGGGGACCCGCGGCTGCTGGTGCTGTCCGTCGCCGACGACCCCACCGCGACCGTGGCGCCGCCCGAGGTGCTGCACGAGGCGGTGGAGGCCGCCGTGGGCGAGGGCCTGCACCTGGTCAGCGACGAGACCTGGCGCGACACGCTGCACGCCCCCTACGACACCGTGCTGGTCAGCCCCGCCGAGATGCTGCCCGAGCAGGTCACCGTCGTCAGCGACCTGGCCGGCGCCCTGTTGCCCGTCGGCTGGCCGGCGGCCGTCGCCCGCTTCCCCGCCTCGGCCGTCGGCGACGGCCTGCACGCGCGTGTGCTCGACGTCCTCACCGCCCTCGACGCGCGCGTGGCCGCACCGGTCGCCGCGGCCGCCGCGTACGCCCTGGCCGAGCCGGAGCCGGTCACCGCGCGCACGGCCGCCGCCGTACGCCTGCACGCGCGCGTGGCGGACGCCGTGCACGCCGCCGTGATCGCCGCGGGCGGTCTGGCCCTGCCGCCCCGGGCCGGCCGTCATCTGTACGTCGATCTCGGGCCGCTGCGCGAAGCGCTCGCCGCGCACGGCGTGGGCGACGCACAGGAACTGGAGGACTTCCTCTCCGCCCGGCTCGGCATGCCCGCGCCGGGCGGTCACCGCTTCGGGGACGACCTCGGGGCGCTGCGCGTCCGGCTGTCCACCGGCATGCTGCTGGACGGCACACACGCGCAGCGCGCGGAATGTCTCACGTCACCCACACCGTTGGAACTGCCACACGTGCAACGCGCGTTGACGTTCGTGAGGTCGGTCTTCGACGATCTCCGTGACGACGCTCAGCGATGGGAGCCTCCTCGATGACGCAGCAGTCCGAGTCGACCACCACCAGCACGGTGACCACCGCCGACATCTCCGCCTTCACCTCCGCCGACATCTCCGCCGACACCTCCGCCCCTTCGTCCCCGTCTCCGCTCGCGCCGCCCGTACCGCCCGCACCGCCCGTACCGCCGCTCGCCGAGCCCCGCCGGCCGGGCGAACGGCGGGTGTGGCCGCGGACCTTCCACGACCGGTTGACCTCTCCGCTGCCCGGTCTCAAGGCCATCGCCCGGTTCGCCCGCGAGGGCTCCGTGCGGCCCGGCCGGGAAGGCCTCGCGGACGTTCCCCGACTGCCCTTCGAACCCGGCCCGCTGCCTCGCGTGGACGCCCGCACGATCGCCGTCACCTGGGCGGGACACGCCAGTTGGGTCGTGCGGATCGGCGGCCTGACCGTGCTGACCGACCCGGTCTGGTCCCGCCGCATCCTCGGCACCCCGGCCCGCATCACCCCCGTGGGCGTCCCCTGGGAGGCGCTGCCGCGCATCGACGGGGTCGTCGTCAGCCACAACCACTACGACCATCTGGACGCCCCCACGCTGCGCCGACTCCCGCGCGACACACCCGTGTTCGTGCCGGCCGGGCTCGGTCGCTGGTTCGTGCGCCGCAAGTTCACCCGGGTCACCGAGCTGGACTGGTGGGAGGCGGCCGAACTGTCGGGCGTCCGCTTCGACTTCGTGCCCTCCCACCACTGGTCCAAGCGCACCCTCACCGACACCTGCCGCTCCCTGTGGGGTGGTTGGGTGCTCACCGCCCCCGACGGACAGCGCCTCTACTTCGCCGGAGACACCGGCTACGGCCACTGGTTCTCCCGCATCGGCCGCCGCTACCCGGGCATCGACCTGGCCCTGCTGCCCATCGGCGCCTACGACCCCCGCTGGTGGCTCAGCGACGTCCACTGCGACCCGGAGGAGGCCGTCCGCGCCGCCCTCGACCTCGGAGCGCGGCGCATGGCCCCGATGCACTGGGGCACGTTCGTGCTCTCCGCCGAGCCCGTCCTCGAACCCCTCACGCGCGTGCGTGCGGCCTGGGAGAAGGCGGGGCTGGACCGGGACGCCCTGTGGGACCTGCCGGTAGGAGGCTCGCGGGTGCTGACGTAACCCGGGTGCCGGGCCGGGCGGGTCCCGTAGCGATCGTCGCCGGGGCGGGTGCTACGCGGGCCGGGTTCCCCTGACCCGGCGCCACAGGCTCGGGAGCAAGCCGATCACCACGGTCAGCGCGATCGCGGCGACCACGCCCTCCCAGGGCTCGGGGAACAGCGAGCCGCCCAGGATGCCGATCAGCTGATAGGTCAGCGCCCAGGCCAGACAGGCCGGGAAGTTGCCCCGCACGAAGCGGCGCAGCGGCCACTGCGCCATCAGACAGGCCAGCATCACCGGGATCCGGCCCGCCGGAACCAGCCGGGACAGCACCAGCACCGCCGTGCCGTGCTCGGCGAGCTTCTCCTGTGCCTGCGTCAGCCGCTCCTCCGGCGCCCGCGAACGGATCGCCTCCAGCCAGCGCGAGCCGTTCCTCGACCGCATTCCGCGCCGCCCCAGCCAGTACAGCGCCGCGTCCCCGCAGAACGCCGCCAGCGACGCCGTCACGAACACCAGCGCCAGCGCGAAGGGCGCCGTCTGATGGAAGGCGACCACCGACGCCGAACTCACCAGCGCCCCCGTCGGCACCACCGGCACCAGCGCCCCGATCAGCACCAGCAGGAACAACGACGGGTAGCCGAGGGCCTGTTGGGTGGACTCCGGGGGCACGGCCGTCACGGCCGCGGCGAGCCGCCAGCTCACCGCGCGACCTCCGGGCGCACGCTCTCCCCGTGCCCGAGCCGGTGCACCGCGACCCCCGGCGCACGCTCCGCCGCAAGTCGTACGAACTCCTCGCCGGGGGCATGGAATTCATGGGGGCGCACGGCGTCCATGCCGATCGGCCAGAACGTGCCGTAATGCACCGGCACGGCACTGCGCGGCGCGATCCGGGTCAGCGCCTCGGCCGCGCGCCCCGCGTCCAGGTGCCCCTCGCCGAGATACGGCCCCCAGCCGCCCACCGGCAGCAGCGCCACGTCGACCGGCCCGACCTCCTCGGCCATGTCCTCGAACAGGCCGGTGTCCCCGGCGAAGTACGTCCGCGCCTCGCCGTCGACCACGTATCCGAGTGCGGGGGAGCGGTGCCGGCCGACCGGCAGCCGACGCCCGTCGTGGCGGGCCGGCACGGCCCGGATCCGCAGCTCGCCCACGGTCGTCTCGTCCCCCGCCGCCATCTCGGTCAGCTCCAGCTGCCGCAGTCGGCGCAGCCCGGGGACGGCGCGCGGTGCGCCCCGGGGCACCAGCAGGCGCGTGCCCGGCGCGAGGCGCGCCAGCGAGGGCAGATGCAGGTGGTCGGCGTGCAGGTGGGAGACGAGCGCCACGTCCGCCCGCCAGGCGTCGGGCGGGGGCGGCGCGCCCCGGCGGCGGCGCAGATGAGCCAGGCGGCGGGCGAACAGGGGATCGGTGAGCACACGTACGTCCGAATCCTCCACCGTGCAGGTGGCGTGACCCCACCACGTGATCTCCACCGGCACCCCTTTGCCTCCTTCGCGCGACTCCCCCGAAGCGTACGGGCAGGAGTAGGGTCGGCGGCGAAACCCGGAGGTGAGGGGGACGCCATGGGACCGGTGCGGGTCATGCGGGTCACGGCGATCGCGAGTCTGACGCCGCTCGAGGAACTGGACGACGATCCCTTTCTGGTGGACTCCCGCAGCCAGCACGCGATGTGCGCGCGGTGGGCCGCGGAGCGCGGGTACGTCGTCAGCCGGGAACTGCTGGTGCGCGGGCTGCGCGCCGACCACTGCGTGCTGTGGGACGGGGTCCGGCCCGGCGTCGACCTGTTCGTCGCGCCGAGCCGCAGGGTGCTGGAGAGCGCGCTGTCGTCCGTCGAGGAGTTCTCCGAGGAGTGCGCGCGGCGCGGGGTGCGGGTGGAGACCGTGGGCAGCGCCGAGCCCGCCTACGACGCACAGATGAAAGCCCGGGTGCACCGCAGACTGTCGATGCCGACCGCCGGCTACGACGGGCGATAGCCGCCACGCCGGGTGGCTGTCACCGCGGTGTGACAGGGTGGAAGACGGCCCCCGCGGTCGTCGGGGGCGGAACGCGAGGTGTACGGGGCGTGCGTGGGGTGCGGTGGCGGCGGGCCGTGAGTCAGGTGGGGCGCAGCGTCGCGGTGTGGGGCGTCTCCACGCTCACGATGCTGGTGCTGGCAGGGATCCTGCCGGACTTCCGGCTGCAGTCCGCCGACGGCGACAGCGCCACCACCATCGCCGTGACGGCGGCCGTCGGCGCCGGGGTGTTCGGTGTGCTGTCGGCCCTGGTCTGGCCCCTGCTCGTCCGTCTGCTGCTGCTGGTGCCCGCGCTCGTCCTGGGCCTGCTGGTGTTCTTCCTCAACGGCTCGCTGCTGCTGCTCGCCCTGCGGCTGACCCCCTCCGGGCAGAGCGAGGCGGCGCCCGAGACCGCCGTCATCGTCGCCGCCGTGATGTCCGCCGTCGCCTCCGCGACGGGCGGCGCGCTGGCCGTGCGCGACGACGACGCCTACCGCCGTCGCCTGTACCGCCTCGCCGACCGCCGTCGCAGAGGCGTCCCCGCCTGCCCCGCCACCCCCGGCACGGTCTTCCTCCAACTCGACGGCGTCGGCCACGACGTACTGGTCGGCGCCGTGGACAAGGGCCTGATGCCGACCGTCGCCACCTGGCTGGGCGGGCCGTCCCCGGAGCCGGGCGGCCCACCACGCCCGGGCGACGACCCGCGGCAGGGCGACGACCCGCGGCAGGGCCGCAAGCCCGACCCCCGGATCCGGCCCACGCATCGGCTCACCTCCTGGCGGACCGACTGGTCCAGTCAGACCGGGGCCAGTCAGCTGGGGATCCTGCACGGCAGCAATCACGACGTGCCCGCCTTCCGCTGGTACGAGAAGGACAGCCAGGAGGTGATGGTCTGCAACCGCCCCACCAGCGCCGCCGAACTCCAGCGCCGGGCCGTCGAACACACCGCTGACGGCGGGCTGCTGTCCGCCGACGGCGCCAGCCGCGGCAACCTCTTCAGCGGCGGCGCCGACGAACAGGCGCTGGTGCTGTCCATCGCCACGCGCCGACGCAGCCGGGAGACCCGGTCCCGGTCCGGCTACTTCGCGTACTTCTCCGACCCGGCCAACGCCGTGCGCACCGCCCTGTCGTTCGTCGCCGAGGTCGTCCGCGAGATCGCCCAGTCCACCCGCGCCCGGCTGCGGGAGGACCGCCCGCGCGTGGCGCGCGGCGGCCTCTACCCGTTCGTCCGCGCCTTCGCGACCGTCGTCGAGCGGGACGTCGTCGTGGCCGCCGTGATGGGCGACATGCTCGCCGGCCGCACCGCCGTCTACGCCGACCTGGTGGCCTACGACGAGGTCGCGCACCACTCCGGGCCGCTCGGCCGGGACACCGAGCAGGTCCTCGGCCGGCTCGACCGGGCGCTCGCGCTGATCGGGACCGTCGCCGAGCACGCTCCCCGCCCGTACCGGATCGTCGTCCTGTCCGACCACGGCCAGAGCCCCGGCGAGACGTTCCGCGCCCGCTACGGCCTCACCCTCGGCGACCTGGTGCGGGCCGGCTGCGGACTGCCCGTGCCGCGCAAGGCCGAACGGACCCACAGCGGCGCCGAGGCCCGCGCGGCCGTCCGCGCGGCGCTGCGCCGGCCCGTGGAGGAGGGCGGCGAACGGCATCGGCCGGCCGGCCGCCGCTCGGAGCCGATCGTGCTGGCCTCGGGCAACCTCGGCCTGATCTCCTTCCCCGACGTCCCGCACCGGATGAGCAAGGAGGAGATCGACGCCCGCCACCCCGCCCTGCTGACCACCCTCGCCAACCACCCCGGCATCGGTTTCCTCCTCGTCCGCAGCGAGGAGCACGGCGGGGTCGTCCTCGGCGCGTACGGCGCGGAGATCCCGCTGGACCGACTCGACCGGAATCCGGGCCCGTTGGCCGTCTTCGGGCCCGGCGCGGCCGACGTCGTGCGCCGCACCCACTCCTTCCCGCACACCGCCGACATCATGGTCAACTCCTTCCACGACCCGGCCGACGGCGAGGTCCTCGCCTTCGAGGAGCAGATCGGATCGCACGGCGGCCTCGGCGGCGCCCAGGGCAGGCCCTTCCTGCTGTCGCCGCTCGCCCTGTCCGCGCCCGTCGAGGACGACGAGGAGCTCGCCGGGGCGGAGCACGTCCACCGTGTCCTGGCCCGCTGGCTGCGCGAGTCGAACGGGCCCCAGGTGCCCGTGCAGACGGCGCCGGAGGAGCGCGCCGCCTGAAATTCGGCTGCGCCGACGGGGGCGTGCGCACACACTGGGCCGTACCGATCCGCGCCCTTGCGGTATTCCTCGCCCTTGCGGCATTCCTCCGTTTCCTTCGATTCCTCCGAGGGGTCTTTGCTTTGCAGGCTGCCGTGACCGTCACGCCCTCCCGTATCCCCGAACTCCTGCTCGGCCTCGCCACCGTGCGGCCGGTGTTCCTCTGGGGCGCCCCCGGCATCGGAAAGTCCTCCCTGGTCAGGGAGTTCGCCGAGTCGCTCGGGCTGGAGTGCGTCAGCCTGCTCGGCACCCAGCTCGCGCCCGAGGACCTGATCGGCGTCCCGCAGATCCGCGACGGCCGGTCGGTGTTCTGCCCGCCGGAGGCGATCGCCCGCGACGAGCCGTACTGCCTGTTCCTGGACGAGCTCAACGCGGCCACGCCCGATGTCCAGAAAGCGTTCTACTCGCTGATCCTCGACCGGCGCATCGGCAACTACGAGCTGCCGAAGGGCTCGATCGTCATCGGCGCCGGGAACCGGGCCACGGACAACGCGCTCGCCCGGCCCATCGCCTCCGCGCTCGTCAACCGGCTCACCCACGTCCACCTGGAGGTGTCCGCGAAGGACTGGCTGAAGTGGGCCGCGGGCAATGCCATCCATCCGTGGGTCCTCGACCACCTGATCGACCGTCCCGACCACCTGTGGTCCAAGCCGCCGAAAACCGAGGAACCGTTTTCGACGCCTCGCTCCTGGCACATGCTCTCCGACGCCCTGCACTCCTTCGGACCGGGCCTCGACGAGGACACCCTGAAGGTCCTCGCGCACGGCACGCTGACGCCCGCGCACGCCACCGCCTTCTGCGGCTACGTCAAGATCGTGCGCAGCCGCTACGGCATCGAGGCCGTCCTCAAGGGCGACGCCCCCTGGCCGCACCGCGTCGAGGACCGTGACCTGCTCTACTACCTGGCCGAGTCGTTCCGCGGCCGGCTCCGCAAGGAACTGCCCGCCGTCAAGGAGCACATGTCGGCGAACGGCCGGCAGACGGCGTACCGCGCCAAGTCGCTGCTCGTGCAGCTCGCCGAGATCTCCGTCGAGGTCGCCCAGACCGTCATCGCCTCCGACGCCGACGGCAACCCCGTGCTGCCCGCCTGGTTCCTGGTCGAGGCGGCCCGGGACATGCCCCGCCTGGTGGAGGCGCGCCGGTGAGCCGCGGCGGTCGCGGCGGTCGCGGCAAGAAGAAGCGGGACGCCGCCGCGGAGGCGTTCGCCGAGGGGACGCGGCTGGTGCAGGCCAACCCGGCGCTGGCAGCCGTCGACTTCGGCGTCTGCCGCGAACCGGACTGCGCCATGGCGCCCCGGGACGGGCTCCTCGTCGTCCACTCCACCGGCATGGTCCACGCCCACCCCGACCGGATCGCCGACCCCGCCCTGTGGGCCTGGTCGCTCGCCCACGCCGCCCTGCACCTCGGCTTCGGGCATCTGCCGATCGCCAGGGGCGAACGCGTCCAGCCCGACCGCTTCGAACTCGCCGCGCGCTGTGCCGTCGTCAACCGTTTTCTGCTCACGTTTCCGATCGGCCGCGCCCCCGACGATCTGCCGCGTGCCTACCCCGACGGCACCGAGGAGCAGCTCGCCGACCGCTGGCGGAACAGCGGCCTGCCACCCGTCTACGAGCACTGCGGGACGGCGGGCGGGGAACCCGACCAGGTGCTCGTGACGTGGGAGGACCGGGGCCGGGGCAAGCCCCATGACTGGCAGCTGGCGTTCGCCACCGCGCTCACCCGGACTGTGTCCGCCGCGATGGACATGGCCGCCGGCCGCCGCGACTCCCTCGACGGTGAGACGGCCGACCGGCGGCCCTGGGAGGAGGCGCTGAGCTGGTTCGTCTCCTCCTACCCGCTGCTCGGCGGCATCGCGGCCGGCGTCAAGCTCGTCGCCGACGCCGAACTCGCCCGCGCCTACGGCATCCAGGTCGCCGCCGTGAACGCGGAGGCGGGCGAGATCTACGTCAATCCGCTGCGCACCCTCGAGGACGAGGAGTGGCGCTTCGTCCTCGCCCACGAGATGCTGCACGCCGCCCTGCGGCACGGCGACCGCTGCGGCACCCGCGACCCCTACCTCTTCAACGTCGCCTGCGACTACGTCGTCAACGGCTGGCTGCGCGAGATGCAGGTCGGCACGATGCCCGAAGGGCTGCTGTACGACGCGGAGTTGGCAGGCCTGTCCGGCGAGGAGGTCTACGACCGCATCGCCGGCGACCTGCGCCGGATGCGCCGCCTGGCCACCCTGCGCGGCAAGGGCCTCGGCGACATCCTCGGCGCCCCGATCGGCCCGCCCGGCGACCACGTCGACCTCGACGGCTTCTACCGCCGCGGCCTCGCCCAGGGCCTCGACCTGCACCAGCGGCAGGAACGCGGCTTCCTGCCCGGCGGGCTGGTCGAGGAGATCCGGGCGCTCAGCCACCCGCCCCTGCCCTGGGACGCCCGACTGGCCCGCTGGTTCGACGAGTTCGTCCCGCGCCCCGAGCCGCTGCGGACGTACGCCCGACCCGCGCGCCGCCAGGCCTCCACCCCCGACATCCCGCGCGCCGGCCGCTGGTTCCCGCCGGAGGAGATCGCGCGGTGCACCTTCGGCGTCGTCCTGGACACCTCGGGCTCCATGGACCGCACCCTCCTCGGCAAGGCGCTCGGCGCCATCGCCTCCTACGCCGAGGCCCGTGACGTACCGGCGGCCCGGGTCGTGTTCTGCGACGCGGCCCCGCACGACGCGGGCTACCTCCCGGTCACCGAGATCGCCGGCCGGGTCCGTGTGCACGGCCGAGGCGGCACGGTGCTGCAGCCCGGCATCGACCTGCTGCACCGCGCCGACGACTTCCCGCCCGGCGCGCCGATCCTCGTCATCACCGACGGCTGGTGCGACGTCCTGCGGGTCCGCCGCGAGCACGCCTACCTGATCCCGCAGGGCAGCCGACTGCCGTTCACGGCTCAGGGGCCGGTGTTCCAGGTGCGGTGAGGCGGAGTGTGATCGGATGGGGGACACGGAATCCCGTCCGACGGGAACCCCATCCGAAAGGAAGAACCGTGGCTACCACGCGCTCCGCACACACCGTCTGGGAAGGCAACCTGCTCGAGGGCAACGGTGTCGTGACCTTCGACTCCTCCGGCATCGGTGAGCAGCCGGTGTCGTGGCCGTCGCGCGCCGAGCAGGCGAACGGCAAGACCAGCCCCGAGGAGCTGATCGCCGCCGCCCACTCCAGCTGCTTCTCGATGGCCCTGTCGCACGGCCTGGCCGGCGCCGGCACCCCGCCCACCAGGCTCACCACCTCGGCCGACGTCACCTTCCAGCCGGGTGAGGGCATCACGGGCATCCACCTGACCGTGGAGGGCACCGTGCCCGGCCTGGACGAGGACGGCTTCGTCGCCGCGGCCGAGGACGCCAAGGCCAACTGCCCCGTCAGCCAGGCCCTCAAGGCCGTCCCGATGACCCTCTCGGCCAAGCTCGCCTGAGCGAGAGCGCCGCGCCTGCACGTAGTGCGAGCCTGCACGTAGTGCGAGCCGGCATGTAGTGAGGGCCGGCATGTAGTGAGGGTCGGCATGTGGTGCGGGCCGCCGATCACCGGCGGCCCGCATGCGCTACTCGGCCACGTAGGTGCGGCGCACCCACTTGAAGACCCGCAGTTCGCGACCGTCGTGGTGCGCATGCCGCGTGTCGCTCGGCTCATAGTGCTCATGCCGGTTGCCGAGGAAGAGCTTGAAGGGCTCGGCGGTGTTGGACAGGAAGCGGATCCTCTCGTCGGTGGGAATGAGAGGTCCGCCGCCCTCCAGGATGACGTTGGGGGTCTGCGCCATGGAAATTCACCCTCCATCCGGTGTCGGCTGTGAGCTTTGTCCACTCTCACGCCGAGGCGAGGCGAAGGGCTAGGACCGCCTGCACAAATGCCGGTGCTCCGGTTGGTGCTGCAGCGCAGCTCTGAGCGTTGCCGCTAGGGCTTGCGGGCGACGCCCGCGTACACCGGGACGATGCCTTCCGCCTGGGCGGCCACGTCCTCGGGGTCCGGCCGCCAGCCGGAGACCGGGATGACGCCCGGGCCGAGCAGCTCCAGGCCCTCGAAGAAGCGGGAGAACCCGGGGAGCGAGCGGGGGTGGAACGGGGTCCCGCTGCGCCGGAAGTTCTCTGCGGCCTTCTCGATGGCCTGCGGACTCAGGTCCGGGGTGACCTGGGAGAGGATCAGCCAGCTGCCCGGGGCGAGCGCGCTCACGTACCTCTTCAGCAGGCCGTACACGTCGTCGCCGGCCTCGTCCTCGCCCAGATAGTGCGTGAGCGCCACCAGCGACAGCGCGACCGGCTGCGCGAAGTCCAGGGAGTCGCCGGCCCGCCGCAGCAGCGTGTCGAGGTCGCGGACGTCGGCGTGCACATACTGCGTGGAGCCCTCGGCCGAGCTGCGCAGCAGCGCCTCGGCGTGCCGCAGCACGATCGGGTCGTTGTCCGCGTACACGATCTTGGACGCCGGGGCCACGCCCTGCGCCACCTGGTGCAGGTTGGGCTCGGTGGGGATCCCGGTGCCGATGTCCAGGAACTGGCGCAGACCGGCCTCGGCGGCCGCCCGGACGGCGCGCTGCATGAACCGGCGGTTGGCCCGCGCCCCACGCAGCACCGTGCCGTCCACGGCGAGGATGCGGCGGGCCAGCTCCTCGTCCACGGGGTAGTTGTCCTTGCCGCCCAGCCACCAGTCGTAGACACGGGCCGGATGCGGCCTGGTGGTGTCTATCGGGGCGGCGGTCTGCTCTGCCTCGGATCCGGTCATGGCGGTTCTGCTCCTGGAGGATCGGTCGAGAGTCCGGAAGAACGTGGGCCGCGTCGCGCGCGGGCGGCAGGCCGGCCGGTCGGCTGTGCTCAGAGGTTCGCGCGGACGGACCGCAGGATCTCCTTGGTGCGCTGCGCGGACGCGGCATGGGTCGTCATGTGGTCGAGGACCTCCAGGTGCGCGGAGACCTCCTTGCGATCGTCGAGGTACAGAGCCCCGGTCAGATACTCGGTGACGACCATGTCGGGCAGCTCCGGCTCGGCGAAACGGAACAGCGAGAACGGCGCGGACGTCCCCGGATGCGGGCCGGACGCGAACTCGGAGACCTGCAGGGTGATCCGGTCGCGCTCGGCGAACTCCACCAGCTTGTCGAGCTGTTCGGCCATCACGTCCGCCTCGACGCTCACCGGGCGGCGCAGCACCGTCTCGTCCATCACCACCCACAGATGCGGCGGGTCGCCGCCTTCCAGCAGCCGTTGGCGGGCCATGCGCAGTGACACGTGCCGTTCGAGCGAATCCGGGGTCGTCCGCCCGACCGTCCCGGCCTCCAGCACGGCACGTGCGTAGGCCTCCGCCTGCAGCAGCCCGGGCACGAAGTGCGGCTCGTAGGAGCGGATCAGCCGGGCCGCGCCCTCCAGGCTCACATACAGGCTGAACCACTCCGGCAGCACGTCGTGGTAGCGCTGCCACCAGCCGGGCCGGTTCGCCTCCTCGGTGAGCGAGACGAACGCCTCGGCCTCCGCCTCGGGGACGCCGTACGTCTCCAACAGCACCTGTACATAAGGGACCTTCAGGGCGACGTCGGCCGTCTCCATACGGCGCACGGTCGCCGCGGCCACGCGCAGGGCGCGGGCCGCCTCCTCGCGGCCGAGGCCGGCTGCCTCGCGTAACTCCTGCAGCCGCCTGCCGAGTACCACCTGGCCCACCGTGGGTGCGGGCCGTCGCTCACTCACGCCACGTCTCCCCTACGTGTCCGGGCACGCGGGCCAGTGTGACACGTTCCGGCGTCGATCTCACGAGAACGGAGTCCAACATTCACCTGGGAATCTACCCGAGAATTTCACTGATGGATCATCAGTTCACCAGCGAATGAAGATATTTGGCCGTGGCGGGGTCCGCCGGGAGGAACGTCTCGATGGCCAGCTCGGCGACGGTCACGTCCATCGGGGTGTTGAAGGTGGCGACGGACGAGAGGAAGGAGAGCGTCCGCCCCTCGTGCTCGATCTGCATCGGCAGCGCGAAGTACGGTACGGAATCCGCCTGTTCGACAGCTGCGGCGGCCTCGGGGACCGGATAGGCGGCGACCTCCTCGTACAGCTCCCGAAGCGCCGTCGAGCGGTACAGAGCGATCTGGCGCTCCATCTGTGCGAGCAGGTGGCCCCGCCACTCCCGCAGGTTGCGGATGCGCGGCGCGAGGCCCTGCGGGTGGAGGGTGAGGCGCATCGCGTTGAGCGGGGGCGCGAGCAGGGACTCCGGGACGCCGTCCAGCAGCATCGCGATGCCCCGGTTGGCCGCCAGCACGTCGTACCGGGCGTCCATCACCAGCGCCGGATACGGCTCGTAGCCCTGGATCAGCCGCTCCATGCCCGCGCGCAGCGCGTCCAGCGCCGGGTCGTCCAGCGGGGTGTGCGGGTAGCGGGGGGCGTGACCGGCCGCCAGGAGCAGCGCGTTGCGCTCGCGCACGGGCACGTCGAGGTGCTCGGCGAGCCGCAGCACCATCTCCTCGCTGGGCCGGGAGCGGCCCGTCTCGACGAAACTGATGTGCCGGGCCGAGGAGTCGGCGCGCAGCGCCAGTTCCAGCTGACTCATCCGCCGCCGCACCCGCCAGGCCCGCAGCAGCGGGCCGACGCCCTGGCCGACGGAGTCGGCGGGAGCGGAGGGAGTGGCGAGGGCGGAGGGAGTGGTGGGGGCGGCGGAGTCGGCGCTCGTACCGGTCGAGACAATGGTCATAAGCACGACCGTAGTTGAGGCCCGAAGGTTCAGGGCTGAGGGTGGTTCAGGGCCGAGGGCGGTTCGCCGAGGGCCGAGGGCTGAGGGCCGAGGGTCGAGGGTTGAGGAGAGAGCGGATGAACGACTGGCGGAAGTCCTCCTTGGAGTCGGCGGCGGTGTACCGCGCCCGGGTCCGGGGCTGTCTCCTCGGCGGAGCTCTCGGTGACGCCCTCGGCTACGCCGTCGAGTTCTCCTCCCTCGACCGCATCCGCGCGGCCCACGGCCCGAGGGGTCTGACCCGCCTCGTTCCGGACGGCGAGGGCGTGGTCGGCCGGGTCAGCGACGACACCCAGATGACCCTGTTCACCGTCGAGGGGCTGCGGACGGCGGCGCGGCGGGCCCGGCTCAAGGGCATCGGCGGCGCGGAGACCGCCCTGGTCCGCCAGGCCTACGGGCGCTGGCTGGAGACCCAGCAGCGGCCGGGACCGGCTGACGGAGTCAAGGGCGGCCTCCTCGCCGAGCCCTGGCTGTACGCCCGCCGCGCCCCCGGCAACGCCTGTCTCTCCGGGCTCGCCCAGGAGTACGTTCCCGACCCGCGGGCCGAGCTGAGCGGCGCGCCCGGACCGGTCAACCCCGGCTCCAAGGGCTGCGGCACGGTCATGCGCTCGGCCCCCTTCGGACTCGCCCACCGCTCCGCCGAGCAGGCCTTCGCGACGGCCGCCCGCTGCGCCCAGACGACCCACGGCCACCCCACCGGCTACTACGCGGCCGGCGCGCTCGCCGCGATCGTCGCGTACCTGGTGCAGGGGGAGTCCGTCGAGGGCGCGACGCTGCGCACCCTGCGGCTGCTCGGCCGCCACTCCGGTCACGAGGAGACCTCGGCCGCGCTGAACCAGGCCCTCGACCTGGCCGCCGAGCGCGAGCCGACTCCGGAGAAGGTGGAGAAGCTGGGCGCGGGCTGGGTCGCCGAGGAGGCCCTCGCCATCGGGGTCTACGCGGTGCTGGCCACCCGCCGGGTGGAGGACGCCCTGCTCCTGTCCGTGAACCACTCCGGCGACAGCGACTCCACGGGATCGGTCTGCGGCAACGTCCTGGGCGCCCGGCACGGCGACGTGGGGCTGCCGCACGAGTGGGTGGAGCAGGTCGAGGGCCGGGCCACGATCATCGCGCTGGCGGACGACCTGGCGGCGGAGTGCGCTGGTGACTGAGCAGGGGAAACCCGTCTGACCAGGGCTGCGGCGGCTCTCCTGTGGCACGCTTGACAGGTATGCGCTGCCCAGGAAGGGAGCCGGGCCATGGCCGTCGAACCGCTGTCGCCGAAGGAGATCGAGGAGCGGCTGTCCGAGCTGCCCGGCTGGTCCCTGGACGGCGACCGCCTCACCCGCACGTACCGGCTCGGCTCCCACTTCGCCGCGACGGCCCTGGTCGTGCATGTCGCACGGATCCAGGAGGAGCTCGATCACCACTCCGACCTCACCCTCGGCTACCACTCGGTGTCCCTCGCCGTGAACACCCACAGCGTGGGCGGCGCCGTCACCGAACTCGACTTCGAACTCGCCCGTCGCGTGACGGACGCGGCTCCCGCACACGGAGCGCACTGACCTGTGCACTGACCTGCGCGCCGGCCCGCCGACCGGCACGGGCACAGGCGTGGGCACGGGTACAGGGACGACTACCGATACGGGCACGGGTACGGGGACGGGGACGACTACCGATACGGGCACGGGTACGGCTGCGACGGAACGGGAGCGCGCGTGCTGGACTACGAAAAGGAAGCCGAACGCTACGACGTCTCGCGCGGCGGCGAGCCCCGGGCGGCCGCCGCCGCGGAGGGCGTCCTCGGCCTCGTCCCGGTTCAGGCGCGCAGCCTGCTGGACGTCGCCTGCGGTACGGGCATCGTCACCCGGCGGCTCGCGGCCGGCCGGGCGGGCCTGCGGGTGACGGGCGTGGACCGGGCGCCCGCCATGGCCCGGCACGCCGCCGTCCGGCTGCCCGGTGCGGTCGTCCTCGCCGACGGCCGCCGACTCCCCTTCAGGGAGGGGGAGTTCGACGCCGTCAGCAGCGTGTGGCTGCTGCACCTCGTCGAGGATCCCGTGGACACGCGGCGGATCGTCGCCGAATGCGCCAGGGTGCTGCGGCCCGGCGGGACGTACGTCACCACGGTCGACAAGGGCGCCTCGCACAACGTGGGCAGCGACATCGATGTCGTGCTGGCCTCGCGTCCGCGCCGGTCGGCCTCCGACACCGCCGCGCTCGTGGAGTCGTACGCCGTCGGATGCGGCCTGGTCCCGGCCGGGCAGGCCCGCTTCCCCGGCCGGGGGCAGGGGCGCAGCCCGCGCCGGGCCATCTCCGACCTGCGACGCGGGTGGTTCGTCACCCTGCCGCCGGGACACCCCCTGGCCGACGACTTCGCCGACCGCCTCGCGGCGCTGCCCGACCAGGACCGGCCCCGCCCGGATCCCGCGTTCACGCTGAGGGCGTTCCGGAAACCGATTCCTGGTTCGTTTCCGGACGGGTGAAGTCCATGACCCAGTTGGTCAGCCAGGTCTCCCCGCCGTCCAGCGAGAAGGCCTGCTCCCAGCGGGCGGACGTCTCCGAGACCCCCGACCAGACGAACCGGGCCCGCACGTCCTCGCCGTCGTGCGTGTCGTCGCCGTAGAACACACCGCGGTCACGCCGACCGTCACCGGAGTCGGCGCGGGAGTCTCCGTCGCCGCCGAAGCAGCCGATCACCGGCGGAAACAGTCTGCCGCTGCTGCTGGACGACCAGTTCAGCGACCACCGACGGCTCTCCCGGTCGAAGAGCCGCAGCGTCAGCCCCTTCGCCCCGAGATGCGGCATGTCGATCTCGTCGATGTTCGCGGCCCCGTCGAACAACGGCCAACACCGGGTCGTGGACGGGAACTCCTCCCACTCGCTGCCGGCGTCGAGGAAGTCGGTGCGCCGACGGTGGCGGACCTCCCACTCGCCGTGGAGGAAGTCGAAGTCGTGCGGGCTGCTCATATGCGGTCTCCTGTGGTGCCTTCGGGCAGGGAGTCGGCCAAGTAGGCCTCGAGGTCCGGGACTCGGGGTGCTTCGCGGGCGAGGATGTGCCGTACCCACGCGTCCCGTTCGTGCAGGATCGGCGGCAGTTCCCAGACGCAGCCGATCCACGGCACGTCCGGGGTGACGAAGTGGGTGGGGTCGAGGTCGGGGCAGCCCAGCACCGGCTGGCCCGCCGCCGCGCCCCGGAAGTGCAGGACGTTGTCCCACGCCCAGCTGTACGCGTTCAGGTAGGCGCCCGTGTCGTCGCCCCGGTGCAGCACGACGAACGTGGCGGGCGGGGTCCCGTCCGGCTCCGGCAGCAGCCGCGGCAGGATCGCGTACGCGGCCCGCTCCACCTCGGGTGCGATGCCCGCGGGGTCCCGGGTGACGTGGTAGCGCTTGATCCGCCGTCCCGCCACCTCGATGGGCGGCGGCACGGTCAGGAGTTTCTCGGCGAAGACCGAGGTCGGGGGTGAGGCAGAGGTCGGGGGTGAGGCAGCGGGCGAGGCAGAGGGTGAGGTCGATGTCATGGCGGCGACGTTAGGCGCGCTTCACTGCCATCCTGTGTCAGTGAAGTCCAGTCGACTCGTCTCGATCCTCCTGCTGCTCCAGACCAGGGGCCGGATGACCGCCGCCCAGCTCGCCGAGGAGCTGGAGGTCTCGGTCCGCACGGTCTACCGGGACGTGGACGCGCTGAGCGCGGCGGGGGTCCCGCTGTACGGCGACGCCGGTCACACCGGCGGCTATCGCCTGCTCGACGGCTACCGCACCCGCCTGACCGGGCTGAACGCGGACGAAGCCGAGGCCCTCTTCCTCGCCGGTGCGCCCGGTGCGGCCGCCGAGCTGGGCCTGGGCTCGGTCCTCGCCGCCGCCCAGCTGAAGGTGCGGGCCGCGCTGCCGCCGGAACTGCGCGCCCACGCCGACCGGATCAGCGGACGCTTCCATCTCGACACGCCGGGCTGGTACGCGCAGGCGGCGGAGGCGCCGTATCTCCCGGCGGTGGCGGACGCGGTGTGGAACAGCCGGGTGCTACAGGTCCGCTACCGCCGCTGGGCCGAACCCACCGACGTGGAGCGCCGCCTGGAACCGTACGGCCTGGTGCTGAAGGCGGGCCGCTGGTACGTCGTCGCGGGACCGGGCCCGCGCACCTTCCGCGTCGACCAGATCCTCGAACTCGCCGCCCCGGACGAGGAGTTCACCCGACCCGAGGACTTCGACCTGGCCGCGTACTGGACGGCGTACCAGCGGGACTTCCACGACCGGCTCCACCGGGGGGAAGCGGTCGTCCGACTCGCGCCAGGCGTGCGGCTGCCGAAGTCGGTCGACGGACCGACGGACGAGCGAGGTTGGACGCTCGCCACGGTCCCGATCGAGTCCGTCGATCACGCGCATGGCGAATTCCTGCGCCTGGGCACGGACATCGAGGTGCTGGAGCCGCCCGAGCTGCGCGAACGCATGGCCCGCACGGTTGCCGAACTGGCCGAAAGATACGGCAACTTGACTGCCAGCGGCGGCGACTGAGTGCGGAACCCGTCCGTCCTCTCTGGAGGTTCGTCCCGTGCAGCACCCGCGCAGGCACCACAGACGCCATGTCCTTCTCTCGGCGGCGACAGCCGCGGCGGCCCTCGTCGCCGCCGGCCTGACCGCACTCGGCACCGGCACCGCCGAGGCCGCCACCGCCCGCCAGGTCGAGAAGTTGGACCGGGGCGTCGTCAGCGTCCACACCGACAGCGGCAACCTGGTCAGCTGGCGCTGGCTCGGCACCGACCCGAACGACGTCTCCTTCAACGTCTACCGCGCAGGTACGAAGGTCAACTCGACCCCGATCACCGGCTCCACCAACTACTTCCACTCCGGCGCGCCCGCCCAGGCCGACTACACGATCCGCGCGATCGTGGGCGGCGTCGAGCAGGCGGACTCCGTTCATGCGGTCCAACTGCGCACCGGTTACAAGGACGTTCCCATCTCCCCGCCCGCAGGCGGCACGACCCCCGACGGCGTCGCCTACACGTACGAGGCCAACGACGCCTCCGTCGGCGACCTGGACGGCGACGGCGCCCTGGACATCGTCCTGAAGTGGCAGCCGACCAACGCCAAGGACAACTCCCAGTCCGGCTACACCGGAAACACGATCCTCGACGGCGTCAAGCTCGACGGAACCCGGCTGTGGCGCGTCGACCTGGGCCGCAACATCCGCTCCGGCGCCCACTACACACAGTTCCAGGTGTACGACTACGACGGCGACGGCAAGGCCGAGGTCGCGACCAAGACCGCCGACGGCACGGTGGACGGCGCCGGCACGGTGATCGGCAGTTCCTCCGCCGACCACCGCAACTCCAGCGGCTATGTGCTGTCCGGCCCCGAGTATCTGACCATGTTCGACGGCCAGACCGGCAGGGCGATGCAGTCCGTCGACTACGTCCCGGCCCGCGGCACGGTCTCGTCCTGGGGCGACTCGTACGGAAACCGTGTCGACCGCTTCCTCGCGGGAACCGCTTACCTGGACGGCGCACGGCCGTCGTTGATCATGGCGCGGGGTTACTACACGCGCACCGTGATCGCGGCCTGGGACTGGCGGAACGGTTCCTTCACCCGCCGCTGGACCTTCGACAGCTCCTCCTCCACCAACACCGGCAAGGGCTACGACGGCCAGGGCTCCCACAGCCTCTCCGTCGGGGACGTGGACGGCGACGGCAAGGACGAGATCGTCTACGGCGCGATGGCGGTCGACGACAACGGAAACGGGTTGTGGACGACGAAGACCGGCCACGGCGACGCTCAGCACCTCGGCGACCTGGACCCCTCGCACGCCGGCCTGGAGTACTTCAAGGTCTCGGAGTCGACGTCCCAGCCCGCCGAGCTGTACATCAACCCGGCGAACGGCACGGTCAACTGGTCGATCGCGGCCTGCTGCGACAACGGCCGCGGGGTCGCCGGTGACATCTGGGCGGGCAACGACGGAGCCGAGGTCTGGTCGGCCTCCGACTCCTCGATCCGCGACGAGGCGGGAGCGACGAAGGGCCGCGAACCGTCCTCGGTCAACTTCCTCTCCTGGTGGGACGCCGACCCCGTCCGCGAACTCCTCGACGGCACCCACATCGACAAGTACGGCACGTCCTCGGACACGCGCCTGCTGACCGGCTCGGGCGTCCACTCCAACAACAGCACCAAGGCCACCCCGTCGCTGTCGGGCGACATCCTCGGCGACTGGCGCGAGGAGGTCGTCTGGCCCACGTCGGACAACACGGCACTGAGGATCTACTCGACCCCCGTCGAGACGACCACAAAGATCACCACCCTGCTGCACGACACGATGTACCGCACCGGCCTGGCCTGGCAGAACACGGCCTACAACCAGCCGCCGCACCCCAGCTTCTTCATCGGCAACGGCATGGCGACGGCACCGAGGCCGACGGTGTACACCCCCTGACGAGGACGTGCCGAGGCCCCGCCCGGAGCAGCGGGGCGGGGCCTCGACGCGGTCGTGCGGCGGATCAGTTCAGGGCCTGGGGCACGTTCCCGAAGAACTGGATGGCAGGCCAACCACGGGAGGTGAGCAGCTCGTTGATGGCGTCGGCCACATCCAGCGCGGTGACCTTCTGCGCCGTGGGCGAGGACATGAAGTCGATGTTGAAGGACACGACGATGCTTCCGTCCTCCGGGCCCGGCGGGGTGACCCCACGGAACGGGACGCTCCAGCCCCAGTCCGGGTCCGTCTCCGTCTCGGAGACCTGCTCGGCGACGCCCGTCCCCTCGGCCTCGGCCTGGGCCTCGGCCTCGGCCTGGGCCGGGCCGGCGGACGCGAGGACGGCTCCTGCCGCGGCCGAACTCGAATAGCCCAACAGGGCACGTCTGGACACTCCCATGTTCCCCTCCAAGCTCTTCTGCCTCCTGGGTGGAAGCAGGATCGATCGTATGAGCGAGAACTCGGTCGTGGCGCTGAACGAGATCATCCGGTTGACCGGTGCCTGGTTCAGCTCACCGTGCAGCTCTGATCACCCAATGTGAACGCCGTCGGTTTCGCGTTCGTGCCCGACCAACTGCCCGTGAAGCCGAAGCTCACGGACGAGCCGGCCGCCACGTTGGCGTTCCAGCCGACGTTCTTCGCTGTCACCGTGGAACCCGACTGGGTGTAGTCGGCGTTCCAGAGCTGGGAGACGCTCTGCCCGCTGGGGAAGGCCCAGTTGAGGCTCCAGCCGGACCACGCGCTCGTCCCGGTGTTGGCCAGTTTGACGTCCGCCTGGAAGCCGCCCGACCACTGGTTGGTGATCGTGTACGTCACCGCGCAGGCGCCCGTCGGAGCGGGGTCCGTGGGATCGGTGGGATCCGTGGGGTCCGTCGGATCCGTGCCCCCGCCGCTCGTGTCGGAGGTGTCGCCGTAGACGACGCCCCGGCCGTTCGTCGAGACATAGACCCGCCCGTACACCCTCGGGTCGCCCGCGATCGCCCCTCCCGTCCAACCCCACTGGTGGGCATCGTCGTTGACACGGGTCCATGTCACGCCCTTGTCCGTGGAGCGGAAGATCCCGCGGACGCCGGCGACCTTCGCGCTGGTGTACAGCGTCTGGTACGACGCGCCCGTGGCCGCCTTGCCGAAGCCGATGGTGTCGGCCTGCTCGACGGTCGACAGCTTGGCGAAGGTCGCGCCGGAGTCGGTGGAGTGCCACAGCCCGTACGCCCCGTCACTCGCCCCGCCGGCCAGCCAGACATCGCCCTTCGTGCCCGGCAGCGCCTTGAAGCGCACGCTGTCCCCGGCGGGCAGGCCGGTCGCCGCGGACGCGGTGAAGGTCGCCCCGCCGTCCGAACTCACATAGAACTTGCCCGACTTGAAACCGTAGAAGACCTTGGGGTCGACCCGGTCCGACTCCACGATCGCACCGGACGGGATCCCGCTCGACGCCTGCCACGAGGTTCCGAAACCGGTTGTGTACTGAACGCCGGTGCCCGCCGGGCTCCACACGAAGCGGCTGCCGTCCGCCGCCGCGGCGACCGTCCCGCCCCCGCTGACCCCCGAAGGGTCCGTGCCCGCCCACCAGTTGGCACCGTTGTCCGTCGAGAACGCCACATGCGGCCCCGAGTCCAGATTGCCGACCCGGACCACCGTGTTCGGGTTCGTCTCGGCGTAGTCCAGACTCGTCGTGGACGTGAAGTTCGGCGAGGTGAACATCATCGACGGCACCTTCGTCAGGTCCGTGTGACGGAAGCCGCCGATGTCACCGAGCGCGCTGAGCAGCGGGGCGCCGGACGGGGGAGAGGCGAGGTCGAGGACCGCCGTCTCCTCCAGCCCCTGCACCATCGGCTTGATCGTGAACTGGCCGCCGCTGTCCCAGTTGGCCAGGTTCTCCGTGCCGTAGATCGTCGCTCCCGTCCCGTACATCATGCGGCTGGAGTTGAACGGGTCGATCTCCAACGCCTCGGTCATCCAGCCGAGTTTGGGCGCCTGCTCGGGAGGCGAGGGATTCGCGCCCCAGGTCAGCCAGGGCGACGAGGAGACGTCCATCGTGTACCGGTTCGCACGGTTGGGATACGACGTGTAGTCCCACGCCTTCGTCCAGGCACCGCCGCTGTCCGTCGAGCGGAAGATCTGGGTGTCCGGCCACCAGGAGCTGTACGCGGTGGCCATGACGGTGCCCGGCTTCTGACGGTCGACGGTCAGCCCGCTGAAGCCGTAGTACGTGTCGGCCTCCGCCACCGGGCTGATGTCCGTCCATGTCCCGGTCGCCGTCGCGTACCGCCACAGCCGGCCCTTGCCGCCGTCGTACGGCCCGCCCTTGTCGCTGTATGCGATGTACAGATAACCGTTGACGGTATCCAGTACGCCCTTGTGCGCCAGATATCCCGTCGGCTGCCCGGCCACCCGTGTCCAGGTCGCGCCCGCGTCCGTCGAGCGGTACACCGCGTTGTCCTTGTCCGCCACCCCGACGTAGATCGTCTTCGTCGCGGTGCCCGGCGTCCCCGTGGACTCGTCGAAGGTGACCCAGACGATGCCCTGGTTGTCGGAGGCGTACCCGCTCGTGTCCGTCGGATCCTGCTGGTAGTTGCCGACGTTGGGGAAGTTCGTCACCTGCGACCAGGTGACACCCGAGTCCGTCGACCGCCACAGCCCTTTGCCGCTCGGCGCGCCCAGATACAGCACACTGTTCCTGTTCGGGTCGACCGCGAGGCGCTCACCCATGCCCCGGCCGGGCATGTTGCCGCCCAGTTTGAACGGCAGGGCTGTCTTCTGCCAGCTCGCGCCCCGGTCGGCGGAGCGCAGCACGGCCCCGTTGCCCGGGTCCCAGCTGTTGGTGTACGTGCCGACCGCCGCGTACACCTTGTTCGGGTCGGCGGAGTCGGAGGCCAGGCTCACCACGCCCGTGTGCCCCCAGTCCGCCCAGCCGACCGAGTCCAGCAGCGGCGTCCAGGTCTTGCTCGACTCCTGCCAGCGGTATGCGCCGCCGATGTCGGTGCGTGCGTAGGCGAGGTTCTTCTCCTTGCGGTTGAAGACGATGCCCGGCACGAAGCCGCCGCCGTCGATCCGGGCGTTCTTCCAGGTGTACGACTCTGCGGCCAGTGTCGCTCTCGGGCCGTCCGCCGCCAGCGCGGGCGGGCTGCCCGCGACGAGGCCGGCGGCGAGCGCCAGTACGGCCGTGAGGATGCGGGTTCTTCGCACGGTGGGGGTCCTTCCTCGCGAAGCCATGTGGGAGGAGATCTGTGCGGGAGGAAACGGTGCGGGAGGAGTTCTGTGCGGGAGGAGATCGGTGCGGGGGACACGGGACGTGCGACTGCCGGGCGGCCCCCTGTGCGGGTGGGGGCCGCCCGGCCGGGCCCCGTCGTCAGGTGACGGGACCGCGTACGCGGAGCTTCGGGCGACTCCGCGAAGGAGCGGTGCGGTACCGCGCCCCTTCAGGGGCGCGGGGAACTGCGCGACCAGCCACACACGGCCCGCAGACATGAACCGCCCGACCCGCGGAGCGCCCGGCGGGGGCTATTCGAGTAGCTCCGCGTACGAGCCCATGGCCAGGGCGATGTCCGCCTGGGCCCAGAAGCGGTGGTACGTGAACACGGGCGCGGCTCCGCCCGCGAGATAGCTCTCGATCTTCGACCAGGCCGGGTCGCTCTCGTAGAACGAGCGCAGCGAGGCGAAGGTCGAGGAGGAGTTGATCGGGTCGCCGTTCGGCATCGTGCCGCTCCAGCCGCTCGGGACGTACACGCCGTCGTCGAAGCGGTTGTAGTCGGCGCGGGTCTCGGGGACCGCGATGCCGAGAGCGTCCTGGTTGTTGGTCCACATGCCGTCCAGGAGCGCCTTGGCGGTCGTCTTCGCCTCCGTGTCACCGGACTTGGCGGCGTAGTACGTCAGGGTCTTGGCGTACGCGGCGGCCACCCCGACGTCGTTGGTGTAGTCGGCGACCGTGACGTGAAGTCCCGTGTTCGCACCGGGACTTGACGCGTTCCAGGTGTCGGGCTGGCCCGACCACTGGAGGGTGGAGGGGATCCGGAAGGTGCCGTCCGGGTTGATCGTGGTCTTGGACAGCGCCCAGTCGACCCACTTGTCGAGGACCGCCTTGGCGCTCGCGTTCCCCGTCTGCTGGTAGTACTCGGCGACCCGTTCCATCGACCACGCCTGGAAGCCGAACCACTGGTTGGACGGCGGGTCGTGGTAGACGGGCTGCTGGTCGTAGTACATGCCGTAGAAGGTCGACGTGCCGGTCGGAGGAGTCGCGTAGCGACCCGCCCAACTGTTCGTCGCCCCGCCCGCGATGGCGCCCTCGCTGGACTGCAGCCAGCGGTAGAACTCCAGCTGACGGCCGAGCGACTTCGCCCAATCCGCCTGTCCCGTGGCCGACTTGGGCTTCAGGTCGGCGTAGCTGCTGAGGGCGTAGGCGGCCAGGGGGTTCTGGTAGCCGCCGTGCGTGTGGCTCGACCCGATGCGCCAGGCCCAGCCCGCACTGGTGTCCGTGGCGCCGCCCCAGGCGTAGTACCAGGACATCAGATAGTGCGAGGCGTCCTTGCCGGTGCCGGCCGCGCAGGCCGTCGGTCCGACGCAGTTGCCGATCTTCTTGAAGTACTTGTCGTACATCGAGTAGCGCAGGTAGTCGCCCATCTTCGCGGCCTTGCCGACGGTCGCGGAGACGTCACTGCCCTTGCCCTGCGCCTTGGCCCAGACGTCCGCCCAGTACGCGGCCTGCACGGCCCGCGCGTCGGCGTCCGGGGCGTTGGTGAACTTCCACTGCTTGGCGTAGGAGGCGTCGCCGGTGAACAGGTCCAGATAGCCGTTCGTGCCGCCGTACTTGAAGGCGTCGCAGGTCGGCTGCGGCACCGTCTCCCACACCGACTCCTGTGCGCCGCGCTGGAAGGTGTTGATGTACGACGGACCGGTGTCCGTCGGGCCGGCCTCGCACTTGCCGGGCGCGTTGCCGTAGCCGTAGGTGTTGTCGACGTCCTGCAGCCAGTGCATACCGTAGACGTCGTCCGTGCCGTATGCAGTCTTCAGTTCACCGGCTATCGGATCCGATCCCACGGACACACCGGTGTCCAGTCGCGCCGGATACTCGTTCGGGGTGTCCAGCTCGGGCGCGTACGTCGCCGGCTTGGAGGCGTTGTAGAAGGAGTTGGTCGGCTGGTCGGCGTGGGTGGGGATCATGAACTTCTCCATGATGTCCCAGGCGCCGTTGAACTTGGTCCAGTCGCCCGTGATCTTCCCGTACATGGCCTGCAGCCAGAGAAGGTAGCTGTAGGCCTCCGACGTGGTCTCGTGACCCTGGTCCGGGGCCTCGACGATCAGCGTCTCGACCGAGTGGTAGGGGATGCCCTCGGGTGAGAAGTAACCGTTTGCCGGATTGGTGATCTTGCCGTAGAGCTCGAGGAACCGGGCGTCGTACGCCTTTGCGCCCGCGATCTCGGTAGCGGTTACCGAGGCCTTCGCATGCCCGGTCGCCGTCGACTCGAAGGTCGCGGAGCCCGTGCCCGTGGCGTCGGCGGTGATGGTCACGTTCTGGGCGCTGGACCAGTTCGACGGTGTGAAGGTCAGGCTCGCGCCGCCCGTCACCGCCAGACCCGTGTTGCCCGAGGTGCGCGCGGTCGTGACGGTCACATTGGCCGACGGCTGGGTCGACAGCTTCAGCGAGTAGGTGCCCGTCTTGCCCTGCTGCACCGCCAGTTGGTTCGCGGAGGCGACCACGGCCGGTCCCGAGACGACCGTGATGCCGACCGGTGTCGACGACGCCGACGCCCCCAGACTGTCGTAGGCCTTGGCGACCAGGGAGTGGGTGCCCACGGACAACCCGGAAGCGGACAGGGAGTACGGCGACGTCGTGTCCGTGCCCAGCAGGGTCGTGTCGTCGTAGAACTCGATCTTGGCGATCGTCGCGCTGTCGGCGGCCGCGGCGGTCGCAGCGAGCGGCACCGCGTTTCCCTGCGTGTAGACCGCGCCCGCGGCCGGACTGGTCAGCACGGTGACCGGCGGCTGATGCGCGCCGACGCAGGTGGTGCCGTTGATCGCGAAGTTCGTGGGAGCGGCGTTCGTGCCGCTGTAGGTGAACTGCGCGCCCGTGCTGACCGCCGCGCCCACGGCGATCGTCCCGTTGTAGGTGGCGTTGTTCACCGTGATCTGCTGACCGGACTGCGACCAGCTGCCGTTCCAGCCGTTCGTCAGCTTCTGGTTGCCCGCGTAGGAATACGTCAGGGCCCAGCCGCTGATCGGGTCGGTGCCCCGGTTGGTGAGGGTCAGATCCGCGGTGAACCCGGAGCCCCAGTCGTTGGTCTTGTAGTCCACGCTGCACTGAAGTGCGGCTGCCTGTGCGGGAGTTGAACTCGAACTCAGCATGGCGAGGGGGAGCGCGAGGGCCGCTGTGACGGCGGTCCACAGGCGCCGCGCCCCGCGGCGTCTGCGTGAGGGATCCATGGTGCTGGTTCCTCCTTGCGGCTCGGAGAAGGGGGAGGAGCAACAAGCCTTGAACCAGTGGGAGCGCTCCCATAGTGGGGACGGGGGTGAACGCGGTCAAGGTGCTTGAAGAGTCGAAAAGATTCGACGTCAGAAGTTGAGGGAAAGTCAGCGACGACCCTGTTCTTTGCCAGCGCTTGGCGCTAACTTCGAGACACCAGTGGGAGCGGTTCCATCAGTCGACGCGTCTGTTACGACGCGCCTGAGCTGCAAGGAGTCGCTCATGCGACACCCCCCGCGTTCAATTTTTTTAGCCGTCGCCGGCACGGTCGCCCTCGTCGCGGGCGCCCTGTTACCGGTCGTTGCGGCGCAGGGAGCCACGCCCGCGTGCACGGTGGAGTACTCCGTCACCAGCCAGTGGGACGCGGGCTTCCAGGGTGCCGTGAAGATCACCAACAACGCGGCGGCCGTCAGTAGTTGGAGCCTTGCCTTCGACTTCGCGAACGGTCAGAAGGTCACCCAGGGCTGGAACGGCAAGTGGTCCCAGTCCGGCACGACCGTCACCGCGGCGAACGAGAGCTGGAACGGCTCCCTGGGCACCGGCGCGAGCGTCAGCGCGGGCTTCATCGCCTCGAAGTCGGGGGCGAACGCCGTGCCGACGACGTTCAGGCTCAACGGCACGACCTGCAACGTCGACACGGAACCGACCCCCACCCCTACGCCCACCCCCACCTCAACACCGACCCCCACCCCCACCCCCACTCCGACCACGCCGCCGTCGACCGATCCGCCGGACACCGGTGACGAGCCGCCCGCGCTGCACGTCTCGGGCAACAAGCTCGTGGACGCCGACGGGAAGACCCGCCGTCTGCTCGGCGTGAACCGCTCCGGCGGTGAGTTCATGTGCGTACAGGGGCGCGGCATCTGGGACGGACCCGTCGACGACGCCGCCGTCCAGGCGATCGCCGACTGGAACGTCAACACGGTCCGCATCCCGCTCAACGAGGAGTGCTGGCTGGGCCTGGCGAACATCAACTCCGCGTACGGCGGCTCCCCTTACGTCAACGCCGTCAAGGACCTGGTGGCCCGCGTCGAGGCTCACGGCATGACCCCGGTCGTCGAACTGCACTGGAACTACGGCCAGTACACGGGAAACTCGGCCGGCTGCTCCGACGTGCACGCCAGCTGCCAGAAGCCGATGCCCGACATGCAGTACACACCGTCGTTCTGGACCTCGGTCGCCAACGCCTTCAAGAACGACCAGGCCGTCGTGTTCGACCTGTTCAACGAGCCCTACCCGGACCGCGCCACCTCGACGATCACCCAGGCGTGGCAGTGCTGGCGGGACGGCGGCACCTGCCCCGGCATCGGGTACGAGGTCGCCGGTATGCAGGATCTCGTCGACTCCATACGGGCTACCGGCGCCAAGAACGTGATCCTGGCCGGCGGGCTCGCGTACTCCAACGACCTCGGTCAGTGGCTGACGTACAGGCCGACCGACCCGACCGGCAATCTCGCCGCCGCGTACCACGTCTACAACTTCAACAGCTGCGCGAACGAGAGCTGCTGGAACTCCACACTCGCCCCTGTCGCCGCCCAAGTGCCGCTCGTGGCGGGGGAGATCGGTGAGAACACCTGCTCGCACGGTTTCGTCGACCAGGTCATGAAGTGGTTCGACGACCGCGGCCTGTCCTACCTGGGCTGGACCTGGAACACCTGGGACTGTTCCACCGGTCCGTCCCTGATCTCGGGCTATGACGGGACGCCCACGGCGTACGGCACCGGCCTGCGCGACCACCTGCGCGCACTCGACGGATAGGCGCCATCGGCAGACGCACCGGCAGCTCCCTCGACGGTTCCACCGGACAGGGGCGGCCGGCTGCCTGCAGATCCACCGAGCGGATGCACCGAGCGGATGCACCAAGCGGAACCAGCGAACGGATCCACCGAACGGCGCCACCGAACGGAACCAGCGAAGGAACGGACAGCACCCTCAACCAAGAAGGAAACCCGCACTCATGAGCCGTAGCAGAACAGCGGTACTCGCCGCCTTGGCGCTGGTCGCCGGCGCCTCCGGGACGGCGCTCGCGGTCGTCCCCGGCGATTCGAGCATCGCCGCCATCCCGTGCACCGTCGACTACCAGGTGCAGAACCAGTGGGGCACCGGCTTCACCGCCGCCGTCACCGTGACCAACAACTCGGCAGCCAAGTCGAGTTGGTCGGTGAAGTGGGCGTACGCCGGCAACCAGACGGTCACCAACGGCTGGAACGCGAAGATCACCCAGTCCGGTACGGCCGTCACCGCCAACAACGAGACCTACAACGGCACGCTGGCGACCGGCGGTTCGGTCAGCTTCGGGTTCCAGGCCTCGTACAGCGGCACCAACGCGATCCCGACCACCTTCACTCTCGACGGTGTGACCTGCAACGTCGACAGCGGCACCGGTGGACCCACCGACCCGGGGCCGACCGACCCCGGCACTCCGTCCACCAAGGTCGACAACCCCTACTCCGGCGCCAAGGTGTACGTGAACCCCGAGTGGTCGGCGAAGGCCGCGGCCGAGACGGGCGGCAGCCGTATCTCCAACCAGCCCACCGGTGTCTGGCTCGACCGCATCGCCGCCATCAACGGGGTGAGCGGCGGCATGGGTCTGCGCGCCCACCTGGACGCGGCGCTCGCCCAGAAGGGCAGCGGTGAGGAGGTCGTCCAACTGGTCGTCTACGACCTTCCCGGACGTGACTGCGCGGCTCTCGCCTCCAACGGCGAGCTCGGCCCGACGGAGATCGACAAGTACAAGACGCAGTTCATCGACCCGATCGCGACGATCCTCGCCGACAGCAAGTACGCCGGCCTGCGCATCGTCACGACCATCGAGATCGACTCGCTGCCCAACCTCGTGACCAACACCGGCAGTCGGCCCACCGCCACCGCGGCCTGCGACACCATGAAGGCCAACGGCAACTACGTGAAGGGCGTCGGCTACGCGCTGAACAAGCTCGGCGCGATCCCCAACGTCTACAACTACATCGACGCAGGTCACCACGGCTGGCTCGGCTGGGACGACAACTTCGCCCCCTCCGCCCAGCTCTTCTACCAGGCCGCCACCGCCGAGGGCGCGACCGTCGACGACGTGCACGGCTTCATCACCAACACGGCGAACTACAGCGCCCTGAAGGAGAACAACTTCACCATCAACGACTCCGTGGCCGGCAAGTCGGTACGCGAGTCCAAGTGGGTGGACTGGAACCGCTACGTCGACGAGCTGTCGTACGCCCAGGCCTTCCGCAGCCAGCTGGTCTCGACCGGCTTCAGGTCGAACATCGGCATGCTGATCGACACCTCCCGCAACGGCTGGGGCGGCACCGCCCGGCCCGCCGGTCCGGGCGCGACGACCAGCGTGGACACCTATGTCGACGGCGGCCGTTACGACCGTCGCATCCACATCGGCAACTGGTGCAACCAGTCGGGCGCAGGCCTCGGCGAGCGCCCGCAGGCCGCACCGGCCGCCGGGATCGACGCGTATGTGTGGATGAAGCCGCCGGGCGAGTCCGACGGTTCCAGCTCCGCCATCCCGAACGACGAGGGCAAGGGCTTCGACCGGATGTGCGACCCCACGTACACGGGCAACCCCCGCAACGGCAACAGCATGTCCGGCTCCCTCGCGAACGCCCCGCTGTCCGGACACTGGTTCTCGGCCCAGTTCCAGCAGCTGATGCAGAACGCGTACCCGCCGCTGTAGGTCGGTGAGCCGATCCGCACGGCGGTGAGGCGAAGGAGAAGGTGAAGTGACGGTGATCCGCCGGGGTCGGTCGGCTCTTTCGGGCCGGACCCCGGCGGATCGCTCGTTCCACCGCCGGGCGGTTCCCGTCCCTTGTCCTCGGTGGATCGGCTTGCTGTCCGCATCCTGATTTTTGCCGTCCCGGCAACAGGAGTGGCCCTCGGCCGGTGCGTCGGCGCACGCTGACGGCACACCGGACGAGAGGCTGACCACCATGGCGCACCATCCGCACGAATCGCACGGCGACCAGCACACCCACGGACAGAACCACGGACAGAAGCAGGGCCATGACGAGGGCCATGACGAGGGCCATGCGCACGGCCAGAATCATGGCCATGCGCACGGTCACGGCCCCGACATCGACTGGGCCGAGATGGCCCCGCATCTGGAGGCGCAGGCCGAACTGTTCACGCCCCTGTACGAGCGGGCCCTGTCCTGGCTCGGCAAGGAGGTGACCGAGCCTGGGCTGATCGTGGACGTGGGCAGTGGCCCCGGGGTGGTCTCCTGTCTGTTCGCCGAGACGTTCTCCGGTGCGCGGGTCATGGCGGTCGACGGCTCCGCGCCGCTGCTGGAGCGGGCACGGCAGCGTGCCGACCGGCTCGGGTACGGCGACCGCTTCGGCACCCTGACCGGTGAACTCCCCGGTGTGCTCGACGAGTTGGACTACCCGGCCGATCTGCTGTGGGCCGGTCGCAGTCTGCATCACCTGGGCGACCAGCGTGCCGCCCTGACGGCCTTCGCGGAGCGGCTCGCGCCCGGCGGAACGCTGGCGATCATGGAGGGCGGACTGCCGCCCCGGTTCCTGCCACGCGACCTCGGCTTCGGACGGCCCGGCCTGGAGGCGCGGCTCGACGCGCTGCAGGAGGAGTGGTTCGCACGGATGCGGGCCGAACTGCCCGGATCCGTGGCCGAGACCGAGGACTGGGCGGCTCTGCTCGGCGCGGCCGGCCTGAAGCACTTCCGCACCCGCAGCTTCCTGCTCGACCTGCCCGCCCCCGCCTCCGACCGGGCCCGCGCCTATATCGCCACGTCCCTGTCCCGGCTGCGGGACGTCGTCGGCGACACCCTGGACGCAGACGACCGGGCCACGCTGGACCGGCTGCTCGACCCGCAGGACGAGGCGGGCCTGCACCGCAGGGCGGACGTGTTCGTGCTGGCGGCGCACACCGTGTATACGGCTGTGAAACCGGTTTAGCAACAGCCTGCAGCCTTGGTCCTGCGCCAAGTTCCCCTGGTGGGGCTTGACTTGGAGAACGCTCCAAGTGATGAACTGCGTGCCGCGTCACTCACCTTGAGCAGGGCGACGCAGGCAATGCAGGTAACGCAGGCAGCAACGCTATGGGGGCACGCCATGACCGACTCTTCCAGCACGCCGGATTCTCCGGTCGCACTGATCACCGGCGGCGGCAGCGGAATCGGCGCCGCCGTCGCGCGGCAACTGCTGGCCGCCGGGTACCGGGTCACCGTCACCGGTCGCGGAGAGGAGCGGCTGCGCGCCTTCGCCGTGGAACTCGGCGAGCCGGCGGGACTGCTGACGGTTGCCGGGAACGCCGCCGACTACGACTGCGTACAGTCGGCGGTCGACCGTACGCTCAAGGAATACGGTCGACTGGATACAGTCGTCGCCAATGCGGGGACCGCCACCCACGACTCGGTCGCCGAGGGCGACCCGGCCGGCTGGACCGACATGGTGCTGACCAACGTCCTCGGCCCTGCACTCCTCATCCGTGCGTCGATCGACGCGCTGAAGGAGACCCGCGGGCGGATCGTGCTGGTGGGCAGTGTCGCGGGCTTCGTGCCCACGCCGGGCAACATCTACGGAGCGACGAAGTGGGCGGTGACCGGCCTCGCGGAGAACACCCGCCGCCAGGTCACCGAGTGGGGCGTCGGCGTGACGCTGATCGCGCCCGGCCGGGTGGAGACCCCGTTCTGGGACAGCTACGGCAGCCTGCCGCCCGGGCAGCTGCTGACCGCCGACCAGATCGCGGACTCCGTGGTGTGGGCGATCCGGCAGCCTGCGGGCGTCGACGTCAACACCGTCGTCGTACGGCCGATCGGGCAGCCCAACTGACCTGGCGACGAAGGACTGTGACGCGCGTAGCGGGCGCCCCCGACCAGGGGCGCCCGCTACGCGTCGCAGGGGCCGTGCACCCCCGTTCGGTGCTCAGCCGACGTCGAACGTCGCCGGGTCGGGACCGATGCGACGGTCCTCGTTCAGCGCGCTGATCGCCGCCAGGTCCTCGGTGTCCAGACTGAAGTCGAACACGTCGATGTTCTCCTTGATCCGCGACGGCGTCACGGACTTCGGGATCACGACGTTGCCGAGCTGGAGGTGCCAGCGCAGCACGACCTGGGCCGGTGTGCGGTTGTGCTTCTGGGCGATGGCCACGATCGCCGGGACCTCGAGGAGCCCCTTGCCCTGGCCGAGCGGGGACCAGGCCTCGGTCGCGATGCCCTGCTCCGCGTGGAACTCGCGGGAGGCGTGCTGCTGCAGATGCGGGTGCAGCTCGATCTGGTTGACCGCCGGGATGACCGACGTCTCGCCGATCAGCCGCTCCAGCTGGTCGGGCAGGAAGTTGGACACGCCGATCGCCCGGACGCGGCCGTCCGCGAGGAGCTTCTCGAACGCCTTGTACGAGTCGACGTACTTGTCGCGGGCCGGGAGCGGCCAGTGGATGAGGTACAGATCCAGGTAGTCCAGACCGAGCTTCTCAAGGGAGGCGTCGAACGCGCGGAGCGTCGCGTCGTACCCCTGGTCGCCGTTCCAGAGCTTGGTGGTGACGAAGATGTCCTTGCGGGGCACGCCGGCGCCGGTGATGGCCTTGCCGGTGCCCTCCTCATTGCCGTAGATCGCCGCTGTGTCGATGCTGCGGTACCCGGCCTCCAGCGCGGTGGCGACCGCCTGCTCCGCCTCGTCGTCCGGCACCTGCCAGACACCGAAGCCCAGCTGGGGCATCTCCACGCCGTTGTTGAGGATGATCGGGGGGACCTTGCTGCTCACGAGCTCTTGATCCTTCGGTTGTCCGTCAAAGTGATGCTCCCATCGTGAACGATCACGGCGGGTGCTGCATTCCTGACCCCTGTTTTCGTTCGCGGGAGCCCATCGGAAACACGTTTCACGTCTCCCAGGATCACATGAAACGCATGAAACACATTTACCGTCCGTGGGAAACCCTACGTGCGGTATAGCGCGTCGACCTCGTTCGCGTATGCGTTTTCGATGGCTTTGCGCTTCAGCTTCAGCGACGGCGTCAGCAGACCGTGCTCCTCGGTGAAGGGCTGGGCGAGGATCCGGAAGGTGCGGATCGACTCGGCCTGTGAGACCAGCGTGTTGGCCGCCACGACGGCCCGCCGCACCTCTGCCTCCAGGTCCGGATCGCGCACCAGCTCGACCGGCGTGAGCTGCGGTTTGTCGCGCATCTGCAGCCAGTGCTCAACGGCCTCCTGGTCGAGGGTGATCAGACCGGCCACGAACGGCCGGTCGTTGCCGACGACGATGCACTGATTGACCAGCGGATGGTCGCGGACCCGCTCCTCCAGCAGCCCCGGCGAGACGCTCTTGCCGCCGGAGGTGACCAGGATCTCCTTCTTGCGGCCGGTAATGGTGAGGAAACCGTCTTCGTCGAGGGCGCCGATGTCACCGGTGGCGAGCCACCCGTCGTGCAGGGTCTCGTCGGTGGCCTTGGGGTTGTTGAGGTAACCCTGGAAAATGTTCTCGCCGTGCAGCCAGATCTCGCCGTCGTCCGCGATGTGCACGGTCATGCCGGGGATGGCCTGGCCGACGGTGCCGTAGCGGGTGCGCCCCGGCGGGTTGGCGGTCGCGGCCGCCGTCGACTCGGTCAGACCGTAGCCCTCGTAGATCTGCACGCCCGCGCCGGCGAAGAACAGGCCGAGCTTGCGGTCCATGGCCGAGCCGCCGGACATGGCGTGCCGGACGCGGCCGCCCATGGCCGCGCGGACCTTGGAGTAGACGAGCTTCTCGAAGAGCTGGTGCTGCATGCGCAGGCCCGCAGAGGGGCCGGGCCCGATGCCCCACGCCTTCGCCTCGACCGCCTCCGCGTAGCTCACGGCCACGTCGACGGCCTTCTCGAAGGGGCCTGCCTTGCCCTCCCGCTCCGCCTTGCGGCGGGCCGCGTTGAAGACCTTCTCGAAGATGTACGGCACGGCCAGGAAGAACGTCGGCCTGAAGGCGGCCAGGTCGGGCAGCAGGGCGGCCGCGTGCAGCTGCGGCTGGTGGCCGAAGCGGACCCTGCCGCGGATCGCGGCGATCTGCACCATCCGGCCGAAGACATGCGCGAGCGGCAGAAACAGCAGCGTCGCCGCCTCGTCGCCCTTCTTCGAGTGGAACACCGGCTCCCACCGCTCGATCACGGTGTCCGCCTCGAACATGAAGTTTCCGTGCGAGATGACACAGCCCTTGGGCCGGCCCGTCGTGCCGGAGGTGTAGATGATCGTCGCGGTCGAGTCGGGGGTAACCGCTTCCCGATGTCGGTGGACGACGTCGTCCTCGATGGAGGCACCGGCGTCGTACAGCTCCTGCACGCACCCCGAGTCCAGCTGCCACAGCTGACGCAGCTGGGGGAGCCGGTCGATGACGGTGGCGATCGTCATCGCGTGGTCCTCGTGCTCGACGACCGCGGCCGTGCACTCGGCGTCGTACAGCATCCAGAAACACTGCTCGGCGGAGGAGGTCGGGTAGACCGGCACCACCTGGGCGCCGACCGTCCACAGGGCGTAGTCGAACAGCGTCCACTCGTAGCGCGTGCGGGACATGATCGCGACGCGGTCGCCGAAGCGGATGCCCTGGGAGAGGAGGCCCTTGGCGAGGGCGAGGACCTCGTCGCGGAACTCGGCGGAGGTGACGTCCCGCCATTCGCCCTGGTCGTCCTTGCGGCCGAGGGCGATGTAATGCGGCTCCTCCTGGGCGTGCCGGAAGACGACGTCGGCCAGACCGCCGACAGGCGGTGCCAACGCCAACGGAGGGTTGGTGAACTCGCGCAAACCCAGCACCCCGCTTCTCATGGCCGCACAGCGCCGTGAAAGCTACCCCACCGAACGGCAGGGCGGGAGGGGGGCGGAAAGCGAGCGATGCTCGTGTCTGCGCTGGTCAGTGCTGGAAAATGGGCTCACATGGGGAAGGGTCGGACAGAAAACTGACGGTCGAGTAAGTTTCGGTACCGTAATCTCCACCGAATCTGCCCGTACCGCTTACGCTGCCCGACCCCTTCCGAGGCCCGTCACGGCCTGCACCGCCAGACCCCGTACCCCGACGTCACGGGCGAGGGGTCACCCTCTCCTCGGACAGCGCCGGAGCCGCCGATTCCGTTACTTGTTCCGATGCCTCTGCTGTTACTTCTCCTGTTGCTTCCGTTACTCCTGCCGCGGCCGCGCGAGGCGGCCTGACCAGCGCGAGGACGAGCACGGCGGCTGCGACGCCCGTGCAGCCCGCCACCACCAGCGCCGTATCCAGCCCGGAGGCGAACGCGGACCGCAGGGTGTGCTCGGGGAACACACCGCGCAGGGCCGCGGCACCCCCGCCCGCCAGCGTGTGGGACGCGTCGTGCGGCAGCGTGTCGGTCATCCGGGACGTTGCGACGGTGCCGAAGACCGCCACTCCGAGCGCAAACCCGAGCTGCCGTACGGTGTTCACCGCTCCGCCCGCCATTCCGGCTCGCGCCGGCTCCACCGCGGCCAGCGCCGCCCCTGCCACGGTAGGTGCGACGAAACCGGTTCCTATGCCCACCAGCACGAACCCGGGTACCAACGCCGTCCAGTCCGAGCCCGCGTCGAGCACGGCCTGGCAGAAACAGCCGGAACCGATCAGAAACAGCCCGCCCCCGATGGTCAGCCGGGCCGGCGCCCCGTGCAGCAACTTCCCGACCAGGATCGCGGTGACCATGGCGGCCACCGTCATCGGCAGCAGCGTCAGTCCGCCACGCACCGGACTCATCCCCAACAGCGTCTGCATCCAGATGGAGAGATACGGCGTCACCCCGAACGCCACGCCGTTGAAGGCCAGCGCACCCACCATCACCCCCACGAACGCGGGCCGGCGCAACAGCGACAGATCCAGCAGCGGATGCGCCGCCCGACGCTCCACCAGCACGAAGCACACCAGCGCGAGCGCGGCGAGCCCGAACGAGGCGAGCGTCGCCGACGCCGTCCAACCGTCCTCACCGGCCCGCACCACCGCATACGTCGTCCCGCCCGCGAAGGCCGCGAAGGTCGCCGTGCCCGCCCAGTCGACACGCATCCCGCGCGTGCCCCTCGACTCCGGCACCGCCTTCAGCGTCAGCCACACCGCGACCAGGCTCACCGGCAGGTTCACATAGAAGATCCACCGCCAGCCCGGGCCCTCCGTCAGCAGCCCGCCCAGCACCGGCCCGACGGCCGCCGCCGCGCCGCTCACCGCGCCCCACACCCCGAGCGCCACCGACCGCTGCCGGCCCTGGTAGACCGAGCCGAGCAGCGGGAGCGTCGTCGCGAACATCGCGGCCGCACCCACGCCCTGCACGGCCCGCGCGGCCACGAGGGTCTCCGGCCCGCTCGCCAGCCCGCACAGCAGCGACGCGGCCGCGAACAGCACCACCCCCGCCACGTGCACCCGGTGCCGGCCCAGGATGTCGGCGGCGGCTCCCGCACCCAGCAGCAGCGCGGCCAGCGCGAGCGCGTACCCGTCGACCACCCACTGCAGATCGCTCAGCGAGGCGTCCATCGCCCGTGCCATGTCCGGCAGCGCCACCAGCACGATCGTCACGTCCAGCAACAACATGAACGTGCCCAGGCATACCGCGGTCAGCGGCCCCCATGTGCGCATGTTTCCGCTTGTGCGCATATCCCCACTCCTCGATTTTCCCGTTTTCCTGCGATGGATTTCCTGTGTCTCCACCCTGGGACGGAAGCGGTCGATCACCATGGAAACTTATGACCGGTCGACGGAATCCGACGGAGGACGGCTCGATGGAGATGGAATCCCACACCCTGGACAAGCTGGACCTCCAGCTGCTGTCGGCGCTGGAGGTGGACGGCCGGGCCTCGTTCAGCAGGATCGGCACGGTCCTCGGGGTCTCCGACCAGACGATCGCCCGTCGCTACCGCCGACTCTGCGCCGAGGCCGGGCTCAGGGTCGTCGCCGTCCGGGACGCCGAACGCCTCGGGCAGGACCAGTGGATGCTGCGGCTGCGCTGCATTCCCGACAGCGCCACGGTCATCGCCGACGCGCTCGCCAAACGGCCCGACACATACTGGATCGGCCTCGGCTCGGGCGGCACCGAGATCGTCTGTATGACCCGGCCCCGTCATCCCGGCGACCACGACGACCTGCTGCTCGGCAAGCTTCCGCGCACGCCCAGCGTGCTGGAGATCCGCGCCCAGCAACTCCTCCACCGCTTCTACGGCGGCCCCACCGGCTGGATGCGCAAGTTCCGGGCGCTCGACGACGAACAGGTCGCCGCCCTGACTCCGCGCCTCGACCCGGGAACGGCGGCGGGAACGGTCTCGGGAGCGGCGGCGGGAACGGTGGGGGCGGCGCTGGGGCCGGCCCGTATCGACCCCGAGGACGAGCCCCTGCTGGCTGTGCTCGAACGCGACGGCCGCGCCACCTACCCCGAACTCCAGAAGGCCACCGGCCGTTCCGAGTCCGCCGTCAAACGCCGTCTCGCCGCCCTGCTCGCCTCCGGCGCCGTCTACATCGACGTCGAGTACCACTCCGAGTTCCTGGGCTATCCCCTCGCCGCCGTCCTGTGGATCACCACGACGCCCTCCGCGCTGCACGCGGTCGGCGAGGCGCTCGCCACCCACGAGGAGGTCGCCTTCGCCTCGGCCACGGCCGGCCCCTCCCAGATCGTGGTCACGGCGGTGGCCCGCGGGACGGCAGGCCTGTACGGCTACCTCAGTGGGCCCTTGGGCCGGCTGGAGGGCGTCCAGCACGTGGAGGCCACGCCGTTCCTGCGGAGGGTGAAGCAGCTGACGTATCAGCGTGGTGGGCGGTGAGGGGCGGTGGACGCCGTCCGGCGGTGCAGTCGGTCGCCGCCCGCCAGGATCGCCGCCGCCAGCGCGTCGGCGGCACCCTGCGCCGACGAAGCCTTGCGTCCGTGCACGAGCACGAAGTCGACCCGCCCCAGCTCAGGCATTCCTGCCCGTTCCGGGATCCGCACCAGGCCCGGCGGGATCAGGCCCCGTGAGTGCGCCATCACGCCCAGGCCCGCTCGGGCCGCCGCGATGAGTCCGTTGAGGCTGCCGCTCGTGCAGACGATCCGCCAGGCCCGCCCCTGCCGCTCCAGCGCCTCCAGAGCCAGGGCGCGGGTGATGCCGGGGGGCGGGAACACGATCAGCGGGACCGGACGATCGGCGTCCAGCCGCAGCCGCTCCGCGCCGATCCACACCAGCCTGTCGTGCCACACCAGCTCGCCGCGCGGATCCTCGGGGCGGCGCTTGGCCAGCACCAGGTCCAGTTTCCCCGCGGCGAGCTGCTCGTGCAGGGTGCCCGACAGCTCCACCGTCAGTTCCAGGTCGACCTCGGGATGGTCGTGGCGGAAACCCTCCAGGATCTCCGGCAGCCGGGTCAGCACGAAGTCCTCCGACGCGCCGAAGCGAAGCCGCCCGCGCAGCCGGGTACCGGTGAAGAACGCCGTGGCCTGCTCATGGACGTCCAGGATCCGGCGGGCGAACCCGAGCATCGCCTCGCCGTCCTCCGTCAGTTCCACGGAGTGCGTGTCCCGGGTGAACAGCGCCCGCCCGGTCGCGTCCTCCAGCCGACGTACGTGCTGGCTGACGGTGG
The DNA here is from genome assembly GCF_040635845.1 of Streptomyces sp. NPDC006872. Lineage (NCBI taxonomy): Bacteria > Bacillati > Actinomycetota > Actinomycetes > Kitasatosporales > Streptomycetaceae > Streptomyces > Streptomyces sp. NPDC006872. The sequence continues at coordinate 270,814 of NZ_JBEYIL010000006.1, forward strand.
ACTGGCGCAGCCCGAGCCGCCGCGCGGCCTGCGTGAAACTCAGCGTCTGGGCCACGGCCAGGAAGGTCCGCAGATGAGAGGGCTCGTACACACCGCCACTGTAAGCGTTTGTCATCGTGTTTCGTGATGACAGTGAGAGCCGTATACCGGATTCCCGATCACGGTTCGTAGGAGGACGATGGAGAGGGCCCCTCCGGGCCCCGACGCACGCCCATCGAAGCGCACGTGGAGCACCGTGAAACGCCTGCACTGGCCCAGTTGGATGCCGGTCGACCCCTACATCCTGCTGTTGCTCGGGACCGTCGGGCTGGCGGCTCTGTTCCCGGCGCGGGGCGCCGCCGCCGATGTGGCCTCCGGAGCCTCCACGGCCGCGATCGCTTTCCTCTTCTTCCTGTACGGCGCTCGACTGTCCACCCGGGAGGCGCTGGACGGACTGAAACACTGGCGCCTTCATGTGACCGTCCTGGTCTGCACGTTCGTGATCTTTCCGCTGCTGGGCCTGGCGGCGCGCGGCCTGGTCCCGGTGTTCCTCACCCACCCGCTCTATCAGGGGCTGCTCTTCCTCACGCTCGTGCCGTCGACCATCCAGTCGTCGATCGCCTTCACCTCCATCGCCCGCGGCAACGTGCCCGCCGCGATCTGCGCGGGTTCCTTCTCCTCGCTGGTCGGCATCGTCGTCACACCGTTGCTGGCCGCCGCCGTGCTCGGCGGCAGCGGCGGCGGATTCTCCGCGGACTCGGTCGTCGAGATCGTGCTGCAACTGCTCGTACCGTTCGTCGCGGGACAGCTGCTGCGCCGCTGGATCGGCGGATTCGTCACCCGGCACAAGAAGGTGCTCGGACTCGTCGACCGCGGCTCGATCCTTCTCGTCGTCTACACCGCGTTCAGCGAGGGCATGGTCCAGGGCATCTGGCACCAGGTCAGCGCCGTACGGCTGGGCGGACTGCTCGTCGTCGAGGCCGTTCTGCTCGCTGTGATGCTCGCTGTGACCTGGTACGGCAGCAAGGCGCTGCGGTTCAACCGTGAGGACCGCATCGCCATCCAGTTCGCGGGCTCCAAGAAGTCCCTCGCCTCCGGACTGCCCATGGCGAGCGTCCTGTTCGGTGCACATGCCTCTCTGGCGGTACTGCCGCTGATGCTCTTCCATCAAATGCAGCTGATGGTCTGCGCGATCATCGCCAAACGCCGTGCGAGGGACCCACTGGAGTCGTCCGGGGAACGCGTGGACGAGCGGGCGGCGTCGGCCGCAGCGTGAGACCGTCTGCCGTCTGCCGTCTGCCGTCTGCCGTCTGCCGTCTGCCGTCTGCCGTCTGCTGTCTACAGTCGACCGCGAGTCGACGGTATGCAGTATGCGAGACGTTCGCCGGGGTGTTCGTCGAGATCGCCGAGGGCTGAGGCGGGGCCCCTCGGCGCAGGGGGCGCTCCCCGCCGGTCGGGGCCCCGCCGCCGTGCAGCGGGGAAACCGGGTCAGCCCTGGGCGGCCGCGGCCCGCAGAGCGATGCGGTCCTCGCCCGCGTACACGTTCATGGAACTTCCTCGCAGGAAACCCACCAGTGTCAGCCCGGTCTCCACGGCCAGGTCCACCGCCAGGGAGGAGGGTGCCGAGACCGCCGCGAGCACCGGGATCCCCGCCATCACGGCCTTCTGTGCCAGTTCGAACGAGGCCCGGCCGGAGACCAGCAGGATCGTCCGGGACAGGGGCAGGTCCCCGTTCTGCAGCGCGCGGCCGACCAGTTTGTCGACCGCGTTGTGCCGACCCACGTCCTCCCGTACGTCCAGCAGTTCGCCGTCCTCGGAGAAGAGGGCCGCCGCGTGGAGCCCCCCGGTCCGGTCGAACACCCGCTGGGCCGCGCGCAGCCGGTCGGGGAGGCTCGCGAGGAACTCGGGCTCGATCCGGAGCGGGGGAGTGTCGGCGATGGGCCAGCGGGTCGTCGTGCGGACCGCGTCCAGGCTCGCCTTGCCGCACAGGCCGCAGGACGAGGTCGTGTAGACGTTCCGCTCCAGGGTGATGTCGGGAATCCTCACACCGGGGGCCGTCCGTACGTCCACCACGTTGTAGGTGTTGGATCCGTCGACGGTCGCGCCCGCACAGTAGACGATATTCAGCAGATCGGATGCGGTGGCCAGTACACCTTCGCTGACCAGGAAGCCCGCGGCCAGCGCGAAGTCGTCACCGGGCGTGCGCATGGTGATGGCGAGCGGCTTGCCGTTGAGCCGTATCTCCAGTGGTTCCTCGGCGACGAGGGTGTCCGGTCGGGCGGAGACCACTCCGTCCCTGATGCGGATCACCTTGCGTCGTTCGGTGACTCGTCCCATGTCGTGATCAGCCCCGGTTCTGTACGTGCTGGTAGCCGAAGCGGCCCTTGATGCAAAGGTTGCCGTGAGTCACCGGGTTGTCGTGCGGTGAGGTGACCTTCACGATTTCATTGTCCTGCACATGGAGCGTGAGGTTGCAGCCCACTCCGCAGTATGCGCACACGGTCGTGGTCCGGGTCTGGGAAGCCTCGTCCCAGTCTCCGGCCTCCCGCCGGTCGAACTCGGACTTGAACGACAGCGCCCCCGTCGGGCACACCTCGATGCAGTTTCCGCAGTACACGCACGCCGAGTCGGTGAGCGGAGCGTCGTGCTCGACGGCGATCCGGGCGTCGAAACCGCGCCCTGCGACGGAGATCGCGAAAGTGTTCTGCCACTGGTCACCGCACGCGTCGACGCACTTGTAACAGAGGATGCACTTGTCGTAATCGCGTACATAGAGTTCGTTGTCGATCTTCGGTTCCTCGTTCAGTCGGGCCGCGTCCGGTCCGAAGCGGTCCGGCTTCGCCTCGTACTCCTTGATCCATTCCGCAGCCATCGGTGTCGTGGACAGGTCGACCGAGGATGCGAGCAGTTCCAGGACGATCCTGCGGCTGTGCCGGGCGCGCTCGGTGTCGGTGCGGACCTCCATGCCGGGCTCCGCCCTGCGGGAGCACGCCGGCACCAGGGTCCGGGAGCCCTCGACCTCCACCACGCAGACCCGGCAGGCGTTCTTCGGGGTGAGCGTGTCGCCCTGGCACAGGGTCGGGACGTCCGTCCCGGCTGCTCGGCAGGCGTCGAGGATCGTCGCCCCTTCGGGGACCCTGGCCTCCTGTCCGTCGATCGTGAACTCCACCAGCCGACGTGGCACTCCCAGCGATACGGCGGTCATACGGCGGCTCCTGTGCGTCCGGTCGCGGTCATTCGTACGCCCCCAGGCGGTCGATGGCTGATTCCACGGCGTTCCACGCGGTCTGCCCGAGGCCGCAGATCGAGGCGTCGCGCATCGCGCGGCCCACCTCGCGCAGGAGGGCGATGTCGCCGGCGGCGTCGGCGCCGGTCCGTGCCACGATCCGGTGCAACGCCTCCTCCTGCCGCACGGTCCCGACCCGGCAGGGCACGCACTGCCCGCACGACTCGTCCCGGAAGAACTCGGCGATCCGCAACAGCAGTCGGGGCAGCGGGACCGTGCCGTCGAAGGCCATCACGACCCCTGACCCGAGCGTGGTGCCCGCCTCCCGGGTGCCCTCGAAGGTCAGTGGGATGTCGAGTTCGTCGGGCCGTACGAAGCCGCCGGCCGCGCCGCCGAGCAGCACGGCGCGCAGGCCCTCGCGGACCCCGGCGAGCTCGAGGAGTTCGCCCAGCGTCGCGCCGAAGGGCAGTTCGTAGACGCCGGGGCGGCCGACGCTGCCCGATACGCAGAACAGCTTGGGGCCGGTGGACCTGGCCGTGCCGACGGCCGCGTAGGCCGGAGCGCCCATGGTGAGGATCGGCAGCACGTTGACCAGCGTCTCCACGTTGTTCTCGACCGTCGGCTTCCCGAACAGGCCCTTCTCCACGGGGAACGGCGGCTTCGAGCGCGGTTCGCCCCGGTAGCCCTCGATGGAGTTGAACAGGGCCGTCTCCTCGCCGCAGATGTACGCGCCCGCGCCCCGGCGGATCTCGATGTCGAAGGCGTAGCCCTGGCCGAGGATGTCGTCGCCGAGCAGCCCGCGCTCACGTGCCCGGTCGACCGCATACTGCATACGGTATATCGCACGCGGATACTCGCCGCGGAGATACAGATAGCCCTTGTGGGCGCCGATCGCATACGCCGCGACCGTCATCGCCTCCACCAGGGCGTACGGGTCGCCCTCCATCAGCACGCGGTCCTTGAAGGTGCCGGGCTCGGATTCGTCCGCGTTGCACACCAGATAGTGCGGGTGGTCGGGCTGGGACGCCGTGGCCTGCCACTTACGGCCGGTGGGGAAGGCGGCGCCGCCCCGCCCCAGCAGCCCGGAGTCGGTGACCTCGCGGATGACCGCGGCCGGACCGAGCGCGAAAGCCCGGCGCAGCGCCGTGTACCCGCCGTGCGCCCGGTAGTCGTCGAGCGACGACGGATCCACCGCACCGACCCGGCCGAGCAGGGTCAGCGACGGGTTCCCGGCCTGGGGCACCGCCGTCGCCGCGGGCGGTTCCTCGGCCGCCGAGTCGGGCGCGCTCGCGGCGAGCACGGCCGTCTCGACGCTCGCCGGCGCCGACACCGCCGTACGCACCGGATCGCCCGCCTTGATCGCGAGCGCGGCCGGGGCGCGCTCGCACAGGCCGAGGCAGGGGCTGCGCTCCACGCGGACACCGCCGCCCGGGCCCAGGCGTCCCTCGATCCCGGCGCACAGCTCCGAGGCTCCCACGGCCGTGCAGGCGAGGTCCGTGCACACGTGCAGCACCGTCGCCGGCCGCGGTCCGACCGAGAACATCGCGTAGAAGGTGGCGACGCCGTACGCCTCCGCCGGGGGCACGGTCAGGCGGCGGCACAGATAGTCGAGGGCGCCCTCGCTGATCCAGCCGACCCGGTCGTTGACGGCGTGCAGCCCCGGCAGCAGCAGTTCGCGGCGGTCCCGGGCCTCGCGTCCGCCCCGGGCCCATCTGAGATCGGCGGCCCGCATCCCGTCGCGGTCGGCGCCCTCCCATGAGGACAACGGCGGGCCCAACAGGGCGTCCACGGCAGCCCGTTCCTCATCCGTCGGCTTGCTGTCGCCGAAGTGCAGGTCCACGACATCACCTCACCTGGGTCGGGGCCAGAAGCTTCTCGATCCGGATCGCCGACGCCTTGAACTCCGCCGTCCCCGCGATCGGGCAATTCGCCTCGATCGTCAGCTGGTTGGTGTCCACCTCGTCGGGAAAGTGCATGGTCATGAAGGCGAGCCCGGGCCGCAGGGCGGTGTCGACCCAGACGGGCGCCACCACGGATCCACGCCGCGAGGTCACCCGGACCTCCTCGCCGACGACGATTCCGTAGCGCTCCGCGTCCTCCGGGCACAGCTCGACGAACTCGCCGCGCCGCAGCGGGGAGGCGAAACTCCCACTCTGCACACCGGTGTTGTAGGAGTCGAGCCGACGGCCGGTCGTCAGCCGGATCGGGTACTCCTCGTCCGTGAGGTCGACCGGCGGGTCGTGCCGGACGATCCCGAACGGCGCCCGCCTGCCTCGCCGCTGCGGCTCCTTCTCCCACAACCGGCCGTGCAGATAGGTGGGTTCGAGTCGCTCGGTGCTCGGACACGGCCACTGGATGCCCTGGTGCTCCGCCAGCCGGTCGTACGTCATGCCGTAGTGGTCCGGGGACACCGACCTCAGCTCGTTCCAGACCGCCTCGGCGTCCGCGTACTTCCACTCGTGACCGAGCCGTGCCGCCAGATCGCAGAGGATGTCGATGTCCTCGCGCGCCTCACCGGGCGGGGTGACGGCGCGCCGCACCCGCTGAACTCGACGTTCGCTGTTGGTGGTTGTGCCGTTCGTCTCCGCCCAGCCGGCCGTCGCGGGCAGCACGACGTCCGCCAACTCCGCTGTCTTCGTGAGGAAGATGTCCTGCACGACGAGGAAGTCGAGGGCCCGCATACGGCGTATCGCCTGCTCGCTGTCCGCCTCCGACTGCGCGGGGTTCTCCCCGATGCAGTAGACGGCCTTCAGCGAGCCCTCCTCCATCGCCTCGAACATCTCCGTCAGGTTCAGCCCGTAGTGCGGCTGGATGACGGTGTCCCAGGCCGACTCGAACCTGAGCCGGGCGTCCGGGTCGAGGATGTCCTGGAAGCCGGGCAGCCGGTTGGGGATCGCCCCCATGTCACCGCCGCCCTGGACGTTGTTCTGCCCGCGCAGGGGCTGCAGACCGGAGCCGTACCGGCCCACGTGCCCGGTCAGCAGCGACAGGTTGATGAGCGCGCGCACGTTGTCCGTGCCGTTGTGGTGCTCGGTGATGCCGAGGGTCCAGCAGAGCTGGGCCCGCTCGGCGCGGGCGTAGGCGTGCGCCAACTCCCTTATGGCGGCGGCCGGTACGCCCGTCACCTTCTGCGCGAGGGACAGCGTCCAGGGTTCGACCAGCGCCCTGTACTCCTCGAAGTCGCGGGTCGCCCGCTCGACGAACGCCTCGTTGACCAGACCCGCCTGGATGATCTCGCGGCCGATGGCGTGCGCCATCGGGATGTCCGTGCCCACGTTGAGGCCGAGCCAGCTCTCCGCCCACTCGGCGGTGGACGTCCGCCGCGGGTCGACCGCGTACATCCGGGCGCCGTTCCGGATCCCCTTCAGCGCATGCTGGAAGAAGATCGGATGGGCGAAACGGGCGTTGGAACCCCACATCACGATGACGTCGGTGTGCTCGATCTCCTCGTAGGACGACGTCCCGCCGCCGGAGCCGAAAGCGGCCGACAGACCCGCGACACTCGGGGCGTGGCAGGTGCGGTTGCACGAGTCGACGTTGTTGGTGCCCATGACGACCCGGGCGAACTTCTGGGCCACGTAGTTCATCTCGTTGGTCGCGCGGGCGCAGGAGAACATGCCGAACGCGCCGCGGTTGCGCCGCAGGCCCAGCGCGGTGCGCTCCAGAGCCTCCTCCCAACTCGCCTCTCGGAACGGCTCGTTGCGGGAGTCCCTGACCAGTGGTCGGGTGAGCCGGGTGTAGGTCTTCGGGGTCCGGTCGCGTTTGCTCATGCGGCACTCCTCAGCGCGAGCAGGTCCGAGATGGCGTGCACGGTGCGCAAGGTGGGCACCCGGACGCCGGTGATCTCCGCCAACTCGACGACGGCCGCGAGGAGTACGTCGAGTTCGAGCGGCTTGCCGCGCTCCAGGTCCTGGAGCGTGGAGGTGCGGTGGTCGCCGACCTTCTCCGCGCCGGCGAGGCGGCGTTCGATGGAGACGCCCACCTCGCAGCCGAGGGCCTCGGCGACGTCGAGCGTCTCGCGCATCATCGTCTCGATGACCTCGCGGGTGCCGCCGTGCAGGCACATCTGCCGCATGGTCGCGCGGGCCAGTGCGCTGATCGGGTTGAAGGAGATGTTGCCCAGCAGCTTGAGCCAGATGTCGTTGCGCAGGTCCGGCTCCACCGGGCACTTCAACCCGCCCGCCTGCATGGCCTCGCTGAGCGCCAGACAACGCACCGAGACGCTCCGGTCGGGCTCGCCGATGGAGAACCGGGTGCCCTCCAGATGCCGTACGACGCCCGGGCCTTCGAGCTCGGTGGCCGCGTAGACCACGCAGCCGACGGCCCGTTCGGGCGCGAGCACCGCACTGACCGCGCCGTCCGGGTCCACGCTCTCGACGCGTCGGCCGTCGTGGGGGCCGCGGTGCCGGTGGAAGTACCACCAGGGGATGCCGTTCTGGGCCGCGACGACCGCGGTGGAGTCGTGCAGCAGGGGCTCGATCAGCGGCCCGCACGCCGCGTACGAGTTCGCCTTGAGACCGAGGAAGACGAAGTCGACCGGGCCGATCTCCGTCGGGTCGTCGGTGGCGTGGGCGCGGGCGGTGAAGTCGCCGCGCGGACTGAGCACCCGCACCCCGCTGCGCCTCATGGCCGCGAGATGCGGTCCACGGGCGACGAGATGCACGTCGGCGCCTGCGCGGTGGAGCGCTGCACCGACGTAGGCGCCGATCGCACCGGCGCCGAGGACTGCGACTTTCATTGCGAGGGAGCTCCGTTCGGTCGAGGGTACCGAGGAACTGCCGAACTCTGTCGACGAAATATTGTCTACAGTATGGAGGTTGGGGCGGCAAGGGTTCGCGCAGCGTCGGCGGCGGGGACTGCGGCCGAGGGACCTCGGAAACCGGTCGGTCCGACCGTTCGCCGCAGCCCCCATACCGTTCAGCGAATGCTGTCGACGCGCCGCCTTCTCAACGCCCTTGCCGGTTCCTACTGTTCAGGATTTATGAGTCCCCCCGTCGCGCCGCCAGGCTGGAGCCGCTGGCTCGTCCCCCCGGCCGCCCTCTCGGTTCACCTCTCCATCGGCCAGGCCTACGCGTGGTCCGTGTTCAAACCGCCACTGGAGTCCGCCCTCGACCTCAGCGGTACGCAGAGCGCGCTCCCGTTCCAGCTCGCCATCGTGATGCTCGGCCTCTCCGCGGCCTTCGGCGGCACGCTGGTGGAGCGCAACGGGCCGCGCTGGGCGATGACCGTCGCCCTGGTCTGCTTCTCGTCCGGCTTCCTGATCTCCGCGCTCGGCGCCGCCACCGAGCAGTACTGGCTGATCGTCCTCGGCTACGGCTTCGTCGGCGGAATCGGCCTCGGAATCGGTTACATCTCGCCCGTCTCCACACTGATCAAGTGGTTCCCGGATCGTCCCGGCATGGCCACCGGCATCGCCATCATGGGCTTCGGCGGTGGCGCGCTCATCGCCTCGCCCTGGTCGGCGCAGATGCTGGAGTCGTTCGGCTCCGACAGCTCAGGGATCGCGGTCGCGTTTCTCGTACACGGGCTTTCGTATGCGGTATTCATGACGCTGGGCGTCCTGCTGGTGCGGGTGCCGCGCGGCGAGCGGCCGGTCGCGGGCGCGCCGAGCGCGGTCGAGGGCGTGCAGGTCTCGGCGCGCAGTGCGGTGCGCACCCCGCAGTTCTGGTGCCTGTGGGTCGTGCTCTGCATGAACGTGACCGCGGGCATCGGCATCCTGGAGAAGGCCGCGCCGATGATCACGGACTTCTTCGCCGACACCTCCACGCCGGTGTCGGTGACCGCGGCCGCCGGCTTCGTCGCCCTGCTGTCCGCGGCGAACATGGCCGGCCGGATCGGCTGGTCGTCGACCTCCGACCTGATCGGACGCAAGAACATCTACCGCGTGTACCTGGGCGCCGGCGCCCTGATGTACGCCCTGATCGCGCTCATCGGCGACTCGTCGAAGCCGTTGTTCGTCCTGTGCGCGCTGGTGATCCTCTCCTTCTACGGCGGCGGCTTCGCGACGATCCCCGCCTACCTCAAGGACCTGTTCGGGACCTACCAGGTCGGCGCGATCCACGGCCGTCTGCTCACCGCCTGGTCCACCGCCGGCGTCCTCGGCCCGCTGATCGTCAACTGGATCGCCGACCGGCAGGAGGAGGCCGGAAAGCACGGCGCGTCGCTGTACACCCTGTCCCTGTTCATCATGATCGGGCTGCTGGCCGTCGGATTCGTCGCCAACGAACTCGTCCGGCCCGTCGACGCCCGTCACCACGTTCCCGCACAGAGGGAGGCCGCCGATGTCGAACGACAGCAGCCCGAGTCCGCAGCCTGACCGGCGGCCGTTGATCGCCTTCGCCTGGCTGTGGGTGGGGGCGCCGCTCGCCTACGGGCTGTATGAGCTGGTACGGAAGGCGACGCAGTTGTTCACCGGGTAGCGGCAGCGGCACGGCGCGTGTTCGGCAGGTAGGTGTTCGGCGGCTGCTCGGGCGGTCGAGGGCTATGGGGAAGCCGACAACCCGGGAACCGGTTTCCTGTCGCTTCACGCGCCCTCGTACCGGTGAGTCACTGATCAGACTGGTGGATCCCGCTACCCACGGCAACGAGGGGGACCCCCCAATGAACGGCTCACGCATCGCCGCCGTCGGCCACTACCAGCCCGCCAAGGTGCTCACCAACGAGGATCTGGCGCGCCTGGTCGACACCAGTGACGAGTGGATCAGGAGCCGGGTGGGCATCCGCACGCGCCACATCGCCGGCCCCGACGAGCCCGTGGACGAGCTGGCCGCGCACGCCGCCGCCAAGGCCCTCGCGACGGCCGGCCTCACGCCGGGCGACATCGACCTGGTGCTGGTGGCGACCTCGACGGCCATCGACCGCTCGCCCAACATGGCAGCCCGGGTCGCGGCCCGCCTCGGCATCCCGGGGCCGGCCGCGATGGACGTCAACGTCGTCTGCGCCGGTTTCACGCACGCGTTGGCCACCGCCGACCACACCGTCCGTGCGGGCGCCGCGACCCGCGCCCTGGTCATCGGCGCCGACAAGATGTCCGAGGTGACCGACTGGAGCGACCGCACCACCTGCGTGCTCGTCGGCGACGGAGCGGGCGCCGCCGTGGTCGAGGCCTGTCCCGACGGCGTCGAGCCCGGCATCGCGCCCGTGCTGTGGGGCTCGGTGCCCGAGATGGGGCACGCGGTGCGCATCGAGGGGCAGCCGCCGCGGTTCGCGCAGGAGGGGCAGAGCGTCTATCGCTGGGCCACCACCCAGCTGCCGCCGCTCGCCCGGCAGGCCTGTGAGCGGGCCGGACTCACTCCCGAGGACCTCGCGGCCGTCGTCCTGCACCAGGCGAACCTGCGCATCATCGAACCCCTCGCGCAGAAGATCGGCGCGGTCAACGCGGTGGTCGCGCGTGACGTCACCGAATCGGGTAACACCTCCGCCGCCAGCATTCCGCTCGCCTTCTCCAAGCTCGTCGAGCAGGGCGCCGTCTCCACGGGGGACCCGGTGCTGCTGTTCGGCTTCGGCGGCAATCTGTCGTACGCGGGACAGGTCGTGCGCTGCCCGTGAACGAGGGGTGGGACGCAGTCGGCGGGCAGGTCGTGCGGGTGGTCGCGGCATAGTGTGACGCGATCGACTGCTCCCGGCTCTGGTCTACTGTGCGCCGTAGACTGTAGACGAAAGACAATCGATACTCGGCTGTAGACAGTCGTGCCCGTCGCTCGGCTGCGGACAGCTGATGCGTCGGTCGATAGATGGCTTTCCGTCTGCAGTTGTCCGGTGTTGCTCAGGAGGGGGACCGACCGATGTTGTCGCCAGGACTGCCACAGGGTGCGGTGCCCAAGCTCGAACGGCCGGGCCCGCTGCGCGACCGCGTCTACGAGGCACTGCTCGAACTGATCACCACACGCGCCCTCCAGCCCGGCCAGCACCTGGTCGAGAGTGAGCTCGCCACGCACCTAGGCGTCTCACGACAGCCGGTGCGCGAGGCGCTGCAGCGGCTGAACACCGAGGGGTGGGTCGATCTCAGGCCCGCCCAGGGCGCGTTCGTGCACGAGCCGACCGAGGACGAGGCGGACCAACTCCTCACCGTTCGTACGCTGTTGGAGGCTGAAGCCGCGAGGCTCGCCGCCGCGCACGCGGACAAGGCCGGCATCGAGGCCCTGGACGAGATCGTGGCGCAGGGAATGATGGCCGTGGCCCGCGACGACGTGGACGCCGCGGTCGCCCTGAACGCCCGCTTCCACGCGAAGGTCATCGAGCTGGCGGGCAACGCGGTCCTCGCGGAGCTGGCGTCGCAGGTCGACCGCCGGGTGCGCTGGTACTACACGCCGGTCGCGCGCCAGCGCGGCCACCAGTCCTGGATCGAGCACCGCGATCTGATCGCCGCGATCGTCGCCCACGACGAGCAGTTGGCCACCCAGCTGATGCGTGAGCACACCGAGCACACCCGTCGCTCGTACCACGCCCGCGCCACGTCCTGAGCGCCTGCGGGGCGCCTGCCCCGCAGGACTCGATCGGCGGCATGCTCCCATCGACACCCTTACCGGCACGGTGAGTTCGGCGACCGCCGATGCGCCGTGCCGGGGTTCCCGCCTGTCCCGGCTCGGCGCACGTCTGCGGCAGCCGCACTGCACCGCACTGCACCGCTCTGCTGCGCCAGATCTTTGTCCTGGGAGTGGAGAAAGTTGACAGCAATCCGTGCACATCTTCTTCCCAGGTTCGGCAGCCGCTGCTACGTTCCCTTCGAAAGCCCGACGCTGGTGGCCGAATTGAGGCGGGGAGGGGTTCGTGAGACGTATGACGGCACGACCCGCGAACGCTCATCAGGCCCGTCTGCTCAAGCTGTTGCGGGACAGCGGCCCCAACTCCCGTGCCCAACTGGGTGATCAGGTCGACCTGTCACGGTCCAAGCTGGCGGTGGAGGTGGACCGGCTCCTGGAGACGGGGCTGGTCGTGGCCGACGGACTCGCCGCCTCGCGCGGCGGCCGCCGCTCCCACAACGTCCGGCTCAACCCGGGGCTGCGCCTGCTCGGCGTCGACATCGGCGCGACCTCGGTCGACGTCGCCGTCACCAACGCCGAACTGGAGACCCTCGGACACCTCAACCAGCCCCTCGACGTACGTGAAGGACCGGTCGCGGTCTTCGAGCAAGTCCTGTCCATGGCAGCGAAGTTGAGGGCGACGGGGCTCGCCGAAGGCTTCGACGGCGCCGGCATCGGCGTACCCGGGCCGGTCCGCTTCCCCGAAGGCGTGCCGGTCGCGCCGCCGATCATGCCGGGCTGGGACGGCTTCCCCGTACGGGAGGCGCTCAGCCAGGAGCTCGGCTGCCCGGTCATGGTCGACAACGACGTGAACCTCATGGCGATGGGGGAGCAGCACGCGGGCGTCGCCCGTACCGTCGCCGACTTCCTCTGCGTCAAGATCGGCACCGGTATCGGCTGCGGCATCGTCGTCGGCGGCCAGGTCTACCGCGGTACGACCGGCAGCGCGGGGGACATCGGGCACATCCAGGCCGTGCCCGACGGCCGTCCGTGCGCCTGTGGCAACCGCGGTTGCCTGGAGGCCTACTTCAGCGGCGCGGCCCTGGCCCGTGACGCGGTGGAAGCGGCCCAGCAGGGCCGCTCGGCGGAACTCGCGGCACGGCTGGAGACGAACGGCGGCCTCACCGCCGTCGACGTCGCCGCCGCGGCCGCCGCGGGCGACGCCACCTCCCTCGAGATGATCCGGGACGGTGGCAATCGCGTCGGCCAGGTCATCGCCGGACTCGTCTCGTTCTTCAATCCCGGCCTGGTGGTGATCGGCGGTGGGGTGACCGGCCTCGGCCACACCCTGCTCGCCGCGATCCGCACCCAGGTGTACCGCCAGTCGCTGCCGCTCGCGACCGGCAACCTGCCCATCGTTCTGGGGGAGTTGGGCCCCACCGCCGGTGTGATCGGCGCGGCCCGACTGATCAGCGACCACCTGTTCTCACCCGCATAGATCAGCTGCCTGTCTCCTACCTGCCACCCGCTACCCGACACACGGTTTCGGCAAGCCCGCAGTCGATCCCGTTGACACGGTTCACCGGCACGCGCCCTGCTCGACCCTGCCCTGAGAACGACGACCTGTTCTGCCCTGACTCCGGCCCGCCCGCCCGCCGAGGGGAACCCACATGGCATCACCACCACCGCTGCTCAGCATGTCCGGCATCACCAAGTCCTTTCCCGGAGTACGGGCGTTGGACGGCGTCGACCTCGACGTCCAGGCCGGCGAAGTGCACTGTCTGCTCGGCCAGAACGGTGCCGGGAAGTCCACCCTCATCAAGGTCCTGGCCGGCGCGCACCAGCCCGACGACGGCGTCATCCGCTGGCAGGGCGACCCCGTCACGCTCCGCTCCCCCATTGCCGCCATGCGGCTGGGCATCGCCACCATCTACCAGGAACTCGACCTGGTGGAACACCTTTCGGTGGCCGAGAACGTCCACCTGGGACATGAGCCCACGGCCGCCGGGTTCGTCGTACGGGGCAAGGCGGCCCGCGCTTCGACGGCCGTTCTGCTGAAGCGACTTGGGCACCCCGAGATCGAACCGGCGCGTCCGGTGGGCGAGTTGTCGGCAGCGCAGCAGCAGATCGTCTCCATGGCGCGGGCCCTCTCCCACGACGTACGGCTCATCGTGATGGACGAACCGTCCGCCGCCCTCGACCCCGACGAGGTCGACAACCTGTTCCGCATCGTCGGCGGCCTGACCGCCGACGGAGTGGCCGTCGTCTACATCTCGCACCGCCTGGAGGAGATCCGCCGCATCGGCGACCGCGTGACCGTGCTGAAGGACGGACGGGCGGTGGCGGGCGGGCTGCCCGCCAAGGCCACGCCGACACGGGAGGTCGTGGCGTTGATGACGGGGCGCAACGTCGAGTACGTCTTCCCCGAGCGGCCGTCGGACGACGCGGCGGCAGCAGCCGGGGCCGGGAAGCCGGTGCTGGAGGTGCGAGGGCTCGCCCGGGACGGCGAGTTCGCGTCCCTCGACCTGACCGTGCGGCCCGGAGAGATCGTCGGGCTGGCCGGGTTGGTCGGCTCGGGACGCTCGGAGATCCTGGAGACGATCTACGGAGCGCGAAAGCCCAGCGCGGGGCAAGTCCTGGTCGACGGACGGCCGTTGCGCCCCGGCAGCGTGCCCGCGGCCGTACGGGCCGGGCTCGGGCTCGCCCCCGAGGAACGCAAGGCGCAGGCCCTGCTGATGCTGGAGTCCGTCACCCGCAATGTCTCCGTCTCCTCCATGTCCCGTTTCTCGCGCGGGGGTTGGATCGACCGGCGGGCCGAACGGGGGGCGGCGCGGGCCGCGACACGTGAGCTGTCCCTACGCCCCGACAACCCGTCCGTCCCCGTGCGCACCCTGTCCGGCGGCAACCAGCAGAAGGCCGTCCTGGCCCGCTGGCTGCTGCGCGGCTGCCGGGTGCTGCTGCTCGACGAGCCGACGCGCGGCGTCGACGTCGGCGCCCGCGCCGAACTGTATGCAGTCGTCCGTCGACTGGCGGACGAAGGCCTCGCCGTGCTGCTGGTCTCCAGCGAGGTGCCCGAGGTGCTCGGCCTCGCCGACCGCGTGCTGGTGCTCCGAGAGGGCCGCGTCGTCCACACGGCGCCCGCTCGTGAGCTGGACGAACACCGCGTACTCGATCTCGTCATGGAAGGAAGTCCGGCGTCATGACGCAGCCCGTCTCCCCACCGCGGGACAGCACCGACAAGGTGCCGCAGATCCCGCCTCCCGCCTGGCGCACCCTGATGGCCCGCACCGACGTCCGCACCCTCTCCCTGCTGGGCGTGCTCGCCGCGCTCGTCGTGATCGGCGGGATCACCAAGCCGGACGAGTTCCTCGACACCCGCAATCTGCAACTCGTCCTCACCCAGGCCTCGGTGATCGGCGTCGTCACCGTCGGCATGACCTTCGTGATCACCTCCGGGGGGATCGACCTCTCGGTCGGCGCGATCGTCGCCCTCTCCTCGGTGTGGGCCACCACGGTCGCCACCCAGGAATACGGTTTCGCGGGCATTTTCTTCACCGCGGTGATCGTCGGCGTGGGCTGCGGCCTGGTCAACGGACTGCTCATCGCGTACGGGGGGATGGTGCCGTTCATCGCGACGCTCGCCATGCTGGCCTCCGCCCGCGGACTGGCGCTGCAGATCACGGACGGCCGGACGCAGATCGTGACGGTCGAGGGCATCCTCGACCTGGGCGAGCGCGACTCATATGTGCTCGGCGTTCCGCCGCTGGTGATCGTCTTCGCCATTGTGACGATCATCGGCTGGCTGGTGCTGAACCGCACCACCTTCGGCCGGCGCGCGGTCGCCGTCGGCGGCAACGCGGAGGCCGCCCGGCTCGCCGGCATCGACGTACGCCGCCAACGGCTGTACCTCTACCTGCTGTCCGGCCTGTGCTGCGGCATCGCGGCCTTCCTGCTGATCATCCTGTCCGGATCGGGCCAGAACACCAACGGAAACCTCTACGAGCTCGACGCCATCGCGGCCGCGATCATCGGCGGCACGCTGCTCACCGGGGGGCGCGGCACCATCACCGGCTCCGTGCTCGGCGTACTGATCTTCACCACGATCACCAACATCTTCGCCCTGAACAACCTGCAGAGCGACGTCCAGCAGATCGCCAAGGGCGCGATCATCGTCGCTGCCGTGCTGGTCCAGCGCCGTACCGCGAGCACGACCTGAGGAAAGGGTTCATCGCCATGCCAGAGCCGACACCTTATCCGAGCCGCTTCACCAGTCGCAGAAACATGCTCTTCGGGGCCGCCGCCGTCTCCGCCGGCACCCTCCTCGTGGGTTGCACCAGCAACGAATCCAAGGACGAGGAACCGGCGGCGAACGACCAGCCGGCCGCCGACGACAAGCCCGGCAAGCAGGTCACCATCGGTTTCGCCGGACCGCAGGCCGACCACGGCTGGCTCAACGCCATCAACGACAACGCCACGAGCCGTGCGAAGAAGTACTCGGACGTGAGCCTGGAGATCACCGAGGGCTCGAACGACACCGCCCAGCAGATCGGCCAGATCGAGACCCTCATCAACAAGAAGGTCGACGTCCTGGTCGTACTGCCCGCCGACGGCAAGGCCCTCACCCAGGTCGGCCTGAAGGCGATGCGCGCGGGCATCCCCGTGGTCAACCTCGACCGGATCTTCAACACCCCCCAGGCGTACCGGTGTTGGGTCGGCGGAGACAACTACGGCATGGGGCTCAACGCAGGCCACTACATCGGCGAGAAACTCAAGGGCAAGTCCGACGCCCGTGTGATCGAGCTGGCCGGCCTGGACAACCTGGAGCTCACCAAGCAGCGCACCAAGGGCTTCGACGACGCTCTGAAGAACTACCCCAACATCAAGAAGGTGGCCCGTCAGGCCGCCGAGTTCACGGTCGAGTCGGGGCAGGCCAAGATGGCCCAGCTCCTGCAGGCGCAGCCCAAGTTCGACGCGTTGTGGAACCACGACGACGACCAGGGCGTGGGCGCGCTGCGCGCCATCGAGCAGGCCGGGCGCGACGACTTCATGATGGTCGGCGGCGCGGGCGCCCTGGCCGCCTTCCAGGCGATCAAGGCGGACAGCGGCGTCCTGAAGGCAACCGTTCTCTACCCGCCGACCATGGCCGCCTCAGCGATCGACCTCGCCCGCGCACTGGGTCAGGGCAAGGGCGTCGGAGGTCTCGCCGAGTACGAAATCCCCGCCTCGATCACCCTCTACTCGGCGGTCGTCGACAAGACCAACGTCGACCAGTACATGTCCACCGGCTTCAAGTAGGACGCGCCCGGTCCGACCGGCGGGAGCCGCCCACCGGGGACGGGTGCAGGGCAGGGGCACGGGTCAGGAGCACTGGGCACGGGCCGTGGGCCGGCGGGGCGAGATCCACGGCTTCCGGTGCAGGAGCCATCGGCACCAGGCAGGCGCGTTCCGGACGGCGGTGTCGGAGGCCGCGGGCTCCTCACCGTGGGGGCCACGGGTTGCGGACGGCCGGGGGCTGCCCGACGGACCGACGTGCTCGACGGGCTGGCGTGTCCATCGGCCGACGTGCTCATCGGCCGACCTGCTCATTGGCCGACGGGTCCGGCCGAGGCGGCCAAGACGCGAGCGATCGCGGTCCGTCCTGGCGGGCCCCGCCCGACTCGGCCCGAGCGCCTCCCGGGCGGTGCCACCGGCTCCCGCCAGGGGTCCGTCGGCGGACGGTCCGCCCCTGAGCCCGACGGCGTCCCACCCCCCACCGTGCCACGACGACGAGGAGGACAACCGTATGGAACAGCCGCAGCAGTCAGCAGGACCGGAGGCCGGCAAGCCGCCGCTCCGTGTGGGGATGGTCGGTTACGCGTTCATGGGCGCCGCCCACTCCCAGGGCTGGCGCACCGCGGGGCGCGTCTTCGATCTGCCCCGCCGTCCGGTCCTCGCCGTGATCTGCGGCCGCGACGCCTCCGCCGTGCGCGCGGCGGCCGATCGGCACGGCTGGGCGGCGACCGAGACCGACTGGCGTGCCATGATCGCCCGGGACGACGTCGACCTGGTCGACATCTGCACCCCCGGCGAATCGCACGCCGAGATCGCCGTCGCCGCGCTGGCCGCCGGCAAGCACGTGCTGTGCGAAAAGCCCCTCGCGAACACCGTCGAGGAAGCCGAGACCATGGCGCGCGCCGCCGAAACCGCCTACGAGCGCGGTCAGTTGGCGATGGTCGGCTTCAACTACCGTCGCGTCCCGGCCACCGCCCTGGCCCGGCGCATGGTCGCCGAGGGACGGCTGGGAACCCTGCGCCATGTGCGGGTGACCTACCTTCAGGACTGGCTCGTGGACCCGGAGTTCCCGCTGACCTGGCGACTGCGCAGGGAACTGGCCGGCTCCGGGGCCCTCGGCGACCTCGGCGCGCACATCGTCGACCTCGCTCAACACCTGGCGGGGGAACGGCTCGCCGGAGTCTCCGCGCTCACCGAGACCTTCGTACGGCAGCGACCGCTGCCCGGCGGTCCGACGAGCGGGCTGAGCGCGACGTCCGCCGACGGCGTCGGCACGGTCACCGTCGACGACGCCGCCCTCTTCACCGGCCGCTTCACCTCCGGGGCGCTGGCCTCCTTCGAGGCGACCCGGTTCGCCACGGGCCGCAAGAACGCGCTGCGCCTCGAACTCAACGGTGAGCGCGGCTCGTTGGCGTTCGACCTGGAGCGCCTCAACGAACTGTGGTTCCACGACGCCACCGAACCCGGCACACACGCGGGCTTTCGTCGCATCCTCGTCACCGAACCCGACCACCCCTACCTGGACGCCTGGTGGCCGCCGGGCCATGGCCTCGGTTACGAGCACACGTTCATCCACCAGGCGCGCGATCTGGTCCACGCCGTCGCCGAGGGCCACCGGCCCGAGCCGTCCTTCGCCGACGGGCTGCAGGTGCAGCGCGTCCTGGCGGCGGTCGAGGAGAGCGCCGAAAAGAACTCCGTCTACACCCCGATAGCGGACTGAGGACCGAGGAGGGCCTGGAGCATGCCGCGCACATTCACACTTTTCACCGGCCAGTGGGCCGACCTGCCCCTGGAGGAAGTCTGCCGCCTCGCCCGCGACTTCGGCTACGACGGCCTCGAACTCGCCTGCTGGGGCGACCACTTCGAGGTGGACAAGGCGCTTGCGGACCCGGACTATGTGAAGTCCCGCCACCAACTCCTCGACAAGTTCGGCCTCAAGTGCTGGGCCATCTCCAACCACCTGGTGGGGCAGGCGGTGTGCGACGCCATCATCGACGAACGCCACCAGGCCATCCTGCCCGCCCGCATCTGGGGCGACGGTGAGCCGGAGGGTGTGCGGCGGCGGGCCGCCGCCGAGATCGCCGACACCGCGAGGGCCGCGGCGGCCTTCGGGGTCGACACGGTGATCGGCTTCACCGGCTCCGCCATCTGGCACCTGGTCGCCATGTTCCCGCCCGCCCCCGAGTCGATGATCGCGCGCGGCTACGAGGACTTCGCCGAGCGCTGGAACCCGATCCTCGACGTCTTCGACGCGCAGGGCGTGCGGTTCGCGCACGAGGTCCACCCCAGCGAGATCGCATACGACTACTGGACGACGGTACGCACACTGGATGCAGTCGACCGTCGACCGGCTTTCGGCCTCAACTTCGACCCCAGTCACTTCGTGTGGCAGGACCTCGACCCGGTCGGCTTCCTGTGGGACTTCCGCGACCGCATCTACCACGTGGACTGCAAGGAGGCCCGCAAGCGCCTCGACGGTCGCAACGGTCGCCTCGGCTCCCATCTGCCCTGGGGCGACCCGCGCCGCGGCTGGGACTTCGTCTCCGCCGGCCACGGCGACGTCCCCTGGGAGGACGTCTTTCGCATGCTGCGCTCCATCGACTACCAGGGTCCGATCTCCGTGGAGTGGGAGGACGCCGGCATGGATCGACTGCAGGGCGCCCCGGAGGCCCTGACCCGTCTCAAGGCCTACGACTTCGAACCGCCGTCCGCCGCTTTCGACGCGGCCTTCGGCAACTGAGCCCGACTGGGCCCGACTGGGCCCGGATCAACACTCTCTGACGTTCTGTCAGGAACGGTCGCAAACCTCGCGACCGAGTAGTCCCTGACGCTCCACCGGTCTCCGGGATGACGGCGCATCCCGGCGCACGCACCCGCCCGTACAACCAGCCCCTTCCTGGAGGCATCCGTGCACGGGAACGACCCCACCACCGGCACCCGCAGAGCCGAGACCCACAGACGACGCCCTTCGCTGCGCAGAGCGATCGCCCTCCTGAGCGGCGCGCTGCTGGCCGGCGCGTCCCTCACCCTCACCACACCCCAGGCCGGCGCAGCCGTCGCCGACCCGGTGGTCGCGGCCGCCGAGGACTTCCAGCAGGTCACCCTGGCCAAGGGGGAGGCCGAGGTCGGCGAGCCCATGTCGCTCGCGGTGTTGCCCGACCGCTCGGTCCTGCACACCTCGCGCGACGGCGAACTCCGCATCACCGACGCCGCCGGCAACACCCGGCTGGCGGGCAAGCTCGACGTCTACTCCCATGACGAGGAGGGCCTCCAAGGCATCGGCGTGGACCCGGAGTTCACGGCCAACCGCTTCATCTACCTCTACTACGCACCGCCGTTGGACACCCCGGCGGGCGACGCTCCCGAGACCGGAACGGCCGCCGACTTCGCCCCCTTCGACGGCGTCAACCGCCTCTCCCGCTTCGTGCTGAAGACGGACGGAACCCTCGACGCGGCGAGCGAGACGAAGATCCTCGACGTGCCCGCGTCGCGCGGTCTGTGCTGCCATGTCGGTGGTGACATCGACTTCGACGCGGCGGGAAACCTGTACCTGTCCACGGGCGACGACACCAACCCCTTCCAGTCGGACGGCTTCACACCGATCGACGATCGCGAGGGCCGCAACCCCGCCTTCGACGCCCGCCGTTCCTCCGGAAACACCAACGACCTGCGCGGCAAGATCCTGCGCATCAAGGTGAACGCCGACGGCTCCTATGCCATCCCCGACGGCAACCTCTTCGCGCCCGGCACGGACAAGACGCGGGCCGAGATCTATGCGATGGGGTTCCGCAACCCGTTCCGCTTCAGCGTCGACAAGGCCACCGGCATCCTCTACGTCGGCGACTACGGTCCCGACGCCGGCGCCGCCGATCCGGCCCGCGGACCGGCCGGCCAGGTCGAGTTCGCCCGCGTCACCGGCCCCGGCAACTTCGGGTGGCCGTTCTGCACGGGAGACAATGACCCGTATATCGCATACGATTTCGCGACCGGTGTCTCCGGCGCCCCCTTCGACTGCGACGCCCCGAAGAACACGTCGCCGCACAACACCGGCCTCACCGACCTGCCCCCGGCCCAGCCCGCCTGGATCCCGTACAACGGCCCGTCGGTACCCGACCTCGGCGACGGTTCGGAGTCCCCGATGGGCGGCCCCGTCTACCACTACGACGCCTCGCTCGACTCGCCGGTGAAGTTCCCGGAGGCCTACGACGGCGACTTCTTCGCCGGGGAGTTCGGCCGCCGCTGGATCAAGCGCATCACCAGCGACGCGAACGGCGCCGTGCAGTCGATCAACTCCGTCCCGTGGACCGGCACCCAGGTGATGGACATGGCGTTCGGGCCCGACGGTGCGCTGTACGTCCTCGACTACGGCACCGCCTGGTTCGGCGGTGACGAGCACTCGGGTCTGTACCGCATCGAGAACGCCACCGACGGCCACTCCCCGGTCGCCCAGGCCGCGGCCGACCGCACGTCGGGACAGGCCTCTCTGAAGGTGCGTTTCTCCTCCGCCGGCAGCACCGACCAGGACGGCGACGCACTCACCTACAGCTGGGACTTCGGCGACGGCGGCACCTCGACGGCGGCGAACCCCACCCACAGGTACAAGAAGAACGGCACGTACACCGCGACCCTGACCGCCGAGGACGCCTCCGGCCGCACCGGCGGCGCGAGTGTGCAGATCGTCGTGGGAAACACGGCGCCCGAGGTGGTCCTGGAGACCCCGAAGGACGGGCAGCTGTTCAGCTTCGGCGACGCGATCCCGTTCAAGGTGAAGGTCACCGACCCTGAGGACGGCCGGGCGATCGACTGCTCCAAGGTCGAGGTCACCTTCGTCCTCGGTCACGACAGCCACGGCCACCCGGTGACGTCGGCGACCGGCTGCACCGGAACCCTCCAGACCAGTGCCGACGGCGGGCACGACGAGGACGCCAACATCTTCGGGGTCCTCGACGCGGAGTACACCGACGGCGGAGGCGGCGGCCAGGCCGCGCTCACCTCGCACGACCAGAGCGTCCTCCAGCCGCGCCACCGTCAGGCCGAGCACTTCGGCGACGCCTCCGGTGTCACGGTCATCGCCAAGGACGTCGCCCACGGCGGCAGGACGGTCGGCGACATCGACAACGGCGACTGGATCTCCTTCACGCCGTACGTCGTCGGCAACGCCAAGAAGATCACGGCACGTGTCTCCTCGGGCGGCGCGGGCGGACGGCTGGAGATCCGCGCCGGCTCGCCGACCGGCACCCTGCTCGGCAAGGTCGCCGTCCCGGTGACCGGCGGCTGGGAGGCCTTCCAGGACGTCAGCGCCGACCTGTCCCGCACACCGCGCGGCACCACCACGCTCTACCTCGTCTTCAAGGGCGGCTCCGGAGCTCTCTTCGACGTGGACGACTTCACCTTCACGACCGGCTGAGAGGAGGGCACGTGATGCCTGCAACCCGCAGACTGGCGACCGTGGCAGTGGGCGCGGCGCTCCTCCTCGGCAGCCTCTCGGGCCCGGCCGCCTCGCACTCCGGGGCCGACGCGAAAGGGGACGGCGCGAAACGCGTACTGGTCTTCTCGAAGACGGCCGGTTTCCGGCACGACTCGATCCCGGACGGCGTCACGGCGGTGCGGGAGCTCGGCGCGGCTGGCGGCTTCAGGGTCGACGCGACGGAGGACGCCGGCGCGTTCACGCCGGCGAACCTGCGGCGCTACGACGCCGTCGTCTTCCTGTCGACGACCGGGGACGTCCTGGACGCCGCCCAACAGGCCGCCTTCGAGGGCTACATCCGGCACGGCGGCGGCTACGTCGGAGTCCACGCGGCGGCCGACACCGAGTACGACTGGGCGTTCTACGGCGGCCTCGTCGGCGCCTGGTTCGAGTCGCACCCGGCGATCCAGCCCGCGACGGTCGACGTGGAGGACCGGGCCCACCCGGCGACCTCCGGACTCGATCGCACCTGGAGCCGCACCGACGAGTGGTACAACTACCGCTCCGATCCGCGCGAGCGGGTTCACGTCCTGGCCTCGCTCGACGAGTCGTCCTACACGGGCGGCACCATGAACGGCGACCATCCGATCGCCTGGTGCCAGAACTACCAGGGCGGCCGCGCCTTCTACACCGGAGGCGGCCACACGAAGGAGTCCTACGGGGATCCGGTATTCCGTAGACACCTGCTGGGCGGGATCCTGTATGCAGTCGACGGAATGCAGGCGGACTGTCGACCGGAGAACGGATACCGTCCGCTGTTCGACGGCACGTCTCTGGAAGGCTGGCGACAGGCCGGACCCGGCTCCTTCACCCTCTCCGACGACGGCACGTTGACGTCGACGGGCGGCATGGGCCTGCTCTGGTACGCGGATCGGAGTTTCGGGGCGTACTCCCTGAAGCTCGACTGGAGGACCACGGCCGGCGATCCGGGCGGCTCCGGTGCTGGTGCCGGCTCCGGATCCGGCTCCGGAGAGGACAACTCCGGTGTGTTCGTCGGCTTCCCGCCGTCGGACGACCCGTGGTCCGCCGTGAACAACGGATACGAGATCCAGATCGACGCCACCGACGTTCCCGAGAGAACCACCGGGTCGGTCTACGGCTTCCAGTCCGCCGACCTGAAGAAGCGGGACCGTGCGCTGAACGCGCCGGGGGAGTGGAACACGTACGAGATCCGCGTGGAGGGCGAGCGCCTGCGCGTCTGGCTCAACGGCGTGAAGATCAACGATTTCACCAACACCGATCCGGCCCGGAGCCTGCGCGACGGACACCTCGGCCTGCAGAACCACGGAGCCGACGACCAGGTGTCCTTCCGTGACGTCCGGATCAAGGAACTGCCCGGCAGGGAACGGCCCGTACAGGGCGACTGAACGGCGGCGGGCGGGGGACGCCGGACCCCCGCCCGCCGTCACCACCCTGCCCCTCTCCCAGCGGTGGACCTCCGGCTGGCCCGCCCGCCCTTCCTCCTCGTTCTCCGGGGTTCGCGCACGACAAGGAGGCTGCTCATGTCCGTGTCCCTCTCCCGTATCCCGCGCGTCGGCGTCTGGCTGATCGGGGCCCGCGGTTCCGTGGCCACGACCGTGGTCGCGGGGCACGCCGCCGTCACGGCAGGCCTGCATCCGCCGACGGGCCTGGTCACCGAGACGCCCGCCTTCGCCGACAGCGGCCTGCCGGCCCTGTCCTGTCTCGTGTTCGGCGGACACGACACGACCGACTGCCCCCTGCCCAAACGCGCCGAGCAGCTCGCGGCCGGCGGAGTCCTCCCGTTCGGTCTCCCCAGGGCGGTCGACGCGGAACTCACCGCCGCCGACCGGGAGATCAGACCCGGTGGCCCCGCCCCGGGGGACACCCGGACCGAGGAACAGCTGATCGCAGCCTTCGCCGCCGACATACGGGACTTCGTGCGACGGTCCGGGCTGGCGCGTGCGGTGGTGGTGAACGTGGCCTCCACGGAACCCGCGGCGACCGGCCCCGCGCTCCCGCCGAGCTCGCTGTACGCGGCGGCCGCCCTGCGCGCGGGCTGCCCGTACGTGAACTTCACCCCGTCCACGGGGCTGCACCATCCGGCGCTCGCCTCCTTGGCGGAGTCCAGCGGGCTGCCCTACGCAGGCCGCGACGGCAAGACCGGCCAGACGCTCCTGCGCTCCGCCCTCGGTCCGATGTTCGCCGGGCGGGCGCTCGCCGTCCGGGCCTGGTCCGGCGCCAACCTGCTGGGCGGCGGCGACGGAGCCGCCCTGGCCGACCCGGCCGCGGCCGAGGCGAAGAACGCGGGCAAGGAACGCGTCCTCGCCGACACGCTGGGCACCGCTCCCGAGGGCCGGGTCCACATCGACGACGTCCCCGTCCTGGGGGAGTGGAAGACGGCCTGGGACCATGTCGCCTTCGACGGTTTCCTCGGCACCCGCATGGTCCTCCAGACCATCTGGCAGGGCTGCGACTCCGCGCTCGCGGCGCCCCTCGTCCTCGACCTGGCCCGCCTCGCGGCCCGGGCCCACGAAGTGGCCCTGTCCGGACCGCTCACCGAACTCGCCTACTTCTTCAAGGACCCCGTGGGCGACGCGTCGTCGGCCCTGGCCGAGCAGCACACGGAACTGGAGCGGTTCGCCCAGCGGTTGAAGGGCGGACTCGGCGAATCCGGCGAATCAGGTGAATCAGGTGAAGGTGCCGAGGGCACCGAGGGCGGCGGCCGCGGCGGACGGGAGACCCCCGAGGCGCGGCGCGAGTCCGGGACGAGGCCCGGCGGAGAGACGGGGTGAGCGGGGTGAGCGGGGTGAGCGGGGTGAGCGGGGACGGAACGGCGGCGCGTGGAGTCGTCGGGTACGCGGAGGCGGAGACCGCCCGGCCCCCGCTCCGCTTCGGCTACGGCACCAACGGCCTCGCCGATCTCCGCCTCGACGACGCCCTCGGCCTCCTCGCCGACCTCGGCTACGACGGCGTCGGACTGACGCTCGACCACATGCACCTCGACCCGCTCGCCCCGGACCTCCCCGCCCGCACCCGACGCCTCGCGCGGCGGCTGGACGCGCTCGGGCTCGGCGTCACCGTGGAGACCGGCGCCCGCTATGTCCTCGACCCGCGCCGCAAGCACGGGCCGTCCCTGCTGGACCCGGAGCCGGACGACCGCGCCCGCCGCGTCGACCTGCTGCTGCGCGCCGTCCGGATCGCCGGCGACCTCGGCGCGCACGCCGTCCACTGCTTCAGCGGGACGACGCAGCCGGGCACCGATCCGGAGACGGCATGGCAGCGCCTCGCCGACACGCTCGCCCCCGTCCTGGACGCCGCGGCAACCGCAGGCATCCCCCTCGCGATCGAACCCGAACCCGGCCACCTCCTCGCGACGCTCGCCGACTTCCACCGGCTGCGCCGCAGCCTCGGCGACCCGGCGTCCCTCGGCCTCACCCTCGACATCGGCCACTGCCAGTGCCTCGAACCACTCCCTCCCGCCGACTGCGTCCGTGCCGCCGGCCCCTGGCTGCGGCACGTCCAGATCGAGGACATGCGCCGTGACGTCCACGAACACCTCCCGCTCGGAGAGGGCGAGATCGACTTCCCGCCCGTCCTCGCGGCCCTGGCCGCCACCGGCTACCGCGGGCTGACGGTGGTCGAACTGCCCCGCCACTCCCACGCCGGCCCGCACTACGCCGAACTCTCCCTCCCGTTGCTCCGTCGCGCGGCGGCATGCGCCGAGGCCATCGACCGCACGTCCGCCGCCCCGCCTCCGGGCCGCCCCCACCCGGCCGCGAACCCGCCTGCAGCACCACCCGGCGAGCCCTCCGCCACCCCGGAAGGGAGCACCCCATGACCCACCCCCACGCCGCCCCGGCGACCCCGGCGACCCCGGAAGCGGAACAGACGGGCCCCACCCCCGCCCGCACTCCCCTCGACGCCCTGCGCAGCCAGCTCGACACCCGGCTCGACGATGCCGCTCGCGCCTGGTTCGGCCAGGCTCTCGACGAGGCGGCCGCCCACCCCGGCACCCACGGACCCATCTCCGTATGGGAGTTGAGGCTCGCCGAGGCCGGACGCCGCTGCGGCAGTCGGTACGCCGATGCCGCCCGCGTGCTCATCCTCCACGCCGCCCACGCCGACCCGGCCGCCCTGGCCCGCGTCTACTACCAGGGCACCGCCGACGAGCGGCGCGCGGTCCTGCACGCGCTGCCCCACCTGGTGCCCGGCCCCGAGGCCCGCCCGCTCGTCGAGGACGCCCTGCGCACCCACGACACCCGCCTCCTGGCCGCCGCGGTCGGCCCCTACGCGGCCCGCCACCTCGACGCCCATGCCTGGCGGCACGCCGTCCTGAAGTGCCTGTTCGTCGGGGTGCCCGTCGACGAGGTGGCAGGCCTCGAACAGCGCGCCCGCGCCGACGGCGAACTCGCCCGCATGCTCGGCGACTACGCCGCCGAACGCACCGCCGCCGGCCGCCCCGTACCCGGTGACCTGCAACGCGTCCTGGCGCTGACCGACACAGGCACGCCCGCCCCGCCCACCCCGCCTGCCGTGCCCTCCCGCCCGAAACCCCCTGCACAGACCACGCAGCCGTCACGCACCGCCAGCCCGGACGAGGCAAGCAGCCCGGACGAGGCAAGCAGTTCGGAAGAGGCAAACAGTTCGGACGAGGCAAGCAGCCCCGACAGCCCAGATCTCCACCGCACGGACCTCCACGGCACGGGAAGTCTCCACCGCCCGGCCCACCCCCACGGCAAGGAGTCCTGATGCGCATCTTCGACCCCCACATCCACATGACCTCGCGCACCACCGACGACTACCGGGCGATGCACGCGGCCGGCGTCCGTGCCGTCGTGGAGCCGTCGTTCTGGCTGGGCCAGCCCCGCACGTCCCCGGCGTCGTTCTTCGACTACTTCGACTCCCTCCTCGGGTGGGAGCCCTTCCGGGCCGCCCAGTACGGCATCGCCCATCACTGCACGCTCGCCCTCAACCCGAAGGAGGCGAACGACCCGCGCTGCGCGGCCGTCCTTCAGGAGCTGCCCCGCTATCTGGTCAAGGACCACGTCGTGGCCGTCGGCGAGATCGGCTACGACTCGATGACCCCCGCCGAGGACGCAGCCCTGGCCGCCCAGCTCCAACTGGCCGCCGAGCACGCCCTGCCCGCGCTCGTGCACACCCCGCACCGCGACAAGCTCGCCGGCCTGCGCCGCACCCTCGACGTCGTGCGGGAGTCCGCCCTGTCCCCGGACCGGGTCCTGCTCGACCACCTCAACGAGACCACCGTGAAAGAGGCCAAGGACGCCGGCTGCTGGCTGGGCTTCTCCATCTATCCCGACACCAAGATGGACGAGCACCGCATGATCGAGATCCTGCGCGCGCACGGCCCGGAGCAGACGCTGGTGAACTCGGCGGCGGACTGGGGCAGGAGCGACCCCCTCAAGACGCGCAGGGTCGCCGACCTGATGCTCGCGGAGGGCTTCTCCGAGGACGACGTCGATCTCGTCCTGTGGCGCAACCCCGTCGCCTTCTACGGCCTCAGCGGCCGACTTCGCCTCGACGTGGCCACCGCCGACGCCACCCACGAGGGCAACTCCATCCTGCGCGGCGGGGAGTGAGCGATGCGCTTCCGCCACCCCGACGGCACGACCGTCCACCTCGCCTACTGCACCAACGTCCACCCCGCCGAGACCGTCGACGGCGTCCTCGCGCAACTCCGGGACCACTGCGAACCCGTCCGCCGCCGGCTCGGCCGCGACCGGCTCGGCATCGGTCTGTGGCTGGCCAGGGACGCCGCGCGTGCACTCGACGCCGACCCGGCGGCGCTGCGCGGGCTGCGCACCGAACTCGACCGGCGCGGCCTGGAGGTCGTCACCCTCAACGGCTTCCCCTATGAGGGCTTCGGCGCCGAGGAGGTCAAGTACCGCGTGTACAAGCCGGATTGGGCCGACCCCGAGCGGCTCGAGCACACCACGGCCCTGGCCCGGGTGCTCGCCGGACTGCTCCCCGACGACGTCACCGAGGGCACCGTCTCCACCCTCCCGCTGGGCTGGCGCACCGGCTGGGACGCCGACCGCGCCGAGACGGCCCACACCGCCCTGGTCACCCTCGCCGAACGCCTCGACGCGCTGGCGGACCTGACCGGCCGCTCCGTCCGCGTCGGACTCGAACCGGAACCCGGCTGCATCATCGAGACCACCGCCGACGCCCTCGCCCCGCTCACCGCGATCGCGCACGACCGCATCGGCGTGTGTGTCGACACCTGCCATCTCGCCACCTCCTTCGAAGACCCGGACACCGCCCTGGACGCGCTGACCGAGGCCCGCGTCCCCATCGTCAAATCCCAGCTGTCAGCCGCCCTGCACGCCGAACACCCCCGTCTCCCAGCCGTCCGCGAAGCCCTCGCCAAGTTCGACGAACCCCGCTTCCTGCACCAGACCCGCACGATCACCGCCACCGGAACCCCTTCCGCCACGGCCACCGGCACCGGCACCGGCCTGCACGGCACCGACGACCTCGGCGAAGCCCTCGCCGGCGGCGCCCTGCCCGACGGCACGCCCTGGCGCGCCCACTTCCACATTCCCCTGCACGCGGCCCCCGTCGCGCCCCTCACCGCGACGCTCCCGGTGCTCAAAGCCGCGCTGACCCGGCTCGTCGGCGGCCCGCACCCGCTCACCCGGCACCTCGAGGTCGAGACCTACACCTGGCAGGCCCTCCCACCCGAGCTGCGTCCGCGCGCCCGGTCCCAGCTCGCCGACGGCATCGCCGCCGAACTCGCCTTCGCCCGCGACCTCCTGACGGACCTCGGCCTCAAGGAGCTGCCGTGACGGCCCACAGCACAGCGGCCCCCACCCCGCTCCTCGTCCTGGACGTCGTAGGTCTCACCCCCCGTCTCCTCGACCACATGCCCCACCTCCGGGCGCTCTCCCGGGCCGGCTCCCGTGCCGCGCTCGGGACCGTCCTGCCCGCCGTCACCTGCGCCGCCCAGTCCACCTTCCTCACCGGCGCCCACCCCGCCGAGCACGGCATCGTCGGCAACGGCTGGTACTTCCGCGAGCTCGGTGACGTCCTGCTGTGGCGCCAGCACAACGGACTCGTCGCCGGGGACAAACTGTGGGACGCCGCCCGCCGCGCCCACCCCGGTTACACGGTCGCCAACATCTGCTGGTGGTACGCCATGGGCGCCGACACCGACGTCACCGTCACCCCCCGTCCGATCTACTATTCCGACGGCCGCAAGGAACCCGACTGCTACACGCGGCCCGCGGCGCTGCACGACGAACTCACCGCCGAGTTCGGCACCTTTCCCCTCTTCCGCTTCTGGGGCCCCGGCGCGGACCTGACGTCCAGCCGCTGGATCATCGCCGCGACCCGCCACATCATCCGCACCCGCCACCCCGATCTGACGCTCTGCTACCTCCCGCACCTCGACTACGACCTGCAACGCCACGGCCCCGACGACCCCCGCTCCCTGAAGGCCGCCGGCGACCTGGACAGGGCCCTGGCCCCGCTCCTGGCCGACGCGCGCGCCGAGGGCCGTACCGTCGTCGCGCTCTCCGAGTACGGCATCACCCCGGTGAGCCGGCCCGTGGACGTCAACCGCGCCCTGCGCCGCGCCGGACTGCTGGAGGTGCACACCCAGGACGGCATGGAGTACCTCGACCCCATGGCGTCCCGCGCGTTCGCCGTCGCCGACCATCAGATCGCCCATGTCTACGTGCGCCGCCCCGAGGACCTGGACGCCGTCCGCGCCGTACTCGCCGATCTGCCCGGCATCGAGCAACTCCTCGACGACGAGGGCAAGAAGGCGCACCACCTCGACCATCCGCGCTCCGGCGAACTCGTCGCCGTGGCGGAGCCGGACGCCTGGTTCACGTACTACTACTGGCTCGACGACGCCCGCGCGCCCGACTTCGCGCGCCTCGTCGAGATCCACCGCAAACCCGGCTACGACCCGGTCGAGCTGTTCATGGACCCCCGTGACCCCTATGTGAAGGTCAAGGCGGCCACGGCGCTGGCCCGCAAGAAGCTCGGCATGCGCTACCGCATGGCGGTCGTGCCTCTCGATCCCTCATCTGTTCGCGGCAGCCACGGCCGCCTTCCCACGAGCGACGACGACGGTCCGCTCCTCATCTGCTCCACCCCCCGTGCGGTAACCGGCCGCGTCGCGGCCGCCGAAGTGAAATCCCTGCTGCTCGACCTGGCCGGCCTCGGCTGACGAGACCTGACAAGCCGTGACGAGCGACTACAGAAAGTGAAGCACGCGCCACTGACAACGCGTCCGCCGCACGCTCCACGCGCCTCTGACCTGGGAATTTCCCTGGCATGCCATGGGCCCGACCCGGGCGCGAGCGGCAGACCACCCGGCACCCGCCACCGCTGAACACCGACCCGAAAGAGAGAAACCGTGACCGCGTTCAACGACGAATCCGGAACCGGCGACGCCCTGCGTCGCGCTCTCGGCGTCAACCGCCGCCGCTTCCTCAGCACCTGCACCGCCGCCGCGACCGCGGTGATCGCCGCCCCCGTCCTCGGCGCCGCACCCGCCGCGGCCCAGGCACAGGACCGGGGCAGAGGCCACGACCACGGCGGCGAGACACTCGTCCCCGCGCACCGGCGCGGCATCATCCTCTACACCGTCCGTGACGCGACGGGCCGCGACCCGCTCGCCACCGACCTGCCCTCCGGCTTCCGCGAGGTCTTCAAGCAGCTCTCGCGATTCGGCTACCGGCAGGTGGAGT
Organism: Streptomyces sp. NPDC006872; assembly: GCF_040635845.1. Lineage (NCBI taxonomy): Bacteria > Bacillati > Actinomycetota > Actinomycetes > Kitasatosporales > Streptomycetaceae > Streptomyces > Streptomyces sp. NPDC006872. Next base: position 301,900 of record NZ_JBEYIL010000006.1, read on the forward strand.
TCGCCGGATACGGCCAGCACGCCAACGCCCCGGGCGGCGCGAGCCTGGAGTCCGTCGCAGGCGCCAAGCTGCTGCGCGGGTGGCTCGACGACTACGGGCTGCGCGCGCAGGGCAACCACGGCTTCATACCGCCGTCCTGGCCGCTCACCACGGCCGATCTGGACACCTTCAAGAAGCACCTGGAGATCGCCAACATCCTCGGCATGGCGCACATGGGCACCGGCGGCGACCCCACCGGCAGCTCCTACCGCGCCGACTGGGACGTGGCCGCCGACAAGTGGAACGCGCTGGGCCGGATCGCCCGCCGCGAGGGCATCAAGCTCTACACCCACAACCACGACGCGGCGTACGGCTTCCTGCTCGACGGGGGTCCGCCGGACGCCCAGGGCCGCCCGACCCGCAGTTCCGGCATCCGGAAGCTGGAGTACTTCCTGAAGGTCACCGACCCGAAGTCGGTCTGGCTGGAGATGGACGTCTTCTGGGCGCACGTGGCCCAGTACAAGTTCCACACGTACACCGCTCACGACGGATCCGTCCGGGAGAAGGTCTTCGACCCGGCGGGGCTCGTCGCCTGCAACAACAGGCGCTACCCGCTCTTCCACGCCAAGGACGGCACGGTCAACACCACGAACGGCATGGGGTACGACATGGTGCCGTTCGGCGCCGGAGTCATCGACTACCGGACGTTCTTCTCCCGCGTCGGCGAGCGGGACTACCACAACCCGATGGTCGAGCAGGACAACGCCCCGAGCGCCACCGACCCCGCGCAGTCGCTGGCGTACGCGAAGATCGGCTACGACAACCTGGCGGCGCTGCGCAAGAAGCGCCACTGACGACACGCCGGACGACCCTCCCCGCGACGTGCCACGTGGGGAGGGCCGTCCGGCCGTCCGGCGCCTGTCCGCCGGAAGATGGCGAAGCCGTGCTGTCAGCGCGCGGGCTGCGGTTGCGGAGCCCGGTTCACCTCGCTCGTCCGCCCCGGCTGCCGCAGTGTCGTCTCACGCCGCCTCCTCGCCGAGCGGGTGCGGGTTGGGAGCGATGCGCTGTGCCTTCGGCCGGCCCGGGGCCTTCAGGAAGGTGGCCAGGACGGCGGAGGCGAGCCCGATGGAACCGGCGATGACGAATGCGCCCTCGTAGTCCCACACGCCGACCACGATCGAGCCCACGCCGGAGCCCACGAGACCCGAGATCAGCTTGGAGCTGTAGACCATCCCGTAGTTGGTGGCGTTGTTGTTCTCGCCGAAGTAGTCCGCCGTCATGGCCGCGAACAGCGGGAAGATCGCGCCGCCGCCGAAGCCGGAGACCATGGAGCAGAACAGGAAGAACGGCATGCTGCCCATCTGGCCGGAGATCAGCACGCCGAACTGCGCGGTGCCGAGCACGATGCACACGATGATCAGGGTGTTGCGGCGCCCGTAGCGGTCCGATATCCAGCCGATGACACCGCGCCCGGTGCCGTTGACGATGGCCTTCAGGGACATCGCCGTGGCCACGATCCCGCCCGCGAAGCCCATGTCCTTGCCGAACGGCACCTGGAAGGCGATGCCGAAGATGTTGATGCCGGCCGTGCACAGCAGGCAGAACCACATCATCCACAGGACGGGTGTACGAGCGGCCTCCTTGGGGGTGTACTGCTTGACCGCCGGCGGGTTCTTCTCCAGGGCCCGGCGGATCTTCGGGTCGTCGGTGGCTTTCAACGGGTCCACGTGCGGCGGCCACCAGTTCTTCGGCGGGTCCTTGAAGAACCACCCGGCGAACGCCACGACCGAGCAGCAGATGACGCCCACCATGACCAGGACGCTCTTGTAGTTGCTCAGGTCCATGTACGAGGTGAACAGGAAGACGAAGGGCACCGAGCCGTAGGCGAAACCGCCGTTGACCATGCCGGTCTTGCCGCCCTTGCGCTCCGGGTACCACTTGCCGACCATGTTCACGCACGTCGCGTAGACGAGACCGGCGCCGATGCCGCTGAACATGCCGAAGCCGATGTAGGCGACGATCACATGCGGCGCGAAGGCGAGCGAGAGATACCCCAGGATCGTGCCCAGCGCGCCCAGCAGCATCGCGTACCGCGCGGGGAGCCTGCCGCTCTCCCGCAGCTGCCCGGCGGGGAAGGCGACGGCGGCCTGGAAGAACACCCAGACGCCCATCAGCCAGAAGATGTGCCCACTGCTCCACAGATGGGCCTCGTGCAGGGTGTCCTCGGCGGACGTGAACGCGTACTCCGAAGAGCTGATGCCCAGCATGCCCATCCACGGGAAGAGCACCATGGTCCATCGTGGCCGTCCCATGATGTCCCGGTCGGTCTCCCCGAGCCGGTACACGCGGCCGTTGCGGTCAGCCACCTCCCGGTAGGGGAGGGAGGTCGAGATGTCGGTGGTTGTCATGTGTGTCGCACCCCTAGCGTCGAAAGTTCTGGCCAGCGCCCCCTGTCCAATGCCTTTCGTGCGCGCACGGGTCCCGGGGGCGGCCGACGCGCACCGTCGGCCGCCCCCGCCCTCGCTCACCTCATGACGGCGCTCCCAACAGTCCTGCCGCCCGCGCCCAGCGATACTTCGCACCGAGCACGGCCACCGGCTTCTCGGTCGTGTACGGGTACGCCACGACCCCCCGCTCGTACAGGTACTGACAGGCCTCCTCGACCTCGACGTCACCCGCGAGCGATGCCACGACGGGCTTCTCCATACCGCGTTCGCGGAATTCGGCCACCACGCGCGCGGTGAGCTCCGCGAAGACCATCGGGGGAGTGACGATCGTGTGCCAGTAGCCGAGCACCAGCGCATGGATGCGCGGGTCCTCGAGCCCCAGCCGGATCGTCGCCTCGTACGTGGACGGCGGCTCGCCCCCGGTGATGTCCACCGGGTTGCCCGCGGCCCCGAAGGGCGGGATGAACTTCCTGAAGGCCGCGTCGAGATCCGGCGGTATCTCCATGAGCGACAGACCGTTGTCGGTCACCGCGTCCGAGAGGAGCACGCCACTGCCGCCGGCCCCGGTGACGATGACGATGTTGTCGCCCTTGGGGGTGGGAAGCACCGGCAACGCGCGCGCGTACTCCAGCATTTCGTTCAGCCCGGGAGCCCTGATGACGCCGGCCTGTTTCAGGATGTCGTCGTACACGGCGTCGTCGCCCGCGAGCGCGCCCGTGTGCGAACCGGCCGCCCTGGCGCCCGCCGCCGTTCGGCCCGCCTTGAGGACGACGACCGGCTTCTTCGGCACGGTCGCCCGCGCGGCCTCGACGAAGGCGCGCCCGTCCTTGAGGTCCTCCAGGTGCATCGCGATGCAGTCGGTGTGCGGGTCCTCGCCGAACCAGGTCAGCAGGTCGTCCTCGTCCAGGTCCGACTTGTTGCCGAGCCCCACGATCGCCGACACGCCCGTCTTGGTGGTGCGCGCGAAGCCCAGGATGGCCATCCCGATGCCACCGGACTGCGAGGTCAGCGCGACCCCGCCCTTGACGTCGTACGGAGTGCAGAACGTGGCGCACAGGTCCTGCCAGGTCGAGTAGTAGCCGTAGATGTTCGGCCCGAGCAGTCGGACGCCGTAGCGCTCGGCGATCGCCACGATCTCGTCCTGGAGCGCGTGTTCCCCGGTCTCCGCGAACCCGGAGGGGATCAGCACGGCGTTCGGGATGTTCTTGCGTCCCACCTCCTCCAGGGCCGCGGCCACGAACTTGGCGGGTATCGCGAAGACCGCCACATCCACCTCTCCGGGAACGTCGGTGACACTCTTGTACGCCTTGCGGCCCACGATGTCATCGGCCCGGGGGTTCACCGGATGGATGTCCCCGGCGAAGCCGCCGTCGACGAGGTTGCGCATCACCGAGTTGCCGATCTTGCCCTGCTCGTTGGAGGCGCCGATCACGGCCACGGAGTTCGGCTGCATCAGCCGGCGCATCGAGGTGAGGATCTCCGCGCGCGTGTAGCGTCGACGCTCCTTGACGGGCGCGTCGGACAGGATCACCCGGATGTCGGCGGCGACCGCGCCCTCGGGCGTGGCGATCACCGGGTTGAGGTCCACCTCGGCGATCTCCGGGAAGTCCGAGACCAGTCGGGAGACCCGCCGGATCTGCTCGGCGATCGCCCACCGGTCCACGGCCGGCCGGCCGCGCACCCCGCGCAGGACCTCCGCCGCCCGGATCGAGTCCAGCATCGACAGCGCCTCGTCGGCGTCCACGGGAGCCAGCCGGAACGTGACGTCCTTGAGCACCTCCACGAGCACCCCGCCGAGCCCGAACGCCACGACCTTGCCGAACGTCGGGTCGGTGACCGCGCCGACGATGACCTCCTGGCCCTGCGGCAGCAGCTCCTGGATCTGCACGCCCTCGATACGGGCCGCGGCGTCGTACGCGCGCGCGTTCTCGACGATTCGGTGGAACGCCGCCCGCACGTCCGACGCGCCCTGCACCCCGACGACCACTCCGCCGGCGTCGGTCTTGTGCAGGATGTCCGGCGAGACGATCTTCATCACCACGGGCCCGCCGAAGCGCGCCGCGTACGCGACGGCCTCCTCGACGTCCCTCGCGAGCTCCTCGCCCGGTACGGCGATCCCGTACGCGTCGGCGATCACCTTGCCCTCGGGCGCGGTCAGCGCGGTCCGTCCCTCGGCCCGCACCGCGTCGAGCAGTGCGCGCACCCTCGGCGCCCGGTCCTCGGCCATCACGTCAGATCACCCCGTTCGACTTGAGCAGGCGCAGTTCCTCGTCCCCGAGGCCGAGCTCGCCGATGTAGACCTCTTCGTTGTGCTCGCCGAGCAGCGGTGAGCCGGTCACCTCGACGGGGGAGTCGGAGAGCTTCAGGGGACTGCCCACGGTCACGAACTCGCCGCGCTGCGGGTGCGCCACACGGACCACCATCTCGTTGGCGGCCAGCGACTCGTCCTCGATGATCTCCCTGGTGGACAGGATCGGTCCGCACGGGATGTTGTGGGAGTTGAGCTTCTCCAGCACCTCCCACTTGGGCAGGGTCGAGGACCACTCCTCGATCAGCTGGAACATCTTGGTGAGCTTGGGCAGCCGCGCCTCGGGCGTCGCCCACTCGGGGTCGTCGGCCAGCTCGGGCCGGCCGACGAGCTCGCTGATCGGCCGCCAGCCGACGGGCTGCACGATGACGTACACGTAGTCGTTGGGGCCGCCCGGCGCGCACTTGACCGCCCAGCCGGGCTGGCCGCCGCCGGACGCGTTTCCGGACCGGGGAACCTCGTCGCCGAAGTCGTCGTTGGGATATTCGGCGAGCGGCCCGTGTGCCAGGCGTTGCTGGTCCCGCAGCTTCACCCGGCACAGGTTGAGTACGGCGTGCTGCATGGCCACGTTGACCCGCTGCCCACGCCCGGTGTTCTCCCGCTGGTACAGCGCCGCGAGAATCCCCGCGACGGCGTGCACACCCGTCCCCGAGTCCCCGATCTGGGCCCCCGTCGCCAGCGGCGGCCCGTCCTCGAAACCGGTGGTCGACATCGACCCGCCCATGGCCTGGGCGACGACCTCGTACGCCTTGAAGTCGGTGTACGGGCCGTCCCCGAACCCCTTGATGGAGGCATAGACGATCCGCGGATTGATCTCCTGGATGCGGTCCCAGGTGAAGCCCATACGGTCGACGGCGCCCGGACCGAAGTTCTCGACCATGACGTCGGAGCGCCGGATCAGCTCGGTGAGGATCTCCTTGCCGCGCTCGGTCTTGGTGTTGAGGGTGATGCTCCGTTTGTTGCAGTTGAGCATCGTGAAGTAGAGGGAGTCGACGTCCGGGAGGTCGCGCAACTGCTTGCGTGTGATGTCGCCGGAGGGCGCCTCCAGCTTGACGACGTCCGCACCGAGCCAGGCGAGCAGCTGGGTCGCGGACGGGCCCGACTGGACGTGCGTCATGTCGAGGACGCGGATGCCTTCGAGAGCCTTGCCGGCCGTTCCTGCCATGGGGCTCATGGGGCTCATGGGGCTCATGGGGGTCATCGGGGGCACCTCACTTGTACATCGTCTGGTTCATCGTTCCGGGGGCGTAGGCGTCCGGGTCGACCCAGACGTTGATCAGCGACGGCTTGCCCGACTCGCGGGCGCGCCGCAGGGCGGGTCCGATGTCGGCGGGGTCGCGCACCTCCTCGCCGTGACCGCCCAGCATCTGCGCGAACTTGTCGTAGTGGACGTCGCCGAGGGTGTTGCCGACCCGCGCGCGCTCAGGGCCGTACTTGGCGGCCTGGCCGTAGCGGATCTGGTTCATGGAGGAGTTGTTGCCGACGATGCCGACGAACGGGAGGTCGTAGCGCACGAGGGTCTCGAAGTCCCAGCCGGTCAGGGAGAACGCGCCGTCGCCGAAGAGGGCGACGACCTCCTTGTCGGGCCGCGCCTGCTTGGCGGCGAGCACGAAGGGGACGCCGACGCCGAGGGTGCCCAGCGGGCCCGGGTCCATCCAGTGGCCCGGCGACTTGGGCTGCACGACCTGCCCGGAGAAGGTGACGATGTCGCCGCCGTCGCCGATGTAGATGGAGTCCTCGGTGAGGAAGTCGTTGATCTCGCCGACCAGGCGGTAGGGGTGGATGGGCGAGGAGTCCGAGCGCAGCTGCGGGAGCCGCTTCTCGATGGCGGTCTGCTCGGCGGCGCGCAGCTCGTCGAGCCACTCCTTGCGCCTGGACGCCCCGCCGTTGACGCGACCCGTGGCGGCCTCGGCGACGGACTTCAGCACGAGTCCCGCATCGCCGACGATCCCGAGGTCGATGTCGCGGTTCTTGCCGACCGTGCGGTAGTCGAGGTCGATCTGGACGACGGTCGCGTCCGGCGACAGCCGCTTGCCGTAGCCCATGCGGAAGTCGAAGGGCGTGCCGACGATCACGATCACGTCGGCGTTCGAGAAGGCGTAGCGGCGCGACAGCTGGAAGTGGTGCGGGTCGCCGGGGGGCAGGGTGCCGCGGCCGGCGCCGTTCATGTACGCCGGGATGTTCAGCGTCCGTACGAGGTCGATGGCCGCCTCGGTGCCCCGGGTCGTCCACACCTGGCTGCCCAGCAGGATCGCGGGCTTCTCGGCGTGCACCAGCAGGTCGGCGAGCTTCTCGACGGCCTCGGGGTCGCCGGCCGAGCGGGTGGAGGCCCGGTAGGCGCCGGGCTCGGGCACGCGCGCCTTGGCCACGGGCACCTTGGCGTCCAGCACGTCGCGTGGGATCTCCAGGAAGGAGGGCCCGGGCGCGCCGTGGTAGCACTCGCGGAATGCCATCGACACCATGTCGGCGGCGCGCGCCGTGTCCGGCACGGTCGCCGCGAACTTGGTGATCGGCGTCATCATGTCGACGTGCGGGAGGTCCTGCAGGGACCCCATCTTGTGCTGGGTGAGCGCCCCCTGGCCGCCGATGAGCAGCATCGGGGACTCCGCGCGGAAGGCGTTGGCGACGCCGGTCACGGCGTCGGTGGTGCCGGGCCCGGCCGTGACGACCGCGCAGCCGGGCTTGCCGGTGATGCGCGCATAGCCGTCGGCGGCGTGGGCGGCGACCTGTTCGTGGCGTACGTCGACGACTTCTATGCCCTCGTCCACGCAGCCGTCGTAGATGTCGATGATGTGGCCGCCGCACAAGGTGTAGATGCGGTCGACCCCCTCTGCCTTCAGCGCCTTGGCAACGAGATGACCACCGGAAATCATGTCCTGGGTGTCGTCGGGCATGGCGAAGTCCCGTCCCTTCGTAGGGGGTTGGCAGGCTCTCGCGGTACATTGCATACAGTCGACGAATACTGTATGAAGCTTGTTATCCCGCATCCGATGGGTGGTGTCCAGGGGGCGTGCGGCACTTTTAGGTCAGGAGCCGAGATGGACCTGTTCGAGTACCAGGCAAGGGAACTCTTCGAAGAACACGGCATAGTGACGCCGAGGGCGGAGGTCGCCGAGTCGGCCAAGGAAGCGCGCGAGATCGCCCGTGGGCTCGGCGGTCGCGTGGTGGTGAAGGCCCAGGTCAAGACGGGTGGCCGCGGTAAGGCGGGCGGGGTGAAGCTCGCCGCGGACCCGGCCGCCGCCGAGATCACGGCCCGTCAGATCCTCGGCATGGACATCAAGGGGCACACGGTCGGCAAGGTCATGCTGGCCCAACCCGTGGACATCGACAGCGAGTTCTACGTCTCCTACGTCCTCGACCGCGCGGCGGGCGCCTTCCTCGCGATCGCCTCCGCGGAGGGCGGCATGGAGATCGAGGAGGTCGCCGCGAGCCGACCGGAGGCCGTCGCCCGGATCCACATCGACCCGGCCGAGGGCGTCACCTCCGCCAGGGCGAGCGAGATCGCCGAGGCGGCCGGACTCCCGCAGCAGAGCGTCGACGTCCTCGTACGGCTGTGGCAGGTGCTGGTCGGCGAGGACGCCCTCCTCGTCGAGGTGAACCCGCTCGTGCGCACCGCGCAGGGGCAGATCCTCGCCCTCGACGGAAAGGTCACCCTCGACGACAACGCCCGCTTCCGACAGGAGCGTTGGGGAGCCGAGAGCGCCGCGCACGGCGACCCGCTGGAGGCGGCGGCCGCGGCCAAGGGCCTCAACTACGTGAAACTCGACGGCGAGGTCGGCATCATCGGCAACGGCGCCGGCCTCGTCATGTCCACCCTGGACGTGGTCGCGGGCTGCGGCGCCCGCCCCGCGAACTTCCTCGACATCGGCGGCGGGGCATCCGCCCAGACCATGGCCGACGGCCTGTCGGTCATCCTCTCCGACCCGGCCGTGAAGTCGGTCTTCGTCAACGTCTTCGGCGGCATCACCGCGTGCGACGCGGTCGCCGAGGGCATCGTGCGCGCCCTGGACACCGTACGGCTGACCAAGCCGCTCGTCGTCCGGCTCGACGGCAACAACGCGGCCCGGGGGCGCGCGATCCTCGACGAGCACCGGCATCCCCTGGTCCACCAGGCCACCACCATGGACGGCGCCGCCCGCCGCGCCGCCCAACTCGCCACCGCAGCCTGAGGAGAGTCGACGCCATGGCCATCTACCTCACCAAGGAGAGCAAGGTCCTCGTCCAGGGCATGACCGGCGGCGAGGGCATGAAACACACCCGGCGCATGCTCGCGGCCGGCACGGACGTCGTCGGCGGGGTCAACCCCCGCAAGGCGGGCCGCACCGTCGACTTCGACGAGCGGGCCGTACCCGTCTTCGGGTCGGTCGCCGACGGTATGCGGTCGACCGGCGCCGACGTCAGCGTCGTCTTCGTGCCCCCCGCCTTCGTCAAGGCGGCGGTGACCGAGGCCGCCGACGCCGGCATCGGCCTCGCCGTCGTCATCACCGAGGGCGTCCCGGTCCACGACGCCGTCTCCTTCACGGCCTACGCCACGGCACGCGGGACGCGGATCATCGGCCCCAACTGCCCCGGCCTCATCACCCCCGGCCAGTCCAACGCGGGCATCATCCCGGCCGACATCACCAAGCCGGGCCGCATCGGACTGGTCTCCAAGTCCGGCACGCTCACCTACCAACTCATGTACGAGCTGCGCGACATCGGCTTCTCGACCTGCGTCGGCATCGGCGGCGACCCGGTCGTCGGCACCAGCCACATCGACTGCCTGGCCGCCTTCGAGGAGGACCCCGACACCGAACTCGTCGTCCTCATCGGCGAGATCGGCGGCGACGCCGAGGAACGGGCCGCCGCCTACATCCGCGAGCACGTCACCAAGCCCGTCGTCGGCTACATCGCCGGCTTCACCGCGCCCGAGGGCAAGACGATGGGGCACGCCGGAGCGATCGTGTCCGGTTCCTCGGGGACCGCGCGGGCGAAGAAGGAGGCGCTGGAGGCGGCGGGCGTCCGGGTGGGCGCCACCCCGACCGAGACCGCCCGCCTCGCACTCGCCGTACTCGAGGAACGAGCGTGACGTCCCTCGAAGCATGACGTCCCTCGAAGCACGAAACATGACGTCCCTCGAAGCATCACGTACGCACCCGCCCCCGACTGTGCACCGAGAGCGGAGCAGCACGATGAAGACCACAGCCCTCACCCTCAAATCCGGCACGTCCTGGTCCGACGCCTGGCGGCGATGCCTCGCCGTCGCCCCGGAGGCCTTCCGGGACGACCGCGTCCTCAACCTCTGGAACGGCTCCTGGCAGGCGGACGGCCGCACGCTGCCGGCGACGAGCCCGGTCGACGGCGGTCCGATCGCCGGTCCGCCCCGACTGGAGGGGGTCACCGCCCACCGAGCCGTCCGCGCCTGCCTGGACCGGCACCGCGCCTGGCGGCACGTTCCGCTCGAGGAACGTCGCGCCCGTGTCGCGGCCACCCTCGACGCCCTCGCCGAACACCGTGAACTGCTCGCCCTGCTCCTCGTCTGGGAGATCGGCAAACCCTGGCGGCTCGCGCAGGCCGACGTCGACCGCGCCGTCGACGGCGTGCGCTGGTACGTCGACGGCATCGAACCCATGCTCGACGGCCGGGCCCCGCTGGACGGACCGGTCTCCAACATCGCGAGCTGGAACTACCCGATGAGCGTGCTCGTTCACGCATTGCTGGTACAGGCACTGGCCGGCAACGCGGTCATCGCCAAGACCCCGACCGACGGCGGTGTCGCCTGTCTGACCCTGGCCTGTGCGCTGGCCGCACGGGAGGGCGTCCCGATCACCCTCGTCAGCGGCGGCGGGGGCGAGCTGTCCCAGGCGCTGGTGCGGGCGCCCGAGATCGGCTGCGTCTCCTTCGTCGGCGGCCGCGACACCGGCGCCGCGGTGGCCACGGCCGTCGCCGACCTGGGCAAGCGCCACATCCTCGAACAGGAAGGACTCAACACCTGGGGCATCTGGAACCACTCCGACTGGGACGCTCTCGCCGCGGTCTTCCCCAAGCTCTTCGACTACGGCAAGCAACGCTGCACGGCGTATCCGCGCTTCGTCGTCCAGCGCGCGCTGTTCGACGAGTTCCTCGCGGCGTACCTGCCCGCGGTGCGCACGCTGACGCTCGGACATCCGCTGGCCGTCGAGAAGCGCGACGACCCCTATCCACGGCTGGACTTCGGGCCGGTGATCAACGCGGCCAAGGCCAAGGAACTGCACGACCAGGTCGCCGAGGCCATCGACCGGGGCGCGGTCCCGCTGCACCGCGGCCACCCGGCCGACGCCCGCTTCCTGCCCGGCCAGGACACCTCGGCGTACGTCCAGCCCGTCACGCTCCTCGGGCCGCCGCCGTCCTCGCCGCTGCACCACGCGGAGCCGTTCGGCCCGGTCGACACGATCGTCCTGGTCGACACGGAGGCGGAGCTGCTCGCTGCCATGAACGCGTCCAACGGCGCGCTCGTGGCCACCCTGTCCACGGACGACCGCAGCACCTACGAGCGGCTGGCCCCGCAGATCCGTGCGTTCAAGATCGGCCACGGCATGCCCCGCTCCCGCGGCGACCGCGACGAGCTGTTCGGCGGCTTCGGCGCGTCCTGGCGGGGCGCGTTCGTGGGCGGCGAGCTGCTGATACGCGCGGTGACACAGGGACCGGCGGGGGAGAGGCTGCCGGGGAACTTCCCGGAGTACCAGCTGATGCCCTGACCCGGCGGACCCGGGCACGCTGCACGGGTCCGCGCACCCGGCGACCGGACGCGGCGGCCGGGTCCCCCAGCCGCCGATGAGCAGCGGGGACCCGGTGCTGAAGTGATCGTCCGGTCACCCGGCGTGAGGTGCTTGCGCCGGCGGCCCGGCAGCCGCTGGGCCAGCGGTTATGCAGGTGAAACGCACCCGGAAAGCTTGGTATTGTTGTCCATGTCGCCGCGGGGAACACGCGTGGCGACAGACACCTGGTCCGGGTGGCGGAATGGCAGACGCGCTAGCTTGAGGTGCTAGTGCCCTTTATCGGGCGTGGGGGTTCAAGTCCCCCCTCGGACACTTTCACTCTCCGTGGTGAGCGGATTCCGCTCGGTGAGCACTCGGTGCTCACATCTGATACCCGCATTCGGCGTTCGCCGGGTGCGGGTTTTGTTGTTTCCGTTCCATTGTCGCCGAATGTCGCGGAAGCCCGTTTATCGGTTGTCCTGTCACATCGCTCGACGCCCCTGTGTCGGGGTCGCTTCCCGGTCGCCGACCGGCCCCTCCCAGGTCGCGCTGACGGAGCGTCAATGTTCACCTCAGTCAGCATATTGACGGTCTGTGACGTCTTCTTGTGGTGATACGATCACGCTCGCTTGTAGAGCGGGCGGATGGGTGCAAGACGACATCTCCGACTACGGGGACAGTCCGGGCGGTCACCCCGGTGCGGGCGGTCCGCCGGTCCACCCGCATTGACGGGAATTCAGCAACTGGCCGTCAGTCGCCTGAAGAGAGTCTTATGACTGATTACATACAGAACCCGGCACTCTGGGCTCTCCTCGTCGCCGTGCTCATCGCAGTCGCCCTCATTGTTCGTCAGCGCAGGGCGGCGCGTGCCTTGAGGCAGGAGATCGCGGGGCTCAGGACCCACTACTCCGCTTTGGAGAACGAGTACGCGCAATCCGTCGAGGCAGCTCAGGAACGAGCCGAAGACGCAACGAAAACGGTCCTCAAGTCCGCGATGCGGACCCTTCAGGGCCTCGCCGCGGAACAGCAGTTGATTGTCTCGCGGCTGCAGAACAAATATGGCGAGTCGGTCATCCTCCAGGACCTCCTGGAGATCGACCACACGAACTCGCAGTTCGGCCGACGTGCCCAGTCCATCGCCGTCCTCTGCGACGGCTGGCTGGGGCGCGCACGCGATGTCGCGTCCGTATACGACGTGGTGCGCAGCGCACAGGGCAGGGTTCGCCATTACCGGCGGGTGGAGATTCTCTCCCAGGTCGACTTCGGCATCACGAGCCGTTCCGTCGAACCGGTCGCACTGGCCCTCGCCGAACTGCTCGACAACGCCACGAGCTATTCCAGCCCGGACACCGTCGTCGAAATCAACATTCGTACCGTGCCCAAGGGTATTTGCATCGTCGTCGACGACGCCGGTGTCGGTATGAACGACGAAGAGCGCGCCCGCGCCGACAGGCTCCTGACGAGCGACCGGGTCTCGGGTGTCTCGGCACTCGGCAACCCGCCGCAGTTCGGCTTCGCGGTGATCGGCGTGCTCAGCGAGCGCTTCGGCTTCGAGGTGTCCGTGGACTCCACCTCCCCCTACGGAGGTGTCCGGGCGGTTCTCCTGCTGCCGCACGATCTGCTCACCAGCGCGCCCGAGCAGAAGGAGCCGGCCCCGGTCGCTCCCGCCGTCGCCGCCACGGGCCTCAGTGGCGCAGAAGGCGCGCTCACCGCCAGCACCACCGCCGACGGCCTGCCGAAGCGGCGTCGCAAGCGGCCCATGGCCATCGTGCCGGGCAGCGCGTCCGCCGCCACTCCCGCCCGCTCGGGCGCCGAGACGGCGGCGATCATGGGTGCCTTCCAGCGGGGCACCCAGTCGGGCCGGGCCACGCCTGCGAATCCCGCGGAAAAGTCGAGCAGCACACGTGGTGCAAGCAGCGAAGGGCATGAGGTCTCGTGAACGACGATCTGTCATGGATGCTTGACAGCGCCTTGGAGATTCCCGGGGCCCTGCATGCCGTTCTGATATCCGCCGACGGCCTGCTGATGGCACGGACGCAGGACTTCGGCAAGGACGACGCGGACCGGGTGGCCGCGGCGATGAGCGGTGTGCAGTCGCTCAGCCGCTCGCTGGCGTTCTTCTGCGAGGACCCGCAGATGCGCTGGCGGCAGACGCTGGTCGAGTTCGACGGCGGCTGGGTCTTCCTGATCTCCGCCGGCGAGGGCGCCTACCTCGGCGTCTCGGCCTCGCCCGACGTCGACATGCAGGACATCACCTTCCGGATGCAGCAGCTCGTCGGACAGCTCGGCAAGGCGCTCACCACGCCGCCGCGCGAGAACCTCGGCGCGCGGTCATGACCGGTTTCGACGAACTGGAGCCCCAGACACCGGAGTTAGTGCGTCCGTACGTCATCACCAAGGGGCGCGGGCTGCCCGACGAGGGACAGCTCTCCCTCATCACGCTGGTCACGGCGACCGCCGACCACCAGCAACGGCCCACCCGTCTGTCCCCCGAGGAACAGAACCTGTTGGACCTGTGCGCCGCCGGCTACCTCTCGGTCGCCGAGATCGCCGGGCACACCCAACTGCCCCTGGGCGTGGTGAAGATCCTCCTCGCCGCCCTCACCGAAGGCGGCTACCTCATCACGCGTCCCCCCGTGCAGCGGGCTCCACTCGCCGACCGGGACATCCTGGAGGAGGTGCTGAATGGTCTCAGGGCCAAGTTTGGATGAGCAGGCCTACGTCCGCGGCGGCGCGACGCAGACGGCGGTGAAGATCCTCGTCGTGGGCCACTTCGCGGTCGGCAAGACCACGTTCATCGGGGCGATCTCCGAGATCGAGCCGCTGACCACCGAAGAGACCATGACACGGGCCGCGGAGTCGGTCGACGACCTCAAGGGAGTCCAGGGCAAGACCACCACCACGGTCGCCATGGACTTCGGCCGCCTGACCATCAGCGACCGCGTGGTGCTCTATCTGTTCGGAACGCCGGGCCAGCAGCGCTTCGTACAGATGTGGGAGGACATGGCACGCGGCGCGCTCGGCGCGCTGGTGCTCGTCGACCCCGAGCGACTCGCGGACTCCTTCGCCGTGATCGATCTGATCGAGCAGTACGGACTCGACTACGCCATCGCCGTCAACCACTTCGACGGCGCCCCGCCGCGGGACGAGACGGCTTTGCGCGACGCACTGGACCTGCTCGACGACACACCCGTCGTCACCTGCGACGCGCGAGACGAGAAGTCGTCGGCCGACGCGCTGATCACCCTCGTCCGCCACCTGCAGGACCGCGCACACTAGGAGCAGTCATGGACCAACCCAACGCCCCCGTGCCCCCGCCGGGCTGCCCGGCGCACCAGCCCGGAGGCAGAGTGCCGCTGTACGGGTCGGACTACGCGGCCGACCCGCAGGCCTACTACACCTACCTGCGGCACTACGGGCCCACCGCGCCCGTGGAGATCACCCCGGGAGTCGAGGCCACCCTCGTCACCGACTACGCCACCGCTCTCCAACTCCTGCAGGACTCCGGCTCCTTCCGTAAGGACGCGCGTCGCTGGCGGGACCTCAACGAGGGCCGGATCGCCCCCGACAACCCCGTTCTCCCCGTGCTCGCCCACCGGCCCAACTGCATGTACAGCGACGGCGCCGAGCATCTGAGGCTGCGTCAGTCCATCACGGACAGCATGTCGCGCATCGACCCGATGCGGCTGAGCCAGAGTGTCGAGCGGATCTCCGACTTCCTCATCTCCCAGTTCGCCGAACGCGGTTCGGCCGACCTCATCGGCTCCTACGCGAAGCAGCTTCCGCTGTTCGTGTTCAACGAGCTGTTCGGCTGCACCGCCGACATCGGCGACCGCGTATTCTTCGGCATCTCCGGCATATTCGACGGGGTCAACGCCGAGAAGGCGGGCGAGGTGCTGTTCCAGGCCGTCGGCGAGCTGGTCGCCCTCAAGCGGCGCAAGCCCGGCGAGGACGTCACCTCCTGGCTTCTGCAGCATCACACGGACCTGACCGACGAGGAGATGCTGCACCAGGTCGCCCTGCTGCTGGGCGCGGGAGCCGAGCCCCTGGTCAACCTCATCGGAAACACCCTGCACCGGCTGCTCACCGACGACCGGTACGCCCACGAGGGCGGGCTGATCGAGGAGGCGATGGACGACACGTTGTGGGAGAACCCGCCCATGGCCACCTTCTCCGCCCACTATCCGGTGTCCGACATGGAGTTCGCCGGCCAGAAGCTCACCGCCGGTGACCTGATGCTGGTCGGCATCGCCGCCGCCAACACCGGCCCCGTGCTGTCGGCGGCCCGCAAGGCCGGCAGCAACCGGGCGCACCTCGCCTGGAGCGCCGGACCGCACGCCTGCCCCTCGAAGGAACCCGCCCGGCAGATCGCCGTGTCGGCCATCGAGAACCTCCTCAACCGGCTTCCGGACGTCGAACTCAGTGTTCCTGAGGGGAGCCTGACGTGGCGTCCGGGCGCCTTCAGCCGCGGTCTCGCCACGCTCCCCGCCCGGTACACCCCGATCAAGCCGGTGACTCGGCCGACTCGGCAGACCACCGCCCAGGCATCGGCGCCCCCGACTGCGGCCCGCCAGCCCGAACAGGCCGGTGTGTGGAGCAAGTTCCTCAACTGGCTGACCAAGTAGTTCCACACGAGAAGGCCGGATGCCCGCCCTCAGGGGCGGGCATTCCCTTGCTTCGGGTGTCTTCGCGGTGTCACTTCGGGTGGTCACCGGGAGGCGTGCTCCTCCCGCAGCTCCTGCAGATACGGTGCCATGTCGACCTGGATCGACGCCCCCTCCCGCTGCCCGTACTGACCCGCGATCCCGCTCAGGTACGTCGAGATCTCCTTGCGCATGAACTCCGTCTCCGGCAGCACCGCATCGCCGGTGACGAGCCGCGCGATCCACCGCGCCTGGGCCTCCACCAGCCGCGTGATCGAACCGACGGGGCGGATCAGACCGGCGAAGAACAGTCCGGGACGATCCGGGGCGACGACCCGTTTGTAGAGCTCCACCGAGCCCTGCGCGCCGACCGGGCAGCCGGGCTCCAGGAACGGGAAAGCCATCTGGTAGCCGGTGCAGTACACGATCGCGTCGGCCCTGACCGACGTGCCGTCGGCGAAGGAGACCCGGTCGCCGTCGACGGCGTCGATCGCGGGCCTCGGCGTGACCGCGCCATGACGGATACGGCTGAGGATCTCGTCGGAGATGGTGATCGCCGAGGCGAAGAGCGGGTGGTCCGGCTCGGGCAGGCCGTAGTCGCCGAGCTTGCCGCGGGCGACCAGCAGGGCCTGTTCGATGAAATGGCGCTGTTCGGACAGGGACATACTGATCCACCAGGGCGCGTCGGCGATCTGATCGAGGGCCATGCCGAACAACTGCTTGGGCACGATGTGCAGTCCCCGGCGCACCGAGAGCATCGTCTGCTCGGCGTACCGGGACAGGTCCGCGGCGATGTCCACCGCCGAGGGGCCGAGCCCCACGACGATGACGCGCTGCCCGGCGTACTCGCTGCCGTCGAGGTAGTCGACGGAGTGGCGAATCGTTCCCGTGAACGTCTCGGCGCCCCTCGGCAGCGCGGGCATCGACGGCTCCGAGTTGTGCCCGGAGGCGACGACCACATGCGTGAAGCCGCGCGACGATACCGTGCCGTCGGCATCCCGGCTGACGACCGTCCACCCGCCGTCGGCCTCCTGCCGTGCGGACTCCACGGTCGTCCCCAGCTCGACCCGGTCCAGTACGCCTGCCCACTCGGCGAACGCGCGTAGATACACGGCGATCTGACTGTGCCGCGGATAGAGCGGATAGGAGTCGGGCATCGGGTAGGCGGTGTAACCCGTGAGCTGCTTGGCGGTGTTGAGGTGCAACGACACATAGCCGGGGCCGCGCTCGCCCGCCTGCGGCCGACGCCAGATCCCGCCGACGTCGTCCGACTGCTCCAGACAGACGAAGTCGACCCCGGCCGTCTTCAGAGCGTGTGCCGTCGCCAGCCCTGACAGACCCGCACCGATCAGACACAGACGCAACGATTCCCCCACAGGTCAGACACCATTCCTTTCGCGCACGGGCATTTGAATGCCCGTGCGACGCACTCCTCACTCTTCGCACACCGGCGACAAGGATCACAGGCGGGATCCCGGGGCCGAGGTGGCGGGAGAGGAGGAGACGGGTATGGGGGACTTCGCCGGACGATCCACCCACTTCGGGGCGAGTCGCTACGGGCGGGCGGAGGCCCACAACCCCCGCACATGCCCCAGATGCCGGGTCATGACCTCGCGCACGGCCCGCTCGTCGCGCGCCGACAGGGCGTCCAGCAGCTCCAGGTGCTCCTCGGCGGACGCCAGCAGCCGGCCCGACGCGGAGAGGGCGGTCAGCCCGTACAGGCGGGCCCGGCCGCGCAGTTCCCGGACGACCTCGACGAGGTGCGCGTTTCCGGCGAGCGCGAGCAGCCCGAGGTGGAAACGGGTGTCGGCCTCGACATAGGCGATGAGGTCCCCCGCGACCGCGGCGGCGACGATCTCCCGGGCGGCCGGGCGCAGCGCCTCCAACGACACCGGGTCGGCGGTCGTCGCCAACGCCACCACCGTGGGGATCTCGATGAGCGCGCGGACGTGGGTGTACTCGTCCAGTTGCCGGTCGGAGACATCGGTGACCCGGAACCCCTTGTTGGGGACGGCATCGACCAGACCCTCCTTCGCGAGGTCCAGCATCGCCTCGCGCACCGGGGTCGCCGAGACGCCGAAGCGGGCGGCCAGGGCGGGCGCCGAGTACACCTCGCCGGGCCGCAGTTCGCCCGCGATCAGCGCGGCCCGCAGGGCGTCGACGACCCGCTCGCGGTAGCTGCTGCGTCGCCCGCCGAGCACGGGCAGCGACGGCTCGGCGGGCGGCTGGCTGCTGCTCTCGGGCAGGGCGGCCATCGTGGATCTCCTCGGATGCGGGCTGGGCCTGTCACCGTGTCATCGGCCCCTGTGCCATGTCACGTACCACCAGTATCTACGGTGCGGGCACCTGTGGTGTCACAGGACGAACCCCGCTGGGAACGGATCCGTCGGATCGAGCAGGTACTGGGCCGTGCCGGTGATCCAGGCGCGGCCCGTGAAGCTCGGCAACACCGCCGGACGGCCCGCCACTTCGGTCGTGCCCAGCAGTCGGCCCGTGAACCTGGTGCCGATGAACGACTCGTTCACGAACTCGGTGTGCAACGGCAGTTCGCCCCGCGCGTGCAGCTGCGCCATCCGCGCACTCGTCCCCGTGCCGCAGGGCGAGCGGTCGAACCAGCCGGGGTGGATGGCCATCGCGTGCCGGGAGTGACGGGCGGTCGCGCCGGGCGCGTACAGATGGACGTGATGACAACCGCGGATGGACGGATCCTCGGGATGGACCGGCTCCGCCTCGGAGTTGATCGCCTCCATCAGCGACAGGCCGGCCCGCAGGATGTCGTCCTTGCGGGCGCGGTCGAAGGGCAGCCCGAACTCCTCCAGCGGCAGGATCGCGTAGAAGTTGCCGCCGTACGCCAGGTCGTAGCGCACCCTGCGGCCGTCCGCCAGCGTCGCCTCGCGGTCCAGCGCGACCGCGAACGAGGGAACGTTCCGCAAGGTCACGGACGTGGCAGCGCCGTCCTCGACCGCCACCTCCGCCACGACGAGCCCGGCCGGAGTGTCCAGACGGATGGTGGTGACCGGCTCGACGACCTCGACCATGCCCGTCTCGACGAGCACGGTCGCCACCCCGATCGTGCCATGCCCGCACATCGGCAGATAGCCGGAGACCTCGATGTAGACGACGCCCCAGTCACAGTCCGGCCGGGTCGGCGGCTGAAGGATCGCGCCGCTCATGGCGGAGTGACCGCGCGGCTCGTTCATCAGCAACTGCTTGACGTCGTCGCGGTGTTCACGGAAGTACAGCCGACGCTCGTTCATCGTCGCGCCGGGAATGACGCCGATCCCGCCGGTGATCACGCGAGTGGGCATGCCCTCGGTGTGCGAGTCGACGGCGTGCAGGACGAGCTTGCTGCGCATGAAGTCCCCTTGTCCGCTTCGGAGTTACGCCAGCCCTGCGGCGACGGCCTTCTCGGTGGCCGCGCGGACCGCCGCCTCCTGCTCCGGCAGCAGCGGGACCCGCGGCGGGCGGCAGGCGCCGCCGTGGCGGCCCACGACGTCCATCGAGAGTTTGATCGCCTGGACGAACTCGACGCGCGAGTCCCATCGCAGCAGCGGGTGAAGCCGACGGTAGAGGGGGAGCGCGGCGGTGAGATCACCGGCGACGGCCGCCCGGTACAGCTCCACCGAGGCCTTCGGCAGCGCGTTGGGGTACCCGGCCACCCAGCCCTTGGCGCCCGCCACGGCCAACTCCAGCAGCACGTCGTCGGCGCCGATCAACAGGTCCAGTTCAGGGGCGAGTTCGGCGATCCGGTAGGCGCGACGGACGTCCCCCGAGAACTCCTTCACGCCGTGGATGTGCCCCTCGCCGTGCAGCCGGGCCAGCAGTTCGGGCACGAGATCGACCTTGGTGTCGATCGGGTTGTTGTACGCCACGACCGGCAGACCCGCCCGGGCGACCTCCGCGTAGTGGGCCACGACGGCACGCTCGTCGGCGCGGTAGGCGTTCGGCGGAAGCAGCATCACCGCCCCGCAGCCCGCCTCGGCCGCCTGCTCGGCCCAGCGCCGGGCCTCCGTCGAGCCGTACGCGGCGACCCCGGGCATCACCCGCGCGCCGCCGATCGCGGCCACCGCGGTCTCCACCACCCTGGCGCGCTCCTCCGGCGTGAGCACCTGGTACTCGCCCAGGGAACCGTTCGGGACGACGCCGTCGCAGCCGTTCGCCACCAGCCAGGCGCAGTGCTCGGCGTACCGGTCGTAGTCGATGGAGAGGTCGTCGTCGAGCGGGAGCGCGGTGGCCACGAGGACACCACGCCAGGGTCGGCGCCGGGCGGCGGTGGATGCTGAGGAAGTGGCGGGTGCTGAGGATGCCGTGGGGGCGGTCATGCGCGGAGGTCCCTTCGCTGAGTGCCATGAGTGCCATGAGTGCCATGAGTGCAATGAACGGCGTGAGTGGAATGTGACATATCACTGCTGTGACCGTCACTGCGGTGTCGTCGGTTCGGTCGGGGCGGCCAGCACCCCCAGAGGCACGGGGCGCGCCAGCAGCCGTCGAGCCGGGACGAACGCACAGCCCGCGACGCCTGCAACCCCGGCCTCGCACATGCGTCCCTGGCACCAGCCCATCCCGGCCCTGGTCAGCAGTTTCACGGTGCGCAGATCGCCCGCGCCGAGCGCGCCGACGGCCTCGCGGACGGTACCGGCGGTGACCTCCTCGCAGCGGCACACGACCGTCTCGTCGGTCACCTGCTCCGTCCACCGGACGGGAGCTGCGGCGTAGGCGTCGTCCAGTGCCGCGAAGAACGCCCGCAGCCGGGTACGGGCACGGGAGGCCGGAGCCCACTCCCGCGGGTCGGGAACGGCACCGGTCAGCCGCGCCGCCGCCGACCGTCCGGCGATGTGCCCCTCGGCGAGCGACAGGGCCGCGCCGCCGATCCCCGTGGTCTCGCCGGCGGCCCAGACCCCGGGGACGTCGGTGCGCTGTTCGTCGTCGACGCGCACGTTCGGCCCGTCGAGGCGGCAGCCGAGCCCCTCGGCGAGGTCGGTGTGCGGCAGCAGGCCATGGCCCACGGCGAGTGTGTCGCAGGGCAGCCGCCGTTCGGTGCCGGGCACGGGCCGGCCCGCGGCGTCCAGCGCGACGACGCCGACGGACTCCAGCCGCTCGGTCCCGTGCGCCTCCAGCACGGCATGACGAACCATCACCGAAATGCCGTGGCACAGGAGTTGGGCCGCGAACCCGGCACCCTCGGCGAGCTTCGCCGGGGCCGCGGCCCATGCCTTGGAGCGCCGTACGAAGCTCCGCGGATCGGCCGACTCGACGAGTGCGACGACCTGGGCGCCCGCGGCCGCGAGGCCGGTCGCGACGGGCAGCAGCAGCGGGCCCGTGCCGGCGACGACCGCCGTACGGCCGGGCAGCGCGAGCCCGCCCTTCAGCAGGGCCTGCGCGCCGCCCGCGGTGACCACGCCGGGCAGTGTCCAGCCGGGGAACGGCAGAACCTTCTCGTAGCCGCCGGTCGCCAGCAGCACGGCCTCGGCGCGGACCGCGACGGACTCCTCCTGCAGCGGACCGAGCAGCGCGTGCACGATGAATCCACCCGCCGTGGACCCGTCCGACTCCCTTTCCACACACCACACATGACGGTCACTCAAGTGTGTGACGCGGTCGGCGGCCAGTTGGTCGTCGAGCCCTGCGCGCAGTCGCTCCCAGGTACGCCACTGGTGGTGGAGCGCCTGTGGGCGCCGGGCGCCGAGTCCGCGTGCGGGCTGCCGGTAGAACTGCCCGCCCGCCTCGGCGGCGGAGTCGATCAGCACCACGCGTACCCCGTGCGCCGCGGCTGCCAGAGCGGCGGCGAGCCCGGCCGGGCCGGCCCCGATCACCGCGAGCACCGGACGGTGTTCAGTCGTCGTGGTCATCGTGGCCCGTCCCCTCCTGCGTACGGACGTCCGCGCCCGGCAGGGCCGGCGCCAGACAGGCCCGCTGGTTGGGACGGCCGTCGACGGTCACCAGACAGTCGAAGCACACGCCGATCCCGCAGAACACCCCGCGCGCACGCCCTCCGCCCCGGGTGGTGCGCCACGCGGTGACGCCCGACGACCACAGGGCCGCGGCGATCGTCTGACCGGGCAGCGCCTCGATCTCCCGGCCGTCGAAGGTGACGGTGAACGGGGCGCCGGGACGCGCCCGGACCAACTTCAAGGGATTCACCTGGCAGCCTCCTCGGCGAAGCGGTCGGGGCGCAACGGCGTCAGGTCCAGCTCGGGGCTCCCGCCGGTGAGCGTCTGCGCGATCAGGGACCCGGTGCCGGTCGCCAGGCCGATGCCCGCGCCCTCGTGGCCGCAGGCGTGGAACAGCCCGGGCACGCGGGGATCGGGCCCGACAGCGGGCAGATGGTCGGGCAGGTACGGGCGGAAGCCGAGGTACGTGCGCATCGCCCGGACGTGCTCCAGGAACGGGAACAGACGCGTCGCGCCCGCCGCCAGGGCGCGTACGACCGGCAGCGAGAAGGACCGGTCGAAGCCCACCCGTTCGCGGCTCGCGCCGATCAGCACCGGCCCGGCGGCGGTTCCCTCGACGACCGGCGAGGTCTGCAGGGCGGCCGAGTCGCTCGCCACGTCGGCCACGTAGTCGGCGGCGTACACCTTGTGCCGCACCCGGTGCGGCAGCGGCTCGGTGACCAGGACGAAGCCGCGGCGGGGGAGCACGGGCAGTCCGACCCCCGCCAATGCGGCGACCTCTGCCCCCCAGGTCCCGGCCGCGTTCACCACGGCCGGCGCGAGGATGTCGCCCCGGTCGGTCCGCACGCCCCGTACGGCCCCGTCGGCGCCGCGCAGGACGCGTGTCACCGTGCGACCGGTCTCCAGCCGCGCACCCGACGCCTTCACCAGGTGGGCGGCGGCGAGGGTGGGCATGACCTGGGCGTCCTGCGGATACAGCACGCCGCCCGCTAGGCCGGGCGCCAAGTACGGTTCCAGATCGGTGAGTCGGCCCGCGTCGACGTGGACCGTCTCCACCCCGGCCGCGCGCTGTCCGGCCGCGAGGTCCGTCAGGGCGGCGAGCGTCTCGGGCGTGGACGCGACGACGAGCCCGCCCTTGGGCTCGTACTCGACGGCCGTTCCCAGCTCTTGGGCCAGCTCGCCCCACAAACGGCAGGACAGCAAAGCCAGTTGAAGCTCCGGACCGGGCTCCTTGTCGGAGACCAGCAGATTGCCCTCGCCCGCGCCGGTCGTGCCGCCGGCCACCGGGCCGCGGTCGACCAGGACCACGTCCAGCCCGGCGCGGGCCGCGTACAGCGCGCAGGCGGCGCCCACCATGCCGGCGCCGACGACCACGACGTCACCGCTCAGTCGCTTGGTCACACCAGTAATATGTCACATTGCTCTGACTGGAGGAAGAAGGCCGCGACGGCCCGGAGGGCCATGCGCACGCTCAGTCGAACTCGCTGGGCTCCGGGGCCGGGGTACGGCCTTCCCGGACGTCCTTGAGGCGTGTGGTGCCGTGGCTCACCGCGTCCTTGGTGCTGTCGTGATCCGCGCCGTCGAGTCCGCCGTTGGTGACCGTGATCGCGTCGTCCCCGACCCGAACGACGGCGACGTCGAGGGTGAGCGTGATCGGGGCGCCGCCGGAGACGCCCTGCATGGTCATGGTCAAGCCGTATCGGGCGTCGCCGACCTTGGGCAGGGAGTTCACGATGACCTGCACGGTGCGTGTGGAGCCGTCCGAGCCGACCGCGTTGAACTGGTCGCACTCGGTCGGGAGCGACTCCAGCCAGTCCAGTTTCGAGTCCAGGGCGGCCCGCTGGTATGCGGCGACCTGGTAGAGCAGACGGGAGTCGCCCTCCTGGAAGCCGGTGAGCGCCGACGCCCCGGACGGCTTTCCCAGCAGGTCGTCGTCGTAGAGCCCGTCGAGGAACTGCTGGCAGGCATCGGACTGTGTCTTGGCCGTGACGAACTGGGCCGCGTCGACCGTGTCGATGAGCAGTCGGTCCCGCCAGCTCGCCGCGGTCTTCACCTGCGTCCAGTCGTCCTCCAGGTCGCCCTCCGTGATCAGCGCCGTCTGTGCGCCGGCCTGCGTGAGCGGCTCGGTGGGGGACGCGGTCGCAGATGTGGTCGCAGTCGTGGTCGGAGTCGTGGTGACGGCGCGTTCGGCGACGGGCGAGGCCGTCACGCCGGAGCCGCTCGACGCGCTGTCGTCCCCGTCGGAACAGGCTGCCGTGGTGAGCAGCGTTCCGGCGGCCAGGACGGCGGCCAGCACCCGAGCCGGACGGGCCGGACGGACCGGGCGGACCGGGCGGTTCGGACCGGCCGGGCCCGAGGGACGGGGCGGGCGGGACGACGGGCGAGGGCTGGTCACGAGTACCTCCTGAGGACGGGGGTCGGCTGCCCCTGCCCTCCACCGCACCACCGGCCGGGCCGCTCGACCAGCGCAAGGAGCCGTACGGGTGAAGCGCGACGGGGCGGGGCGCGAGGCGGGCCGAGAAGCGGGGGCGAGAAGCGGGTGGGGTGGGTGGGGTGGGTGGATCTGGCGGAGCGCAGAGGGGGGTGGTGCCGGAAAATGTGAGGTGGTCCGAGCCGAGGCCGGGGCATCATGGCGGTCCCATCGCCGACTGCGGCGCCGGGTGATCATCGTCGGGGGAACGACCGGGGGCACCTGTGACCGTCAACAACATCCTGCTGTCTGGAATCGTCGGCTCGACCGCCTACGGGCTCGCCCACAAAGGCTCGGACATCGACCGCCTCGGCATGTTCGCCGCCCCCACCGACGAACTGCACGGTCTGCACGGACCGAAGGAGTCGCACGTCAGCACGGCGCCCGACCGCACCCTGCACGAGGCCGCGAAGTGGTGCCGACTCGCCCTCGGCGGCAACCCGACCGTCATGGAACTCGTCTGGCTGCCGGACGAGTTGTACGAGGTGCGCACTCCGCTCGGCGACGAACTCATCGCCGTCCGCCAGACGTTGCTCGGCGCTCACCGGGTCCGCGACGCCTACCTCGGCTACGCCACGCAGCAGTTCCGCAAACTGCAGAACCGCAGCCAGGGCACTCTCTCCGAGGACGTCAGCAAGCGGACCGCCAAGCACGCACGCCACCTCAAGCGGCTGTGCACCCAGGGCTACGAGCTGTACGCCACCGGGCAGTTGACGATCCGGGTCGAGGACCCGGAGAGCTACCACCGGTTCGGCGAGCAGGTCGCCGCCGATCCCGAAGCCGCGCTGCCGCTGCTGCGCGGCTTCGAGGAGGCGTTCGCCGAGACGCGCAGCGTGCTGCCCGAACACCCCGACGACACGGCCGCCGAAGCATGGCTGCGCCGGGTGCGGCGGCAGTTCTACACAGCTCCCCAGGAGACGCCCGGCACGCGATAAATCACGTGCCACGCACGACCGTTCGCCTCTAGAATCGCCGAAGACCGAGCGCAGCCCACGACATGACGCGGCTGTGCGGTACCGAGACGAACGAGGGGAGCCCGGCCATGCGTGACCACACCGCTGTCGTCGCTCCCCGCTCCCGCTACGAGGTGATCCTCGTATCCACGTCCGTCCGGTGCTCGCTGCGCGGCCGGCACCGGATGTCCTGACGAACGCCTGAGCACTCCGACGCACCGTCGAGGCCCCATGCCTGACGGTGCGTCGAACAGGTCTGATCCCACTCACCGACCTTCGACGCTCATCGCCCTCGTCGGGAAATCGCGCTGCCCGTTCTCGGAACACCCCGAAAGGCCAAGGGCCGTGCGCAACCACCTCGACCGTCATCTCTCCGCCGTGCGCAACCTGGGCATCCTCGCCCATGTCGACGCCGGCAAGACCACCGTCACCGAGCGGATCCTGTACGCGACCGGGACCACGCACAAGCGCGGTGAGGTCCATGACGGCACGACGATCACCGACTTCGACCCTCAGGAGCGCGACCGTGGGATCACCATCTTCGCCGCGGCCGTGAGCTGCGACTGGGACGGTCACCGCATCAACCTGATCGACACCCCTGGGCACGTCGACTTCGCCGACGAGGTGGAGCGATCCCTGCGGGTACTCGACGGGGCGGTGGCGGTGTTCGACGCCGTCGCCGGCGTGGAACCGCAGAGCGAGTCCGTGTGGCGGCAGGCCGACCGGCACGGCGTGCCGAGGATCGCGTTCGTCAACAAGCTGGACCGGGCGGGCGCCGACCTCGACGCCGCGGTGGCCTCGATCCGGGCACGACTCCATCCGGTCCCATTGGTCGTGCAACTGCCGATCGGCGTGGAGGACGACTTCACCGGCGTCGTCGACCTGCTGCGCATGCGGGCGCTGACCTGGAACGACGACGGCGACAGTGCCGTCGAAGGGGCGGTACCCGAGGAGCTGCGGGAGGAGGCGCTGCGTCGGCGCCGCCTGCTGGAGGAAGCCGTGGCGGAGCGACACCCGGCCGCGCTGGAGGAGTTCTGCGACCAGGAGACACTGTCCGCGCAGACTCTCTCCGCGGCCCTGCGCGACCTGACCCGTACAGGTGACGGGGTGGTCGTGCTGTGCGGCTCGGCCTACCGCAACCGGGGCGTCGAGCCACTGCTCGACGCGGCCGTCGCCTATCTGCCGTCGCCGCTGGACGTGCCGCCGGTATGCGGTATGCGCGACGGCGCTGACGGTATGCGCAATACGGGCGGCGGTTTGCGCAAGGCTGTCGACCGTATACAGAACGCTTCCCGCGGTATGCACGATGGCGTCGACGAAATGCACGACGGCGTGGACGGTATGCACGATGGCGTGGACGGTATGCGCGACGGTGTCGACCGTATGCAGGATGTCGTCGGCGAGCAACGGCCCGCCGACCCCGCCGCGCCGTTCGCGGCGCTCGCGTTCAAGGTCAGCGCCACCCCGACAGGTCGGCTCACCTACCTGCGGGTGTACTCGGGCACGATCGAGAAGGGAGACGCGGTATGGGAGTCGGGCGGGCGACGCACCGAGCGGATCGGCCGGATCCTGCGCGTGCAGGCCGACCGGCACGCCCAGCTGGAGCGCGCGGTCGCCGGTGACATCGTGGCCGTGGTCGGGCTGAAGTCGGCCCGCGCGGGCTCGACCCTGTGTGCGCCCGAGGCGCCCATCGTTCTCGAACCGCCGGGGGTCCCCGACCCGGTCGTCTCCGTGGCGGTGGAGGCGCGCACGAGTGCCGACGCCGACCGGCTGGCCTCGGCGCTTGCCCGGCTCGCGGAGGAAGACCCGTCGCTGGTCGTCAGGACCGATCCGGAGACGGGTCAGACCGTGCTGTCGGGCATGGGTGAACTGCATCTGGAGGTCGCGGTGGAGAAGATCCGCCGCAGCCTGGGACTGGAGGTCAACGTGGGGCGTCCGAGGGTGACTTACCGGGAGACGGTCGTCCATGGGGTGTCCGGCCTGGTCTTCCGGCACGTCAAACAGGACGGTGGCGCGGGCCAGTTCGCGCATGTCGTGCTCGATGTCGAACCGCTCGGCGAAAGCGATGCAGGTGATGGAGGCGATGCGGGCGAAGCAGGCGGCGCGGGCGGTGACGCTGAAACCGGTTTCGCGTTCCGCTCGACCGTCGTCGGTGGACGAGTGCCGCAGGAGTACGCGCGTGCCGTCGAGGCCGGCTGCCGGGACGCCCTTGCCGAAGGCCCCCTCGGCGGGTACCCGGTCACCGGGCTGCGGGTCACCCTGACCGACGGGGCGACGCATGTGAAGGACTCCTCGGAGATGGCCTTCCGCACCGCAGGCCGGCTCGGGCTCCGGGAGGCCCTGCGCGGCTGCGTGATGGCTGTGCTGGAACCGGTTGTCGAGGTCACGGTCACGGTGCCCGAGGACGCCGTCGGCGGGGTCCTCGGCGACCTGGCCGGCCGGCGCGGGCGGATCACCGACTCGGCCGTCCGCGGCGGTTCGGCGGTGGTCACGGCCACCGTGCCGCTGGCCGAGCTGTTCGGCTATGCGACCCGGTTGCGCAGCCGCACGCAGGGCCGAGGCACCTTCTCGGCCCGCCCGACGGGATACGCCCCGGCGCCGACGGCGGCGACGACGCGGTAGGCCCCGGAGCGGGGTGCGGGTCCCCGGAACCTCGGCCCGAGGTTCCGGGGACCCGCACCCTTCCGATTCCCGAGCGCCTCAGGATCTGACCAGACATCAGGAATTCAGTCCCGCACGATGGTTCAGGGGTAGGAGACCACGGTCGACGGCACGGTCGACGTGCCGGACGTCGGTGCTCCGAGGTCGTTGATGACGTGCTCGTACTGGCCCTTGCCGCCGAGGGAGACCACCAGCAGGTTGTGGAACTTCACACCAGGCACGTTCGGAGCGGCGAAGCCGTGGTGCTGGACGATCGTGGGGTCGACGTTGTAGTAGCAGTAACTGCCCAGGCCCCAGCCCTCGTGCGCGGTGACGTTGTCGCCCACCTTGTAGGCAGCGAAGCCCTTCGTCGCTCCGTTCTGGATCGCCGCCTGGTTCGGCGCGTCGTACGCCTTCTCGTTCTGGAAGAAGATCGTGCGGCCGCGCTGGCCGTACCACTGCACGTCGTACTTGTTGAAGTGCTCCACGAACAGGCCCGTGGCCAGCACGTCGTGGCCGTTGACGACGACCCCGTAGTCGGCCCGGTTGGTGTCCCAGCCGACGCCCTCGCCGTGGTCGGCACGCCAGACCCAGGTGTGGTCGACGATCGTGTGACGGTTGTTGATCACCATGCTGGTGGTGGCCTTGCCGGCGCCGGCACCGCCGATCCGGACGAACACGTCCTGGACGGTGGTCGGGTTGGCGGAGTGGTCGCGCCGGGCTCCCGGCGGACCGACCTCCAGCAGCGTCGAGGAGTTGACCGGTCCGGCGTCGACGAGGAAGCCGGCGAGTCGGACGCCGTCGACGTCGGCGACCTTCAGGGCGGTGACGCCGTTGTCGGGGATGAGGGTGGCGTAACCCAGGCCCAGGACAACGGTGTTGGCTCGGGCCACCCGGATGGGCTGGTCGAGGTGGTAGATGCCCGGCGTCAGCAGCAGGTTCAGGCCCTGGGCGAGAGCCTGGTTGAGCGTGGCCGCGGAGACGCCCGGCTTGGCGACGTAGAACCGCGACAGGGGCAGCGAGTTGCCGCGGGGTGTGCCGTTGCCCCAGGAGACCCCGCGGGCGTTGGTCCGCTTGGCGGGCAGGAAGACCCGGAACTCGCCGTCGCCGTCGCCGTCGCCGCCGTCGACGTACAGGAAAGGCTTCTCCCGTGAGACCGGAGTCGTGTCGAGCGTGGTGTACGGCGGGTTGGGGAAGCTCTGGGCGGGGGCGCCCTCGACGCCCGAGAACACCATGTTCCACACGCCGTTGAGCCAGCTGCCGATCGAACTGTCCCGGGTGTACCACTGCTGCTGCGAGTACGGGCCGATCTCACCCTCGACGCGGCTGTCCGCGATGTAGCCGCCGCTGGCCCAACCGTAGCCGGACGGGGTGAGGTTGAGGCCACCGCGTATGTGCATCCGACGGAACGGGGCCGCCTGGGCGACCGCCCACCGGTTGGTTCCGCTCACCGGGACGAGCGCGAGGTTCTCCGCCGAACGCCAGAAGTTCTGCGTCGCGTTGCCGCCGAACCAGCCCGCGTCGACCGTCACATCCCCGTTGATGGTGGTGTCGTCGGGGGAGAGACCGAGGCCCGCGATGGAGGTGTAGAACCCGAGTTGGGCGTTGAGGCCGTGATAGACGCCCGGCTTGAACAGCAACGCGTAACGTCCGCTGCCGAATTGGGCCGACTCCTGTTGCCGGAACACCTCGTCCACCCGGGCCTGGATGTCGGGGGTCGCCGGGCCGAAGACGAGAACGTTCGGTCCGAGGTCGCCGCCGCCCGGCAGAGCGTGCGGACAGTCGCCGTCCTGAACGGCGGCGGCCTGCGCGGAGGCCGCTCCGGAGAGGGCGGGCACGGCTGCGGCGGTGGCGGCGGCCGCGAGGACCGCTCTGCGGCGCACGGAGGGCGGGTCCGACTGTGGGGTGTGGGTCATGGGCGGCTCTCCTCGGTACAGGCCGCTCGGAGTGAACGGCTGATTTAAGGAAGTGAACGGAGAGCGGCTTGAGAGCGCTCTCTCAGCGCTGAATGCTTCAACTACCCGAAGGCGCGCGTCAAGTGGCGGGACCGGTGTTCCCGCGAGAACCGGGGTGCCTGCCGTGCGAGCCACTGTGAGGCTCGCCCCATGCCCACTTTCACAGCAGACCAGGGGGCGACGTGCCCGCCGCGGCTCCGTCACCGGCGAGCGGCGTCTTCACGCGAACGGGTGATACTTCGGAGCGTGGGCACGCGGGGCCTCGGCGGGCCGTTGTGCGGGTGACGGGATCTTCCCGCTCATGACGGACCACGGGGGTGGCTGTGAGCCTGCATTTCCAGCGCAACGCGGACGGCACGACGACAGGGCGCAACGACGAGACCGGCTTCACGGCCACCTCGGCCGACGAGGACGAGGTGCAGCGGTTGGTGCACGAGGATGCCGGCTGGGAGCACCCGCCCCCGACGCCCCCACCCACGCCGACGCCGCCGTCGGCTCCGGGGGTGCATCGATTCGCCTTGGTGCACGAAGAGTTCGGCGGTGACTTCCGGGATGAGCGCTACGCGAGCTTGCGCACGCAGCCGCCCAGCGGCTGTCAGCCCGTCGACTTCGGCTGCTTCGCTCTGCAGTGCGAGCGGTCAGGGGCCACGCTTCTGGGCGCCGTGTCCGACACCGTCGCGGAGATTCGCCGCGAGCATGGCGTGGTGATGAACAGCCTCGGCATCGAGGAGCCCGACGAGTGGTCGCGCAACGACCCGGATGGATACGGGGCGCAGATCGTCGCGCAGCTGCTGCTGACGGTCGCCCATCGCGCCGCACTCCTCGGATACGGTCGAAAGGATCTGGTACGGCTGCTTGACGCGGCGGGCGTCCGGTAGCGCGGTGGCCGGCGGTGCGGGTGTCCGGTAGCGCGGGTGTCCGGGGGTCGGGGGAGAGGCAGCCGATCGGCCCGAGCGGCTGCCTGATCCCCTCAGCAGCCCGACCTGACGGCAGGCCGGTGGGCCGACGACCTAGCAGTCCCGCAACAGCGCGGACTGGTTCAGTACCTGTGCTCGCGTCGACGTGAACCGCGCGAAGGTCTCCCCGTCCCGCGCTCCCGGGCGGAACGCCGCGACCCGGTGGCAGTTCTGGAAGGCCAGAGTGACGTCGAAGTGGCGTTCCAGGCTGCTGCGGATGGCGTCGCTGGCGAGGGCGCGGAGAAGTTGGCCGCGCTCCTGCTCGGACGCGGGAGGGGTCTGGTTGTCGGTGAACTCACCGATGCCGGCGTGCAGCTCGGCGGAGAGGGAGGCGACGAGGTCGTAGGCGTAGGGGAGAGATGTGCGGACCGTGTCCACGAAGTCCTCCTCACGGATGTCACCGGCTTCGGCCTCGGCGAGGAGCTTCGGGGAGACGTCGAGAGACATGGGTGTTGTTCCTGTTCTTGGGGAGGGAGGGGAGGGGGGAGGGGGACCCCCCCCGGGCTATCGGGCCAGTGATTCCGGGCCCGGTACGAACTCCGGGTCCACCTGCCCCGCCAGGTCCTGGCCCGTTGCCTCGTTGGCCCAGGATTCGGCGTTGCGCAGGTGGAAGTGGACGGCGTGGCGGTGGAGGGTGGGCCAGTCCTTGGTGC
The DNA here is from genome assembly GCF_040635845.1 of Streptomyces sp. NPDC006872. NCBI lineage: Bacteria > Bacillati > Actinomycetota > Actinomycetes > Kitasatosporales > Streptomycetaceae > Streptomyces > Streptomyces sp. NPDC006872. Next base: position 333,511 of record NZ_JBEYIL010000006.1, read on the forward strand.
GGGCGTCGACCGTCTCGCGCAGGATGTCGAGGGCGTGGCGGTTGGTGTCCTCCAACTCGCCCTGGGGGCTGCCTCGTTCGGCGGAGCGGACCCAGGGGGAGAGGGCGAGGTGGGTGAGGAGGTCGTCGCCCACCTGTTCTTTGAGGAAGAGGAGATCGTCCTCGCCGGTCACCTTGTTGCCGACCACCGCGAGGGGGATGTCGAACTCGCGGGCGTGGTCGCGGTACTGGCGGTAGACGGAGACGCCTCGGCGGGTGGGTTCGGCCACCAGGAACGTCATGTCGAAGCGGGTGAACAGGCCGGAGGCGAAGGCGTCGGCGCCGGCCGTCATGTCCATCACCAGATACTCGCCGGGGCCGTCGACCAGGTGGTTCAGGTAGAGCTCCACGGCGCCGAGTTTGGAGTGGTAGCAGGCCACGCCCAGGTCGCTCTCGTCGAACGCGCCCGTCACCATGAGGGGCACGCCGCCGACCTGCTGGACGTGGCGGGTGTGCAGTTCGTCGTCGCCGAGCAGGTGTAGCAGTCGGGAGCCGCGGCCCGGCGGGGTCGTCTTGACCATCGCCTCGCGGGAGGCGATCCGCGGGTTGGCGCCGCGCAGCAGGTCCTTGATCTCGCCCAGGTGCCCGGCCAGGGGCGGGGCGGTGAAGGGCGCTGGGCCGGCCGTGGGGTCCAGGGCCTCGGACAGGTGCTGGTTGATGTCGCCGTCCACGGCGAGCACCGGTGCGCCGGACTGCGCCAACTGTCGGGCGAACAGGGCCGACAGTGTCGTCTTGCCGCTGCCGCCCTTCCCTACGAAAGCGATGCGCATCACCGCACCGCCTTTTTGAAAATGAATGTCATGTGGCTAGGTTTAAGGCGTGCCGTGATCTCTGTCAAATCCCCGGGGCGGGGTGGTCGAGTGATCGAATGCCCTCGGCTTAATGCATATGATGTGCAAGTGCGTGACTACTGCATAAGGCCCGCGGGCCCAGAGGACCTCGACGGCGCCCGGGCCGTCATGCTCGACACCGTCTACCGCGATTTCGGTACCGGTTACGTGCCCCGCTGGCACGGCGACATCATCGATCCGGTCGCCGCCTATCTGGTCCCCGCCCGCCATACCCTGCTGGTCGCGCTCGACCCCGAGGGGCAGGTGGTCGCCACGGGCGCCCTGGACTCCCGCGGCCCCCTCCACCCGCCGAACCCCCGGCTCGTGGCCGAGCGCTATCCCTCCGGCGCGAGCGCCCAGTTGCGCCGCGTCTATGTCCGATCAGAGCACCGGCGGCGGGGCCTTGCCCGGCGTCTGGTCGCCGAACTGCTCGCCTTCGCGGCCGCGGACGGCGGCTACCGGTCCGTGTATCTGCACACCGACCCCTCCGTGGAAGGCGCCGAAGGCTTCTGGCGGTCGCTCGGCACGGTCGTGCACGACGAGCGTGAGGACCCGGGCGGCGGTCAGGGGATCGTGCACTTCGACGTCCCCCTCGACGCCCTCGTCGCCCGTCGCCCCGCCGCCGTCTCCCCCCACCTCTAGGCCGGTAACCACCCATGCGCTTCCCCCACCGCCGCCCCATTTCCCGCCTTCCCCGCCGTCCACGGATCCTCGCCGGACTTCTCCTCGCCCCCGTCCTCGCCGGCTGCTTCGCCTCCTCCGGTGGTGACGACGGCGAGGGGTCCGCAGCCGGCGACGGCTCCCGGCTGCGGGTCGCGCTCGCCTTCCCGCCCGCCGAGAACCTCTCCCCGTACGGGGCCGACGCGACGATCCTCAGCCGTCTCGGCGTCACCGAAGGGCTGACCGCCCTCGACGCCAACGGCGCCGCCGCGCCCGCGCTCGCCGCGTCCTGGCGCCGTGAGGACGACCGGACCTGGCTGTTCACCCTGCGCGAGGCCGTCTTCCAGGACGGCACCGACGTCACGCCCGTCGCCGTCGCCGCCTCCCTCACCCGTGCCACCGAGGCCGAGCCAGCCCCGGCCGCCCTCGCCGGCGTCGATCTCACTGCGAAGGCGGAGGGCGGCGCCGGCGTACGCGTCACCACCGCCCGGCCCGACCCCGTGCTGCCCCTGCGGCTCTCCAGCCCGAGCCTTGCCGTCCTCGCCCCGAAGGCGTACGGGAAGAAGGACGCCGTCGACCCGGTCGGCACCGCCACCGGCCCCTTCGAGCTCACCAAGGTGACCGGCACGACCGTCGCCGACCTCGACCGCTTCGACGACTACTGGGGCGGCCGGGCCCAGGCCTCCGGCATCGACGTGCGGTTCGTCGCCGACGGCACCGCCCGCGCCAACGCCCTGCGCACCGGCCAGGTCGACCTCGCCGAGGCCATACCCGTCGCCCAGGCCGCCACCCTCGACGCGAACACCCGCCGCGAGACCGCCACCACCCGCACCACCAGCCTGCAACTCAACACGAAGTCGGGCGTCTTCAAGGACCCGGCACTGCGCGCCGCCGCCCGCGCGGCCATTGACACCTCCGCCCTCGCCGAGGGCGTCTACGAAGGGCACGCCGACGCAGGCGCCGGGATCTACGGTCCCGCCGTCACCTGGGCCGCGGGCAAGCGCGTCCAGCCCGTCGGCAGAGCGCAGGCCGGTAACCCCGGCGGGGCCTCGGTCACCCTCGCCACCTATGACAACCGGCCCGAACTCCCTGAAGCGGCCCAGGTGTTGAAGCAGCAGCTGGAGAAGGCAGGCTTCGCGGTGAAGCTGGAGGTGCGTGAGTACTCGCGGCTGGAGAGCGACGCGCTCGCCGGGAAGTTCGACGCGTTCGTCGGGGCTCGCAACAGCCTTCTCGACACCGGCGACCCCGTCTCCGTCCTGGCCGGTGACTTCACCTGCGACGGCGGCTACAACCTCGCCCTGCTGTGCGACAAGGGAGTCGACACGGCCGTCGGCACGGCGCAGACGGTCGCCGACACCGACGAGCGGCAGGACGCCGCCATGGCCGCCGAGGCGAAGATCCTCGGCGCCGACGCCGTCGTCCCGCTGGTCCACCAGCGCGTCATCACCGGCGTCGGAGCCGAGGTCGGCGGCGTGCTGCTCGACCCGTACGAGCGCACCCTCGTCGGCATCGGGACCCGGCGCTGACGGCATTTCGCGCGGACGGCATGCGGAGCAGGGTGGGCGCGCTGCTGTGGCGTGCCGGACTGGCCGCGCTGCTGGTGTGCGGGATCGGGCTGCTGCCCTGGCTCTCGCACACGGATCCGGCGCTCACCGTACTGAAGGCGCGGTCCGCCGACCGTGACGCCACCCCTGAGGTGCTCGCCGCCGTCCGTGCCGGACTGGGGCTGGACGACGGCCCGTTGCACCTCCTCGGGCAGTGGCTCGCGGGGTTGCCGCGCGGTGACGCCGGACGGTCCTGGGTCTCCGGCGCCGACGTCCTGCCCGGTGTCCTCGATGCCCTTGGGGTGTCGCTGCTGCTGATGACGGTGGCACTGGCGGTCGCCGTGGTCACCGCCGCCGGAGTGTGCGCCCGCACCCTGTACCTCGGCTCGGGGCGACGGCTCGACGGCCGGCCCGCCGGCGGGTCCGGCTCCGCCGTGCTCGCCGCGCTGCCGGAGTTCCTCACCGCGTCCGTCCTCGCCACGGTGGTCGGTGTGCAGTGGGGGTGGCTGCCCGCCCTCGGCTGGTACGGCCCGCAGTGGACCGTGCTGCCCGCGCTCGCCCTCGGCCTGCCCGCCGGCGCGGTCCTCGGGCGGCTTCTCGACGACCAGTTGCCTGCCGCCTTCGCCGAGCCCTGGGCGCAGGCCGCCGCCGCGCGCGGACTGCCCGGCCGGAGCATCGCCCGTAAGGCGCTGCGCCGTTGTGTGCCCGGACTGCTGCCCAACCTCGGGCTGTTCGTCGTGGGGCTGACCGGCGGATCCGTCGCCGTGGAGCAGATCTTCGACATCCCCGGGCTCGGCCGGACCACCCTCCAGGCCGCGATCGCCCAGGACCTGCCCGTCCTCCAGGCCGGCGCCCTGGTGCTGGTCGTCCTCGCGGCGCTCGCCACCGGCCTTGCCCGGCTCGGCGCCCGGTGGCTGATCGGCCCGGCTCTGCGCGACGGCGCCTTGCATACACTCCACGGGCCGCCGCCGACCGTCCGCAGGATCCTGCCTATTGCATACAGTCTTCTGCTGTCGGTCGTCATCGGTCTCGGCCTGCCCCGCGACCCGCTCGCCCTCGACACCGCCGCCCGCCTGCGACCCCCCTCCGCGGCCCACCCCTTCGGCACCGACGCGCTCGGCCGCGACGTTCTCGCCCGGGTCGCGCACGGCGCTCTCGACACCCTGCTTCTCGCCCTCGCCATCAGCGCGATCGCACTCACCGCCGGAGTCCTGCTCGGGCTGCTGCCCCGGCTGTCCGGGCCGCTCGTCGACACCGTGAACGCCGTGCCGCCCGTTCTCGCCGCGCTCCTCGTCGCCGCGGTCTGGGGCAGCGGGCCCACGACGCCCGTCCTCGCCGTGGCGGTGGTGGCCTGGGCGCCGCTCGCCGCGCACGCCTCCGCTCTGCTGCGGCAGGAGCGGGCCACCGTCCACCTCACCGCCACCCGCGCCCTCGGGGCCGGCCCCTGGTACCTGCTGAGGAGCGAACTCCTGCCCGCCGTGCTGCCGCCGGTCGCCCGCCACGCCCTCCTGCGTCTGCCGGGCATCGCCCTCGCCCTGGCCTCCCTCGGCTTCCTCGGCCTCGGCGCGCAGCCGCCGTCCCCCGAGTGGGGTCTGCTCCTCGCCGAGAACCAGCCCTACGCCGAACGCGCCCCCTGGGCCGTCCTCGCCCCCGCCACCGTCCTGGCGTTGCTCGGCGCCCTCGCGGTGACGGCGGCCGGAGCACTGCGACGGCCACGTCGTCGTACGGCAGACCTGGACGGCCCGAGCGAGCTGGACGGCGTCGAACTGCCTTCCTCCCCACCGGAGTCGGTGAGGTCCCGGTGAGGGCCACGCGCCTCTCCCCGCGCCGCAGGGCGAGCGAAGCCACTCGACTCCCGCCGCTGCTGCGGCTGCTGATCCTCACTCAACTCGCCTTCAACATAGGCTTCTTCGCCGTTCTGCCGTTCCTCGCCGAGCATCTGGGCGGCGCGGTCGGCATGGCGGGCTGGCTGGTCGGGTTCGTGCTGGGGCTGCGGACCTTCAGTCAGCAGGGGCTGTTCGTGGTCGGCGGCGCGCTGGCGGACCGGTACGGCGTCCGGCCCGTCGTCCTCGCCGGGTGCGTGCTGCGGATCGCCGGGTTCGGGTGGCTCGGGTACGCCGGGCAGGCCGGGACGGTCGTCGGGGCGGTGCTGCTGATCGGGTTCGCGGCCGCGCTGTTCTCACCCGCCGTCGAGTCCGAGGTGGCCCGGCAGGCCGTCGCGCACGAGGAGTCGGGCGGCGGATCGCGGACCCGGGTGCTGGCGCTGTTCACGGTCGCCGGGCAGGCCGGGGCGTTCGTCGGGCCGCTGCTCGGCGCGCTGCTCCTCGAGGTCGACTTCCGTGCGGTGTGTTTGGCCGGAGCCGGGGTCTTCGTGCTGGTCCTGGCCGCCCACGCGTGGCTGCTGCCGCAGCACATCCCCGGCCGGACCCGCGTCCGAGTCCGCGGCGGCGTGGGCCCGTTGCTGCGCAACCGCCGCTTCCTCGCGCTGGCCTGCGCCTACGGCGCCTACCTCCTCGCCTACAACCAGCTCTACCTCGCCCTGCCCGCCGAGGTGGAGCGGGCGGCCGGTTCGCAGGCGCCGCTGGCCTGGCTGTTCGCGCTGTCGTCGCTGCTGGTGGTGACCGCCCAGCTGCCGGTCACCCGGTGGGTGGGGGAGCGGTTGAGCCTGCGCCGCTCGATGGCGGCGGGGCTCGCGCTGATCGCCGCCGGGTTCGCCGTCGTGGCCGCGGTCCTGCCCGCCGGGCGCACCGGGACGGCCGGGCTGCTGCCCGCGGCCGGGTTCGTCGTGCTGCTCACGCTCGGCCAGATGCTCGTCGCGCCCGCCGCCCGCGCCTGGGTCCCCGACCTCGCCGAAGAGGGCCGACTCGGCCTGTACACGGGGGCGTTGTCCTCGGTCTCCGGGCTGATCGTGCTCGTCGGAAGCGCGGTCACCGGCAGCCTGCTCGACTCCGGGCTGCCGTCGGCCGTGCCCTGGGTGTTGCTGGCCGCGGTACCGGCTGCCGCTGTTGTCCTGCTGCCGCGCGGGGCCCGCAGAGCGTGAAGGCGGGAGTGGCGGTGCCGGTCGTGGTCTGCGGTGGCGCGGTCACCCGCGTCCTTCCCGCCTCCGGAGTGCAGCGGTGCCGGTTGCCGTCGTCGCTTGCTCTGCCGCCCCGCACGACCCACACGACCCACACGACCCACACGCCCCGCACGCCCCGCACGCCCCGCTCGGCCCACACACCCCGCGCGGCCCACATGGCCCAAACGGAGGTCAACGCGGGAGTGGTCCCCGTCGTATCCGTCGGGCGTGGGAGGATCCCGCATCATGAGTGCGTCCCCGGCGGTCCGGAGTCTGCGCGCCGCGGTGTTCGCCGCGGTGTGCGTGCTGCTGGCCGCCGCCGGGCACGGACTCGCCACGGGTGACGCGCCGCCGCCGTGGGCGGACGGCGCCGGATTCCTGGCGGTCTTCGCCGCCGGGTGGCTGCTGGGCGCCCGGGAGCGCTCGCTGCCCGGGATCGGCGCGGCCATGCTGGTCACCCAGGCCGGCCTGCACATCGCCTTCGACGCCGCCGCCCGCTCCCGTGCGGCCGCGCGGACCATGCCCGCGATGTCCATGACGTCCGCACACCGCGGCCCGCACCTGCACGCCCACGCCCACACCCACACCCACATCGCCACGGCGATGACCCCGCACATCGCCACGGCGATGACCCCGCACATCGCCACGGCGATGACCCCGCACATCGCCACGGCGATGACCCCGCACACCGCGACGGCCATGACCCCGCACGCCACCGCCGCTCACGTCCTCGCCGCGCTCGCCGCCTCCTGGTGGCTGCGGCGCGGGGAGGCCGCCCTGTGGTCGCTGCTGCGCTGGGCGGTCGCCTTCCTGCCGGGCCTCGCGGCCTGGTGGCGGGACGCCCGGGTCCCGCCGGCGCCCGTGCCGTCCGTCCGCTCCGCCGCCCCGGCTCCGGGCCCGGCCCGGCAGTTGCTGCTCCGGCATGCCGTGAGCCGCCGTGGGCCGCCCCCGCCGATCCCGTACGCGACCTGAACCCGAGCCGGCCCAGAGCCGGGCCCACACCTTCCTGTACGGAGATCACCCGCCCATGTCCACCACCACGACCACGACCACATCCGTATCCACGGCCGAGACCACGACCACGACCACGACCGCATCCACGCGCGTGTCCACGCGCGTGTCCACGACCCGTTCCGCCCTGCGCCGGGCCGGTCTCGGCGCCGTGCTCGCCGCCGCCGCGGTCCTGTGCGCGGCCGGCGCCGCCTCCGCGCACGTCACCGTCCATCCCGAGAGCTACGCCAAGGGGGCCACCGACGGCGTCCTCAGCTTCCGGGTGCCCGACGAGGAGGACACCGCGAGCACCACCGAGGTCCAGGTCTTCCTGCCCACCGACCACCCCGTCCTCGGCGTGCTGGTCCGCCCCCAGGACGGCTGGACGCCGAAGGTGACCACCACCAAGCTCAAGACGCCGGTCAAGACGGACGACGGCGCCATCACCGAGGCCGTCACCGAGATCACCTGGACCGGCGGGAAGATCGCCGCCGGCCAGTACGAGGACTTCGACGTCGCCTTCGGTCAACTCCCCGACGACACGGGCCAGTTGGTCTTCAAGGCCCTGCAGACCTACTCCGACGGCAAGACCGTCCGTTGGATCGAGGAGGCCGCGGCGGGCGCGGACGAGCCGGAGAACCCGGCGCCCGTGCTGAGGCTGACCACGGTGAGCGCCAAGAGCACCGACACCGCCGCCGGCAGCACGAAACAGGCCGACACCGCCGCTGACACCGGCGCAGCCGCCGCCTCCGGGACCGGCGACTCCACCGCCCGTGGCCTCGGCGTCGCCGGGCTGGTCGTCGGGGTGCTGGGCCTCGCGGCCGCCGGCTTCGCCGTCGTACGGACGCGGTCGGCACGCTCGTAGCCCTGCCGGAACGTAATCCGGAACGTGTCCGGAACGCAGGGGATGGGCCCGGACCGGGAATCCGGTCCGGGCCCATCCCCTGCGTGCTAGACGAGCTCGAGCATCTTCTCCGCGGGTGCCTCCGCCGTGACGCGCGAGGTCCGCCACAGCCACAGCACGTCGCGGCCGAAGGACCACACCAGCGAGCCCAGCGCCAGCAGCACGACGGCGAAGTTGGCCGCGTGGGGCAGCAGGTCGGCGCCCGCCACCAGCAGCAGGACGCCCTGCAGTGCGGCGACCGTCTTGCGGGCGGTGCTCGGCGGGAGCGGCGCGTTGAGCCAGGGGGCGACGCGGGCCGCGGCGACGAAGGCGTAGCGCATGCCGCCGATGAGCAGGACCCATGGGCCCAGCGCCATCGAGACGTAGACGCTGAGCACCAGGATCAGGAACGCGTCGACCTCCATGTCGAAGCGGGCGCCGAGCGCCGTCGAGGTGCCGGTGCGGCGGGCGACCTTGCCGTCGACGCCGTCGAGGATCAGGGCGACGGCCGTCAGGCCGACCAGGAGCGTCACCGGCGGGGCGGACTCGAAGGAGTCCGCGACCAGCGCGGTCACCCCGCCGACCAGGGTCGCCCGGCCGAGCGTGACCCGGTTGGCCGGGCCGAAGGAGCGCAGACTGGATCGGTGCAGCGCCCGGGAGAGGACCGCCCAGGTGGCGATGGCGAAGACGAGACCGGTCACCCAGCCCGCCGGCCCCATGCCGATCGCCGTGCCGAGCAGGGCCAGCAACAGGATCTGAACGCCCGCTCCCACAGCGGTCTCCTGCTGGACCAGCCTTGCGTCGTAAGTGTTGTTCAGGGCCACCGCACATTCCTCCGGCCAGATGACAGAGATGATCAGTGCCGCGTACTGTGCGCGGACTGTGCACACCTCGGTACGTGAACAGGTTCCCGATCGTTCAGGAGGATCCCGATGAACCGCACCGCTCGTGCGTTCTGGATCGACTCTCCGGGTGAGGGCGGGATACGCGATCTCACCCTTCCCGACCCCGCCGAGGGCGAGGTGCTGGTCCGCTCGCTCTTCTCCGGCGTCAGCCGTGGCACGGAGACGCTGGTCTTCCGCGGCGGGGTCCCCGCGAGCCAGCACGCCGTGATGCGGGCGCCGTTCCAGGAGGGCGAGTTCCCGGCCCCGGTGAAGTACGGCTACCTCAATGTGGGGCTGGTGGAGGAGGGGCCGCGGGACCTCGTCGGACGGACCGTCTTCTGCCTCTATCCGCACCAGACGCGGTACGTCGTCCCGGTCGCCGCGGTGACGGTCGTCCCCGACTCCGTGCCCGCCGAACGGGCCGTCCTCGCCGGCACGATCGAGACGGCCGTCAACGCGCTGTGGGACGCTGCGCCGCTGGTCGGCGACCGGATCGCGGTGGTCGGCGGCGGGATGGTCGGCTGCTCGGTGGCCGCGCTGCTGGCCCGCTTCCCGGGGGTGCGCGTGCAGTTGGTGGACGCCGACCCGGCGCGGGCGAAGACCGCCGAGGCCCTCGGCGTCGACTTCGCCGTCCCCGAGGACGCCCTGGGCGGCTGTGATCTCGTCGTGCACGCCAGCGCCACCGAGGCGGGTCTGGCCCGCTCCCTGGAGCTGCTGACGGCCGAGGGCACGGTCCTCGAACTCAGCTGGTACGGCGACCGGAAGGTCTCCCTGCCGCTGGGCGAGGAGTTCCACTCCCGCCGTCTGGTGATCCGCAGCAGCCAGGTCGGCGCCGTCTCCCCGGCCCGCCGCTCCAGCCGTACGTACGCCGACCGGCTCGCGCTCGCCCTGGAGCTGTTGGCCGATCCGGCGCTGGACGCGCTCGTCACGGGGGACAGCGCTTTCGAGGAGCTGCCGGACGTCATGCCGAAGCTGGCGTCGGGCGAGATCCCGGCCCTGTGTCACCGCGTCAGGTATGCACAAGAGGGCCTGACCTGAGAAAAGAGTGAGATCGGGCTGAACACGGGGAAGCGAAGGTCCGTACTACACGGCATCCCCCGGCGGCCAACTGCCGGGGGAGCCAGACGCGCCGCACCTGGAGGGTCGTCCGTTGTTCAGTGTCACCGTCCGCGATCACATCATGATCGCCCACAGCTTCCGCGGCGAGGTCTTCGGACCCGCGCAGCGCCTGCACGGAGCGACGTTCCTCGTGGACGCCACCTTCCGCCGCGAGCAGCTGGACGACGACAACATCGTCGTCGACATCGGACTCGCCACGCAGGAACTGGGTGCCGTGGTCAGCGAGCTGAACTACCGCAACCTCGACAACGAGCCGGATTTCGCCGGGGTCAACACCTCGACGGAGTTCCTGGCCAAGGTCATCGCGGACCGGCTCGCGGAGCGGATCCACAAGGGGGCGCTCGGCGAGGGCGCCCGGGGCATCGCGGCCATCGCGGTCTCCCTGCACGAGTCGCACGTCGCCTGGGCGAGTTACGAGCGTGCGCTGTGACCGACGTGACCCTGGAGAAGACCGTGCACACGGCCCCGCTTTCGTACGTGCCCTCGCAGTCGGCGCTTCCCAAGATGGGCGGGATCATCCCCATGTCGCTGCGCTCCGTGCACTTCGTGATGCCCGGCGGAGTCGACGACCCGGCGAACCCGAGCGGCGGCAACGCCTACGACCGGCGCCTGTGCCTTGATCTGCCGGGCTTCGGCTGGCAGGTGCACAAGCACCTGGCGTCCGGTTCCTGGCCCCGTCCGGAGGCCGCGGCCCGCGCGGAACTGGCCCGCACCCTGCGGGAGTTCCCCGACGGGACGGTCGTCCTCATCGACGGCCTGGTGGCCTGCGGGGTGCCGGAGATCATCGCCCCCGAGGCGGAGCGGCTGCGGCTCGCCGTGCTCGTCCATCTGCCGCTGGGCGACGAGCGGGGTCTCGCGCCCGAGGTGGCGGCCGAACTCGACGCCAAGGAGCGGGCCGTGCTGCGGGCCGTCCCCGCGGTGATCGCCACCAGCGAGTGGGCGGTCCGCCGCCTGGTCTCGCACCACGGCCTCGCCCCCGAGCGGGTGCACGTCGCCGCCCCCGGCGCCGACATCGCCCCGCTGGCCTCCGGCACGGACGGCGTCTCCCGTCTGCTGTGCGTGGCCGCCGTCACCCCGCGCAAGGGCCAGCACCGGCTGGTGGAGGCGCTGGCCGCGGCCCGGGACCTGCCGTGGAGCTGTGTGTGCGTGGGCGGCCTCGGGCAGGACCCGGAGTACGTCACCCATCTGCGCGGCCTCATCGCGAAGTACGGCCTCGAGGACCGGCTGCAGCTCGCGGGCCCGAAGGCCGGCGCCGAACTCGACGCCGCCTACGCCTCCGCCGACCTGATGGTCCTCACCTCGTACGCGGAGACGTACGGCATGGCCGTCACCGAGGCGCTCGCCCGCGGCATCCCCGTCCTCGCGACGGACGTCGGCGGGCTTCCCGAGGCGGTCGGCCGCGCCCCCGACGGCGGTGTCCCCGGCATCCTGGTCCCGCCGGAGGATCCGGCCGCCCTCGCGGTCGAACTGCGCGGCTGGTTCGGCGAGGCCGACGTACGGCGTCGCCTCAAGGCCGCCGCGCGCGGCCGCCGGGCGGCTCTGAACGGCTGGGCGAGCACCGCCCAGAGCCTGGCCGGGGTGCTCGGCCGGCTTCCCAGCGAACCCCGGAGGGCGGCATGAGGAAGACGACGGCGACCCCGGCCGACGTGGCACGACGGGTGGGCGGCATTCCGACCCAGCCGGTCCGGAAGGAGGCTGGTCCCATGACCGAGGCAGTGGTTCCCGACAGCACGGGCGCAGGCTCCGTGGCGCAGGCCGTCATCGCCGGCGCGGGACCGGTGGTCCGGCCCGGTGAGCGGCCCACCGTGCGGCTGCGCGACGCCGGGCCGGACGAGCAGCCCCGCTACGCCCCCGAGTGGCTGGAGCTGCGCGAGCCCGCCGACGCCGGCGCCCGGGCGATGGAGCTGCTGGACCCGCTGCGGATCCGGCTGGCCAACCTGCCCGGCCGCAGCGGGCTGGCCATCCACGACCTGGGCTGCGGCACCGGCTCGATGGGCCGCTGGCTGGCTCCCCGGCTGGACGGCGCCCAGCACTGGGTGCTGCACGACCGTGACCCCTACCTCCTGCACTTCGCGGCCGTCGCCTCCCCGCGGGCGGCCGCCGACGGCAGCCGGGTCACCGTCGAGACGCGGCGCGGCGACGTCGCCCGCCTCACCCCGGACGCCCTGCTCGGCGCCTCGCTGGTCACCGCCTCCGCACTGCTGGACGTCCTCACTCGCGAGGAGGTCGAGACGCTCGCCTCGGCCTGCGCGGGCGCGGGCTGCCCGGCGCTGCTGACGCTGTCGGTCGCCGGCCGCGTCGAGTTCTCCGCCCCGGACCCGCTGGACGACGAGATCGCCGCCGCCTTCAACGACCACCAGCGGCGCGACGGCCTGCTCGGCCCCGACGCGGTGAGCGTGGCCTGCGAGGCGTTCGCCGCCCACGGCGCGACCGTCAAGGTCCACCCGAGCCCCTGGCGGCTCGGCCCCGAGAACGTGGGCCTGACCGCTCAGTGGCTGCGCGGCTGGGTCGGCGCGGCGGTGGAGGAGCGCCCTCGACTCGCCGAGCGCGCCGAGGCCTACCTGGCGGGCCGGCTGGCGGCCTGCGCGGCGGGCGAACTGCAGGTCACCGTCCACCACAGCGACCTGCTGGCACTGGCCCGGCCGACGGGCGGGGCGTGATGAGCGCGGAGACGGTCGGCCCACGGGTGCGCACCGCCGCGCCGGTCGTGTGGGGCGAGGGGGCCCGGCCGGTCGTCCGGCGGCCCCTGCGCAGCCCGTCGGTGGGCCGCACCGGCGCCGCCGTGTCCGAGTCCCGCATCGGGGTCATCGTGACCCGGCCGCGCACGGAGAAGCCCTCGCGGCTGCGTGCGCTGCTCGGCAACCGCGCCCTGCGCACGCACTTCGGGACCGTCGCCGGGGTCGTCATCCTCACCGCCCTGCTGTGGAAGCTGGGCACCGGCGTCTTCCTGGACGGGCTCCGGCGGATCGACGCCCCGACCCTCCTGGCAGCGCTCGGGATCGGTGCGGTCACCACCGTGTTCAGCGCCTGGCGGTGGGCGCTGGTGGCCCGTGCGCTGCGCATCCGGCTGCCGTTCGGTCCGGCCGTCGCCGACTACTACCGTTCGCTGTTCCTCAACGCGGCGCTGCCCGGCGGCGTCCTCGGCGATGTGCACCGCGCGGTGCGGCACGGGCAGAGCGCCGGTGATGTGGGACGCGGCGTGCGGGCCGTCGTCCTGGAGCGCACCGCGGGGCAGTTGGTGCTGGCCGTGGCAGGCGTAACGGTCCTGCTGACCCTGCCCTCCCCGGTCATGGCGGACGCCCGGCAGCTCGCCCCCCTGGTCCTGCTGGCCGGGGTGGGCGCGCTCGCCGTCGTCGTGGCGGTCCGGATGAACTCCTCGTCGGCGCGTCGTGGCGGACGGCTGCGGGGGGTGCTGGCCGAGGCGCGTGAGGGACTGCTGTCGCGGCGCAACGGTCCGGGCGTCGCGGTGTCGTCGGCGGTCGTGCTGGCCGGTCACCTCGGCATGTTCGTGGTGGCCGCCCGGGTCGCCGGCTCCTCGGCCTCGGTCCTCGCGCTGCTGCCGATCGCCGTCCTCGCCCTGCTCGCCATGGGCCTGCCGCTGAACGTCGGCGGCTGGGGGCCCCGTGAGGGCGTCACCGCCTGGGCGTTCGGCGCCGCCGGGCTCGGCGCGAGCACCGGCCTCGCGGTCGCCGTCGTGTACGGCGTGCTCAGCTTCGTGGCGGCCCTGCCGGGGGCGGTCGTGCTGGTCGTCCGCTGGTACGCGGGAGTGCGGGCGGGGGCCGCCGAGGCGGCCGGACCCGAACTCGACGAACACCGGCCGCACTACGCGGAGTCGGTCTCCGAGCCGGTCTCCGAAGTGGGTGTCGAGGCTCCCGGAGTAAGCAGCGAGAAATATGCGCCGAAGGAATCCGCCAGGCTCGCCAGGAGTTCCTTCCCCTTTTCCGCCGAGCCCAGGGAAGGACGGCCGATGACGCCTGAATCGGTATAGGCGGACATTCCCAGAGTGAGCAGATGACGGCGGTCGTCCGCGACGAAATCGGCCGACTCATAACCGGGCCGGACGAGTTCGGGATGAGCGTGCAGCAGGATCGAGGTCTCGATCTCCCCGGCGTGCATGTCGGTGAGCAGCGAGGTCGACACCCCGGACCGCTCCAGCGCCGTCTCCCAGTCCTCCGGGGCCGGGAAGAGCGCCATCCGCTCACCGCGGGCGGAGGACTCCTGGACGACATTGCCCAGGACGTAGTTCCCGCCGTGTCCGTTGACCAGCACCAGGGCCTCGACGCCCGAGCGGCGCAACGACGCCGCGATGTCCCGTACCACCGCGTGAAGGGTCACGGAGGAGATGCTGACGGTCCCCGGCCAGGCCGCGTGCTCGTGCGAGCAGGCGATGGTCACCGGCGGAAGGAGATGCACCGGGTACGCCCCGGCGATCTCCCGGGCGATGGCGCACGCCACCAGTGTGTCGGTGGCCAGGGGCAGGTACGGTCCGTGCTGCTCGAAGCTTCCGACGGGAAGGACCGCCACCTGCGTCGAGACGCCGGCGCCCCGGGTCCTTACGTCTTCGGCGGTGTCCGTCGGCACCAGCCCGTACGCCGCCGACCGTATTCCCGAAACACTCATCTTTCCCCGGCCCTTCGTCTCTGCTTAGGAACCAGATCATGACAGAAAAAATTGGCGTACTCGGCACGAAGACCCCCCAGCGCACCGGTGTGGAACGCGTGGTGAATGCGCCCCTGCCCACCGTGTACGGGAATTTCCAGGCGATCGGCTACATGGACCACGACCGCGGTGACGAACAGGTCGCCCTCGTCTACGGGGAGATCGGCGCGGAGGACGTGCTGACCCGGCTGCACTCGGAGTGCCTGACCGGCGATGCGTTCGGCTCCCAGCACTGCGAGTGCGGCGACCAGCTGGAGTCCGCGCTGCGGGCCGTCGTCGCCGAGGGCCGCGGCATCGTCGTCTATCTGCGCGGGCACGAGGGCCGGGGCATAGGCCTGCTCGGGAAGCTGCGGGCGATGGCGCTGCAGGCGGAGGGCCTGGACACCGTCGAGGCGAACGTCGCGCTGGGCTTCCCGGTGGACGCCCGCGACTACAAGGTGGCCGCCGACATCCTGCGCGACCTCGGCGTGCGCTCCGTCCGCCTGATGTCGAACAACCCGCGCAAGCGCGAGGCGCTGGTGGACAACGGCATCAAGGTCGCCGAGGAGGTGCCCCTGCTGATCGAGCCGTGCGAGAACAACATCACCTACCTGCGCACCAAGCGGGAGCGCCTGGACCACCGGCTGCCCCATCTGGACGCGGTGGCCCACTGGTCCTGAGAGTGCTTCGGACCGCTGCCCGAACGGGTAGGGATCACGGCGGTCACGGCATACGACAGCCTCGGCGCCGGCGTCAGGGCCGGGGCCGCCGCGAAAAGGAGCCGCTCGCGTGAACACGCATGCCTCGGTCGTCGTCATCGGCGGTGGGGTGATGGGCACGAGCATCGCCTATCACCTCGCCGCCGCCGGTGTCCGCGACGTCCTGCTGGTCGAGCGGGACGAACTCGCCGCCGGCTCGACCTCGAAGGCCGCCGGAGGGGTCCGCGCCCAGTTCTCCGACGAGCTGAACATCCAGCTCGGGGCGCGCAGCCTGGAGGCGTTCGGCCGGTTCGGGGAGGAGATCGGGTACGACATCGGGCTGCACCGTGTCGGCTACCTCTTCCTGTTGTCCACCCCGCAGGAGGTCGCCTCCTTCGAGGCGGGCGTGCGGCTGCAGAACGCGCTGGGCGTGCCCAGCCGGATGATCGACCCCGCCGAGGCGCAGCGCCTCTCCCCGCTGATCAGGACCGACGGGTTACTGGCGGCCGCGTTCTCGCCCGACGACGGCCACTGCACGCCGGAAGCCGTCGTCCACGGGTACGCGGCCGCCGCCCGCCGGTGCGGTGCGCGCATCCTGCGGCACACTGCGGTCACCGGCATCGAACGACAGGGCGCCGCGATCACCGCGGTGGAGACGACACTCGGCCGCATCACCACCGACACGGTGATCTGCGCGGCCGGCGCCTGGTCCAAGGCCGTCGGCGCGATGGCCGGCGTGGAGCTGCCGGTGCAGCCGCTGCGCCGCCAGATCGCGGTGACCGAGCCGGTCCCGGGTCTGC
Organism: Streptomyces sp. NPDC006872; assembly: GCF_040635845.1. Classification (NCBI taxonomy): domain Bacteria; kingdom Bacillati; phylum Actinomycetota; class Actinomycetes; order Kitasatosporales; family Streptomycetaceae; genus Streptomyces; species Streptomyces sp. NPDC006872. The sequence continues at coordinate 349,653 of NZ_JBEYIL010000006.1, forward strand.
CGCCCGGCCTGCCGATGACCATCGACTTCAGCAGCACCCTCTACTTCCACACCGAGGGCCCCGGCCTGCTGGTCGGCCTGTCCGACCCGGACGAGCGTCCCGGCTTCGCCACCGACACCCACGAGCGGTGGATCCCCCGCCTGGCCGACGCCATGCAGCGCCGCGCCCCCGCCCTCCTCGACCTGCGGCGCACGGGCGGCTGGGCGGGACTGTACGAGGTCAGCCCGGACTGCAACGCCCTGATCGGCGAGGCGTCTTCGGTATCCCGTTTTCTGTATGCGACCGGCTTCTCTGGCCACGGTTTCCTCCAGGGGCCGGCGGTCGGCGAGGTCGTCCGTGACCTGTACCTGGGCCGCGTACCCTTCGTGGACGTCACCCCCCTGAGCGCCGACCGTTTCGCGGCCGACGCCCCGCGTCCGGAGGTCAACTGCGTATGACCGAGCTGCGTACGGCCGAACTGCACCTGTGGCTGCGCCACGAGGCCCGCCCCACCGAACGGCGCACCCCGGTCGTCCCGGAGGACGCCCGCCGCCTCGTCGAGGCCGGCGTGCGCCTCACGGTCGAGGACTCCCCGCAGCACGTCTTCCCGACCCAGGAGTACGAGGCCGTCGGCGCCCGGATCGCTCCCGCGGGCTCCTGGTCGTCCGCGCCGCACGACGCGGTGATCCTCGGGCTGAAGGAACTCCCGGACGAGCCCGACGAACTGACGCATCGGCATGTCTTCTTCGGGCACGCCTACAAGCAACAGCCGGGCGCGGCCGACCTGTTGCGCCGGTTCGCCGCCGGGGGAGGGGCGCTGCTCGACCTGGAGTACCTGGTCGACGACGACGGCCGTCGCCTCGCCGCCTTCGGCTACTGGGCGGGCTACCTGGGCGCGGCCCTGGCGGTCCTCCAGCACCGGGACCGGCTCACCGTGCCCCTGCGGCCCACCGAGAAGGCGAAGTTGGACGAAGCGCTGCGCCCGGCGGCCGGTGACGAGGAGTTCACCGCCCTTGTCGTCGGCGCTCTGGGCCGCAGCGGCCGGGGCGCACGGGCCGCGTTCGCCACGGCCGGCGTCGAACCCACCTGCTGGGACCTCGCGGAGACCCGCGATCTGGACCGCGCAGCCCTGCTGGCGCACGACATGCTGGTCAACTGCGTCCTCGCCACCGCCCCGGTGCCGCCGTTCGTCCGCGAGGAGGACCTGGACGCCCCGGCCCGTCGGCTGCGCACCCTCTCCGACGTCACCTGTGACGTGGGCTCGCCCCTCAACGTCCTGCCGGTGTACGACCGCACGACCGAGTGGACGGATCCGGTGCGCCGGCTGCGCAAGGAGCCCCCGCTCGACCTGATCGCCATCGACAATCTGCCGTCCCTGCTGCCGCGCGAGTCCAGCGCCGACTTCTCGGCCGCGCTGACGCCTCTGCTGCTGGAGTACGGGGTGAACGCGGCCTGGCCGCGGTGTCTGAACCGGTTCCGTGAAGCGTGCCGCGAACTCGGTGTGAGGGAAGGGGAGTTCGACCGTGCCTGACCTCGTTCCCGCATCGGGCACCGTCCACTGGGTGGGCGCCGGACTCTCCACGGGCAGCGGCCTGGCCGCCCTGTGCGCGCGCACCGACCGGGTGCGGCTGTGGCACCGCACGGCGCAGCGAGCGGCCGAGGCCCTCGACCGGCTGGGCCTGACCGGACGCGCCGAGCCGCGCCCCTACACCCTCGACGCGCTCACGGCCGAACTGGCCCCCGGGGACGTCGTCGTGTCGATGCTGCCCGCGCCCGAGCACGCGCCGCTGCTGTCGGCGTGCGTGACCCGACAGGCCCACTTCGCGTGCTCCAGCTATGTCTCGGACGCGGTGCTGGAGCAGGTGCCCGCGGCCGAGGAGGCGGGGATCGTCGTCCTCACCGAGGCCGGACTCGACCCGGGCATCGACCATCTCTTCGCGCACAGCCTCGTCGCCCGCGCCCGGGAGGCGATCGGCGACGACACGGCGGCCTCGTACCGGCTCACCTCGTACTGCGGAGGCATCCCCGCCGTAGCCAACGACTTCAGATACCGGTTCAGCTGGGCGCCCCTCGGCGTCCTCAACGCCCTGCGCTCGCCCGCGCGTCATGTCGAGAACGGCGCCGAGGTCGTGGTGGACCGGCCCTGGGAGGCGACGCGCGGGCACCTCGTCGGCGGGGAGACGTTCGAGGTCTATCCCAACCGCGACAGCGTGCCGTTCATCGAGCAGTACGAGCTGCCGCGAGGCTGGAAGCCGCGGACCTTCGTGCGCGGCACGCTGCGTCTGGACGGCTGGCTGCGGGCCTGGGACGCGGTGTTCGAGGAGCTGAAGGCCGGCGACGACACCCGGATCGCCGCTCTGGCCCGGGAGTTGGCGGCCACCTATCCCACCACGGACGCCGACCGCGACCGGGTGGTCCTCGCCGTGTCGCTGGAGGTGTCCGTGGACACGGGTGCGGGCGGTGGCGGGGGCGGGGGCGAGGGTGTCGCCAACGGCAGCTCGTGGTCGGGGAGTTACCTCCTCGACCTGGAGGGTGACGAGGAGGAGAGCGCGATGGCGCGCTGTGTCTCCCGGCCGCTCGCCCTCGGTGTCCGGCACATCCTGGACGGCTCCCTGCCGGTCGGGCTGAGCAGGGCGGCCGAGACGGCGGAGCGGTCGCAGGAGTGGCTGGACGAACTCGACGACGAGGGGCTGGAGTTCACGTTGCGGGTCGAGGGCTGACGGACCGTGCCGGCGACAGCGGCGATGCGTCGGCCCGAGGCCGTCAGTCCGTGAGGGCCTCGTGGACCAGGCGTTTGAGGTCGGGGTAGAGCTTCAGGGACCGCCTCGGCCTCAACTGGGTGAGGAACTGCACGGTCACGTCGTGGGTCGGGTCGACCCAGAAGGTCGTCGTGGCGACACCGCTCCAGCCGTATGTGCCGAGGCCCGAGGGGGCCTGGGTGCGGCTCGGGTCGGTGACCACGGAGACGCCGAGGCCGAAGCCGACGCCGTCGTGACCGGGTTCGTCATGGGCGGGGCGGCTGCCGAAGGCGCGCAGGTCGGCGCCACCGGGGAGATGGTTGCGGGTCATCAGGTCGACCGTCTCGGGCGCGAGCAGCCGGACCCCGTCGAGCTCGCCGCGACGGCGCAGCAGCTCGCTGAAGCGGTGGATGTCGTAAGCGGTTGCCACCATGCCGCCGCTGCCCGACAGGAACCGGGGGCGGCCGAACAGCGGCAGGCCCAGGATCGGCTCGATACCGCCGCTGTCGCTGTCGCCGTACAGCTCCGCCAGCCGGCCGGCCTGTTCCTCCGTGATCTGGAAGCCGGCGTCGGGCATGCCGAGCGGGCGGAAGATCCGCTCGGCGAGGAACTCGTCCAGGGGGCGGCCGGAGACGACCTCGATGATCCGGCCCAGGACGTTGGTGGCCACCGAGTAGTTCCACTGCGTGCCCGGCTCGAACTGCAGCGGCAGCCGCGCGTACGCCTCCACCGTCTCCGCCAGGTTCGAGCCCGGCAGCACCGCCGACTCCAGACCGGCCTCCCGGTAGAGGGCGTCGACGGGGTGGCAGTGGTAGAAGGCGAAGGTCAGACCCGCGGTGTGGGTCATCAGGTGCTTCACGAGCAGGGGCTGCTCGACCGGGCGGGTGGTGAGGCCCGCACCGGAGCCGCCCGTGTACACCCGCTGGTCGGCGAAGGCCGGCAGGTGGTCGGCGACCGGGTCGTCGAGCCGTAGCCGGCCCTCCTCCATCAGTATCAGCGCGGCGACCGAGGTGACCGGCTTGGTCATGGAGTAGATCCGGTAGAGGGTGTCGGCCTCGACGGGCAGCCCGGCGGCGCGGTCGCGGTGGCCGTGCGCGGTGAGGTGCGCGACCCGGCCGCCGCGGGAGACGGCCACGAGGAACCCGGGCAGGCGCCCTTCGTCCACATAGTGGGCGACGTGCTGGTCGAGGCGGTCCAGTGCCTTCGCGTCCAGCCCGACCTCGCTCGGGTCGACCTCTTGCCGCAGCAGTGCCATCGTTCTCCTCCGGTGCGCTCGTTCAAGGTGCGGTCCGGGCCTACCCCGCCCGGACGACCTCAGACCTCATGGTCGCGTAGGGAACGCCTGTACGGACCCCTTTCGGCACCGTGATCCGTGTGCGTTGCGTCGCTTCCACCAGCCGTGGAGTCGGCCGGAGGGGCAGGAGGGCCGGACGGTGCGGGACGCGGTCGGCTCGGCAGCGCACGGCAGACCGGCAGTGCCGCCGCGGCGGCGAAAGCCAGTACGAAGAGGGGCGTGCGCGCCGTGCCGAGAGCCGTCAGCACGGTCGCCGACGCCACACCCAGCACCGGCCCGACGTTCATCGCCGTCTGCTGCAACCCGCCTGCCACCCCGGCCGACTCCACGGGAGCCTGCCGTACGACGACATGGGTCGCCGCGACCATCACGGCGCCGAACCCGGCGCCCACGAGCGCGAACCCGATGCAGAAGGCCACCGTCCCCGAGGCCCGGGCGAGTACGAGGAGACCTGCGGCGAGGACGACCGTCGCCCCCGCGACCGTGCCGCGGGCGCCGGCCCGGCGCAGCAGCACGGCCGAGGCGGGCGCGGCGGCCACCAGCAGCACGGCCAGCGGCAGACTGAGCAGCGCGCTGCTCAGCGGGGACAGGCCCAGGCCGTCCTGGAGGACGTAGACACAGGCGAACAGTGCGCCGTTGAGAGCCGCCGACGCGAGGACGAGCACGCCGAGCGCCGCGGCAACGGCCCTGGAACCGGTTACCCCCGGTGGCAGCAGCGGGGCGGCGGCGCGGCGCTCGTGGCGTACGAAGGCGGCGCCGGCGAAGAGCGCGACCGGGGCCGACCAGGTCATGTCCGGCAGTGTGACGAGGGTGTGCACCAGGCAGGCCAGGGCCACGGCGAGCAGCAGGGCGCCGGGTACGTCGAGCGGGAGCGGAGGACGGGTGGGCGCAGACGCCATGCCGTGGGCGCGTGAGGTGAGGGCGAGCAGGCCGAAGAGCAGCGCGGGGGCGATGTTGAGGAGGAACACGGCCCGCCAGCCGAACTGTGTGGCGAGCGCCCCGCCCACCACCGGACCGGCCGCCGCGGCCACTCCGATGGAGGCGGTGCGCACGGCGATCGGCATCCGCAGCCGCTCGGGCGGGTACGCGGCCCGCAGCATCCCCAGCGTGGCCGGCTGCAGCAGCGCGCCGAAGACCCCCTGCACGACCCGCAGCCCGATCACCCAGCCGACATCCGGGGCCAGCGCGATGCCGGCCGAGGCGGCGCCGAAGCCGAGCATGCCGAGGGCGAAGGCGCGCCGGTGTCCGTACCGGTCGCCGAGCCGCCCGGCGAACACCAACAGGCCTGCCACCGCGACCAGATAGCCGGTGCTGGTCCACTGGACCTGGACGAGGGAGGCGTGCAGGTCGCGGCGCAGGGTGGGCTGGGCGACCGTGAGCACGGTGCCGTCCAGTGCCACGACCATGGCGCCGGCGACGCTGCTCGCCAGCGTCAGCCACGGGGGACGCGGGGGACGCGGGGAACTCGGGGAACTGGGGGAACTCGGGGCACGCTTCACCGGCCGGCCTCGGGGCCGAGATGCGCGTCCAGGGCGGTTCGCAGGAGGGGGGTGAAGTCATCGGTGCCGGTGGCGAGTTGGAGACTTCCCCAGCGCCACAACTGGGCGATGCCGTGCAGGTTCGCCCACAGCGCGCCCGCGACCGTACGGGCGTCGCCGGCGGCGTCGCGGGCGTCGTCGGCCGACCGGGCGCGGCCGACCAGTTCCACCAGCAGGCCGAACAACGGCAGGCTGGTGTCCCGCAGTCGCAAGTGGCCGCTCTCCAGCAGATCGTGACGGAACATCAGCTCGTACATCCCGGGGTTCTCCAGAGCGAACTCCAGGTAGGCGCGGCCCAGTTCGGCCAGTTGTGTGCGTGGATCCGCGGTCCCGTCGCCGAGTGTCGTCGTCACGCGCCCGGCGAGCTCGGTGAAGCCGCGGTGCGCGATCGCCGACAACAGCTCCAGGTGGGTGGGGAAGTGTCGGCGCGGCGCCCCGTGCGAGACACCCGCCCTTCGGGCGATCTCCCGCAGGGTCAGCGCCCCGGCGCCCTCCCGGGTCACGAGGTCCACACCGACGTCGACCAGCCGGCTGCGGAGGTCCTGGTCGGGCGGCTGAGGCTTGTCCATGGACACTGTCTACCAAGACGCGGTAGACAGTGTCTACTCGAAACGGCGGGGAATGCGCCTCCAAGGACGCGGGTTGTGCGAGACATGACTCAGGAGACGACGCAGAACGCACTGCTCGCGCTGCTCACCGAGGGTCGCAGCGGGGTGCTGGTCACCCTGAAGCGCGACGGACGCCCTCAGCTGTCCAATGTCAGTCACCACTACTACCCGGACGAGGGCGTCATCCGGATCTCCGTCACGGACGATCGCGCCAAGACCCGCAACCTGCGCCGCGACCCCCGGGCGTCGTACCACGTCACCGCTCCCGACCACCGTGCCTACACGGTCGCCGAGGCCACCGCCGACCTCACGCCGGTCGCCGAGGACCCCTATGACGACACGGTCGAGGAACTGATCCGCCTCTACCGCGACGTCCTCGGCGAACACCCCGACTGGGACGACTACCGAGCGGCCATGGTCCGCGACCGCCGCCTCGTGGTGCGCCTACGGGTGGAGCGGGCGTACGGCATCCCCAGGGTCGTCGACGCCGGGTAGAGCGGTTCCGGCTGCCACGACGTACCCGAGCCCCCGGAGCCATGAAGGCTCCGGGGGCTCGGGAGTCCCGGCGGACCGGGCCCGGGCGGGGACGGTGGCCCGGGCCCAGGGGCGGGGACGGTGCCCCGGGGTGCGAGCGGTCGTCCGGGGAGGCCGGGGACGGTGCAGCGGGACGGCGCCCCCGGCCCGCAGGATCAGGCAGTAACCGTTTCCGGCTGGGACGGCTCCCGCACGGAGCGCTCGCCGAGCTGCTCCGTCGGGATCTTCGCCGTCTCCCGGGCCGACAGCGCCGCGATCACCGGCGGGACGCACAGCGCCGCCGTGAAGAGGGCCACCGAGGACCAGTCGTCGCCGTTCGGGCCCGCGATCTGCGCGGCGAAGGTGACCGCGAAGCCGGCCACGGCGAAGCCGATCTGGGTGCCGATCGCCATGCCGGACAGCCGGACCCGGGTGGAGAACATCTCGCCGTAGAAGGAGGGCCACACACCGTTCGCGGCGCTGTAGACCACACCGAAGGTGGCGATGCCCATGAGCAGGATCAGCGGGTAGGAGCCGGTGGAGATCGCCCACAGGTAGGCGACCATCATCACCGCGCTGCCTGCCGCGCCGATCAGGAACACCGGACGGCGGCCGATGCGGTCGGAGAGCGTGGCCCACGCGGGGATGGCCGCCAGCGCGACCAGGTTGGCCAGCGCGCCCACCCACAGCATGGAGGAGCGGTCCATGCCGACCGAGTCGCTCGTCGCGTACGCCAGCGCCCACACGGTGAAGATGGTGCTGACCGAGGCGACGAGCGCGCCCGCGATCACCCGCAGGACGTCCGCCCAGTGCTCGCGCAGCAGCACCGCCAGGGGCAGCTTGACGACCTCGCCGGTGGCCTGCTGGGCCTCGAAGGCCGGCGTCTCCTCCAGCTTGCGGCGGATGACGTAGCCGACCACGGCGACCGCGATGCTCAGCCAGAACGGGACCCGCCAGCCCCAGGACAGCAGCTGGTCCTCGGGGAGGGCCGCGATCGGGATGAAGACGAGCGTGGCGAGGAGCTGGCCGCCCTGGGTGCCGCTGAGCGTGAAGCTGGTGAAGAAGCCGCGCCGGTTCGGCGGGGCGTGTTCCAGCGTCATGGAGTTGGCGCTGGCCTGCTCGCCGGCCGCGGAGATGCCCTGCAGGACACGGCACAGCACCAGCAGGACGGGCGCGAGCGAGCCGACCTGGTCGCGGGTGGGCAGGCAGCCGATGAGGAACGTCGAGACGCCCATCAGGATGAGCGTGAAGACCATGATCTTCTTACGGCCCGCGCGGTCGCCGAAGTGCCCGAGGAAGAGGGCGCCGACGGGCCGGGCCGCGTAGGCGACGCCGAACGTGGCGAGCGACAGCAGGGTCGCGGTGGCCGGGTCCGACTCGTCGAAGAAGACCTTCGGGAAGATCAGTGCTGCCGCGCTGCCGTAAATGAAGAAGTCGTAGTACTCCAGGGCACTGCCGATCCAGGCCGCCGTAGCGGCTTTCTTCGGCTGGCCGGGGGGTGCGGCGGGGACGGGCACGGCTTGCTCCTTCGAGGGAACTCCAGCGTCCAACGTACGTGGAGTGAGGCAAGGGGAGTAGGGCCGGCTCCCTGGGGTGCGGGGCGGCTGCGCCGGGTGCGTGCCCGGCTAATTAACCCACTGGGTAGTTAGTAGCGGATGGCTACGGATGTTGCGCTGATGTTTCTCCGCTGTCAATAGGTCGCGCGGAAGGATCTTCCGCGGCTGTTCCGCTCCGCCGTGCCCGGTCCCGTGCCGCACTGCCCCGCGTCGCCCGCGCCGCGCCGTTCCTGTCGTTCCCCGCCGTCCCAGCCGTCGGGGAACGGCGCGGGCCCGGCGGATCAGTCCGACGCGCGTTCCGCCGTCAGATAGGCGATCACCATGTCGCCGAGCATGGTGCGGTAGTGCTCGCGCTGTGCCGGGTCGACCAGGTCGCGGCCGAACAGCGCGCCGAACGTGTGCCGGTTGGCCACCCGGAAGAAGCAGAACGAGCTGATCATCGCGTGCAGGTCGACGGCGTCCACCTCGGCCGTGAACAGGCCGGACTCGTGCCCGGAGGCCAGGATGCGGCGGATCACGTCGAGCGCCGGGGAGCCGATCCGCCCGAGCTTCTCGGAGCCGGCGATGTGCTCGGCCTCGTGGATGTTCTCGATGCTCACCAGGCGGATGAAGTCGGGATGCTGCTCATGGTGGTCGAAGGTGACCTCCGCCAGCCGGCGGATGGCCGCGACGGGGTCGAGGTGCTCGACGTCGAGCTCCTGCTCGGCCTCGCGGATCACGCCGTAGGCCCGCTCCAGGACGGCCGTGAACAGTTGCTCCTTGCCGCCGAAGTAGTAGTAGATCATCCGCTTCGTGGTGCTGGTGAGGGCGGCGATGTCGTCCACCCGGGCCCCGGCGTAGCCCGCCCGGGCGAACTCCTGGGTCGCCACGTCGAGGATCTCGGCCTGGGTCCGGGCGGCGTCGCGGATGCGCCCGTTGCCGTGGGGTCGTGCCGGTTCGTCGACGCTGGTCATCGGGTTCCTTCGGGCGGCGTAAGTGCAGTGCCGAGATTCTAGAAGCCCCCTCCCGCCCTGTGACGTGAGAGGGCTTCCCTTGGGGCCTGCCCCGGTGTTATGACTAACTCACCAGTTCGTACATTAGTCGTCCGACTCGGTCGCTTCAGTCGCCGTCCGACTCAGTGGCTTCAGTCGATCCAGCCGATCAGGAGGTCCGCAGTGGCCGTCGTCTTCAAGGACTCGTATCTCGTCGGGCTGATCGGTTCCGGCATCGGTCCGTCGCTCAGCCCGGCGCTGCACGAGCAGGAGGCCGACCGGCAGGGGCTGCGCTACCTGTACCGCCTCGTCGACATCGACGTGCTCGGCGTCGGGCCCGAGGCGGTCGGCGACCTGGTGCGCGCCGCGCGCGACCTCGGCTTCGACGGGCTCAACATCACGCACCCGTGCAAGCAGCTGGTCATCCCGCACCTCGACGCGCTCTCCCCGCAGGCCGAGGCGCTCGGCGCGGTCAACACCGTCGTCTTCGAGGATGGCCGGGCCATCGGCCACAACACCGACGTAACCGGTTTCGCCGCCTCTTTCGCGCGCGGTCTGCCGGACGTCCCGCTGGAGCGGGTCGTGCAGCTCGGCGCCGGAGGCGCGGGCGCGGCCGTCGCGCACGCAACGCTCACCCTCGGCGCCGGGCAGGTCACGGTCGTCGACGCGCTGCCCGACCGGGCCGCGGATCTCGCCGGCTCCCTGAACCGCCACTTCGGGCCCGGCCGGGCCACGGCCGCCACCCCGGACCGGCTGGCCGACCTGCTCGCCTCGGCCGACGGCATCGTGCACGCCACCCCCACCGGCATGGCCGCCCACCCCGGCCTGCCCTTCCCGGCGGAGCTGCTGCGGCCCGACCTGTGGGTCGCCGAGGTCGTCTACCGCCCGCTGGAGACAGAGCTGCTGCGCACCGCCCGCGCGCTGGGCTGCGCCACCCTCGACGGCGGCGGCATGGCCGTCTTCCAGGCCGCGGACGCGTTCCGGCTGTTCACCGGCCGGGAACCCGACAGCACGCAGATGCTCACGCACTTCGCCGCGCTGGCCGGCGCGGTCACCGCCCCGAAGTAGCGGCCGCCCCGAACCAGCCGCAGCCGCAACCGCCGCCCCGCAGGCAGCCGCCCCCCAAGCAGCGGCCGTCCCGCAGGCGATCGCCGCCCCGCACGCAGCGGTCTCCCCGCAGGCGATCGCCGCCCCGCAACGACCAGGAGACGTCCAGGTGCGTACGTCCATAGCAACCGTTTCCCTCAGCGGATCCCTCACCGAGAAGCTCACGGCCGCCGCCCGGGCCGGTTTCGACGGCGTCGAGATCTTCGAGAACGACCTGCTCGCGAGCCCCCTGACCCCACAGGAGATCCGCGCCCGCTGCGCCGACCTCGGCCTGGGCATCGACCTGTACCAGCCGATGCGGGACATCGAGGCCGTGCCGGCCGCGGAGTTCGCCCGCAACCTGCGCCGCGCCCGGCACAAGTTCGAGCTGATGGACCGGCTCGGCGCGGACACCGTCCTGGTCTGCTCCAGCGTCTCCCCGCTCGCCGTGGACGACGACGCCCTCGCCGCCGAGCAGCTGAGCGAACTGGCCGACCTGGCCCAGGACTTCGACGTCCGCGTCGCCTACGAGGCGCTCGCCTGGGGGCGGCACGTCAGCACCTACGACCATGCCTGGCACATCGTCGAGACCGCAGATCACCCCGCGCTCGGCACCTGCCTCGACAGCTTCCACATCCTCTCCCGGGGCTCCGACCCCAAGCCGATCGAGGACATCCCCGGCGAGAAGATCTTCTTCCTGCAACTCGCCGACGCCCCGCTGCTCGGCATGGACGTCCTGCAGTGGAGCCGCCACCACCGCTGCTTCCCCGGGCAGGGCGGCTTCGACGTCGCCGGACTGGTGAAACACGTACTGCGCACCGGTTACGACGGTCCGCTCTCCCTGGAGGTCTTCAACGACGTCTTCCGGCAGGCCGACGCCGGTCTGACCGCCGTGGACGCCCGCCGCTCCCTGCTGATCCTTCAGGAGGAGGTCGGCATCGAGGCCCTGCCCGCGCCCGCCGCGCCCACCGGGGTCGCCTTCGCCGAACTGGTCACCCACGACGCCGAACCCGTCGTCGCCCTCCTCGCCGGCCTGGGCTTCGCCCGCACCGCCCGGCACCGCGGCAAACCGGTCGAGCTCTGGGAGCAGGGCGAGGCCCGGATCCTGGTCAACACCGGCCCGGCCGCCCTCCCGCACGCTCGGCTTCGCCCGCGCGGGGGGACCCCCGCCGACGGCACCGCGCTCGCCGCCATCGGCCTGGAGTCACCGGACCCGGCCGCGGCCGCCCGCCGCGCCGAGGCACTCCTCGCCCCCGTGCTGCCCCGCCGCCGCGCAGCCGCGGACGCCCCGCTCGACGCCGTCGCCGCCCCCGACGGCACGGAACTCTTCCTGTGCGCGACGAACCGGCCCGAACTCCCCAACTGGCGCGCCGACTTCGAGGACGTCCCGCACGCCGCCGCCGCGACCGCCGCCACCGCGGCCACGCTCGGGGCCTGCCGCGTCGACCACGTGGCGCTCACCCAGCCCTGGCACCACTTCGACGAGGCCGTCCTCTTCCACCGCGGTGTCCTCGGCCTCGACGCCCAGGAGTCCGTCGACGTCGCCGACCCCTACGGGCTGCTGCGCAGCCGTGCCGTCACCAACGCCGACGGCAGCGTCCGCTTCCCGCTCACCGTCGGCGCGGCCCCCGGCGACGACACCGCGCACGCCCGGCACATCGCGCTGGCCACCGACGACGTGATCGCCGCGGCCCGCCGGCTCACCGAGGCCGGCGGCCGCCTGCTGCCCATCCCCGCGAACTACTACGACGACCTCGCGGCCCGCTTCGAGTTCGCCGACGGCGAGCTGGAGACCTACCGCGACCTCGGCATCCTCTACGACCGGGACGCGCACGGCGTCTTCCGGCACTGCTACACGCACACGGTCGGCCGTGTCTTCTTCGAACTCGTCCAGCGCGACGGCGGCTACCAGGGCTACGGCGCCGGCAACGCGCCGGTGCGGCTCGCCGCCCAGCACGCCGTGCGCTGACCCGGCCTACTGGCGGCTGACCGTCCGGGTCACACCGGCGACCACCGTCGTGGCCAGGATCCACCCGGTGACGATGAGGACGTAGGACAGCGTCTGGTACCCGCCGGTCGGCGCGAAGGCGCTCTCCTGACCGAAGGAGATCACCGGCAGCAGCAGGTCGAGGGTGTAGAAGACCGGGTTGAACTCGGGCGCCTCGCCCGCCTTGAGCGGCGGCGGGTGATGCCCGGCGTACGCGACCGAGCCGACGGCCAGCAACGACAGCAGCCAGACCGCCGCGCGCAGCGGGCGGAAGCCGTAGCCGACCGCGGCGTCCTGGAGGTGGCCCCACAGTCGGCCGTACCAGGGCAGCGTGCCGCGATGACGGCGCTGCTTGGCCAACTGCACGACCCGGGTGGCCCGGTCGTCGCCGGTGCGGCGGTAGGCGGCCGTCAGCTGTTCGTAGGCGTGCGGGTCGAAGCCCTCGTCGCGCTCCAGCATGGGCAGGCGCCGCTCGGGGGGCTCGTGCGGGGTGAGGAAGGTGTAGGTGAGGTCCAGCAGCCGCACCTGGTCCGGCAACATCTCCGGCTCCAGCTGGAGTTGGCCCACCTCGGCGCGCCGCAGGTTCAGCCGGCCCTCGATGGGGGCGCCCTCGCGCAGCCAGATCTCGCCGATGACGCAGCTGCTGGCGCGCAGGGCGGTGCCGCCCGGGTTGGACAGCGTGGTGTGCAGGAGGTCGATCCGGCCGGGGACACGGGAGCCGCGAAGATCGATGCGGCCCTGCGCGTGCATCCGCCGGGCCAGCAGGTTCGCGCCGACGTCGAGCGCCTCCGCCTCCAGGACGAAGCCGCCGGGATTGCTCAACTCGGCGTCCTCCAGGTCGATCGAGCCGGCGACGGTGGCGCCGTCGAGCCGGATAGGTCCGTGGGCGCGCAGTCCGCGGGCGCAGAGGTCGTCGTCGATGGAGACCTGGTTGAGCTGGAGGGCGGGCTGTGCGGGGTCGGTCGTGGTGACCTCCGCCCCGTCGAGGTACAGCGCGCCCGAGATCTGTGCCCTGCTGAGGTGGACCAGGCCGCCGACACGGCAGCGGGTCAGTCGCAGTCCGCCGTCGATCCGGGTGTGCGAAGCGTCCAGACCGGGCAGTTCGGAGTCGCGCAGGCTGACGTAGTTGAGCTGGGCGCCGACCAGTCGCGGGGCCTCGTCGAAGCGGCAGTGGCTCAGCCGGATCATGCTGTCGACGACCGCGTACCGCAGGTCGAGGACGCCGGTGATGCGCGCGCCCGCGATCCTGAGAGCGGCTATCTCCCCCGGCTCCCGGGGGCCGTTGAGGAGCAGCGCCCGCAACACGGCGGCCCGTACGCCGTGTTCGGGACCGTTCTCCTCGCCGTGCGCCCGGAAGTCCACGGTCGCCCCCGTGGCGAAGGCCCGCCAGACTCGTTGTTCGGCCGGTGTCAGATCGTTGATCTCCATCAGCCGCGACTCTGGCGGGCCCCGTCGAGCGGTGTCAACCGCCTATGCCCGTGCGTTCCATTCGGCGATCACGGGTCGCCCGTGTTCCGTCGACAGCCGGCTCACCGTCCCGGTGGCCAGCTGGAACAACCGGCCCTCGGCGGGCGGCAGTCCTAGCCGACGGGCCGTCAGGACCCGGAGGAAATGGCCGTGGGCGACGAGCACGACGTCACGGTCGTCGTGCGCGAGCGCCGCGTCCACCCGGGCGAGCACCCGGTCGGCGCGTTGCCCGACCGCCAGGGGCGACTCCCCGGGGTGACCGTCCGGGCCGGGCGGCACGCCGTCGGTCCACAGGTCCCAGGCGGGGCGGGTGCGGTGGATGTCGACGGTGGTGACGCCCTCGTAGCCGCCGTAGTCCCACTCGTGCAGGTCGGGTTCGGGCACGGCCCCGGTGAGACCGGCGAGTTCGGCGGTGCGGATCGCGCGGTGCAGCGTGCTGGTCAGGGCCAGCGCGAAGGTCCGCCCGGAGAGGAGCGGGGCGAGGGACTTGGCCTGTTCCTCGCCCTGTTCGGTGAGGGGCAGGTCGGTCCAGCTGGTGTGCTGTCCCGACCTGCTCCACTGCGTCTCCCCGTGGCGGACCAGCAGAAGATCCCCCACGGCCCGACTACTTCTCGGCCGACTCGACGGCGTGGCCGCCGAACTGGTTGCGCAGCGCCGCGATCATCTTCATCTGCGGCGAGTCGTCCTGACGGGACGCGAACCGCGCGAAGAGGGAGGCGGTGATGGCCGGCAGCGGCACGGCGTTGTCGATGGCGGCCTCGACCGTCCACCGGCCCTCGCCGGAGTCCTCGGCGTAGCCGCGCAGCTTGTCCAGGTGCACGTCCTCGTCGAGGGCGTTGACCGCCAGGTCGAGCAGCCAGGACCGGATGACCGTGCCCTCCTGCCAGGACCGGAAGACCTCGCGCACGTTCTCCACCGAGTCGACCTTCTCGAGCAGCTCCCAGCCCTCGGCGTAGGCCTGCATCATGGCGTACTCGATGCCGTTGTGGACCATCTTCGAGAAGTGCCCGGCGCCGACCCTGCCGGCGTGGACATAGCCGTACGGGCCCTCCGGCTTGAGCGCGTCGAAGATCGGCTGGAGCCGGTCGACGTGCTTCTTGTCGCCGCCGACCATCAGGGCGTAGCCGTTCTGCAGGCCCCACACGCCGCCGGAGACACCGGCGTCGACGAAGCCGATGCCCTTGGCGCCGAGCTCCTCGGCGTGCTTCTCGTCGTCCGTCCAGCGCGAGTTGCCGCCGTCGACGACCACGTCACCGGGCTCCAGGAGCTCGCCGAGCTCGTCGACGGTGGACTGGGTCGCGGCGCCGGCCGGGACCATCACCCAGACCACGCGCGGGGCTTCGAGCCCGTCGACGAGCTCGGCCAGGCTCGCCACGTCGGAGACCTCGGGGTTGCGGTCGTAGCCGATGACGGTGTGGCCGGCGCGGCGGATGCGCTCGCGCATGTTGCCGCCCATCTTGCCGAGGCCGATCAGGCCGAGCTGCACCGATGACATGTCAGTTCACTTCCTTGAGCTCGCGGTACGCGGCCACGAGAGCGGTGGTGGAGGGGTCCAGACCGGGCACGGACGCGCCTTCGGTCAGGGCGGGTTCGACGCGTTTGGCGAGGACCTTGCCCAGCTCGACGCCCCACTGGTCGAAGGAGTCGATGTTCCAGACGGCTCCCTGTACGAACACCTTGTGCTCGTAGAGGGCGATGAGCTGCCCGAGGACCGAGGGGGTGAGCTCACGGGCGAGGATCGTGGTGGTGGGGTGGTTGCCCCGGAAGGTGCGGTGCGCGATCTGCTCCTCGGGCACGCCCTCCGCCCGGACCTCCTCGGCGGTCTTGCCGAAGGCGAGCGCCTGGCCCTGCGCGAACAGGTTGGCCATCAACAGGTCGTGCTGCGCCGCCAGTTCGTCGCTCAGCTCGTCGACCGGGCGGGCGAACCCGATGAGATCGGCCGGGATCAGCTTCGTGCCCTGGTGGATCAACTGGTAGTACGCGTGCTGCCCGTTGGTGCCCGGCGTGCCCCACACCACCGGTCCGGTCTGCCACTGCACCGGCTGTCCGTCGCGCTGCACCGACTTGCCGTTGGACTCCATGTCGAGCTGCTGGAGATAGGCGGTGAACTTGGACAGATAGTGGCTGTAGGGCAGTACGGCGTGCGACTGCGCGTCGAAGAAGTTGCCGTACCAGATGCCCAACAGGCCCAGGATCAGCGGGGCGTTGGCCTCGGCGGGCGCGGTGCGGAAGTGGTCGTCGACGATCCTGAACCCGTCGAGCAGCTCCCGGAACCGCTGCGGACCGATGGCGATCATCAGCGACAGGCCGATCGCCGAGTCGAAGGAGTAGCGGCCGCCGACCCAGTCCCAGAACTCGAACATGTTGGCCGTGTCGATGCCGAAGTCGGCGACCTTCTCGGCGTTCGTGGACAGCGCGACGAAGTGCTTGGCGACCGCCTTCTCCTCGCCGTCCAGACCGTCGAGGAGCCAGGAGCGGGCCGAGGTCGCGTTGGTGATCGTCTCGATCGTGGTGAACGTCTTGGAGGCGACGACGAACAGCGTCTCGGCGGGGTCCAGGTCCCGGACGGCCTCGTGGAGGTCGGCGCCGTCCACGTTGGAGACGAACCGGAACGTCAGCGAGCGGTCCGTGAAGGCCCGCAGCGCCTCGTACGCCATCGCCGGACCCAGGTCGGATCCGCCGATGCCGATGTTGACGACATTGCGGATACGACGTCCCGTGTGGCCGGTCCACGCACCGCCGCGCACCCGCTCGGCGAAGGCGTTCATCCGCTCGAGCACGGCGTGTACCTGCGGCACGACGTTCTCGCCGGCGACCTCGACGACGGCGCCCGCGGGGGCGCGCAACGCCGTGTGCAGAACCGCCCGGTCCTCGGTGAGGTTGATCCGCTCGCCGCGGAACATGGCGTCGCGCAGCCCGAACACGTCGGTGGCGGCGGCCAGTCGACGCAGGAGGACGAGGGTGTCGTCGGTGATCAGGTGCTTGGAGAAGTCGATGCGCAGATCGCCGACGCGCACCACGTACCGCTCGGCGCGCTGTGGATCCGCCGCGAACAGCTCCCGCAGGTGCGCCTGCCACCCGGCGCGGTGGTCCTCCAGAGCCGCCCATTCGGGCCGCTGGTCGAGGCGGAGGGAGTCAGACATGGGAAGGGGTCTCCTTGGGAGCCTCGCCCCGCAGGGCGACGGCGTACATCTCGTCCGCGTCGAGGCGCCTGAGCTCCTCGGCGATGAGTTCGGAGGTGGGGCGGACCTTCAGCGCGAGGGTGCGCGAGGGCTGGCCGGGCAGGGTGAGGGTGGCCAGGGGGCCTTCGGGGCGGTCGATGACGATCTCGCCGTTCGCGGTGCCGAGCCGGACGGCCGTGACGACCGGTCCGGCGGTGACGACCCGCTCGACGGTGACGCCCAGCCGGGCCTGGAGCCAGCGCGCGAGCAGCTCGGCACTGGGGTTCTCGGCCTCGCTCTCGACGGCGGCCGAGGTGATCGGCACCCGGGCCTGGTCCATGGCCGCCGCGAGCATCGAGCGCCACGGGGTGAGCCGGGTCCAGGCGAGGTCGGTGTCGCCGGGGGCGTACGACCGCACACGCGCGTCGAGGGCTGTCAGCGGTCGCTCGACCGCGTACATGTCGGTGATCCGGCGCTGCGCGAGGGCGCCCAGCGGGTCCTTGGCGGGGTGCTCCGGCGCGTCCACCGGCCACCACACGACGACCGGCGCGTCCGGCAGCAGCAGCGGCAGGACGACGGAGTCGGCGTGCTCGGACACCTCGCCGTAGGTCCGCAGGATGACCGTCTCGCCCGTGCCGGCGTCGGCGCCCACCCGTACCTCGGCGTCGAGGTGGGAGTTGGTGCGGTCGCGCGGCGAGCGGGCGTGCCGCTTGATGACGACCAGGGTGCGCGAGGGGTGCTCGTGCGAGGCCTCCTCGGACGCCTTGATCGAGTCGTAAGCGTTTTCTTCGTCCGTGACGATGACCATCGTCAGGACCATGCCCACGGCGGGTGTGCCGATGGCGCGGCGACCCTGCACCAACGCCTTGTTGATTTTGCTTGCCGTGGTGTCCGTCAGGTCGATCTTCATGGCCTGCGCCAGCTCCGTCCGTCTCGTGCGAGCATCTCGTCGGCTTCCTCGGGCCCCCAGCTGCCCGAGGCGTACTGCGCGGGCCTGCCGTGCCGTGCCCAGTACTCCTCGATCGGGTCGAGGATCTTCCAGGACTCTTCCACTTCCTGGTGGCGTGGGAACAGGTTGGCGTCGCCGAGCAGCACGTCCAGGATGAGCCGCTCGTACGCCTCCGGGCTGGACTCGGTGAAGGACTCGCCGTACGCGAAGTCCATCGTGACGTCCCGGATCTCCATCGAGGTGCCCGGCACCTTGGAGCCGAACCGCACCGTGATGCCCTCGTCCGGCTGGACGCGGATGACGATCGCGTTCGCGCCGAGCTCCTCGGTGGCCGTGGAGTCGAACGGGGAGTGCGGCGCCCGCTGGAAGACGACGGCGATCTCCGTCACCCGGCGGCCGAGCCGCTTGCCGGTCCGCAGATAGAACGGGACGCCCGCCCAGCGGCGGTTGTCGACGTTCAGTTTCACGGCGGCGTACGTGTCCGTCGTGGAGGACCGGTTGATGCCGTCCTCCTCCAGGTAACCGCTTACGCGTTCGCCTCCCTGCCAGGCGCCCGCGTACTGCGCCCGCACGGTGTGCTTCCCGAGATCCTCCGGCAGCTTGACGGCCTTGAGCACCTTGAGCTTCTCGGTGAGCAGCGAGGCCGCGTCGAAGGAGGCCGGTTCCTCCATCGCGGTGAGGGCCATGAGCTGCAGCAGGTGGTTCTGGATGACGTCACGCGCCGAGCCGATGCCGTCGTAGTAGCCGGCCCGGCCGCCGATGCCGATGTCCTCGGCCATGGTGATCTGCACATGGTCGACGTACGACCGGTTCCAGATCGGCTCGAACATGGTGTTGGCGAAACGGAGCGCCAGGATGTTCTGGACGGTCTCCTTGCCCAGGTAGTGGTCGATACGGAACACCTGGTCCGGTTCGAACACATCGTGCACGACGGCGTTCAGCTCACGCGCGCTCGCCAGGTCGTGGCCGAACGGCTTCTCGATGACCGCGCGCCGCCAGGACCCCTCCGCGGCCTTCGCCAGCCCGTGCTTCTTGAGCTGCTCGACGACCTTGGGGAAGAACTTCGGCGGCACGGAGAGATAGAAGGCGAAGTTGCCGCCCGTGCCCCGGGAGGCGTCCAGTTCCTCGACCGCGTTGCGCAGCTGCTTGAACGCCGTGTCGTCGTCGAAGTCGCCCGGGATGAAGCGCATGCCCTCGGCGAGCTGCTGCCAGACCTCCTCGCGGAACGGCGTGCGGGAGTGGTCGCGCACCGCGTCGTGGACGACCTGCGCGAAGTCCTGGTCCGCCCAGTCGCGGCGGGCGAAGCCGACGAGCGAGAAGCCCGGCGGGAGCAGGCCGCGGTTGGCGAGGTCGTAGATCGCCGGCATCAGCTTCTTGCGGGACAGATCGCCGGTCACGCCGAAGATGACGAGGCCGGAGGGGCCGGCCACGTTGGGCAGACGCCTGTCGCGGGGGTCCCTCAGGGGGTTCTCCCAGTCAGCGCCGAGACTGCTGGTGCTCATTCCGCGTCAACTCCCTTGATCGTCAGCGACTTCGTGACCGCGTCCAGAAGGTCCTGCCACGCCACCGCGAACTTGGCGACGCCCTCGTCCTCCAACCGGGTGACGACCTCGTCGTAGGAGATCCCGAGCGCCTCGACGGCGGCGAGGTCGGCGCGGGCCTGGGCGTAGCCGCCGGTGACCGTGTCGCCGGTGATGTCGCCGTGGTCGGCGGCGGCGTCCAGCGTGGCCTCGGGCATGGTGTTGACCGTGCCCGGTGCGACCAGGTCGTCCACATACAGCGTGTCCTTGTATGCAGGATCCTTCACACCGGTGGATGCCCACAGCGGACGCTGCTTGTTCGCCTTCGCCCCGGCCAGTGCGATCCAGCGGTCCCCGGCGAAGACGTCCTCGTAGGCCTCGTAGGCCAACCGGGCGTTGGCGAGCGCCGCCTTCCCCTTCAGGGCGAGGGCCGCGTCCGTGCCGAGGGCGGTCAGCCGCTTGTCGATCTCGGTGTCGACGCGGGAGACGAAGAAGGACGCCACGGAGTGGATCAGGGACAGGTCCAGGCCCTTGGCCTGCGCCTTCTCCAGACCCGCCAGGTAGGCGTCCATGACCTCGCGGTAGCGCTCCAGCGAGAAGATCAGCGTGACGTTGACGCTGATGCCGAGGCCGATCACCTCGGTGATGGCCGGCAGCCCGGCCTTCGTCGCCGGGATCTTGATCATGACGTTGGGCCGGTCGACCAGCCAGGCCAGCTGCTTGGCCTCGGCGATGGTGGCGGCCGTGTCATGGGCCAGCCGGGGGTCGACCTCGATGGAGACCCGGCCGTCACGACCACCGGTAGCTGTGTATACAGAATGCAGAATATCGGCTGCGGCACGCACATCGGCGGTCGTCATCATCCGGACGGCCTCGTCGACCGTGACGCCCCGCACCGCCAGGTCGGCGAGCTGCTCCTCGTAGCCCTCCCCGGAGCCGATCGCGGCCTGGAAGATGGACGGGTTCGTGGTGACGCCGACGACGTTCCTCGTCTCGACGAGTTCGGCGAGGTTGCCGGAGGCGATCCGCCCCCGGGACAGGTCGTCCAGCCAGATGGAGACGCCCTCGTCGGACAGGCGCCTGAGCGCTCCCGGAGTCGTGGTTGCGGTAGCGGTTGCTACAGCGGTTTCTGTCCCGGTTACTTCGTTCACAGTGATCATCTTCTTTCGGGCGTTCGGATCAACCACGCGCTGCGGAAAGTGATTCCCGCGCCGCTGCGGCGACGTTCTCGGCGGTGAAGCCGTACTCGGCGAACAGGGTCTCGGCGTCGGCGGAGGCGCCGAAGTGCTCGAGGGAGACGATGCGTCCGGCGTCGCCCACGAACCGGTGCCAGGTGAGGCCGATGCCCGCCTCGACCGCGACCCGGGCCTTCACGGACGGCGGCAGCACGCTGTCGCGGTACTCGCGCGGCTGCTCCTCGAACCATTCCACCGACGGCATCGACACCACCCGCGCCCCGATCCCCTCCGCCTCCAGCGCCTCCCGCGCGGCGACGGCGAGCTGCACCTCGGAACCGGTGGCGATGAGGACGACGTCGGGCGTCTCGGTCGAGGAGTCCGCCAGGACGTAACCGCCCTTCGCCGCGTCCGGGTCGGGCGCGTAGGTCGGGACGCCCTGACGGGTGAGGGCCAGGCCGTGCGGGGCGGGATGCGTGGCATGCCGCTTCAGGATCTCGGCCCACGCGATCGCCGTCTCGTTGGCGTCGGCAGGGCGGACGATGTTCAGACCGGGGATGGCGCGCAGCGAGGCCAGGTGCTCGACCGGCTGGTGGGTCGGGCCGTCCTCGCCGAGACCGATCGAGTCGTGCGTCCACACGTACGTGACCGGCAGCTGCATCAGCGCCGCCATGCGTACGGCGTTGCGCATGTAGTCGGAGAAGACGAGGAAGGTGCCGCCGTAGATACGGGTGTTGCCGTGCAGGGCGATGCCGTTCATCTCGGCGGCCATCGAGAACTCGCGGATGCCGAAGTGGATCGTGCGGCCGTACGGGTCCGCCTCCGGCAGCGGGTTGCCCGCGGGGAGGAACGACGACGTCTTGTCGATGGTGGTGTTGTTCGAGCCCGCGAGGTCGGCGGAGCCGCCCCACAGCTCGGGGACGACCGCGCCGAGCGCCTGGAGCACCTTGCCGGAGGCCGCACGGGTCGCGACGGACTTCCCGGCCTCGAACACCGGCACCGCTTCCTCCCATCCGTCGGGGAGTTGACCTGCGACGACCCGGTCGAACAGCTTCGCGCGCTCCGGCTGGGCACCGCGCCACTCGTCGAGTTGCTTGTCCCAGGCCGCGTGGGCCTCGGCGCCTCGGTCGAGGGCGGCCCGGGTGTGGGCGAGGACTTCGTCTGTGACCTCGAAGGTCTGCTCCGGGTCGAAGCCGAGGACGCGCTTGGTGGCCGCGATCTCCTCGGCGCCCAGGGCGGAGCCGTGCGAGGCCTCGGTGTTCTGGGCGTTCGGGGCGGGCCAGGCGATGATCGTGCGCAGCGAGATGATCGAGGGACGTCCGGTCTCGGCCTGCGCGGCCGTCAGGGCCGCGTGCAGGGCACGGACGTCGACGTCGCCGTCCTCGGTCGGCTCGACGCGCTGGGTGTGCCAGCCGTAGGCCTCGTAGCGCTTCAGCACGTCCTCGGAGAACGCGGTGGCGGTGTCGCCCTCGATGGAGATGTGGTTGTCGTCGTAGACGAAGACGAGGTTGCCGAGCTTCTGGTGGCCGGCCATCGAGGACGCCTCCGCGGAGACGCCCTCCTCCAGGTCGCCGTCGGAGACGATCGCCCAGATCGTGTGGTCGAAGGGCGACTCGCCCTGCGGCGCGTCCGGGTCGAACAGGCCGCGCTCGTAGCGGGCGGCCATCGCCATGCCCACCGCGTTGGCGACACCCTGGCCCAGCGGGCCGGTCGTCGTCTCGACGCCCGCCGTGTGCCCGTACTCGGGGTGGCCGGGGGTCTTCGAGCCGTGCGTCCGGAAGCTCTTCAGGTCCGCCAGCTCCAGCTCGTAGCCGGCCAGGAAGAGTTGGGTGTACAGCGTCAGCGAGGTGTGGCCGGGGGACAGGACGAAGCGGTCGCGACCGGTCCACTCCGGATCCGCCGGATCGTGCCGCATCACCTTCTGAAAGATCGTGTACGCGACCGGCGCCAGGCTCATCGCGGTTCCGGGATGGCCGTTTCCCACCTGCTGCACGGCGTCCGCCGCCAGCAGGCGTGCGGTGTCGACGGCACGCCGGTCGATGTCGGTCCACTCGAAACGGTGCGGTGTCTGCGTGCTCATCTTCAAGAAGTCCTCGATGGAAGCGGTTCAGCTGGCCTTACGCGTTCAAAAGTAAAAGTCTGACTTTTACGGGGGAAGGTCTTCCTGTGTCAGCCTGTGGTGAAAGTGGGACACCCGCAGGTGACAGATGAGCGGCACGGAGCCATACCGAGCGATACCGGGCGGCGACTGTGCAGCAAAAGAGGGACATCGTGGACACAACTACCCAAGGCGGAGCCGGTGGCGAGGGCATCAGAACCCTGCCCTTCCCCGTCGAGCACAGCGTCGGCGGCGTCGGCATGCAGGTGGGTCCCATGGGGCCTCTGGGCGCGCGCGGCGCCGACCGGACCTGGCCCGCCGACGCCCCGCTGGACCGTGTCCACCGCATCGACTTCCACGTGGTGATGCTCTTCGACGACGGTCCCGTCCGCCACATGATCGACTTCGCGGAGCACCGGGCGACGGCCGGCGACCTGCTGTGGATCCGCCCCGGCCAGGTGCACCGCTTCTCGAGGTCGAGCCGGTACCGCGGAACGGTCCTGACCATGCAGCCCGGCTTCCTGCCGCGCGCCACCGTCGAGGCCACCGGCCTGTACCGCTACGACCTGCCGCCGCTGCTGCACCCGGACGAGGCTCAGCTCGCCGGTCTGCGCGCGGCTCTGACGTACCTGCAGCGGGAGTACGACGACGGCGGCGCCGGCGGCACCCTGCCCGTGAGCCTGCACACGGCGGTGCTGCGGCACTCCCTGACCGCGTTCCTGCTACGCCTGGCGCACCTCGCGGCGAGCAGCGAGGAGGCGTCGCGGCGCGCGGCGGGAACCGCTTTCACGCTGTTCCGGGACGCCGTGGAGGAGGACTTCGCGACCAACCACAGCGTCAGCGCCTACGCCGACGCCCTCGGTTACTCCCGCCGCACCCTGGTGCGCGCGGTCCGCGCCGCCACCGGCGAGACGCCCAAGGGTTTCATCGACAAGCGGGTCGTCCTGGAGGCGAAGCGGCTCCTGGCCCACACGGATCTGCCGATCGGCCGGGTCGGCGTGGCGGTGGGCTTCCCCGACGCGGCGAACTTCTCCAAGTTCTTCCAACTGCACACGGGACACACCCCGGTGGCCTTCCGCGCGGAACTGCGCTGAGGCGGACCGGGGTGTGCCGGTGCGGCTGTTGTGGCCGACGCGGGGTCAGGCCTGGGCGCCCGCCTGGCCGAAGTAGTGCCCCTCCGCCAGGTCCGCGAGGAGCGTGGGATGTTCGGGCTGCCAGTCCAGCAGCTTGCGGGTCCCGGCGCTGGACGCGGGGATGTCACGGCCGACGAGAGCGCCGAGCCAGCCGAAGTGGGCGGGCGCCTCGGCGGCCGGGATCGCGGTCACCGGCAGGTCCAGGCGACGGCCGATGATTGTGGCGATCTCGCGGAACGGCACGCCCTCGTCGTCGACGCCGTGCAGCCGGGTGCCCGCCGGGGCCGACTCCAGGGCCAGCCGGTACAGCCGGGCCGCGTCGAGCCGGTGCACGGCGGGCCAGCGGTTGGCGCCGTCGCCGACGTACGCCGAGACGCCCCGCTCCCGGGCGAGATCGATCAACCGCGGGACGAAACCGTGGTCCCCGACGCCGTGCACCGAGGGCGCGAGACGCACCGCCGACACCCGGACGTCCCGGGCGGCGAAGGCGAGGGCCGCCGCCTCGGTGGGAATCCTCGCCGCCGCGGGTGAGTCGGCGACGAAACCGTCTTCCTCGGTGCCCACCCGGCCCGGCGGCAGGCCCGCGGTGCCCGAGGTGACGACGAAGGGCCGGCCGGAGCCCGCGAGCGACTCGCCCAGCATCTCGATGGCCCGCCGCTCCGTGCGGGCGGAGGCCTCGAAGTCGGTGAAGTCGTGTTGGAAGGCCAGATGGATGACGCCGTCGGCGTCGGCCGCACCGCTGACCAGCCCGTCGAGGTCGGCGAAGTCACCGCGGTGCACCTCGGCCCCGGCGGCGGCGAGCAGCGCCGCGCCCGCGTCCGAACGGGCGACGCCCAGGACCTGGTGCCCGGCGCCGATGAGCTCCTGAACGACGGCGGAACCGATGAACCCGGTCGCGCCGGTGATGAAAACGCGCACAGCGCACTCCTTGAGCTGTTTCGGTAAGGGGTTGCCCGGGGTTGCCCGGGATCGCCCCAGGGGCTGCCTCCATCGTCCGGAGGGGGCGGGGGCCGGGTCCAAGGCCTGTTTTGCATCTCGCAATACGTTTCAGGCATCACCGCAGGTCCAGGCATCCGGAAGGCCGGCCGCCCGTTACTGAAGGCGGTTACCCTTGGTCTCATGGCCGACCTCGATCTGCGGCTGGTGCGGTACTTCACCGTCGTCGCCGAACATGGGCACTTCGGTCGCGCGGCCCAGGCCCTGCACATCACGCAACCGTCTCTCAGCCGCCAGGTACGCCGTCTGGAACAGCAGTTGGGCGCACGTCTGCTGGACCGCACCCCGCGCGGCACCCGGCTCACCGAGGCGGGGGAAGTCTTCCTGCCCCGCGCAGGGGCGCTGCTGCGCTCGGCCGCCGAGGCCGCCGCCCAGACCCGCGCGGCCGCCGAGCCCAGCCGGCTCACCGTCGGCTACAGCACGGCCGTCATCGTCACCCCGGCCGTCCGCGAACTGCGCCGCATGCACCCGGACGCCGACGTCCGCACGCTGCACCTGGACCGGCACGAACCACAGCAGGCCCTGCTGGAGCACCGGGTGGACGCCGTCGTCACCAGGCTCCCGTTCCCGACGGACGGACTGCGCGTAAGTGTTCTCTACGACGAAGCCCGTGTGCTGGTCGTCCCGCTCGACCATCGCCTGGCCGGCAAGGAGTCCGTCACCGTCGACGACCTCGCCGGCGAGCCCATGCCGCGAGTGCGGGGCTCCGACCCCGCCTGGCACGCCTTCTGGCGCCTGGAACCGCGTCCCGACGGACTCCCGGTGCCGGACGGGCCGTACGTGGACGAGGTCGAGGACAAGTTCGAACTCGTCGCGGCGGGACAGACGGTGGCCGTCTCGGCAGCCGCCCCGGGATTCGCCCTCCGGCCCGACCTCACCAGCGTGCCCCTCGACGGCGTGGCGCCGAGCCAGGTCGTCCTGGCGACCCGCGCCGACGACCGCAGCCGTCTCGTAACCGCTTTCCGCAAAGTCGCCCGGACTCACCTCACGGGCACCGTGCCACCCCCTGCACAGCAGCAGCGCGACGACGCCGGAGGTTGACGTGTAGTGGGGGTCAACCGCCCGGCGCCGCCAGGGGAATTGCCAGGTGCTCGGTAGCTGAGTGGCTGAGTGGCTCAGTAACTCAGTGGTTCAGTGGTTCAGTAGTTCAGTGGTTCAGTGGCCGAAGGTGAACCAGTTGACGTTCACGAAGTCGGCCGACTGGCCGCTGGTGAAGGTCAGATAGACGTCATGGGTGCCGGTGACGGAGCTGATGTTCGCCGGGATCGTCCGCCAGGTCTGCCAGCCACCGGTGTTGGCCACCGAGAAGCTGCCGATGGGCGTGCTGGTACGGCTGTCGAGGCGCACCTCGACCAGTCCGCTGACCCCGCCGGCCGCACCGCTGGCGACCCGCGCGCTGAACTGGGTCGCGGCCGTGGAGCCGAAGTTGACGCCCTGGTACAGCGCCCAGTCGCCGTTGGCGAGGGAGC
This sequence comes from Streptomyces sp. NPDC006872, assembly GCF_040635845.1. Lineage (NCBI taxonomy): Bacteria > Bacillati > Actinomycetota > Actinomycetes > Kitasatosporales > Streptomycetaceae > Streptomyces > Streptomyces sp. NPDC006872. The sequence goes on from NZ_JBEYIL010000006.1 coordinate 375,891, forward strand.
CGATGTCCTGGCCGCCGCCGGTGTCCGTGGTGGTCTCGGTGGCCGTGCCCGACTGGCTGTTGTACGACTCTGCCTGGATCGTGCTGTACGCGTCACGGCTGCCGGTCGGGGGAGGTGTTGTGGTACCGGTTCCACTGCCCGCGGCCTGGAGCACCTGCACGTAGTCCACCACCATCGGGTGCCCCGGCACGGTGGCGCTGTCCAGCCCGCCGCCGAGGGCGTCCGGGAACGCGCCGCCCATCGCCACGTTCAGGATGATGAAGTAGCCGTGGTTCGTCGCGTTGGTCCAGGTGGTCGCGTCGACCTGGTTGGCGGTGACCGTGTGGAAGTTGACCCCGTCCACGTACCAGCGGATCGTCTCGGGGGTCACCGAGCGGTCCCACTCCATCGTGTAGGTGTGGAAGCCGGACTGGCAGGTCGTGTTGGGACACGCGACGGAGTTCCCGATGCCGGTGGTCTCGTTGCACGGGCCGCCCGGGTTGGTGCCGCAGTGCATGGTCGCCCACACCTTGTTCAGGCCCTGGACGTTCTCCATGATGTCCAACTCGCCGACGCCCGGCCAGTTTTGGTAGTTGCCCCGGTACGGCGCGCCGAGCGCCCAGAACGCGGGCCAGTAGCCCTCGGCGGCGGTTCCGGTCACGTTCGGCATCTGCAGTCGGGACTCGATGCGCAGCTTGCCGCCGGCGGGGGGCTGGAAGTCGGTGCGGTTGGTCTCGATGCGGCCCGAGGTCCAGTTGCCGGCGGAGTCGCGCAACGGGGTGATGCGCAGGTTGCCGTTGCCGTCGAGCGAGACGTTGCTGGTGCTGTTGGTCATCGTCTCGACCTCGCCGGTCCCCCAGTTGGCGGGCCCGCCGGGATACGAAGTCCCGGTGCTGTACTGCCAGTTGGAGGTGCTGACGCCGGTGCCGGCGGCGCCGGTGAAGTCATCGAGGAAGACCTGCGTCCAGCCGGTCGGGGGCGTGGGCGCGGAGGCGTTCGCGGGCAGGGTGACGACCGCCGCGGCGGCGGCAGCCAGACCTAGCGTGCTGAGTACGGCGATGAGCGCGCGTCGCCTTCTGGGTATGCCGGAGGTTGCACTCATGGGGGGCCTCTCGGGTACGGAGTGATGGGCGCGGGTGCCTTCGACAGCGTTTGAGAGCGCTCTCAAAGTGGGCCCAATGTGCTCTCCGTCCCGAGAGGCGTCAAGAGTTAAAGCGAAGAAAGTCCTTTCGGCGCACGGAAGTTCACGGCGTGAACCGCGCAAACGGGCTGAACCGTCTAGTCGGACCGAACCGCGCAAACGGACCGAACCATGAGGGGACCGAACCGCGAGGGGGTCGAACCGCGAGGGGACTAAACCGTGAGGGGACTAAACCGTGAGGGGGCCGAAGGGGCTAGAGCGCGCTGCCGGCCTTCCAGTCCGCCCAGGACAGGTTCCAGCCGTTGAGGCCGTTGGCCGGGTCGACGGTCTTCTCGCCCGAGTTCTTCACGATCACCACGTCGCCGAGCATCGAGCTCTCGTAGAACTTGTAGCCCGCCACGGAGCTGTCGCTCGCGCCCTTGGCGTCGTGCAGGCCGATGCAGCCGTGGCTGGTGTTCTGGCTGCCGAACACCGAGGTCGAGGCCCAGTAGTTGCCGTGGACGAAGGTGCCGGAGGTGGTCAGCCGCTGGGCGTGCGGGACGTCGGAGATGTCGTACTCGTCGCCGAGGCCGACCGTGGAGGACTCCATCCGGGTCTGCTTGAACCGCTCGCTGATCACCATGATCCCGGACCAGGTGGTGTGGTCGGAGTCGCCGCCGGAGACGGGATAGGTGGCCGGCGTCGCGCCGTCCCGCTCGACCACCATCTCCTTGCTCGACAGATCCACCGTGCTGATCTGCGCGCGGCCGATGTGGAAGGTGACGTCCTTCGACTGCATACCGTAGACACCATCCGATCCCTCGATGTCCTTCAACCGCAGACCGAGGGTGATCTTCGTTCCGGCCGCCCAGTACGTCTGAGGCCGGAAGTCGAGCCGGGTGTCGCTGAACCAGTGCCCGACGACGTCCACGGCCGGCTCGGCGGTCACTGTGATCGCCTTCTGCACGGCGGCTTTGTCCGACACGGCGTGCGAGAAGTTGATCGAGACCGGCATGCCGACGCCGGAGGTGGAGTTCGCCTCGGGGGTGAAGTAGCCGACGAAGGTCTCGCCGGGGGACTTGGTGGTGAAGGTGGCCGTCTGCGCGGCGGCGCCCTCCGCCTGCGCGGTGACCGTGTACTTGGTGCCGGAGTACGGATCGGTCGTCGACGTCCACGTGGTCCCGGCCGCGTCCAGGGAGCCGGCCAGCGTCGAGCCGTCGTTGCCCGTCACCTTCACGGAGGCGAGCGTGCCGCCGGTCACGGTGACCTCGACGGGGCTGGTGAAGGCGGCCTTCGTGGTGCCGTCCGCGGGGGTGACCGAGATCACCGGCTGCGGGGCGGCCGCCGAGGCCTTCGTGGACGCCGAGGCCGACGTCCCGGTCGTGTTCTCCGAGGCGTCCGCCGACCCGGAACACCCGGTCAGCGCGACGGCCGGCACCGCGCCGAGCACGGCCAGGATCCCGCGCCGGGACCACCCCTGCGACTGCTGCTCGGACCGGTTCGATATGTGCGAGACGCCCACGGCACGCCTTCCTGAGTTGTCCACCTTGCGCGTGCATCCTGCGCCTCCTAGATGGGGCGATCCTTTGAATCCGCCGGTCGCCGTCTGAGATTCCTGTGAGGACGGCCTGAGCGGCGCATTCGGACGCGGGTGCGGGACGCGTGCCGGACGCCGTGCTGAACGCGCGCCGGGCGCGCGTCCGAGCGGCGCGCTCGGGGTCCACCTGGTGCGCCGCCCCAGGCGCGCCACGGTCGTCGGAGTCGGCGGCATGCGGTAGGCACCCGCGGCATGCGGACGGAACCAGCGGGATGCGGCCGGCACCAGCGAGATGCGGACGGCGCTGGCGGGATGCGGTCGAATCCGACGTGAGTCCTGCGCGACTCCTACTGCGATTCCTGCTGCGACTCCTACGTGAGCGGGTAGTCGTAGCGGATGAAGCCGTTGAAGTTCGCGACCTTGTCGTACAGGGCGCGGGCGGTGGCGTTGTCCTCCTGGGTGTTCCAGTACAGGCGGGCGGCGCCCCGCTCGCGCGCCGCGTCGGCCACCCGCCCGATCAGCGCCCGTGCCACACCCTGGCCGCGCGCGGCCTCGTCGACGTAGAGGTCCTGGAGGTAGCAGCTGTCCGCCATCCAGCCCGAGGCGTGGAACAGGTAGTGCGCCATGCCCACCAGCCTCCCGTCCGCCCGGGCGCCGACGGCGTGCACCTCTCCGCCGCCCAGCAGGCGCCGCCACATCTCCTCGTAGCCCTCGTCGGGCACCTCTGTGCGGTAGAACGTCTTGTAGCCGCGCGCCAGCACTTCCCAGGCGGCGCGGTCCTCCGGACCCAGCGAACCGATCTCGATCATGGTTGCGCATTCTCGCCGGGCGATCCCGAGATCACCAACCCCGTTTCGTACCCGCAGACCACCGCCGGCACCCGGCACCCAACACCCGGCACCCGACACTCGGCTCGCGGCCTCGGGACTCACTCCCGTCTGCGCTCCGGCTGCCAGCCCAGCGCCCGCGATATCCCGCGGGCCGCGAGGCGTACGGCGGGCGCCAGCACCGGGACCTGCGCGTCGGCGTGCGGCACGACGACCGACACGGCGGCGACCACCGCACCGCCCGGACCGCGCACCGGAGCGGCCACCGACAGGGCGTCCTCCGTCACCTGACGACTGCTCACCGCGACGCCCGTGCGCCGCACTTCGGCCAGCACCCGGCGCAACCGCCCCGGATCGGTGATGGTGTGCGCGGTGTAGGACGCCAACGTCCCTGCACAGTAGGTCTCTTGGAGCTCGGAGCTGCCGTGCGCCAGCAGCGCGAGTCCGACGCCGGTGACGTGCAGAGGCCAGCGGGCGCCCACCCGGATGTGCACACCGACCGCCGAACGCCCGGACAGCCACTCGGTGTAGACGACCTCGGATCCGTCCCGCACCGCCAACTGCACGTTCTCGTGCGTGGCTTCGTACAGATCCTCCAGGTACGGCAGCGCGACCTGCCGCAACGCCAGGCCGCGCGGGGCGAGCGCCGCGACCTCCCACAGCCGCAGCCCCACGTGGTACGCCCCGGACGGGTCCCGCTCCAGAGCGCCCCACTCGGTCAGCGCGGCCACCAGCCGATGCGCGGTGGAGAGCGTCAGCCCGGCGCGGCGGCTGATGTCGGTCAGGGACAGTGCGGGATGCGTGTGGTCGAAGGCGGCGAGCACGGCGAGCAGCCGGTCCGGCGCGGAGCGGGAGTGCCCGGCGAGTGCGCCCCGGCCCATCGGGCCGATCTCGCCGATGTCGTCCCTCTCGTCTGTCTCGCCCATCCGACCCATCCGACCCATCCGACCCATCCGACCCATCAGGTCCTCCTCACGGCATCAGGAGAGTCCGTCCTCGGCGATCCGCAGCAGCAGCCTGTGCAGTGTCTCGCGTTCGGCCGGGTCCAGGGGGTCCAGCAGTTCGTTCGTCACGCGCAGGCCGGCCTCGTCGGTGCCGCGCAGGAAGGCGCGGCCGTCCTCGGTGAGGGCGACGATGCGGCTGCGGCGGTCGTCCGGGGCCGGGCGTCGCTCGGCGAAGCCCAGCTTCTCCAGGTCGTCCACCAGGCCGACGATCGCGCTGGGGTCGTAGCCGAGCCGCGCGCTCAGCTCGCGCTGGAGGGCGCGTTCGGAGGTGGCGAGGAAGCGCAGCACCGCGTAGTGGCGCAGCCGCAGCCCCGACTCCTGGAGGAACGTGTTGAAGACCTGCCCCGAGCGCAGCCCCAGGCGGTAGAGCAGGTACCCCGTGTCCGCGTGCAGCGCGCGCATCCACGGCTCGTCCGCGTCGATCGGGGCGGCGTTCACGGCGTTGTCCTGGCGGGTGATGGCGGGCTCCCTGGGCTCGGCCCCTTCCGGGGGTGGTTCTCGGGATGGTGCTCGGGGTGGATCGCGGGGGTGCAACTCGGGGTGGATCTCGGGGTGGTTCTTCGTACAGATTCCAGCATGGCGCACCCGTAGGTGGACAACAACTATTGACGACAACAATTATTGCTCTTAGCTTCGATCTCGAAGCCGCACCCCATGTGAAGGGACACCGTCGTGCCCAGCATCGATCTCTCCGGCAAGGTCGCCGTCGTCACCGGCAGCGGCCGGGGCCTCGGCCTCGCCTACGCTCACGCCCTGGCCGCCCGCGGCGCCTCCGTGGTCGTCAACGACGTCGACGAGGCGGTCGCCGAGCAGGCTGTGAAGTCCATCGTCGAGGCCGGCGGCAAGGCGGTCGCCGAGGTGGTTCCGGTCGGCACCGCCGAGGCCGCGGACCGGCTGGTGGGCCGCGCGGTGGAGGAGTTCGGCCGGCTCGACGTCCTGGTCACCAACGCGGGCATCCTGCGCGACAAGGTGCTGTGGAAGATGACCGACGACGACTTCGACGCGGTGATCGCCACCCACCTCAAGGGCACCTTCACCTGCGCCCGCGCCGCCGCCGTACGGATGCGCGAGCAGGGCGAGGGCGGCACGCTGATCCTCGTCGGCTCCCCGGCCGGTCAGCGCGGCAACTTCGGCCAGACGAACTACGCCGCCGCCAAGGCCGGCATCGCCGCGTTCGCCCGCACCTGGTCGATGGAACTCGGCCGCGCCGGCATCACCGTGAACGCGATCGTCCCGGTCGCCGCGACCGCGATGACCGAGACCATCCCCGCGTTCGCGCCGTACGTCGAGGCGCTGAAGAACGGCGAGCCGTTCCCGGACTTCCTGCGCAAGGGCGAGGGCTTCGGCACCCCCGAGGACTGCGCCGCGCTCGTGCCCTTCCTGGCCTCCGAGGCCGCCCGGGGCATCACCGGCCAGGCCATCGGCATCGGCGGCGACAAGGTGGCACTCTGGTCGCATCCGCAGGAGATCCGCGCGGCCTACGCCGACGGCGGCTGGACCCCCGAGAGCCTGGCCGACGTCTTCCCCACCTCGGTCGGCGCCGAACTCCAGACGGTCGGCATCCCGGCCCCCAAGTTCCCGGAGGCGTGATGAGCCTCTCCATGAACGTCGACGAACTGGTCGCGATCGACGTCCACACCCACGCGGAGGTGTCCTCCAAGGGGCACTCCTCGCTGGACGACGATCTGCACGACGCGTCCTCCGCCTACTTCAAGGTCGAGGGCAAGCGGAAACCGACGATCGAGGAGACGGCGGCCTACTACCGGGAGCGGAAGATGGCCGCCGTGATCTTCACGGTGGACGCCGAGTCCGCGACCGGCACGGCCCCCGTCCCGAACGAGGAGGTCGCGGAGGCGGCGGCCGCCAACGCGGACGTCCTCATCCCCTTCGCCTCCATCGACCCCTTCCGCGGTAAGGCCGGCGTGCGACAGGCGCGGCGCCTGGTCGAGGAGTACGGAGTGAAGGGCTTCAAGTTCCACCCCAGCATCCAGGGCTTCTTCCCCAACGACCGCTCGGTCGCGTACGACCTGTACGAGGTGATTGAGGAAACCGGTTCCATCGCCCTTTTCCACACCGGTCAGACGGGCATCGGCGCCGGTGTCCCGGGCGGTGGCGGGATCCGGCTCAAGTACTCCAACCCGCTGCACGTGGACGACGTGGCGGCCGACTTCCCGCGCCTCAAGATCATCCTGGCGCACCCGTCCTTCCCCTGGCAGGACGAGGCCCTCGCCGTCGCCACGCACAAGCCGGGCGTGCACATCGACCTGTCCGGCTGGTCGCCGAAGTACTTCCCGCCGCAGCTCGTGCAGTACGCCAACACGCTGCTCAAGGACAAGGTCCTCTTCGGCTCCGACTTCCCCGTCCTCACCCCCGACCGCTGGCTCGCCGACTTCGACAAGCTGACGATCAAGGACGACGTGAAGCCGAAGATCCTCAAGGAGAACGCCGCCCGGCTGCTCGGGCTGACCACACCGTAAGGGGCGTGGAAGATGCGCAACGAGGGACTGGGGTCGTGGCCCGCACGCCGGGCCCGCAAGACCCCGCACCGCACCGCCCTGGTACACGGTGAGCAGTCGACGGACTATCGGACACTGTATGCACGCACCACGCGCCTGGCCCACGCCCTGCGGGCCCGGGGCGTGCGGCGCGGCGACCGCATCGCGTACCTCGGCCCCAACCACCCCTCCTACCTGGAGACCCTGTTCGCCGCCGGCACGCTCGGCGCGGTGTTCGTCCCCCTGAACACCCGGCTCGCCGGCCCCGAGATCGCCTACCAGATCGCCGACTCCGGAGCCAAGGCCCTCGTCTACGGCCCCGCGCACGCGGGCCTGGTCGCCGGACTGCCCGGGAACACGGACGTGCGGACGTACGTCGAGGTCGGCGCCGAATACGAGAAGGCGCTCGCCGAAGCCTCCGACGAGCCGATCGACACGCCGGTCACCCCCGACGACACCTGCATCATCATGTACACCTCGGGCACGACCGGCCGTCCCAAGGGCGCCATGCTCACGCACGGCAACCTCACCTGGAACGCGATCAACGTCCTTGTCGACACCGACCTGATCGCCGACGAACGCGCCCTGGTCTCCGCGCCGTTGTTCCACACCGCCGGCCTGAACATGCTGACGCTTCCGGTGCTCCTCAAGGGCGGCGCTTGCGTCCTGGTCGAGGCCTTCGATCCGGAGGCCACCTTCGACCTGATCGCCCGGCACCGGATCACCTTCATGTTCGGGGTGCCGACGATGTTCGAGCAGGTGGCCCGGCATCCGCGCTGGCCGGACGCCGACCTGTCCTCCCTGCGGATCCTGACCTGCGGCGGCTCGCCGGTGTCCACGCCGCTGATCGCCGCCTACCAGGAGCGCGGGCTCACCTTCCTGCAGGGCTACGGCATGACCGAGGCGGCCCCCGGCACCCTGTTCCTGGACGCCGAGCACTCGATCAGCAAGGCGGGCTCGGCCGGCGTCCCGCACTTCTTCAGCGACGTACGCGTCCTGCGGCCCGACCTCACCCCGGTCGACGTCGGCGAGACCGGCGAGGTCGTCGTGCGCGGGCCGCACGTGATGCCCGGCTACTGGGGGCTGCCCGAGGAGACGGCCGCCTCCTTCGCCGACGGCTGGTTCCGCAGCGGGGACGCGGCCCGGATCGACGAAGACGGTTACGTGCATATCGTCGACCGCATAAAGGACATGATCATCTCCGGTGGGGAGAACATCTACCCCGCCGAGATCGAGGACCTGCTCCTCGCCCATCCCGACATCGTCGAGTGCGCGGTCATCGGCGTGTCGGACGACAAGTGGGGCGAGGTCCCGCGCGCGGTCGTGGTGCCCCGGGAGGGTGCGTCGCTCGACCCCGACGAGGTGCTGGCCTCGCTGTCCGGGCGGCTCGCCAAGTACAAGATCCCCAAGTCCGTGGTGGTGGCGGACGAACTCCCGCGCACCGCCTCCGGAAAGCTCCTGAAGTCCCGGGTGCGCTCCCGGTTCGGCACCAACTCCTGAACGCAACTCACCTGTGAGGAACGGAATATGAGCATCACCGTCAACGGCATCGACGAGCTGAAGAAGCTGGCCGGCAGCGACCTGGGCACCAGCGAGTGGATCGAGGTCACCCAGGAGCGCATCGACACGTTCGCCGACGCGACCGGCGATCACCAGTGGATCCACGTCGACCCCGAGCGGGCGAAGGAAGGGCCCTTCGGCGCGCCCATCGCCCACGGGTACCTCACGTTGTCCCTCTTCATCCCGCTGTTCACCGAGCTGTTGGACGTCCAGGGCGTCACGACGAAGGTCAACTACGGGCTGAACAAGGTGCGGTTCCCCTCGCCGGTGAAGGTCGGCTCACGCATCCGTCTGGTCGGGAAGCTGACCGAGGTCGAGGAGGTGCCGGGCGGCGTGCAGATCACCGTCGACGGGGCGATCGAGATCGAGGGGGGCGCGAAGCCGGCGGCCGTGCTGCAGAGCCTGTCGCGCTTCTACGTGTGAGTTGATGCCTGTAGCGCCGTAGCGCCGTAGCGCCGTAGCGCCGTAGCGCCGTAGCGCCGTAGGGCCGTAGGGCCGTAGGGCCGTTGGGCCGTTGGGCTGAGGTTGTGGGGAACCGTGCGACCGTCGTGGCTGGTCGCGCGGTTCCCCGCGCCCCTTTGGGGGCGCCTCAGCGCACGACGTCCACGAAGATCGGGTTGGAGTAGAACCAGGTGTCGGCCCACGGGTCGCCGTTGCCCGGGTCGTGGGGGATCGGGCCGTGCGGGTCCACGGAGGCGCCCAGGTAACCGGTTCCGTTCCGGTTGCCGTCGCTGCCGCGCAGCCGGACGTAGAAGGACTCGTCGCCCACCGGCACCGTGACGCGCAGGGTGTACGTCCCCTTGCGGCCGCTCACGTCGGTCGTGTGGACGACCTTCGTGTCGGGCGCCCGCCACGTGTCGCGGTCGGACACCGCGCCGCGCACCGCGCCCCGGATCACGTCCACGTGCGCCAACTCCGGCAGGATTCCCTGGGGGTTGGGGCGGGAGGTGCTGGTGACCGTGATGTTCAGGGTGAGCTTCTCGCCCTTGCGGACCCGCAGTCGGCCGCCGAGGGTGACGCCCCGCCCGTTGCTGTGCTCCCGCCGCAGCCGGACCTCGAGACCGTCGAGCAGATGCCCTTGGTCCAGCCAGACCCGGCCCTCGCGCAGGCCCGTCATCACCGCGCGGTAGCCGTAGCGGGTCACGCCCACATGGGTGCGGCTGAACTGGCCCGGCCAGAAGTCGCTGCCGGCCTGCGGGGTGTCGGTGTTCACCGGGTCGGGCAGCTTGCCGGTGTTGTCGAAGTTCTGCCCGGCCGGCCAGTCGCCGTTCTTCCAGGTGTCGAAGACGGTCCGGTGGTTGTCGGAGTTGGTGGTGATCGAGAACAGCCGGCCCTCGGCCAGCATCGAGTCCCACAGCCCGCCGACGGTCGCCGTGGCCCAGTCGAAGCCGCCGTAGGTGAGGTAGGCGTTCGCCGGGTAGCCCGCCCAGGACTGCGCCGACGGCTTGTTCTCGTACTCGCCGCGGATGGACGTCGCCGCGCGCCAGCCGGGGATCGCCGCGCCCTGGGCGCCGGGCGCGCCCTCCATGCCGATCATGATCTCGGGGGCCGCGTCGCGCCAGGCCCGCATCTCGTGCGGGGAGTCGATGCCGAGCCGCAGCGGGTGGTTGGCGAGGACGAGGACGTCGTCCACGTAGCCCTTGCGGCGCTGCTCGGCCAGCCACTTGATGGCCTTGACCGCGTGCGCTTCGTTGCGGGCGGTGTCGGTCGCGCCGGCCGCGCCCTCGGTGTAGCCCAGGAGCTTGCCGTCGTAGGCGAGCTCGAACTGCGTGAGCAGGTCCACCTCGTGCGGGCCGGGCGCGGCGAACACCGTGCAGTGCTCGGCGGCCGGGATGTACCACTCCAGCCCCTGGAAGATCAGCTGGCGCGGGTTCTCGGCGCGGGCCTCGAGGATCTCCTTGTGCTCCATCGCGGCGCCGTAGTGGGCGTGCCCGAAGTTGGAGTGCTCGTTGAACACCATCCAGTCGAGGCCGTACCTGGCGGCGGCCTTGGCCTGCTGGGAGAAGGTGTACTTGGCGTCGTGGCTGTAGACGGAGTGGACGTGGTGGTCGCCGACGAGGTAGGCGAGACGCGGGTCCTCGCCGCCGTAGCCCTGGCCCGCGGCGGCGACGGCCGGGGTGGTCGCCCCGCCGAGGGCGAACGCGGCGCCGAACAGGCCGGCGCTGCGCAGAAGTCCGCGCCTCGACACGCCCTGGGCGTCGAGAGCGGCGGGGGAGACGGACGGATCGGCCCAGGCGGGCAGCTGCTGCTCGGTCACGGTGATCCTCGTGAAAGGGGGTCAGTGGTTCATGAAGGAGGTGACGGGCAGCGCACGTTCGACGATGCGGACGTCACCCAGGCGGCCGTGCAGAATCTGGTCGATCCGGCCCGCGTACTCGTAACCGCCGAGCAGCCAGGGCAGCCCGACCGAGGTGAGCCCGACGGCGACGGCGTGCGGATTGCGGGCCACCGGGCAGCCCTGGACGTACATCGTGGTGTGCTTGCCGTCGTTGACGACGGCGACGTGCCACCACTTCTCCCGGGCGGTCTCGTCACCCCAGTTGGTGGCGATCCCCTCCTGGTTGAGCGGGCGGACCGCCCACTGCGGGCCGGGTCCGTCGGAGAGGGACAGCGTGGCGATCGGCTCGTCCGGATCGTCGGCGGTCTTGCCGGCGGCGCCGCCCGTTCCGGTGCGGCTGACCAGACCGGACCAGGCGTTGTGCGAGGCGTCCCAGTCGGCGGGCAGCCGGTAGAACGCCTCGATGGTGTAACCGGCCTTGAAGGTCGCCGAGTTGAGCGGGGCGCCGTCGACCGTCCTCAGGTACGCGCCCTTCAGCGGCGACTTGTAGCCCTGGAACTCCAGGCTGCCGTGGCCGGGTTGGTCGGGGTGGTGGTCGGACGACCAGGTGAGCGCGCCACCCCCGACACTGACCGGACTGAGGTCGTTGCCGCGCCCGGACAGGTCGCGGACCGTGCCGGCGACCGCCGTGCCGTCGTCGTGGCCGTCGAACCGCCAGTAGGCGACCGTGCCCCGCACCAGCATCGACGACACCGGACGCGCCGCCCGGGCCGGTGCCGGGGCGAAGCCGGAGAAGCGGTCGGCGAAATCGATGTCGACCGAGAACCGGTCGGCGTCGCCGCTGAGTTCGATCTCCTGCCGCTCCAGCTCGTTGAGCCCCTTCGCGGCCCGGCCCAGGATCCACGGGGAGACCGTCTCCACGTCGATGACGTTCCGGTCGAGGTCGAAGCGGTAGAGGCGGATCATCGCCGCACCGCCGAAATAACGGTTCTGATAGTTCGTCAGATGCAGATGGACGTCATGTCCCGCCGCGTTCTTGCGCGTTGCCCGACCGGCGGGCCAGTAGTGCCCGTTGAGCGTCAGGAAGATCTGGTCGTGGTCCGCGATGAGCCGGTCCCACAGCTGCCGGCCGTACGCGGAGAGGGCGTCGTCCTCGACGACCAGCTCGTGCGTGGTCAGCACGACGGGGGTCTTCGGATGCCGGGACAGGACGTCGGCGGCCCAGGCGTAGCCCTTGTCCGACAGCCGCCAGTCCAGCGCCAGCACCATCCACTCCCGGCCGGCCGCCCGGAACAGATGGAAGGTGTTGTAGCCGTCGGGGGAGGCCCCGCCGAAGGTGGGCTTCCCCTTGAAGCGCTGCGGACCGAAGGCGTCCAGGTACGGGGTCGCGCCACGCTGGTCGGTCGTCGACGACTTCACGTCGTGGTTGCCGGCCAGGACGCTGTAGCCGACCCCGCGCCGGTCGAGCAGTGCGAACGCCTCGCTGATCGCGGCGACTTCGTCCTTCGCCCCGTTCTCCGTCAGATCGCCGAGGTGGGACAGGAACACGATGTTCTCGTCCCGGCCGTGCTCCAGCAGATAGCGCAGGGACGCCTCGATCGGCTCCTTGTCGATGCTCGGACCGTCGAAGAGGTACTGCGTGTCGGGCATGACCGCGAGCGTGAAGCGGCGGCTGTCGGCATCGGGGCGCCACTTGGCGGAGGCCGCCTCGGGAGAGGCGGCCTCAGCGGTGGCCGGCAGCGCGACGCCGGCCGTGGCGGCGGCCCCGAGCAGGGCGGTGGCCCTCAGGAATCCGCGTCTTCCGGCACCGGCCTGCGCGGCCTCGCCCGGATTTTGGGCATGCGAAGTACACACATGTGCTCCGTAGGAAAGTCCGTGTAGAGAACGGGTGTTACAGGACGCGCAGGGTCCAGCTCCAGCGGTGGACGCCCGGTGCGACGAGGTAGGAGGGGAAGGTGTCGGGGCCGCACGAGGCCGTGCCGAGGCCGCGGTGCGCCGCGTCGAGGTGCACCACGCAGCCGGCGCGGGGCACGAGTTCGTCATGGTGGGCGACGGCGGTCAGGTCCGCGGCGCGGTAGCGCGTGACGGAGACCTGGCGCGGCTCGTCCAGCGTGACCGCGAGACCGGTGGCGTCCGGCGCCGAGAGCGTGAAGCTCCGCACCCCGTGCCGGCCGCCGCTCTCCTGCGGACGCAGGTACGGAGTGAACAACTCGTCGACGGGGAGGGAGTGATGGCCCACCGGCGCGCCGCCGCTGCGGTCGGGGTACGACTCCCAGGGGCCCTGCCCGAACCACTTCAGCTGGTCCGGCCCGGCGACCGTCTCGAAGACCGTGCCGACCCGTGCCACGTCGTCGAACTCCTCGGGCAGTTCGGCCTGTTCGTCGATCCGGATGCCGCCCTCGACCGGTGTGAACACCTGCCGGTGCCGCACGACGCCGGTGGCGCCGGCGTACTCGGAGAAGACGGTCGTCCCGTCGCCGTCGCGGCGGACGGACACCAGCTTGCGCACGAGGGAGTCCAGGCCCCAGGTCCGCCAGCGCAGCGCCATCCCGCCCAACTCGTCGTTGTCGGTGGGCGCTCGCCACAGCGACAGCGTCGGCGCCGCGGCCAGCAGGGGGTGGACGAGGAGTCCGTCGTCGTCGAGCTCGACGTGCCCTGCAGTGTTGCCGTGCCCAGGAGTCTCGACGTGCCCGAGAGGCTCGGCGTCCCGGGTCGGCACGGCCGCCCGCAACCGCACCTGCGGCGCGCACACCTCCGTGCCGCGCGGCGCCCACGGCAGGTCCTCCGCGGTCGTCACCCGCAGCGTCAGCCACGCCTCGCCGCCGTCCTCCGGCAGCGCGAACGGCACCGGTACCACGGTCGTCTCGCCCGGCCGCAGGTCCGGCAGCTCGGCGGTCGCGGTGAGCGTCGGACCGTCCGCGAGGGACAGCTGCCACTCGCCCGCGAGCCACTCCAGGCCGCGGAAGTGCTGGTGGTTGGAGAGGACCAGCCCCTCGTGCCGGAAGCCCTGCAGCCGCACCGGCGCGGCGAGCTCACGGTGCTCGTACATCACCGGCTTCGGGGTGCGGTCGGGGAAGACGACGCCGTCCGCGATGAACGCGCCGTCGTGGTCCTTCTCGCCGAAGTCGCCGCCGTACGCCCAGCGGTAGCCGGGCGCGGTGACACCGTTGTCGTAGAGTCCGGCGCCCCCACGCCCGACCGGTCTTCCGTCGTTCACACCCTGGAGGATGCCGTGGTCCCAGAACTCCCAGATGAACCCGCCCTGAAGACCCGGGGTGGCCTCGATGGCAGCCCAGTGGTCGGCCAGCGTGCCGTTGCTGTTGCCCATCGCGTGGGAGTACTCGCACTGGATGAGCGGCTTGGTCTGCTCCCCGGACAGCGCGTGCGCCACGCAGTCCTCCAGGGGTGCGTACATCGGGCAGGCGATGTCGGAGGCCACCTTCGGATCCGCCCAGCCGCGCTTGGCGGCCCCCTCGTACTGCAGCGGCCGGGTCGTGTCGTGCCGGCGCACCCAGCCCGCGGCCGCGTCGTGGTTCGCGCCGTAGTCGGACTCGTTGCCGAGCGACCAGATGATGATCGACGGGTGGTTCTTGTCCCGCAGCACCATCCGTGAGACGCGGTCGACGAAGGCGTTCAGATAGCGCGGGTCGTCGGCGATCTCATGGGCGTGGTCGTGGGACTCGATGTCCGCCTCGTCGACCACGTAGAAACCGATTTCGTCGGCGAGGTCGTACAGCCCGGGGTCGTTCGGATAGTGCGCGGTGCGGATGGCGTTGAAGCCGAAACGCTTGAGCAGCACCAGGTCGGCCCGCATGTCGTCGGCCGAGACCGTCCGCCCCATCAGCGGGTGGAAGTCGTGCCGGTTGACCCCTCGGATGAAGATCCGCTCCCCGTTGACCAGCAGGTCCCGGCCGACGATCGCCACGTCCCGGAAACCGATCCGGTGCCGTGAGGAGTCGGCGACGGAGCCGTCGGCGCGGTGCAGCCGCACCGTCAGCCCGTACAGCTCGGGCGTCTCGGCCGTCCAGGTGCGCACCTCGGGCACGCTCGCCCGCAGACGTGCCTCGCCGAGGAAGTCGGAGACTCGCTCGTCCTCGGCGTTGGCCAGGTCGAACTCCGCGTCCTGCGTCAGCGCCAGCCCGTCCAGCTCCCCGCTGACGTACCACCCCTCGGGCAGCGCCCCGCCCGCGTCGCGGACCTGGCAGTCGACCTGCAGCTCCCCGTCCGCCGCCGCCCGTACGCTCACGTCGGCCAGGTGCAGCGGGTCGGTGGCGTACAGCAGCACCGAGCGGGTGATGCCGCCGTGCCACCAGTGGTCCTGGTCCTCGATGTGCGAGGCGTCCGACCACTTGACGACCGTCAGCCGTACGACGGACCGCCCGCCGGGGCGTACGACGCCCGACAAGTCGAACTCGGCGGCCAGATGGGAGTCCTTGGAGATGCCGACGGGCCGCCCGTCCACATGCACGAGGAGCACGCTCTCGGCGGCCCCGACCTGGAGCACGATCCGGCGCCCGGCCCACTCGGCGGGAACGTCCACCTCCCGCTCGTAGACGCCCGTCGGATTGTCTGCGGGCGACAGTGGAGGGAATTCTGTATACGGCATACGGATGTTCAGATACTGCGGAAGGTCGACCGTCGCCCGCAGCGGGTCGTCCGTGTCCTGCATGGTCCATACCCCGGGCACGGTCGTCGACGACCACGCACCGCCGACCGGCGCGTCCGGAGCGGACAGCAGCTGGAAGCGCCAGTCGCCGTCCAGGGAGTGTGCTCCGGAGCGCCGGTCGACGGCGTTCATGGGCAGCCGCCCCCAGGAGGTCACCTCAGGTGCCTTCCAGGGGCGGAGCGCCAGCAGCGGGTCAGTCACTTGATCGCTCCCTTGCCGAGGTCGGCAATGATCTGTTTGGCGCCGATCGCGAAGACGATCAGCAGGGGGATGAGTGCCAGCAGCGCGCCCGTCATGACCATTCCGTAGTCCGTCGTGCCGTGGACGCCGTTCAGCTGTGAGAGGGCGACCTGGAGGGTGACGTTGTCCGGGTTGGTGAGGGCGATCAGCGGCCAGGCGTAGTCGTTCCACTGGCCCATGAACGTGAAGATGCCCAGGAAGGCCAGACCGGGCCGGACGACCGGCAGGGCCACGTGCCAGTACTGGCGCATGAAGCCCGCCCCGTCGATCTTGGAGGCGTCGAGCAGCTCGTCGTGGATCGCGCTCTTCATGTACTGCCGCATCCAGAAGATGCCGAACGCGTTGGCCGCGGCCGGCACGATCAGCGCGGTCATCGAGCCGATCCAGCCGATCTTCGCCATGATCACGAACTGCGGGATGGCCGAGAGCTGGGCCGGCACCATGAAGATCGCCATCATCAGCGCGAACAACACACGTCGGCCCGGGAACTGGAACTTTGCGAAGACGAACGCGGCCAGCGAGTCGAAGAACAGGACCAGGAAGGTCACCGAGCAGGCCACGAGCAGCGAGTTGAACATCGACCCGAAGAAGTCGACGTTGTCGAAGAGATGGCGGACGTTCTCCAGGAAGTGCGAGCCCGGCAGCAGCTTCGGCGGATAGGAGAAGATCTCGGTCGACGAGTGCGTCGACATGATCACGGCCCAGTAGAACGGGAAGACCGAGAGCAGCAGGCCGATGATCAGTGAGATGTGCAGGGCGATGCCCCGGCGGTTCGAACCCTTGATGGACGACATGGTCGGGGCCTCCTAGTCTTCGCCCCGGCGCTGCACCAGGCGCCAGTTGATGATCGAGAAGATGATGACGACGAGGAAGACGCCCCAGGCCACGGCGGCGCCGTAACCGAAGTCGTTGTTGTCGAAGGTCTGCTGGAAGAAGTAGAGGACCATGGTCTGGCCCGAGTGACCGGGGCCGCCCGCGAACGACGAGTTGTTGTCCGTGGTCTGCAGCAGCACCTGGGGCTCGGAGAAGGTCTGCAGCCCGGTGACCGTCGAGATGACGAGCACGAAGAGCAGCGTCGGCCGCAGCAGCGGCAGTGTGACCTTGAAGAAGGTCTGCACGGGACCGGCGCCGTCCATCCGCGCCGCCTCGTACAGCTCGCCGGGAATCGTCTGCAGACCGGCCAGGAAGATGATCGCGTTGTAACCGGTCCACTGCCAGGTCATCAGTGTGGCGATGGCGACCTTGATGCCCCAGGGCGTGTTCAGCCACGCCACCTGATCCAGGCCGACCGCCTGCAGGACGGCGTTCATCAGTCCGAAGTTGGTGGAGAAGACCGAGCCGAAGATGATCGCGACCGCCACGATCGAGGTGACGTTCGGCAGGAAGAAGGCGAAGCGGTAAACGTTCTTGAAGCGGACCGCGGAGTTGAGCATCACGGCCGTGACCATCGACAGGAAGATCATCGGGATGGTGGCCAGCGCCCAGATGACGAGCGTGTTGCCGACCGAGCCCCAGAACTGGCTGTCCGACACCAGATAGCGGTACTGCGAGAGTCCCGCGTACTCCATCGAGCCGAGTCCGTCCCAGCGGTGGAAGGACAGATACAGCGAGAAGCCGACCGGGATCAGCCCGAAGGCCAGGAACAGCAGATAGAAGGGCGAGATCGCGGCATAGAGCCGCCAGTGGCTCAGGATGCCCTTGGACGGGCGGACGGCGGGGGGCTCCGCGACGGGCGGCGGGGGTGTGTCCAGCACAGGTGCGGTAGCCATGTCAGTAGCTCACCCCCAGGTGGTCGGCGATCCGCCGGCACTTGCTCATGGCGTCCTTCCAGGCCTGCTTCTCGTCCTTGCCGAGGACGGAGAAGTTCCGCAGCTCGTCGTCGATCGGGGTCTTCAGCGCCACGTCGAACGGGCTGTTGTAGGCGACGGGTATCTTCTCCGCCGCCGGTCCGAAGACGTCCATGGTGATCTGGTCGCCGAAGAACGGATCGGGTTCGCGCAGCTGTTTCAGCGCGTACGAGGCCGGCGTCGACGGGAAGAGGACCGAGTCGACGAAGCCCTGGGCCTGGTTGTCCGCGTCGAGCATCCACGTGATCATCTCGAAGGCCTGCTCCGGTTCACGGCACGCCTTGGTGATCGCCAGGAACGAGCCGCCGATGTTCGACGGCCCGCCCGGACAGCTCGCCACCCGCCACTTGCCCTTGGTCTTCGGCGTGTTGAGCTTGATGTCGCCGGCCGCCCAGGAGGCGTTCAGCTGGCTGGGCAGCAGGCCGCGCTCGGTGGCCGAGATGTTGTCCGGCGTCCCGTTGACGATCTTCGAGACCAGTCCGCGTCGGGTGGCCTCCACGGCACGGGCCCAGGCGGTGCGCACATGCTCCTGGTCGCCGATGAAGTGCCGGTTCTTGTCGACGAACCGCTTGGTCGTCTGGTTGATGGAGATGCCGTAGATGCTCAGGGCGTCGGTCAGGATGAAAGCGCCGGGAACGCGTTTCTTGAGCTGCTCCCCGGCCGCCATGAACTGGTCCCAGGTGGCCAGCTCCCTGGAGACGTCCTCCGGTTCGGACGGCAGCCCGGCCTTCTCGAAAGCGGCCGGCTGGTAGTAGTGCGCGACCGGACCGCAGTCGATGGGAAAGCCCACCATCGAGCCGTCCTCGGCGATGCCCTCGTTCCACTTCCAGGGCAGGTAGCGGTCCTTGAGCTTCTCCGCCCCGAGCGTGCGCAGGTCGACGAACTGATCGGCGTTCGGCAGGTACGAGGCCATGTCCTCGCCCTTGAGCCCGGCGATGTCCGGGATGTGGGCGCGCCCGGTCATCGTCGTCATCAGCTTGGAACGGTAGTAACCGCCGATCTGGATCGCCTGCAGGTTCACCTTGCTGTCGTAGCGCGCCTTGGCCTGATCGACGACCTTCGGACTCAGTCCGCCGCTCCAGTACCACATGACCATGTTCCTGCCGGTGGAGCCGGTCGGAACGCCACAGCCGGTGGTCAGGCCGCCGAGCGCCGTGGCCGCCGTGCCGGCGAGGCCGGCGCGCAGCAGGCCTCTTCGTGAGAGCTGCACAGCTCCCACCGCCTTTCGGATCTGTTCGCGTCTTTGCAGACGGGGTGCAATTCGAGGGGCATACGGGGGTGTCGTCCTCGCCCGGTTGCGGTCAGGGCCGCAGGACCGGCGGGGTGACCGGGGCGTACCGCACCGGCGGGCCCACGTCCGCCGGGATGCGGTCGGCGAGGAAGCCGTACGCCCGCTTCAGTTCGGGGTCGGTCACCGAGCGCCACCAGCGGTCGACGCCGTACCAGCCGGGGGCCGCCAGGGCGCCGCCGTGGTGCTGTACGGAGAGCCCGGCGGCGAGCACCGCGAACCGCAGCCGTTCCACCAGCGGCCAGCCGCGCAGCGAGGCCGCGACGAAGCTCGCGCCGAACACGTCGCCGGCGCCCGTCGCGTCGAGGACATCGATGTCAAGAGCGGGGACCTCCGCGTACTCCCCGCTCGTCTGATCGACCGCGACGGCGCCGTCCGCGCCCCGGGTGACCACGGCCACCGGCACCAGCTCCGCGAGCGTGCCGAGCGCGGCGACCGCGCTGTCGGTGCGGGTGTACGCCATCGCCTCGGTCTCGTTGGGCAGGAAGGCATGGCACAGGGCGAGCTGGGCGAGCAGGTCGGTCGACCACTGCTGGGTGGGGTCCCAGCCGACGTCGGCGTAGATCTGCGTGCCGTTCGCGGCCGCCTTGGCGAGCCAGGCGACCGGTTCGGCCTCCAGGTGCACGAGGGCCGTGCGCGCCTCGGGCGGGTCGCCCATCAGGGTGTCCTGCGAGTACGGCGGTTCCTGGCCGTGGGTGACGAGGGCCCGGTCGTGACCGTGCGCGAGGGCGACGGTGACCGGCGTGTGCCAGCCCCGCGCCACCCGGGAGAGCGCCAGGTCGACGCCCTCCTGACCGGCCAGCACCTCGCGGCAGTGGGCGCCGTAGAAGTCGTCGCCGAAGACCGTGGCCAGCGAGGTGCGGAGCCCGAAGCGGGACGCGGCCACCGCGAGGTTGGCGATGCCGCCGGGGCCGCAGCCCATGCCCGCCGTCCAGATCTCCTCGCCCGGCTTCGGCGGCCCGCCGAGCCCGGTGAGGACGAGGTCGTAGAAGAGCAGCCCGGTGAGCAGTACCTCGGGCCGGTCGTCGTCCACCACAGATCCCTCTCGTCGCAAGAGCCGGGCGAGCTCGCCCGGCAGGACCGCTCGTCAAAACTCTTCATTTCGGTGACCGGAATCGTGCGCCCATCGGCGACATTGGTCAATACCTCAGCAGAAGTGAGCATAGATTTGATTGAAGATGACGAGTAGTGTTCACGTCGTGCTGGCAGAACGACGACATCAACTCATCCTGCGGGCCCTGCGCTCCGGTGGTCCCGCGGCCGTGACGGATCTCTCCGAGCAGCTGGGTGTGAGCCCGGCCACGATCAGGCGTGACCTGGTCAAACTCGAGGAGGACGGCCTGCTCACCCGGGTGCACGGCGGAGCCGTGGCGGAGGAGGGCGACCAGCCCTTCGCCGAGGTCGCCGAGGTCCGCGTGGCCCAGAAGGACGCGATAGCGGCCCGGGCCGCGGCCATGGTCGCGGACGGCCAGTCGGTGCTGCTCGACATCGGCACCACCGCCTACCGGCTGGCCCGGCAGCTGCACGGCCGCCGGCTCACGGTGATCACCAGCAACCTGGTGGTCTACGAGGAACTCGCCGACGACGAGGGCATCGAGCTGGTGCTGCTCGGCGGCATGGTCCGCCGCGAGTACCGCTCCCTGGTCGGCTTCCTCACCGAGGACAATCTGCGCCAGCTGCACGCCGACTGGCTCTTCCTCGGCACCAGTGGGGTGCGCCCGGGCGGGCAGGTGATGGACACGACGGTCGTCGAGGTGCCGGTGAAACGGGCCATGATCAAGGCCGGTGACAAGGTCGTCCTGCTCGCCGACTCGGCGAAGTTCCCGGGTACGGGCATGGCGAAGGTCTGCGGTCCCGAGGACCTGGACGTGGTGGTGACCAACACGCCGGTCGATCCGGTGACGCGGTCCTCCTTCGAGGAGGCGGGCGTCGAGCTGGTCGTGGCAGGAAAGGTGCAAGCGTGAAACTGACGATTCTGGGCGGTGGCGGGTTCCGGGTGCCGCTCGTGTACGGGGCGCTGCTGACGGACCGCGGCGAGGGCCGGGTCACGGAAGTCGTTCTGCACGATCTGGACGACAGTCGACTGTATGCAGTCGCCCGTGTACTGGATGAACAGGCCGCCGCCGTCCCCGACGCCCCCCGGGTGACCGCCACCACCGACCTCGACGAGGCGCTGCGCGGCGCCGACTTCATCTTCTCCGCGATCCGGGTCGGCGGTCTGGAGGGCCGGGCGAACGACGAGCGGGTGGCCCTCGCGCAGGGCGTCCTCGGCCAGGAGACGGTCGGCGCCGGAGGCATCGCCTACGGTCTGCGGACGGTCCCCGTCGCCGTCGACATCGCCCGGCGGGTGGCCCGTCTCGCCCCGGACGCCTGGGTCATCAACTTCACCAACCCGGCCGGACTCGTCACCGAGGCCATGTCCCGCCACCTCGGCGACCGCGTCATCGGCATCTGCGACTCGCCGGTCGGCCTCGGCCGCCGGATCGCCCGCGTCCTCGGCGCCAACCCGAAGGAGGCATGGATCGACTACGTCGGTCTCAACCACCTCGGCTGGGTGCGCGGTCTGCGGGTCGCCGGACGCGACGAACTGCCCCGGCTGCTCGCCGACGCCGATCTGCTCGGCTCCTTCGAGGAGGGCAAGCTCTTCGGCGTCGACTGGCTGCAGTCGCTCGGCGCGATCCCCAACGAGTACCTGCACTACTACTACTTCAACCGGGAAGCCGTCCGGGCCTACCAGCAGGCCGAGAAGACCCGCGGCGCCTTCCTGGCCGACCAGCAGGCCCGGTTCTACGAGGAGATGAAGCGCCCGGACGCGGCGGCCCTGACCGCCTGGGACCGCACCCGCGCCGAACGCGAGGCCACCTACATGGCCGAGAACCGCGAGACGGCCGGCGCCGGCGAGCGCGACGCCGACGACCTCTCCGGCGGCTACGAGAAGGTCGCCCTCGCCCTGATGCGGGCCATCGCCCGGGACGAGCGCACGACCCTGATCCTCAACGTCCGCAACCAAGGAGTCCTCTCGGCGCTCGACACGGACGCCGTCATCGAGGTGCCCTGCCTGGTCGACGCGGGCGGTGCGCACCCGGTGGCCGTGGCCCCGCTGCCCGAGCACGCCACCGGGCTGGTCTGCGCGGTGAAGGGCGTCGAGCGCGAGGTGCTGGCCGCCGCCGAGTCCGGCTCGCGCACGACGGCCGTGAAGGCGTTCGCGCTGCACCCGCTGGTCGACTCGGTGAACGTGGCCCGCAGGCTGGTGGAGGGGTACAAGGACGTCCACCCCGGGCTGGCGTACCTTAAGTAGCCGTCGGGAGGGGAAAGCGCTTTCTCCCCTGCTCGGCTCGCCTGACCCCGGCCCCCTGGCCTGCCCGCCCTCTCCGCCTCTCCCGCCTTCCCGGAATCCCCGGATTCCCCGCATCCACCGCCTTCCCCGCCCTCCGTGGTCCCTCTCTGGAGATTCCCCATGCATGACGAACGCCGCCGCATCGAGGAGCGCGTCGAGCGCGTCCACAACCAGCGCATCAAGCCCGCGATCTACGCGGCCACCGTGCCCTTCGAGGTCGAGGCCTGGCAGGCGCCGGGGGAGCCGGTCCCCTTCACGGAGGCCGCGGCCGCCGCCTACAAGCCCTTCGCCATGGACACCCCGTGGGGCCCGCCCTGGGGCACCACCTGGTTCCGGATGCGCGGCCAGGTGCCCGCGGAGTGGGCCGGCAAGCGCGTCGAGGCCGTCATCGACCTCGGCTTCGTGGGCGACTGGCCCGGCAACCAGGCCGAGGCCCTCGTCCACCTCACCGACGGGACGCCGCTCAAGGCGGTCAACCCGCTCAACCAGTACGTGCCGATCGGCAACCCGGCGACGGGCGGGGAGAGCATCGACTACCTCGTCGAGGCGGCCTCCAACCCGGACATCCTGGCCAACGACTTCTCGGCGCCGACCCTGCTGGGCGATGTACTGACGGCGGGCGACCGTCCACTGTATACATTCCGCCGCGCCGACATCGCCGTCCTCGACGAGGAGGTCTGGCACCTCGACCTCGACCTCCAGGTGCTGCGCGAGCTCATGGTCCACCTCGGCGAGCACGAGCCGCGCCGCCACGAGATCATGCACGCCCTGGACCGGGCCATGGACGCCCTCGACCTGGACGACGTCTCCGGCTCCGCCGCCGCCGTCCGCGAGGTCCTCGCCCCCGTCCTGGCCAGGCCCGCCCACGCCAGCGCCCACACCGTCTCCGGCGTCGGCCACGCGCACATCGACTCCGCCTGGCTGTGGCCCATCCGCGAGACGAAGCGCAAGACCTCCCGCACCTTCTCCAACGTCACCTCGCTCGCCGACGAGTACGACGACTTCATCTTCGCCTGCTCGCAGGCCCAGCAGTACGAGTGGGTGCGCGACAACTACCCGCAGGTGTGGGCACGGATCCAGGAGTCGGTGCGGCGCGGTCAGTGGGCCCCGGTCGGCGGCATGTGGGTGGAGTCCGACGGCAACCTGCCCGGCGGCGAGGCCATCGCCCGCCAACTGGTCCACGGCAAGCGGTTCTTCATCGAGCACTTCGGCATCGAGACCAAGGGCGTCTGGCTGCCGGACTCCTTCGGCTACAACGCCGCCTACCCGCAGCTCGCCAAGCTTGCCGGCAACGACTGGTTCCTCACCCAGAAGATCTCCTGGAACCAGACGAACAAGTTCCCCCACCACACCTTCTGGTGGGAGGGCATCGACGGCACCCGCATCTTCACGCACTTCCCGCCGGTCGACACCTACAACGCGCGCTTCAGCGGCGAGGAGATGGACCGGGCGGTCCGCAACTACTCCGAGAAGGGCGGCGGCACGCGCTCGCTCGCCCCGTTCGGCTGGGGCGACGGCGGTGGCGGCCCCACCCGCGAGATCATGGAACGGGCGCGCCGGCTGGCCGACCTGGAAGGCTCGCCGAAGGTCGTCGTCGAGCACCCCGACACCTTCTTCGCCAAGGCCCGCGAGGAGTACCCGGACGCGCCCGTCTGGGTCGGCGAGCTCTACCTGGAGCTGCACCGCGCCACCTACACCACCCAGGCCCGCACCAAGCAGGGCAACCGGCGCAGCGAACACCTCCTGCGCGAGGCGGAGTTGTGGGCCACGACGGCCGCACTGCACACGCCGGGCTACGCCTACCCGTACGAGAAGCTCGACCGGCTCTGGAAGACGGTGCTGCTGCACCAGTTCCACGACATCCTGCCGGGCTCCTCGATCGCCTGGGTGCACCGCGAGGCGGAGGCCGAATACGCGCGTGTCGCCCAGGAGTTGGAGGTGCTGACGGCCGAGGCGGTCGCCGCGCTGGGCGGCGGCTCGGCGAGCGAGGGCCGGACGGGCGCCGGTGCGGCGCGCGTGTTCAACACCAGCCCGTTCGACCGCGCCGAGGTGGTCCGCACGCCCGAGGGCGCACCGGCGTACGTCGAGGTGCCCGCGAGCGGCAGCGCACCCCTGGCAGGGTCGGCGGACGGCGCGCAGCCGCCGCAGCCGGTGACGGTGTCCGGCCGTGTCCTCGACAACGGGCTGGTCCGTGTACAGATCGCAGAAGACGGCACACTGTCTTCTGTATACGATCTGCGGGCGAATCGCGAGGTCCTCGCCGACCAGGGCAACCTGCTGCGTCTGCACACCGACCTCCCCAACTACTGGGACGCCTGGGACATCGACAAGCACTACCAGAACCGCTACACCGACCTGCTGGAGCCGGACGCGGTGACGGTCGTCGAGGAGGACCCGCTCGTCGGCGCGATCCGGATCACCCGCTCCTTCGGCAAGGGCTCGACGATCACCCAGACCGTCACCCTGCGCGCCGGCAGCCCCCGCATCGACTTCGAGACCGACATCGACTGGCACGAGGCGGAGAAGATCCTCAAGGCGGCCTTCCCGGTGGACATCCGGGCCCCGCACTCCTCCGCCGAGATCCAGTTCGGCCACATCCAGCGCCCCACCCACACCAACACCAGCTGGGAGGCGGCCCGGTTCGAGGTCTCCGGCCACCGCTGGGTGCACATCGGCGAACCCGGCTACGGCGTCGCGGTCATCAACGACTCCACCTACGGCCACGACGTCTCCCGCACGGTCCGCGAGGACGGCGGCACGACCACCACGGTCCGGCTCAGTCTGGTGCGCGCCCCGCGCATCCCGGACCCCGAGGCCGACCAGGGCCGGCACCGCTTCAACTACGCGTTGCTGCCCGGCGCGAGCATCGAGGACGCGGTCGCCGAGGGCTACGCCCTGAACCTCCCGCTCCGGGTGGCGAACGTGGCGAACGTGGCGGACGCGGCGGACGCGGCGGACGCGGCTCACGCGCCCGAGCCGATCGTCTCGGTGGACGGCGACGGCATCACCGTGGAGGCCGTGAAGCTCGCCGACGACGAGTCCGGCGACGTCGTCGTCCGGCTCTACGAGTCCCGCGGCGGTCGGGCCGCCGGCGTCCTGCGCACGAGCTTCCCGCTCGCGGGCGCGCAGATCACCGATCTGCTGGAGCGGCCGCTGGAGCCGGCGGTCGTCGGTGAGGGCGGCGGAGTCGACATCGCGCTGCGGCCCTTCCAGATCCTGACGCTCCGTCTGGAGCGCGCCGCCACCGGCCGCTAGCAGCGGCCCCCAGGGGCGGGCGTGCACTCCACGCGCCCGCCCCCGTCATGAAGTGCCCTGCTCTGCGGAGGAGTTCAGCCGTGTCCATGCAACCCTGGTTCACCGACGCCAAGTTGGGGATCTTCGTCCACTGGGGCATCTACGCCGTCGACGGCGTCCAGGAGTCCTGGTCGTTCTACGACGACATCGTCCCGCACGACCGTTACATGTCCCAGCTCGAGCGTTTCACCGGCGCCCGGTACGACCCGAAGGCCTGGGCCGACCTGTTCGAGCGCGCCGGCGCCAGGTACGCCGTCCTCACCAGCCGCCACCACGACGGCGTCGCCCTGTGGGACACGGCGTACGGCGACCTCAACCTGGGCCGCGACTACCTTTCCGGCTACGCGGACGCCCTGCGCGAGAAGGGTCTCAAGGTCGGCCTGTACTACTCGCACTCCGACTGGAACCACCCCGACTACGCCTCCACGCGCAAGCCGGGCCGCCCGCCGGAGCAGGAGGACAACCGCTACTCCGAGTGCTCCGCCGAGGACGAGGACCTGGACGCCTGGGAGCGGTTCATCGTCTACCGGGACGGCCAGATCCGGGAGTTGGCCTCCCGCTACCGGCCCGACCTGATGTGGTTCGACGGCGAGTGGGACCGCAGCGAGGAGCAGTGGCGCATCCCGGAACTCGCCGCGCTGATCCGCTCGTACTCGCCGCATGTCGTCTTCAACGCCCGCATGCTCAGCGAGGGCGACTACGCCACCCCCGAACAGGGCGCGCCCATCGAACCGCCCGCCGGGCCCTGGGAGTTGTGCCTCACCATCAACGACTCGTGGGGGTACCAGCATCACGACCACAACCACAAGTCGCTCACCCAGCTGATCCGCTACTTCAGCGAGACCATCGGCGGCGGCGGCAACCTGCTGCTCGACGTCGGCCCGATGGAGGACGGCACCATCCCGCAGCCGCAGGTCGAGCGTCTCGAAGGTCTGGGGGAGTGGATCCGCAAGCACTCCGACGCCGTGTACGGGACGGTGCGGGGGCTGCCGGCCGGGCACCACTACGGGCCCAGCACCCTCTCCGCCGACGGCCGCACCCTCTACCTCACCCTGTTCGACATCCCGCGTGCCGAGATCGGCGTCCGGGGTCTGGTCACGCCGGTCCGCAGGGTCACGGTGCTCGGCACCGGCACGGAGCTCGCCCACCGGGTCGTCGGCGGTCTGCACGAGGCGGTCGGCGTGCTGTGGATCGACCCGCCGTCCGGCTCCGACCTCGACCCGCACGCCACGGTCCTCGCGGTCGAACTGGACGGCGAACTGGAGCTGTACCGGGGTTCGGGACGCTTCTGACGGCCACCTGGTCACCCGGTTCGGGTCGGTCGGTCGCTCCCCGTGACAGCGGCCGACCGACCCGATCCCCCGTTCCCCCGGGAATCCCCCGTCGATTCCCGTTCTTCCCCCGTCGATCCCTGTGCTTCCCCCGGGGCCTCGTGCTCCCCCAGCCGTTCCCCGGTGGGCCCTACACACTTAGGAGCAGCCACCCCGGGCGCTGATACACCCCCCACGAAAGAAAAATCCCCCGGGCCGGAGCCCGAGGGACTTCTCGCTCGCGCAGAGCTGCCCGGCGACCGAGCCGACAGGCGACCGAGCTGCTCGGCGACCGGTCCTCTCGGCAACCGAGCCTCCCGGCAGCCGAGTTGCTCAGCCGGTGAAGCCGGCCGTGATCGAGGTGAACTGCCAGGTGCTCTGGCTGATGCCGGAGCAGTTGCTCACCACGCCCCCGCCCGGGCACGGCCGGTCCCGGTTGACCGCCCAGAAGGCGAGCCGGGCGATGTGGTGGCCGTTGGCCCAGTCACGGATCGACGTCCAGATCGCCGGGGTGGTGTTCTCCTGCTGGTCGGACAGTCCGTTCATGCCGGAGATGCCGATGTGCGCGTAGGCGGTCGCGTCGTCCCACCCGAAGGTGGACTTCAGCTTGTTCTTCAGCCCCTCCGTGGCGTTCACGGTGTTGCCGTACATGTCCGCGCCGCCGCCGAAGTCGAACGGCATGATGGTGAAGACGTCGATGTCGGCGCCGATGGACTTGGCCTGCTCGATGAGACGGTTGCCGTAGTAGGTCGGCCCCGTCGTGGTCGTCCCGAAGGTGACGATGGTCTTCAGGCCGGGATTGTTGGCCTTGACGGTCTTCAGCGCGGTGAGGATCCGCGCCTGCACGGCCTCGTTCTCGAACTCGTCGGTGTTCTCGATGTCCATGTCGATCGCCTTGAGGGAGTAGGCGTCGATCACCTTCTGCAGCGCGGCCGCCAGCGCGCTCGCCGAGGAGCAGTTGGCGCCGAGCTTGCTGCCCTGCCAGCCGCCGAACGACGGCACGATGTCACCGCCCGCCGAGCGGATCTGGTTGATGACGCTCTGGTCGACCCCGCCGGTCAGCGGACGGTTGCTGTCCCACATCGGGTTGCAGCCGCCGCCGTCCAGCATGAACGCCATGGTGAACCACTTGACGCCGGTCGCGTTCATCACCGTGGTCGCGCTCGGCGGATCGCCCCAGCCCTCGAACAGATAGGGCGCCGCCTGCTTGAACCCGGTGCCGCCCCCGCCGCCCGCGTTCGTGGTGACGGACACGGAGTTGGAGGCCGCGGAGGTGTTCCCGGCGGCGTCGCGCGCCTTCACCGTGAAGCTGTACGCGGTGCTCGCGGACAGCCCGCTGACCGTGGCGGACGTACCGGAGACGGTGAGGACGCTCGTGGACCCGCGGTAGACGTCGTAGGCAGTGACGCCGACGTTGTCGGTCGAGGCGTTCCAGGACAGCGACACGCTGGACGACGTCTTTCCGGTCGAGGCCAGAGCGCCGGGCGCGGTCGGCGCCTGGGTGTCCGAACCGCCGCCTCCGCCCGGCCCGTCGAGGCTGATGTCGTCCGCCTGATAGGTGCCCTGGGCGTACCAGCCGTGCACATAGATCGTGGCGCTGGTCTGCGCGGCCCCGGTGGTGAAGGACACCGACAGCGGGCTGTACGCCGACGGCGACGACGTCCAGGTGGAGGCGCCGCCGTCGACGCCGAGGTAGACGTAGGAGCCGCGCACCCAGCCGGTCAGTGCGTAGGCGGTGTTCGGCCGGACGGCGACGGTCTGGCTGCACTTGGCGATGTCGCTCGAACTCACGGCTCCCGCCAGGGCCTTGGAGCCGCCGTGCACGGGTGTGGAGACGATCGAGCCGAGGTTGCCGGTACAGGACCAGGGCGAGACGGCGCCCGACTCGAAGCCGGGGTTGGTGAGGACGTTGGCGGCCTGAGCGGTGCCCGGCAGGGCGACGGCCCCGGCGAGGGCGAGCCCGGCGGTGCCGAGCAGGGCGAGGAATCGACGCCATGGGCGTCCGAGGGATCTGGTGCGCACGCGATCTCCCTGAAGATATGGGGGTGTTCGGGAGTGCAGGGGAGTGTGCAGAGGGTGCAAGGGGTGCGCAACAAAGTTGGTATGGACCAATCCGCCTGTCAAGATGACAGACGGAATTGGTCCATACCGGTGAGAAGAGATTCAGTTTTTGAGGGGGTGCCGCCCGGCCCGGCGGGCAGCCCCCGGCCCGGCGTACCGCGCGTACCGCCTAGTGCTGCAGTGCCTCCGCCGCGCTCGCAGGCGTCACCTCGACGGAGTCGGCAGGCGCGGGCATGGCGGGCAGCCGCGGCTCGGGGGTCTCGTCCAGCCGCTGGTGCGGAAGCGAGACCGCGCGCAGCGGCCGCGGGCCCGACACCACCGTGTAGTCCTGCCCCAGGAACGGCGGGACGATCTCGCCCGGGTCCTCGCCGAGCGCCAACTGCACCGCAGCCCAGGGCGCGTTGACGCCGCACAGCGACAGCTGGTGGAGACCGCCGGCCGGGCGGGTGTTGACGTCCATCAGGACCGGCTGGTCGCCGAACATCCGGAACTGGATGTTGGACAGGTAGTGCAGCCCGAAGCCCTCGGCGATCAGGCGCGCGGGCTCCAGCCACTGCTCGTGCAGCGTGAAGCCGCGGCGACGGCCGTTCTTCGTCCGGCCGATGGCCATCCGCAGGACGTTGTCGGGGCCGGTGAGGCAGTCCACGGACACCTCCGGCTGCTCCAGGCGGGGCATGACCAGCAGGTCGACCGGCTCGTCGGACTGCTGCAACGCCCCGACCACCATGTCCAGTTGGACGTACGCGCTCGGGAACCCGTTGAGGTGCATGAGTGAGAACGGGGCCCGGGTGATCATGCGGAAGCCCACGCCGCCCGCGCCGGACGCCGGCTTGAAGCAGGGCTTGTGTCCGGCCCCTTCCAACTCCTCGACGGCGGCGACGAGTTCTTCCGCCGAGCGGGCCCGGTACCACGGCGGCACGGGCACACCGATCGCCTGTACGGCCTCGTATGCGATCACCTTGTCGTGGAAGACGGCGACGGCCTCCGGCGGCGGCGCCAGCAGCGCGGTGCCGATCGCCTCGAAGTCGGCGCGGTGCGCCACGATGGCCGACTGGTTCAGCCGGGGCACGAACACGTCGATGCTGCGGCGCTTGCACTGGGCGAGCGCGTACTCGACGTACGCGGCCGGGGAGAGACCTTCCGGCTCCAGCTCGGCGGTGTCGGCGGCGGCCAGCACGGGAGAGTCGGCGTCACCGTGCGTGGCATGGATCTCGACGGCGCGATCGCTGGGATTTCGTCGCAGCTGATCCGTGAAGAACACGTTCTCCGCGTACGTGCGGTTGAGCCAGACGCGTACGCGAGAGACCATGCGAGGCCGCCTTTCACGGTTCGCGGGCAGGGCGAAGCAAGCCCGGCCCGGGCAGGGGGAATGGTGGGTCACCAAAACCGCCCTGCGGAAGGGACGTCCATGGCGGTGGTGTTGGGGCGATCATACGGCTTCTCGGGGGTGCGGCGTGCAACGCGCGTGTTACGGATTTTCCGATCTTGTTCACGTGAGGCGTGCGGTCGGGTAGTGGCGTGCTCCGGCGCAGGTGGCGGCCTGTGCCGACGGGGCGGGCGGCTCGATTCGACCTTGAACCGCAGGCGTGAATGTGTTCTCGTGGTGGCACTGGTGTGTTCGTGAGGATGCGGAGCGTGGGCGACGTGAGCGGGGGCGCAAGGTGACGACGACGGCCGGTGACGCAGAGCGACGGGCCGGACCACACGCCGGACGACTGTTGGCCATCAGCGATCTGCACATCGGATATCCCGAGAACCGCGCGCTGGTCGAGGCCATGGCCCCGGAGTCGGACGAGGACTGGCTGCTCGTCGCCGGCGACGTCTCGGAGAACGTGGCCGACATCCGGTGGGCGCTGAAGACGCTCGCGAGCCGGTTCCGCAAGGTCGTCTGGGCCCCCGGCAACCACGAGCTGTGGACCCATCCGACGGATCCGGTCACCCTGCGCGGGGTCGCCCGCTACGAGCACCTCGTCGAGCTCTGCCGCGACCTGGGCGTGACGACGCCCGAGGACCCCTACCCGGTGTGGGAGGGGCCCGGCGGCCCGGTGGCCGTCGCACCGCTGTTCCTGCTGTACGACTACTCCTTCCTGCCGGCCGGCTGCACGACCAAGGCGGAGGGGCTGGCGTACGCGGAGGGCACCGGGATCATCTGCAACGACGAGTACCTGCTGCACCCCGACCCGTATCCCACCCGCGAGGCCTGGTGCCGGGCCCGGGTCGCCGAGACCGAACGCCGGCTCGCCGAACTCCCGGACGACCTGCCCGTGATCCCGGTCAACCACTACCCGCTGCACCGGCATCCGATGGACGTGCTGTGGCACCCCGAGTTCGCCATGTGGTGCGGCACCGAGCTGACCGCGGACTGGCACCGCCGGTTCCGCATCGAGACCATGGTCTACGGCCACCTCCACATTCCGCGGACCACCTGGCACGAGGGCGTCCGCTTCGAGGAGGTGTCGGTGGGCTACCCCCGCGAATGGCGCAAGCGGCCGCAGCCTCCGGGCCGGCTGCGGCGCATCCTGCCCAGGGAGGCCGAGGCGAAGTGATCGAGGAACTGCTGCCGGAGTCGGTAGTGGCGGTGGAGGCCTTCGGCGAGGAGGGCGTCCGGGAGTTCGGGGACGGCCCGCTGTACCCGCAGGAGGAAGCGCTGGTGGCGCGGGCGGTCGACAAGCGGCGCCGCGAGTTCACCGTCGTACGCGCGTGTGCCCGGCGCGCCATGGAGAAGCTCGGCGTGCCCCCGCAGCCCGTGCTGCCCGGCGAGCGCGGCGCTCCGCAGTGGCCGCAGGGCCTGACCGGCAGCATGACCCACTGCGAGGGCTACTGCGGCGCGGCGCTCGTCCGGGCCGACGATCTGGCCTCCCTCGGCATCGACGCCGAGCCCCACGCGCCTCTGCCCGAGGGGGTGCTGTCCGCCGTCGCCCTGCCCGCGGAGGCGGAGCGGCTCGGCCGCCTGGCCGCGGAGCGTCCCGCGGTGCACTGGGACCGGCTGCTGTTCAGCGCCAAGGAGTCCGTCTACAAGGCGTGGTTCCCCCTCACCCGCAAGTGGCTGGACTTCAGCGAGGCCGACATCGACATCACCGCCGAGGCCGCCGGCCCCGCCGGTGACTCGCAAGGCGCGTTCCGCGCCCGGCTCCTCGTGCCCGGACCGCTGGTCGGCGGCCGCCGGCTCGGCCACTTCGACGGCCGCTGGACCGTCCGCCGCGGCCTGGTGGCCACGGCGGTCACGATCCACCACACCTGAGACGCCCGCCGCGGACCGTCACGGTCCACCACACTTGAGACGACCGCCCGCACGCCGTCACGGTCCACCACACCCCAGACGACCGCCCGGCGCCGCCATGGGCCGGGGCGCTACTTGCACAGCCACTGGAAAGGCTCCCTCTGGCTGCCGGGACGGCTCTGCGTCGGTCAGGGCGGCGGGCGGCCCACCGAGCCTGGCGGGTGGGTCCGTCGAGTGCTCGGGGCGCGTGCCGGGGCGTCACGGGCCGGGAGCGGCCGTTGCGCGGCGGCTGGATGGCCTCCTCCTCGTTGCCGGGTCGGCTGTGCGTCGCTCGGGGCGGCGGGCGGTCCACCGAGCCCGGGTGGGTGCGGCGGATGGTGGACGAGCCTGGGCGGGTGCGGTTCGCCGTGTCCGAGGCGGGTGTCCGGGGTGTCATGGGCCGGGGCACCAGTGGTGCAGCAGGCGGAAGAACTCCTGCTCGTTGCCGGCCAGCCCCGCGTCGGCCAGGGCCTGTTCCGCCTCGGCCAGGACGGCGGGTGGCACCACGGGCGGCAGCCGGTCGTGCGGGGGCCCGGCGGCGCCGACGCCCTGGCCGGCCCCCTCGTCGCCGAAGGCGGCCCGTACGGTGTGCAGCAGCCGCAGGTAGGCCTGTACAGCGGTGCGCTCGCGGTCGGTCAGTACGGCAGTGGGCATCGGTCGGCTCTCCCCGCGTCGGCGTCGTCTCCCACGCGCCCTGACGGCGCGTACGCCCCCGTGTGGCGGCGCACCCCCCAGCTTGCCGGGCACCACTGACAATCCGGCCGTCCTCCACTTCGGTTCGCCCGCTTAGCGGAGGCGAAACCTGTCCGAAATCCCCTGGGGGAAAGGGGTCCTACGCTGGTGGGAAGGGCTTTCGGAAGACCGTCGGAGGCCGGTGGAACAGGAGGCGAGCGGGTGGTCGACGTCCCGCAGCGGCACCCGGCGCGCGCCGCACGGCTGCGCCCGGTGGGTGACGGAGAACTGGAGCTGCGCTACCGGGTGGTGCACGGCTACCGGCGTGCTTTCCGGATGGCCGGAGAGGGACCGGCGCTGGTCCTCATCCACGGCATCGGCGACTCCTCGGCGACCTGGGCCGAGCTCATTCCCGACCTGGCCCGCACCCACACCGTCATCGCCCCCGACCTCCTCGGCCACGGCGCGTCCGACAAGCCCCGTGCCGACTACTCGGTGGCCGCGTACGCCAATGGCCTGCGCGATCTGCTGTCCGCGCTCGGCGTGGAGTCGGCGACCCTGGTCGGGCACTCGCTGGGCGGGGGAGTGGCGATGCAGTTCGCCTACCAGTTCCCCGAGCGCACCGAGCGGCTGATCCTCGTCAGCGCGGGCGGAGTCGGCCGCGAGGTCAACCCCGCGCTGCGGCTGGTCTCCCTGCCGGGCGCGCAACTGGCGCTGTCCGCACTGCGGTTGCCGGGTGCCCGACTCCAAGTCGGCCTCGTGATCAAGCTGATGGAGTTGCTGGACACCGATCTCGGCCAGGACGCACCCGACTTGCTCCACCTCGTCGACGCCCTGCCGGACGAGACCTCCCGCAGCGCCTTCATCCGCACCCTGCGCGCGGTCGTCGACTGGCGCGGCCAGGTCGTGACCATGCTCGACCGCTGCTATCTGACGGCCGGCATGCCGACGATGCTGCTGTGGGGGGACCGGGACAGCGTGGTGCCCGTGCGGCACGCGTACGGCGCCCACGAGGCGATGCCGGGCAGCCGACTGGAGATCTTCGAGGGCGCCGGCCACTTCCCGTTCCACAGCGACCCGGCCCGATTCCGCGCGCTCGTCGAGGAGTTCACCCGTACGACGGCCCCGGCCGACTGGAGCCGCGAGCGCTGGCGCGAACTGCTGCGCGAGGGCCGCCCGGGGACGGGACCGACGGGCCTGCCGGACGGCACGGGACAGGACCTGCGCGAGGCAAGCGAGCGCAGCGCGACCTGACCGGGCGACCCGCCTCGGGGACCCGCCCCGAGGCCCCCCCGGCGGGAGGTCAGTTCTGCGGCCCCAGGTAGCCCAGCGACGCCTCGATCCGGCCCGCCAGGTGATCGCGCTGCCCGCGCCCCCGGGGAGACGAACCCGGCAGCCAGGTACGGCACTTGCTGGCCAGCAGCAGGCCGAAGCTCTCGGCGTCCCTCTCGTCGGCCAGGTCGAATCGGGTGCGCGCGGCGACGCTGCGCACCGTCGCCCGCAGGTCCGCCCCGTCGCTGAGTAAACGGGCGGCGACCGCGGCGCCCTCCACGTGATGACCGCAGTGCCCCGCCTTCATGTGCCACAGCTCGTGGCCCAGGATCACCAACTGGTGGTCGGGCGCGGTGCGTTCCTCGATGACGACCAGGTCCTGGTCGGCCATGTCCAGCCACAGCCCGCTGGCCGTGTCGGCCGGGAAGGGGGCCATCCGGAAGTGGACGGGGCGACCGCGCCGTCTGCTCATCCCGTCGCACAGGGCGGTGTACAGCTCGGCAGGCGCGGCAGGAGCCGCGAGGGCCAGTTCCGAGACCAGTTCACCGCTGAGACGGCGCATTTCCTTGGCGATGTTCACCCTTCTCCCCCCGATCACGACTCGGGCCGCTTCACGCTCTCCAGGAGCATGTCCAGCCACTCGGCGACCTTGTCGCGGTGCTGGTCGGTGGGCAGCTGAGCGGCCCGCCACGCGATGCCGCGGACTCCGTGGTCCTGGAGCAGCCGCTCCAGCGGGTCCTCGGCCGCCGCGGCCGCCTCGCGTGCGGCGAGCTTCTGCAGCAGCTCCTGCTCGGTGTGCTGCAGGGCCCCCGCGAGCGCCTCCGGGTCCTCGGCCGTCAGGAAGCCCGCGTGCACGCGGAAGAACCGCTGCAGGGCGTCGCAGTGCTCCATCGTGGGACGCCGGTCGCCGTTGATGAGGGCGCCCGCCTGCTGACGCGACATGCCGGCGCCGTCGGCGATCTCCTGCTGGGTGTACTTGCGGCCGTTCGGCTTGAGCCGGGTGCGGCGCAACAGGTCGAGGCGCTGCAGGAAGCGGGCCTGCACATCGGGCTCGCCGGCGGCGCGGCCGCTCAGCAGGGCCTTGACCACGGACTCCGGGACACCGGAGGCGACGGACAGCCGCCCGGTGGCGAAGACCTCCGCGTGCGGTACGCCGAGCCGGTCGGCGAGCGCGGCGACACGGGCGACGACGGCCGACAGCAGCACCGTCGCCGTGGCGCCCGGAACCTCGAAGCCATCCTCCGACACCGTCAGGTCTCCTAGGTCTCTCACGTCCCTCTCACACAGGCACACGCTCACCGTACAGACGGTCGCTGTGAACTGCGTGGAGAGTAGCGGTTATTTCGAACTCACATCCAGGTCTCGCCACAACTGTGGCCAATTTCAGCCGTCAACGAGCATGGAATGCCACGATAGTTGACATGCGAAGTGCCCGGGCAGCAGGATCGGGGCGCCGCGTGAAGGCCGCATAGGCAAGAGGGGTGACCTCCCGATGGCATATCAGGCAGGAAGGCAGCGGTCCGTACCGCGGCCCGTCCCCGAGAGTCTCGAGGCCCAGGCGTATCTGCAGGACTACGCCACATATCTGGAAGCCGTCCCCTTCCCCTCCGTGGTCCTCGACCAGCGCTGGGACGTGGTGCTCTCCAACACCGCTTTCGCGTCACTTTTCCGTGAGATCGGCCCGCATCCGACGGCTCTGCCGGGCGAGAACTTCCTGCGGTTCGTCCTCTTCCATCCCGACGCGTCCTCGGTCCTCGGCGACCACGAGGCCGGCTGGTGCCTGCCGATGCTCGCCGGTTTCGCGGCGGCGGTGGAGCGCAACGGCCATGACCACGGGCTGCAGGCGATCCGCCGCGACATCGCGCAGGACCCGATCATGGAGGCCGCCTACCGGCACGGGCTTCCGCACTGGATCCGTGCGGTCGGCGAGGGGGCCGTCGAGCACGACGGGGCGGTCCGGCTCCTGCTGCACCCGGACCCGCGCTGGGGCGCCACCGAGTGCCGCATCGTGGGCGACACCCCCCGGACCCTGCAGGACATGGGGTACACCCGGCTGACCATGGTCCTGCGCGACAACCGGCCGGCGCTCGCACCGCGCAGAACGCGCTCCGCGCGGCGCACCGCGGGCCACCTCAGCGTGGTCCCGGCCCCCGAGGCCTGACGTCCTCCGAGGCCCGACCGGGCACCGTCGGCGTTCAGGTCGCCGACGGCGCCCGGTCGGCGACCCGCCGAGTGCACCCGACCCAGGGCGCCCGCCCCTGTGCACCCTCCGCCCAGTGCGTCCGCGCTCAGTGCGGCGGAGGCGCGTCCGTCTTCGTGAAGCGGTCCACCGGAGTCCCGCGCTTCGCCGCCTGGATCTGCTCGTACACATGGGTCCGCAGTTCGGCGAAGCGCGGGGCCACCCGGGTGTGCAACTGGTCGCGCTCCGGCGGCAGATCGACCTTCAGCTGCTCCTGGACGACCGTCGGGGAGGCGGACAGGACGACGACCCGCTCGCCGAGGTAGACCGCCTCGTCGATGTCGTGCGTGACGAACAGGATGGTGATCCCGCGCTCGCGCCACAGGCCCCGCACGAGGTCCTCCAGGTCGGCCCGGGTCTGCGCGTCCACCGCCGCGAACGGCTCGTCCATCAGCAGGACCTGGGGCTCGTACGCGAGCGCCCGGGCGATCGCCACCCGCTGCTGCATGCCGCCCGACAACTGCCACGGATACGCGGAGGCCGCGTCCGCCAGCCCGACCGACTCCAGGGCGTCGGCGACCAGCTCCCGCCGCCGAGGCTTCGCCAAACCCTTCTGTTTCAGAGGGAGTTCGACGTTCTCGCCGACCCGCATCCAGGGGAAGAGGCTCCGCCCGTACTCCTGGAAGACGAACGCCATGCCCGGCGGCGGCCCGGTCACCGGCCGTCCCGCCAGGAGCACTTCGCCGCCGGACGGCGCGAGCAGCCCGCCCATGCACTTCAACAGGGTCGTCTTGCCGCAGCCCGACGGGCCCACCAGGCACACGAGTTCGCCCGCCTCGACCGTGAAGGTCAGGTCGCGCACCGCCTCGACCCGGCGCCCGGACCCCTCGTAGACCTTCCGCAGGCCGCGTACGTCGAGCATGGACCGCCCTTTCACGAGGGTCACGTCGGTCACGGGGACCGCCGGGTGGAGGCGCGCAGACCGTGGTACCAGCCGAGCACCCGACGCTCGACGACCTGGAAGAGCACCGACAGCGCGAAGCCCAGCAGACCGAGCACCAGGATCCCGGTCCACATGTCGGGGATGGCGAAGCCCCGTTGGAACTGCACGATGGTGAAGCCGAGTCCGTTGCTGGCGGCGAACATCTCGCTGATGACCATCAGGATGATCCCGATCGACAGCGCCTGGCGCAGCCCCGCGAAGATCTGCGGGCTCGCCGACGGCAGGATCACGGTGCGCAGCCGGGCGACGCCCGTGATGCCGTAACTGCGGGCCGTCTCCGCCATCACCGGGTCCACCGCCCGCACGCCCTCGACCGTGTTGAGCAGCACCGGCCACACACAGCCGCTCGCGATCACGACGACCTTCATGGTGTCGCCGATACCCGCGAACAGCATGATGATCGGCACCAGGACGGGCGGCGGCACCGCCCGCAGGAACTCCAGGACCGGCTCGCACACCGCCCGCACCCGCCGGTACGAGCCGATGACCGTGCCCAGCGCGATCCCGACGACGGCCGCGGTTGCGTAACCGCTTACCAGCCGCAGCACGCTCGGCCGGACGTCGGTGCGCAGCCGCTCGGCCGTCCACACTTCGGGGAACGTCTTGAGGATCGTGCGCAGCGGCGGCCAGTACACGTTCGTGCTGCCGTCGGACGCCAGCCACCACGCCGTGACCAGGACGGCCGGCAGGCCGAGCGTGAACAGCAGCCGCAGCAGGAACCGCCTCACGCCGCCACCTCGCCTCACACCGCCACCTCCCCGCGCACCGACTGGTGCCAGGCCAGCGCCCGCCGCTCCACCGACCGGGCGCCCACGTTGATCAGCAGCCCGAGCACTCCGGTGACGACGACCAGCGCGTACATCTCGGGCACCGCCTGCGAGGTCTGCGCGACGGCGATGCGCGCCCCCAACCCCGGTGCGCCGATGACCAGTTCGGTGGTGATGGTCAGGATCAGCGCGACGGCCGCCGCGAGCCGCACGCCGGTCATGACGTATGGCAGCGCGGTCGGCCACAGCACGTACCGGACGCGCGCCCAGGGGCCGAGCCCGTAGGAGCGGGCGGTCTCCTCGGCGACCGGGTCGACGTCCTGGACGCCGTACAGGACCTGGATCAGTACCTGCCAGAAGGAGGCGTAGACGACCAGCAGGAGGACCGAGCGGAGTTCGGTGCCGTACAGCAGCACCGCGAGGGGGATCAGGGCGACCGACGGGATCGGGCGCAGGAACTCGATCGTCGAGGCCGTCGCCGCGCGGAGGTGGGGGACGACCGAGACGATCACGCCCGTCAGGATCCCGGCGCACACCGCGATCGTCAGGCCCAGCGCCCAGCCGGTGAGGGTGTCGCCGAGCGCGGTCCAGAACGCGGAGTCGGCGAGTTCGTCGCCGAGGGCGCCGGCGATACGGCTCGTCGGCGGGAAGTAGGCCTCCTTGACCAGGCCGAGCCGCGGCACCGCCTCGCCCAGGGCGAGGAAGGCCGCGAGCCCGGTCGCACCGAGTGCGAGGTTCGCTCCCTTCACGGCAGCAGCTTGTCCAGGTCCGGGGTCGTCTTGAAGAGCTTGTCCTGCTCGCCCAGCTTCTCCAGCGCCTCGATCGACGAACGGTTCGCCTCGGCGGGCCACTTGGGCAGCGTCACCTGCGTCAGGACCGCCGCCGGGATCTTGGTGTAGGTGGTGACGATCTGCCGGACCTCGTCGGGGTGGGCGTCGGCGTAGGCGAGGGACTCGGCGGTGGCCTCCTGGAACTTCTTCACCACCTCCGGGTTCTTCTGCGCGTACTGCGTGGAGGTGAAGTACATGGCGACGGTGAGGTTCGGGGCCACGTCCACCAGCGGCGAGGCGATCTCCACGCCGCCCTGGCTCTTGACGGTGGCGAGAGCCGGCTCGACCACCATCGCGGCGTCGATCTGGCCGCTGTCCAGGGCGGCGGCCATCTGGTCGAAGGCCAGCTCGACGAAGTCCACCTTGTCCGGGTCGCCGCCCGCCTTGCGCACGGACTCGCGCACCGCGGTCTCGTTGATGTTCTTCAGGGTGTTGATGGCGACCTTCTTGCCCTCCAGGTCCTTCGCGGACTTGATCGGGCTGTCCTTCTTCACCGTGATCGCCCCGAAGTCCTTGCCCTGCAGGCCCGTTGACGCGATGCCGTTCGAAACGGCCTGCACGGGAACGCTGTTGGACTGGGCGACCATGAGCGAGGTCATGTTGCTGAACCCGAACTGGAACTGCCCGCTGACGACTCCGGGCACGATCGCCGCGCCGCCCTGCGCCGTGGTGATCGACAGTTTCAGGCCGTGCTTCTCGTAGAAGCCCTGTTTCACGCCCAGGTAGACGGGCGCCACGTCGACGATGGGGATGAGGCCGAGTTTGACGGTCGTGACGCCTCCGGTCGACGAACTCCCGGTGGACGCACCGGAGTCGTCGGACGAGCCACAGGCCGCCGTGGCGAGCAGGATGGTGCCGGTCGCGAGACCGGCGAGCAGACGACGCAAGGCTCCTCCTGTGCAGACAACGGGTTCCGACAGGCTGTGCGCACACCGCACAGTAGTGCTCAATTGGCGTGCAGGGAACGTAGAGCCCGCCGTCCGACGGGGTCAATGGGCTTGGCTGACGAAATTGTTGACAGTTTGGAGGGCGGCATGTCCGGCACGGCCCGAGAACCGCACTTCGTGAGGTCCTTCGAGCGGGGTCTCGCGGTCATCCGCTCCTTCGACGCCGAGCATCCCGCGCGCACGCTCAGCGAGGTGGCCCGCGCCTGCGGCCTGACCCGGGCGGCCGCCCGACGCCTCCTGCTCACCCTCGCCGACCTGGGCTATGTGCACAGCGACGGCCGGCTGTTCCGGCTCACGCCGCGCGTGCTGGAACTCGGCTACGCCTACCTGGTCGGCCTGACGCTCCCTCAGGTCGCCGAGCCGCACCTGGAGCAACTCGTCGCACAGGTGAAGGAGTCGTCCTCGCTGTGCGTCCTGGACGGCGACGACATCGTCTACGTGGCCAGGGTGCCGACCGCCCGCATCATGTCCGCGGTCATCACCGTCGGCACCCGCTTTCCCGCGCACGTCACCTCGGTGGGCCGGGTCATGCTCGCCGCACTTCCGGAAGCCGAACTCGAAGTCCGGCTCGCCCGTACGCAGTTGCGCCCGCTGACCGCGCGGACTCTCGTCGAACCGCAGGCTTTGCGGGCGGAACTGGCACGGGTGCGACGGCAGGGGTACGCCCTCGTCGACCAGGAGCTGGAGGAGGGGCTGCGGTCGGTCGGCGCCCCGGTGCGCGGCCGGGACGGCACGGTCGTGGCC
Organism: Streptomyces sp. NPDC006872; assembly: GCF_040635845.1. Classification (NCBI taxonomy): domain Bacteria; kingdom Bacillati; phylum Actinomycetota; class Actinomycetes; order Kitasatosporales; family Streptomycetaceae; genus Streptomyces; species Streptomyces sp. NPDC006872. Next base: position 416,407 of record NZ_JBEYIL010000006.1, read on the forward strand.
GGCGTGAACATCGCCGTCCACGCCGGCCGGACCTCGGCGGCCTCGGTCCGCCGGGAGCTGCTCCCGCCACTGCTCGCGGCCGTGGCCCGGATCGAGGCCGATCTGCGGGTCACAGATCCAGCACGAGCCGCTTCCCCCGACACCGGGACACACAGATCATCATCGTCTCCCCGGCCTCCCGCTCCTGCGGGCTGAGGACCGAGTCCCGGTGCTCCGGCTCGCCCTCCAGCACATCCGTCTCGCAGGTGCCGCAGGTGCCCTCCGCGCAGGAGTACAGCACCTCGACACCGGCCGCGCGTACCGTGTCCAGCACGGAGACGCCCGGCGCCACGGTCAGCGTCCGACCGCTCTGCGCGAGCTCGACCTCGAACTCGCCGTCTTCGCCCGTCGGTTGCTCCCTGGCCTGGAACCGCTCCACATGCAGCGCGCCGGCCGGACAGCGCTCCTCGACGGCGTCCAGCAGCGGCCCGGGACCGCAGCAGTAGACGAGGGTCCCCTCGGGCAGCGTGTCGAGCACCGAACCGAGGTCGAGCAGGCCGCTCTCGTCCTGCGGGGCCACGGTGACCCGGTCGCCGTAGCCCGCCAACTCCTCGGTGAACGCCATGGATGCGCGGCTGCGACCGCCGTAGAGCAGGCTCCACTCGGCGCCCGCCGCCTCGGCCGCCGCCAGCATCGGCAGCACGGGGGTGATCCCGATCCCGCCCGCGACGAAGCGGTAGCCGGGCGCCGGACGCAGCGCGAAGTGGTTGCGCGGCCCGCGCACCCGGACCTTGTCCCCTTGCCGCACCTGCTCGTGCACATGCGCGGAGCCGCCCCGCCCGGCCGGCTCGCGCAGTACCGCGATCCGCCAGGCGGCACGGTCGGCCGGGTCGCCGCACAGCGAGTACTGCCGCTCCAGACCCGGTCCGAGGACGACGTCGATGTGGGCGCCCGGCTCCCAGGCCGGAAGCGGCTCGCCCAGCGGATGACGCAGGGTGAGGGCGAGCACGCCGTCGGCCGCGAACTCCCGCCGGTCGACGACGAGTTCGTCTTCGTACACGTCACTCATGGCGTGCTTCCTCGCGGTTCGGTTCCTTGCGGATCGTGTCCTTCGGGGTGGCCGAGCATCCACTCCCACATCTCGATCGGGTCCTGCGAGGCGTGCTCGGCGCCGCAGTGACAGGTGCCGTGCAGGACATCGGTGCCCGGCAGCCAGTCGACGCGGTAGATCTCGCCCGTCGGGGAGCTCAACTGACCTGCTCCATCGGCTTGTCGCCCTCTTCCACCAGCCGGGCGAGGATGCGGCGGGCGGCGAGGCCGCCGGTGTCGATGTTGATGCTCAGCTCCTGGTAGCCGGCCCGCTCCGAACCGAGCGTGCGCTGAAGGAGGTTGAGCGCGTCGACGTCCTGCATGACGACCGTGTGGTTGTTGCCCCGCAGGAACTCGGTGACCTCGTCGTCGTCCGTCGCCCAGTCCCGCGAGACCATCCAGAAGTCGTACACCTTGCCGTCGTCGGACGGCGTGATGGCGTACGTGATCTCGGTGTGGAAGCCGTTCGGGTCGCTGCCGTCCGCCTCGGGCAGCACGCCCACCGGTGCGATGCGGCTGTGCAGCAGGTAGAGGCAGGGCGCGTGGTACTCGATGTCCTGCCAGCGGGTGATCCGCCCCTCGATGCCGGTGGACCTCGCGTAGAAGGGCGGGCACTCGGCGTCGTCCATGTGCCGGCTCACCCGCACGATCCCGGCGCCCTCGTCGACCTCGGTGGTGATCGGCGTCTCCGCGACCTCCGGGGTGCCGATGTAGCCGCCGTGCAGGTACGTCTCGTGGGAGAGGTCGAGCAGGTTGTCGACGAGAAGACCGTAGTCGGCGTCGATGGGCTCCATGCCGCGGACGGTCGTCCAGCCGGGGGAGTCGAGGTGCCGGGCACGCGGAATGGTCCCCGCGTCGGCCAGCGCCGGGTCGCCTATCCACACCCACACCAGCGAGTCCTGCTCGACGACCGGGTACGCGGTGACCCGGGCGGTGCGCGGGATGCGCTTCTGCCCCGGCACGTACACGCACGCGCCGGTCGTGTCGTACGTGAAGCCGTGGTAGCCGCACACGATGCGGTCGCCGTCGAGCCGGCTCTCGGAGAGCGGGAACCGGCGGTGCACACAGCGGTCGTGCAGCGCGACGGGCGTCCCGTCCTCCTCGGTCCGGTAGAAGACGAGCGGCTCACCGAGGATCGTCCGGCCGAGCAGTTCCTCGCGCCCCACCTCGTGGCTGTAGGCGGCGACGTACCACTGGTTCCTGGCGAAGGCGGTCGTGTGAGGCATGGAAGAGGCTCCCGTCTCTGTGTGGTGGCGACATCGTCCGGACGGGCGTCACATGGGCGCAATACCGCTTCCGTCTCACGGAAGGACGCTTGGAAAGTGCCTGGTCAAAGAGAGGTTGTGCGGGGTCGGTCAGGGGACGCGGACCGTCGCTGCGCGGGCCAGGGCGACGGTGCGCGAGCGGGAGGGCGCCGTGGGGCCGGCCGCCTCGCTCAGGACGACCAGGGTCTTCCCCACGACGGCCAGGACCAGCGTCTCCTGCACGGTGAACGTCCCGGTGGTCGCCGTGACCGTGGCGTGCCACGAGGCGTCCCCGACGCCCGCCGAACCGTGCGCCACCACACGCTCCGTGCCGGTCATGCCGTCGCTCCAGCCGATGGCGAACTCGGCGCACCCGGACAGCACGGCCGCCGCCTGCTGCAGGTCCTGGCGCGCACCGGTGCCCGGCAGCCACCGCACGACCTCCTGCAGGAACGGCCCGCTCCGGCTCTGCGCGAAGGTGACCCTGGCCTCGACCGCGCCGGGACGGGTGCTGCGGTAGGACTCCAGGGAGTTGAGCGCATTGAGGCAGTCGGGGCGGTCGGAGCGGGTGGGGGGATCGTTCTGCAGCACGGTCTTCACATAGCCGGAGGGCAGCTGACCGGTCGTCAGCAGGGCGGAGGACAGCGCGGCGGAGGTCGGGGGCCCGGGTGCAGCGGGGGCGCCGGGGGTGGAGGGGGTTTTCGTCCCGGGCGTGCCGCCGCCTCCCCCGCCTCCGGTGCCGCCGGATCCGCGGCCTCCCGAGGAGCCGCCGGCTCCGCCCGTCGCGGTGGGACCGCTCGGGCGCGTCGAGGGGGACGACGATCCGGCCGAGGCCTTCGGCGAGGCGGACGGGGAGCCGGAGACAGCCGGTGACGCGGTCGGGGACGTCGTCGCGGTCGAGGTGGTACTCGGCGACGTGGACAGCGACGGCTGCGTCGGCACGACGGTGTCCGCCGACCGGTCGCCGGCGTCGCCGCACGCCGTGAGGGCGGCGGCCAGCAGTGCCACCACGACCGGCGGGGCGACCGACCGGCGTCGACCGGCGGCCCTGGTCGTCACGGCGGGTGTCCGGCTCACACATGCCTCCTCGGAGGGTGGGGCGGGTCAGCGGCGGTAGCGGAAGTACAGGTCGCAACGGAGGACGGACGCGACCAGCGCGTCGCGGTCCACCGGGCCGGTCGGGTCGCGCCGGAGCACGGCGGAGGCGGCGCGCAGAACGGTGTCGTCGAGGCCGCCCAGCAGATCGGCCGTGTCGCGCCGACGCTCCGGGTCGCTCCAGACGACGGTTCCGCCGAGGGTCAGCGCACGGCACACGAGGGCGGTGTCCGCGCGCAGCTGCGGCGTGCGCTCCGCCGCGGGCGGGAGGACGGGGAGTTCGTCCAGGGGGACGGTCTCGTCGCCTCCGGCGGCCGCCGAGCCCGGCCGGACGGTGACCGTCGCCGGGGGACCGGAGGACCGGCCGGCCGAGGTCGCCGACACCCCGGCGAACCGGCCGCCGACCGTGGCCCACCCGGCCCCCGCGGCGGCGACGACCCCGGCGACCACGAACACCGCCACAGGTGGGAACCGGCGTGCGGAGGTGCCCGCTGCGGGGCCGTGGTCGTGCGGTGCCTCCGTTCCCGGGGTTCGTCCCCGGACCCATGCGACGGTGGCCGACCAGGCGATGGGGGTCAGCGCGCCGCAGACGGTCACCGCGAACCCCGTCACCCACCAGGGCGTGTCGATCACGCTCCAACGGATGTCCGGGGTGGCGCGGGCCGCCGTGAGTCGGGCGAAGAGGAACCAACTGCCCAGCGGGACCGCCGTCAGGAGCCCGGAGAGGACGACGGCCGCCGCGCACGCCGGCGCCGAGCGGGGCCCGGCGACCGCGGCCCGCGCGGCTCGGGCGAGGGCGGTGGTCCAGACGCCGAACAGCGCCCCGCCGACCACCAACGTCGTTGCCAGGGCGAGTACTTGTGCGCGGGGGGCATGGGTGAGGGAGAGCGCCGTGGTCAGTCCGTCGGCTGTCCCGGTGTCCCGCAGCCAGTCGCCGGCCGCGCGACCGGACAGCTGGCTCCCGACGAGGACGCCGAGCCCGAGCGCGGCCCCGGCCAGTGCCGGGCGCCCTCCGCGGGCGTCCCGGTGCCCCACCGCGACGGCCCGCCACCACGCCACGGTCGCCACCCCGGCCACCGCCCAGCCGACGAGCAACCCCGTGAGCATGTAGGCGAGTTGGACCTGAGTGGGCATCAGGGACGCGACCAGCAGGGCGAGGTCGGTGAAGAGCAGGCCCGCGGCGAGTCCCGTCGTCAGGCACTCGGCGGCGGACAGTCCCCAGGTACGCGCCGGGTCGGCCAGTACGCCGAGTCGGGCGGTGGAGGTGGGGTGGCTGGCGAGGCCCGCGGCCCGCAGGAGCCGGCCGCGGCGGTTCTGCGGGAGGTCGGAGCCGAGGTGGTCGGCGGTGGCGCCCACCGGCGCGCGCGGATCCGCCTCCGCGCCGAGATCGGCGTCGTGCTCCCGGACGCGCAGCACCGCGCACAGGGTCAGCAGGAAGACCACCAGTACGACCGTCATCCGCACCAGCAGGTCCGTGCCGAGGAGGCCGGGGTCCAGCACCAGGGCCGCGCCCATCGGCAGGGTGACCCCCACGAGCAGGATCCACCAGGCCGCGGCGGCGAGCCGTACCCGGCTCACGTCCCGCAGGCGCAGATGGGCCAGCTCATGCCGGAAGATCGCCTCCACCTCCCGGTCGGGCCGGCTGAAGACGTGCGAGTCGGCCACGATCCACGGCTTGCGGACGGTGCCCGACGCCCGGGCCTGGACGCCGACGCGCCGTGTGCCGCGCACCCACAGCGTCGGCCGGGGGCCTTCGCCGTCGTCGCCGTCGGGCAGTACGGCGGTCAGGCGTGCGGCGAGGGACGAGTCGTCGTCGGCCTTCTTCGCCGCCCACCGCCAAAGGCTCAGCCGGCGTTGGGCGGCCCGGCCGAGCAGGGCGAGGGCCAGCAGGGCGAGCGGCCCGCACAGCACCACCGCGGACTGGGCCAGCCGGACGTCGTTGACACAGCCGGTGAAGCGGGACAGGACCGCGTCGGGTGAGGCGGCGGCTGCGGTCTCGGGGGCGGGCAGACAGGCGAGTTGGGCGCCCTGCCAGTTGCCCCGGCCCAGGACCAGCCACCACCACGTGGCGAACGTCGCTCCCGCGGCGGCCACGAGGACCAGCAGCACCAGCCGGGTGGTGGTGGGCAGCGGCAGCGGGCTGGAGACGAGTGCACGGGCGACCTCGCGGCGGTCGGCGGCGGGCGTGGCGGCGCCCGGCGCGACGCTCACGACGGCGGCGTGTCGGCGGACGTCTGCACCTCGCCGGCCTCGTCGCCGGCCTCCGTGCGGGCGGCCGGCGCCGGGGCGCTCGCCGGCTCCGCCTCGGGCGCGACCACGGCCACCACGATGACGTGGGCGCATGCCTCGGCCTGGGCCGACGACAGGCCGACGGCCCGGCTCCGGGCCACGGCCCACTCGGTGAGTTCCTGCCGTGTCACGTCGGAGAGCTGCGGCACGGCGGAGGTCAGCGCGGCGCGTCGGCCCTCGGCCTCGGCTCCGCTCCCGCGCCGTCGCCGCCACCACCGGGACAGCCGGCCGCCGCCCGCCCGGATGCGTCCGGAGGCCAGGTCGGCGAGGATCTGCGAGACCACGGCCACCAGGACCGGCAGGAGGACGAGCGTCTGGATGCCGTCGCCCAGCGGGTCCCCGGTCGGCCGGTGCAGGGGCTGCGGAGGGTAGGGCCGAGCGAGGTAGACCCGGCACGTCTCGTCCAGCTTCTCCAGTTCGGCCGGCGCGACGCTGCGGACCACGTCCCGCAGGACGTCCTGCCCGTTGCGGTGGTGCATGAGTTCCTCCCGTGGAGACATGGGGACACAGGGGCGCGGGGACGTTGAGACGCGGGGACGGTGAGACGTGGGACGGGCCGGTGTTGCGCCCCCGCGTCCTGCGGCGCGCTCGGCGGGCTCGGCGGCCCGCCGGGATCAGCCGCCCTGTCCCTGTCCCCGTCCCCGTCCCCGTCCGCGGGCCGGGCGTCGGGTCACGGCGAGGGCGGCACCGGCGGCGCACACGAGCACGGCCACGCCGGCGATCGCGGTCGCGGCCGGGGTCCCACTGTTCGCGAGCTGGTCGCCTCCGGCGCCGCCGGTCAGCGCCGACGGGGCCGGAACGGCGGACAGCGTCGGCGCGCCGGACGTCGGGGACGAGGACGGGGTCGAGGAGCCGGAGGCGCCGCCGCTCGGTGTCGCCGTGTCGCTCGCGGTGATGCTCGGCGTGGCGCTGGCGGACGTCGAGGCCGACGCCGACGGCGAGTTCGTGGCCGTCGGCTGTGTGACGACGGCGTACGAGGCCTTGCCGTCCATCAGCACCACCGGGTCGATCAGCGGGCTGGGCTGGATGAGGCCCTGGGCGACGAACTGGAGCGTGGTCGCGGTCGGTACCTCCGGGGCGAGCGAGATGCGCAGACCGATCCGGGCGCTGCCGGCGGCCGGGAGCGAGCCCACGGAGGGCAGCCCGGCGTCCGTGCTGAGGTAACCGCTGAGCGCGGTCGCGCCCGATGTCAGCTCCACCGCCCGCCACATCGACGCGGCCGCGTCGAACCATTCCACGGTGACCTGTCGGGGCGTCAGAAGTGGTGCGGGCGGGGCGAGTCGGATGCCCACGGCGACGATGAAGCTGTCCGTGACGGCCGTGTCCAGGGTGTTGTGGAACACGGCGTCGACGGTCAGCGGGGTGCCGCCGGGCGACAACTGCCCCGAATCCGGGGCCAGTTCGACGTACGGCGCCACCGGGTCCGCGGCCTGTGCCGGCGCCGCGTGAACCCCCGACGAGAACAGAAGTGCGGCACAGCCCAACAGGGTGGCGAAAAACGCTCTACGGCGCACGTCGACCAGCTCCCCCCGACAGCGCGCCCCCGGCGCGCTTCCTGGCGTGATGTCGGAGAGTTTAAAGGATAAAACACCTAAAGCGATAGTCTCGCTACATTCGGTCAATAATTAACAGAAGTGGGTGTTTTCGCCTCCTGTGGCGAAAGAGAACGCACTTACCCGCCACGGGATCTCGGCGCCCCCGAGCCGACGGAGCGGGTCCGCTTGGTGGCCTCTTGGCCCGTCGCACACCCCACGTACCGGCGACCTTCACACCGGCGTCATCCGACCCTTCCCGGACGTTCTGTGCCCTTGGAACACTCCTTGCGCGCGCATTCCGTATGAACCGGCCGGCAGAACCCTTCTGCACGAGAGGTGCCTCACCCATGTCCGAAGTCAACCGGCGCCGCTTCCTCCAGCTCACCGGCGCCACCACGGCGTTCACCGCTCTGTCCAGCAGCATCGCACGCGCCGCGGCGCTGCCCGCGAACCACCGCACGGGGTCGATCGAGGACGTCGAGCACATCGTCGTCCTGATGCAGGAGAACCGCTCCTTCGACCACTACTTCGGCAAACTGAGGGGCGTGCGGGGCTTCGGCGACCCGCGCCCGGTCACCCTCGCGAACGGCAGGTCCGTCTGGCACCAGGCGGACGGCAGCGGCAAGGACGTCCTGCCCTTCCACCCGGACGCCGACGACCTGGGCATGGCCTTCCTCCAGGACCTCCCGCACGGCTGGAACGACGGCCACGCGGCCTTCGACGGGGGCAAGTACGACAAGTGGGTCCCCTCCAAGGGCGCCACGACCATGGCGTACCTGACCCGCGACGACATCCCCTTCCACTACGCGCTCGCCGACTCCTTCACCATCTGCGACGCCTACCACTGCTCGTTCATCGGCTCGACCGACCCGAACCGCTACTACCTGTGGACGGGTTACACCGGCAACGACGGCCAGGGCGGCGGCCCGGTCCTCGGCAACGACGAGGTCGGCTACAGCTGGACGACGTACCCCGAGCGCCTGGAGCAGGCGGGCGTCTCCTGGAAGGTCTACCAGGACGTCGGCGACGGACTCGACAAGAACGGCAGCTGGGGCTGGATCCAGGACGCCTACCGCGGCAACTACGGCGACAACTCGCTGCTCTACTTCACCCAGTACCAGACCGCCCAGCCCGGCGACCCGCTGTACGACAAGGCCCGCACCGGCACCGACGCCCGCAAGGGCGAGGGCTTCTTCGACCGGCTGAAGGCCGACGTCAAGGGCGGCAAGCTGCCGCAGATCTCCTGGATCGTCGCCCCCGAGGCCTTCACCGAACACCCCAACTGGCCCGCCAACTACGGTGCCTGGTACGTCGCCCAGGTCCTCGACGCGCTCACCGCCGACCCCGAGGTGTGGGCGAAGACGGCCCTGTTCGTCACCTACGACGAGAACGACGGCTTCTTCGACCACCTGCTCCCGCCGTTCCCGCCGGCCTCGGCCGCGCAGGGCAGGTCGACGGTCGATGTCGGGCCGGACCTCTTCAAGGGCGACAGCAGTCACACCGCCGGCCCCTACGGGCTCGGTCAGCGGGTGCCGATGCTCGTCATATCCCCCTGGAGCAAGGGCGGTTACGTCTGCTCCGAGACGCTCGACCACACCTCGGTCATCCGGTTCATGGAGCGCCGCTTCGGCGTCCACGAGCCGAACATCTCGCCGTGGCGGCGCGCGGTCTGCGGCGACCTGACCTCCGCGTTCGACTTCTCCCGCAGGGACACCCGGTCGGTCGTCCTGCCGGACACCGAGGGCTACCGGCCCCCGGACAAGGACCGTCACCCCGACTACGTGCCCACCCTGCCCGCCCACCCCGTCCTGCCGAAGCAGGAGCGTGGCCTGCGGCCCACCCGTCCGCTCAGGTACACGCCCAGCGTGGACGGCTCGGTGGACTCGACCGCCGGAACCCTCACCCTCACCTTCGCCTCCGGGGCCAAGGCCGGCGCCGCCTTCCTGGTCACCTCCGGCAACCGCGCCGACGGCCCGTGGAGTTACACCACCGGGGCGGGCGCGACCGTCTCCGACACCTGGAACTCGGCGTACTCCGGCGGTGTGCACGACCTGACCGTGCACGGCCCGAACGGATTCCTGCGCGTCTTCGAGGGGAGGGCGAAGGCGGCCGGGACCGAGGTGGTCGCCCGGCATGTCGGCGACTGCGTCGAGCTCACCTTCAACAACCGGGGCTACGGCACGGCGGAGCTGAAGGTGGCCGACGGGTACGGCGGCCGGACCACGACCGTCAGGCTGCGCCCCGGCGCCATCGTCAAGCGCACCGTCGACCTGCGGGCGAGCCGGCGGTGGTACGACCTCACCGTCACGTCGTCCGCCGATCCGACGTTCCTGCGGCGGTTCGCCGGTCACGTCGAGAACGGCCGCCCCGGCGTCAGCGACCCGGCGATCATCACGGAGTGACCTTGTCGGTGGAGGAATGTGGCGCTCTGGAGAGCGCCACATTCCTGCACTACAGAGCGGTGAGGTGTCCCGGTTCGGACGTCGGCCGGGGCAGCAGCGCCGGCTCCGCCGACGCCGTCTCCGGCCGCAGGGCCAGCACCGCCGCCACGGGGTGGTCCTCGTCAGGGACGGCCAGGGGCTCGGGCTCCGGTGCGGCCCGCGAGAGCTGCACCACGCCCCACCCCGCGAGTCCCGCTCCGGCCAGCGCGAGCAGCACGCCCGCGGCCCCGCCCTGGAGCCGCTCGCCCAGGAGCACGAGGCCGATCGCCGCGGCGGCCACCGGGTTCGCCAGGGTCACCATCGCCAGCGGGGCGCCGAGGCCGCCGCGATAGGCGGTCTGCGACAGCAGCAGCCCGCCCGTCGCGAAGGTCGCGACCAGCAGCGCCACCCCGATCACCTGCACGCTGAGCAGCGGGCCCGAACGGTCCGTCGCGGCCACCGTCACCGTCTGGGTGAGCGCCGAGGCGACGCCCGAGGCGAAGCCGGACGCGGTCGCGTGCCGCAGCCCGGGCGTGGCGCCGGGCCGGGCCAGCAGCCCGATCAGCGCCGTCGTCGTCCCCGCCACGGCGACCGCCTCCGGCACGCTCAGGACGTCTTCCGGAGCCGGCCCCGACGCCGTGACCAGGATCGCGGCCAGCCCGGCCAGCGTGAAGGCGGTGCCCCGCCATTCGGCGGCGCTGACCCGGCGCCCGGCGACCCGGGCGCCCATCGGCACCGCCGCGACCAGGGTGAGCGCCCCGAGCGGCTGCACCACGGTGAGCGGCCCGTACTTGAGCGCGACGACGTGCAGCAGCGCGGCGGAGGCGTTCAGCCCCACCGAGGACCACCAGGCCCCGTTGCCGAGCAGCCGCAGCAGGCCCGTGCCGGGATTGCGGGAGGCCAGCCGCTCCTGGGCGACGGCGGCGGCCGCGTAGGCGGCGGCCGAGAACAGGGACAGGACGACGGCGACCAGGGTGGCGTTCATCGGCGCGCCCCCACCAGGACCGGCTCCTCGGCCGGGACGACGGTGTCCGCACCGGGTTCCGCCGTGGCGGCCGGGGCCGTGCGCCGGGGGGCGTGGATCAGCGCCAGCGCGAGCGAGAGCAGGACGCCCGCCACGATCGCGTCGAGCCAGTAGTGGTTCGCCGTGCCCACGATCACCAGCAGGGTCACCAGCGGATGCAGCAGCCACAGCCACCGCAGGCGCGACCGGGTGGCGACGATCAGGCCGATCGCGACCATCAGGGCCCAGCCGAAGTGCAGCGAGGGCATCGCCGCGAACTGGTTCGACAGATGGTCCGTCTGCGGCGGGCCGTACACCGACGGCCCGAACACGTGCGCGGTGTCGACCAGGCCCGTCGCCGCCAGCATCCGCGGCGGAGCGAGCGGGAACACGAGATGCACCGCCAGCGCGGCGGCGGTGACCACGGCCAGCACCCGGCGGGCCCACACGTAGTGGGCCGGCCGCCGCAGGTACAGCCAGACGAGGAAGGCCACCGTGGCCGGGAAGTGGACGGTCGCGTAGTAGGTGTTCGCGGCCTCGGCCAGGGCGTCCCCGTGCAGCAGCAGGGACTGCACCGAGCCCTCGCCGGGCAGCCGCAGCCACCGTTCGAGATGCCACACGTCGTGGGCGTTGCGGAAGGCCTCGGCGGTATGGCCGGCAGCCAGCTGCCTGCCGAACTTGTAGACGAGGAAGAGCCCTGCGACAAGCAGGAGCTCGCGGACTATGGGCGGCCGCGCCGGTGTGGCCGGCTCCGCTTCTGCAGGCTCGGTGCGGGCATTCATCCCCCGACCCCTTCGCTGACGGTGGTGCGTGTGAGGCGGTGCTGCCGTGCGCGTGACCCGTGCATACACCACCGATACGATTTCGTACCGATACGCCAGTGTACCGATACGCGCCCGTACCGGTACACTGGCGTATCGATTGACATAGGACACACTGGAGAAGAGGCCCCCGGCAGTCGGCAGGGACCTCGAGGCGAGTGGCCCGAGTGGCAGAGAAGCGAGGCGAAGAGCAGATGACGTCGCAGGCAGCGGACGGACCCGAGTCGGTCTCCGCCACGCGCCGCTCCAAGATCACGCCCGAGCGTGAGCGGGAGTTCTTCGACGCCGTCCTCGACCAGGTCCGCGAGTGCGGCTACGAGGCCGTCACCATGGAGGGCGTCGCCGCCACCACCCGCTGCAGCAAGTCCACGCTCTACCGGCAGTGGAAGACCAAGCCCCAGTTCGTGGTGGCCGCGCTGCGCGCCCGCCGGCAGGACCGGCTCACCGGCATCGACACCGGCTCGCTCGCGGACGACCTGCGCGAGGCCGCGCGGGCCACCGGCCGCTGGTCCGCCAACGAGACCAAACTGCTGCAGGCGCTCGGCCACGCCGTCACCGGCGACGAGGAACTCGCCTGTGCACTGCGCGAGGCGCTCATCGACCCCGAGATCGCCGCGCTGCGGGACATCCTGCGGCGCGGGGTCGAACGCGGCGAGATCGCCGGCGACCACCCGGCGCTGGAGTACATCCCGGCGCAGCTGTTCGGAGTGATCCGCGCACGTCCCGTCATCGACGGGCAGTACGCCGACCAGGAATACCTGGTCCGCTTCGTGGAGGCCGCCGTGCTGCCGGCGCTCGGCCTCACCGGGCCGACGACATGAGGCTCAGGCCGCCGTCCACGGGATGACTGGACGGCGACCTGTATCGCGCCGCACCGTGGGGACGGGGGCGGCGCGCACCACCGGCCGGGTGGGGCTCCCCTTTGAGCGGAGGGGCCCCCGCCCGGCCGACCGTGTCTGCACGGGCCCGGTCAGACGTCCTGTCCGCTGCCGCCGCCCGTCGACACCTTGATCCCCTTGGTGATCGTGTCGATGACGGACACGCTCTGGTCGGCGTCGACACCGAAGCGGAGCACCACCAGCCGCTTGGTGTCCGCGGGGGCCGGGAAGGCCAGCGACTCGACGTAGCCGTCCGCGCCCTTGCTGGTGACCGCCTTCCAGCGCACCAGATAGCCCTTCTGCCCGGCCACCGTCACCGCCTTCGAGGCGAGCACCGTGTGCGAGGTGATCGCGCCGTACGTCGTGCCGCCGTAGGACTCCTCGGCGTTGGCCGCGATGTCCGCCTTCGCGACCTCCTCCGCGGTGTCGCCCTTGGTCTCCAGGACCTCGACGGGCGCCGAGTACACGCCTCCCTTGGTGCAGGTCTTGGAGGTGTCGCCGGGGCACTTGTAGGAGGCGTCGGAGGTGATCTGCGCGCCGACGCTGAGCTCCTGGCCGGTCCAGCCGTCCGGTATGGGGATGCTGATCCCGTTGAGCGCGTCGGCCACCGAACCGCTCTTGATCTTCGGCGCTTCGGACGCCTCGGGCGAGGGAGACGCCCCGCCCGAACCGCCGGAGCCCCCCGAGCCGCCCGAGCCGCCGGAGTCGCCGAAGGGCCCGCCCTGGCCGCCGGAGCCGCCCTGTCCGCCCTGTCCGCCCGGGCCCTGGGCCGTGCCGCTGCCGCCGCCGGAGCCGTCGTTGGACAGCGCCCACACGCCGACCCCGATGCTGGCCAGGACCGCGACGGCCACGCCGACGGCTATCCCGGTCCGCAGCCCGCGCCGCGGCGCCGCGACCGGCGCCGCCGGATACCCCGGATACCCCGGCTGCCCCGGATACCTCGGCTGCCCCGGATACCCCGGGTACGCCGGATACGTTCCGTCGGCCGGGGTCTGCGCCGGCGGACCCCATACGGCGGCCGAGCCCGCGGCGCGGGTCTGGTCCGTCCATGCCTTGCCGTCCCACCAGCGTTCGGTGGCGGGACCGTCACTTGTCTGCCCCGGGTCGGGATACCACCCGGGAGGAGTCACCTGCGTCATGCCCCCACCGTATGAGGCATCGGTGAAAGCCGGATGAGAGGGAGGGCACTCTCTTGAAATCGGTTCCGGACATCCCGCCACCTGTCCGCCACCCTCCGCCACCCGCGTGGCGCGAATTCGACGTCAATTCGGTGCGCGTCACTCGCTGTTGACGTCATGGGGGCACATCCGCAGGCCCGCCGGGGCGTCCCGGGCCGTCCCCCGTCACTCGTGGAGGCGGACCTGCCCGGACCGCCCTCCGCGAGGGCCCCCGGACGGCTACGCTCGACGTCGGTACGTCGTTCGGGCGACTTGGGGAGGTAGCGGGATGACGGAGGTCAGGCCGGCGGCGGCCGCCTCGGCTTCCCTGTGGGAGCGCGACGAGGAAGTGGCCGCCATCGCAGAGGCGGTGGAGACACTCTGTGCCGACACGTCCTCCTCGGGGCACCTGCTGGTGCTCCGGGGCGAGGCGGGGTTCGGCAAGACCGCGTTGCTGGCCGAGACACGTCGCATCGCCGAGGACCGCGGCTGCGCCGTGTGGTCGGCCCGCGGCGGCGAGACACTGAGGTCCGTCCCCTTCAACGTGGTACGGCAGCTGCTCCAGCCGGCGCTGCTGTCCCTGCACCCGGAGGAGGCCCGCGAGTACCTCGGCGACTGGTACGACATCGCGGGCCCCGCCCTGGGCATAGCGGAACCCGGCGAGGGCCACGCCGACCCGCAGGGCGTGTGCGACGGCCTGGTGGCCGCCGTGACCCGGCTGGCCCGGCGGGACTACCCGCTGGTGCTGCTGGTCGACGACGCGCACTGGGCCGACCAGGAGACCCTGCGCTGGCTCTCCGTGTTCGTCGAACGCCTCGACGAGCTCGCCGTCCTGGTCGTCGTGGCCCGCAGGCCGGGCGAGGTGAAGGGCGAGGCCGCCCGCCACCTCGACGCCGTCGGCGAGGCCGCCGGCCGCGCCGTCACCGTCCTCAACGCGCTCACCCCGCCCGCGGTCGCCGGACTCACCAGGGCCACGCTCGGCGAGCACGCCGACGCCGCGTTCTGCCGTGAGGTGTGGGCGGTCACCGCCGGCAACCCCTACGAGACCGTCGAGCTCCTCGCCAAGGTCCGCGAGAGCCGACTGGAACCGAGCGAGTCCTCGGCCACCGAGCTGCGCCCCCTGAACCGCGCGGCCCGCGGCGGCGGCCTCGTCGACCGCCTGGAGACCCTGGGCATGGAGGCCCACAAGTTCGCCATGGCGGCCGCCATCCTCGGCGCCGACATCTCCGTCGCCCAGGCGGCCCGGCTCGCCGGCCTGGAGCGGGACGAAGCGGTGCGCTGTGCCGAACTGCTGCGCAACGCCCGCATCCTCACCGAACCCGACCCCGGCGCCGTCCCCGCGGACGACGGCGACCTGGAGTTCGTCCACCCGCTGATCGCCACCGCCGTCTACGACTCCATCCCCGGCGGCCTGCGCACCGCGATGCACGGCATCGCCGCCCAGGTCGTCACCGACGCCGGCAAGGGCCTCGCGGCCGCCTCCCGGCACCTGCTCCAGGTCCACGCGGACGGCGACGAGGAACTCGTCGAGCAGCTGCGCGAAGCCGCCCGTGAACACCTGTCCGTCGGCGCCCCCGACGCGGCCCGCCGCTGTCTGGAGCGGGCCCTGGAGGAACCGCCCGCCCCCGAGGTCCACGCGCGCGTGCTCTACGAACTGGGCTGCGCCACTCTCCTCACCGCGCCCGCCCGGACCATCGAACACCTGCGCACGGCACTCGCCACCCTGCCGGGCCTCGAGGGCGACGAACGCGTCGACGCCGTCTACCGCCTGTCCCAGGCCCTCCTGCACAACAACCAGTTGGAGGAGGCCGTCCGCACCGTCGAGGCGGAGGCCGCCCGGCACGCGCCCGGGCCGGCTCGGCTGCGGCTGCAGGCCGTGCAGTTCATGTGGGAGGGCGTCCACGCGGGGGAGGCGACCACACCGCGCCGTTCCGAGCGGCTCGCCGAGCTCGCCTCGACCTGCACCGGCCGGGACAACGCCGAACGCGCGCTGCTCATCCTGCGCGGCTTCGACGCCGTGACCCGCGGCGAGAACGCCGAGGAGGTCGCCGAGTTCTGCGACCGCGCCCTGGTCAACGGCAGCCTCGCCCCCGGGCTCGGCTGGACCGACCAGGAGTGGGGCATCGAGCTGCTGATGATGCTGGCCAGCTCCTACGCCTACACCGACCGGCTCGACCGCGCCGTCGGCCTCTTCAACGATGCCCTGCGCACCTATGTGTCGGCCGGCTGGAGCGGCGGCCACCTCGCGCTGGCCCACGCCTACCTCGGACTGGGCCTGCGCCGCCGGGGCCGGCTGAAGGAGGCGGAGGAGTCCCTCAGGGAATCCCTGCGGATCGCCGAACGCGTCGGCCGCGGCCTGCCCCTCTACTGGTCCGCCACCTGCAACCTCGTCGACACGCTGCTGGCCCGCGGCCATGTCGCCGAAGCCTGGGAGATCGCCGAACAGTACGACTTCGCCCCGCCCTACCCGTCGACGATCGTGCTGCCCGACCCCCGTTCCGTGCGCGGACGGCTGCTGCTGGCCGTCGGCCGCGTCAAGGACGGCATCAACGAACTGGAGGCGGCCGAGAAGGCGGCCGCCGTCCGCGGCCACCTCAACCCGGTGATGGTCCCCTGGGCCGTCGACCTCGCCCGTGCCCTGGCCGTCGAGGACCCGGCCCGCGCGAACCGGCTCGCCACCGAGGCCCGTCGCCAGGCCGAGCGCTTCGGCACCGACACCGCGATCGGCGAGGCCCTGCGCTGCGCCGCCGCTCTGGAGACCGGCCAGCGCGCGGTCCGGCTCGCCCAACAGGCCGTCACCTACCTGGAGTCCTCGCCCTGCCAGTACGAACACGCGGCCGCACGCGTCGAGTACGGCATCCTCTCCCGCTCGGTGTCCGAACTCGGCCGCGGTCTCACCCTGGCCCGGTCCTGCGGCGCGGACGGCCTGGCGGACAAGGCACAGCAGGCCCTGCACAGCCTGGGCGCGCCACAGGTGGGACTGGTCCCCGGACAGACACGGAGGTAGCGGTCTCGGACAGGGGCCGCGGACGAAGGCGTCCGCTTCCGGCCCTGCGCACGCGCGCAGGGCCGGAGGTGCCGGAAGGCACGATCCCTCTCACCCGGTCCCGGCTTCCCCCTCCGTGTCCTCCTCCGCCAGGACCCGCTGGGCCGTCGCGAACGCCGAGTTCGCCGCCGGGACCCCGCAGTAGACGGCCGTCTGGAGCAGGACGGCGCCGATCTCCTCCGGAGTCAGCCCGTTGCGCCGGGCCGCCCGTACATGCATGGCCAGCTCGTCGTAGTGGCCGTGCGCCACCAGCGCGGTCAGTGTGATCATGCTGCGCTCACGGCGGCTGAGCGTGGGATCGGTCCAGATCTCGCCCCAGGCATAGCGGGAGATGAAGTCCTGGTAACGCGCGGTAAACGTGTTCTGCCGGGCCTGCGCCCGGTCCACGTGCGTGTCGCCGAGCACCTCGCGCCGCACGGCCATGCCCCGCTTCGCCCCGCCGTCCAGATGGGCCCGCAGCGCGGTCAGCACGGCCTCCGGACACTGGGCGGGCGCGAGGTGAGCCGCCCCCGGCAGCTCGACCAGCGTGGCGTCCGGCGCCGCGTCCGCGATCTCCCGCAGATGCGCGGGCGGCGTCGCCTGATCCTTGCGCCCGGCGATCAGCAGGGTCCGTACGGCGAGCTCCGGCAGCCGCTCGCGCACATCGAACGCGCCCAGCGCGTCACAGCACGCGGCGTAGCCCGCCGGGTCCGCGTCGCGGTGGTCGGCGACCAGCTCCGGCACGGTGAACCCCGGGGTGAACCAACGGGCGTTCGCGGTCTCGGCGAGCCCCGCCAGTCCCTCGCGCCGCACCAGCGCGGCCCGCTCCTCCCACGGCTTCGACCCGTTGAAGTGGGCCGACGAGCAGATCACCGCCAGCGACGACACCCGCTCCGGGTGGTCCAGCGCCAACTGCAGACCCACCGCGCCGCCCAGCGACACGCCCGCATACGCGAACCGCTCCACGCCGAGCGAGTCGGCCAGCGCCAGCACCAGGTCGGCGAGGTCGCCCACGGTCGCGCCGGGGCCGATCAGGTCGGCGGCCGAGCCCCCGTGTCCGGGCAGGTCCCAGCGGATCACCCGGTGCGTGATGGACAGCTCGGGGGCGACCTTGTCCCACAGCGCGTACGACGTGCCCAGCGAGGGGCCGAGCAGCAGCGGGGGAGCGGAAGTCGGTCCCTCCGCACGGTGGTTGAGCAGTTTCTCGGTCAACGTCGCTCCAGCGCACGGTCGGTGAGGGCTCCGGCGGAGCCGGTGTAGCGGGCGGGGTCGGTGAGGTCGCCGAGGTCGACGCCCTTCAAGTCGGGCTCCTCGGCCAGGAGTTCGGCCAGCGGACGGTTCTCCGCATAGGTGCGTCGGGCCAGCTCGGTGAGGAGTTCCCGGGCGCGGGCCCGGCCCAGCAGGGCGGACAGCTCGGCGGACAGCCGCTCGGAGACGATCAGCCCGTGGGTGAGATCGAGGTTCGAGCGCATCGCGTCCGCGTCCACCCGCAGCCCCTCCGTCAGCTCGGCCGCGTCCCGGGCGGCCCCGCCGACCAGCCGCAGCAGATCCCTGAGCGGCTCCCACTCGGCGTGCCAGGCCCCGGCCGGCCGTTCGTCGTCCGCCACCAGCGCCCCGAACAGCGTGGCCGCGAGCTGCGGGCCGCGCCGGGCGGCGGCCGCGATCAGTGTGGACCGTATGGGATTGGCCTTGTGCGGCATGGCCGAGGAACCGCCCCCGCTGCCCTCCGCCAGCTCGCCGATCTCGGTGCGGGCGAGGGTGAGGACGTCCGTCGCGATCTTCCCCAGGGCGCCCGCCGTGAAGGCGAGGCAGCCGGCCAGGTCGGCGATCGGCGTCCGCAGGGTGTGCCACGGCAACAGGGGTGGCCGCAGCCCGAGTTCAGCGGCGAACGCGGCGGGCAGTGCGGTCGCGTCGACGGCGCCGTACGCGGCGAAGGCCGCCAACGTACCGGCGGCGCCGCCCAGTTGGGCGGGCAGCGCGTCCCGTACGGCAGTCACCCGGTCGCGTGCGTCCAGCACCAGCGACCGCCAGCCGGCCGCCTTCAGCCCGAACGTGGTCGGCACGGCGTGCTGGGTGAGCGTCCGGCCGGGCATCGGCGTGTCGCGGTGCTCGGCGGCGAGCCGGGCCAGCGCCCGCCCGGTGCGGTCGAGGTCGGCCAGGACGAGGTCGAGGGTGCGCACCGCGACCAGCATCGTCGCGGTGTCCATGATGTCCTGGCTGGTCGCGCCCCGGTGGACGTACGGGCCGAACTCCTCGCCGACCGCCTTCGTCAGGTCGGCGACCAGCGGGATCACCGGGTTTCCGCCGGCGCGGGCGCGCTCGGCGAGGAAACGCACGTCGAAACCGCTGTCGTCGGCCGCCGCGGTGACCGCCGCCCCGGCCCCCTTCGGGGCCGGCCCCAGCGCCTCCTGGGCGCGGGTCAGCGCGGCCTCCGCGTCGAGCAGCGCCCGCAGAAAGGCGCCGTCACCGGTCGCGGAGGCGGCGGGGGAACCGGTCCACCCGGGGGCGAGCAGCCCGGCGTCGGCCCGAGAGCCGGACGAGGCCTCGGAGCGAGCGCCGGACGAAGCATCGGACTGCGCAGCTGTCACTGGAACTCCAGGAAGACCGTTTCGCCCTCGCCCTGAAGGCGGATGTCGAAACGGTAGGGCCCCAGCGCGCCGCGCGTCGCGATCAGCGTGTCGCGCCGCGCCGGATCCACCTGCCGCAGCAGCGGGTCGGCGGCCAGCGCGGCCTCGTCGCCCGGCAGATAGATCCGGGTGAACAGATGGACGAGCAGACCGCGCGCGAACACGCACACGCTCAGATACGGCGCGCTCCGGCCCCGCGCTCCGGGCCGCAGCGTCCGCGCCGACCAGTGGCCGTTCGCATCCGTCTGGATCCGGCCCCAGCCCGTGAACTCGACGCCGTTGCGGCCGAGGAAGCCGCCGCTCGACGGATCGCGCCGCATCGAGCCGTCGACCTGCGGCAGATTGCCCTCGGGGTCCGCGCCCCACAGCTCCAGGAACGCGTCCGGCAGCGGGTTGCCCTCACCGTCGTACACATAGCCCTGCAACGCGATCGTGTCCGGGTGGCCGGCCGGGGCGATGTCACCGCCGCCCGGGAACGGCAGGGCGTGGCCGTAGAACGGGCCGACCGTGTGCGACGGAGTGGGCAGCACGCTCTCCGGACGGCTTGTGTCGATCTTCGTCATGGCAGGTCAGCGTCCTTCTTCGATCCAGGTGGCGTGCGGCCCGTCGAGCACGATGTCCCAGTGGTAGCCCATCGAGAACTCCGGCACCGACAGGCTGTGGTCGTAGGTCGCGACCAGCCGCTGGCGGGCCGCGTCGTCCGTCACCGACTGGATGATCGGGTCGTACGGGAACAGCGGGTCGCTCGGGAAGTACATCTGCGTCACGAGCCGCTGGGTGAACGCCGAGCCGAACAGCGAGAAGTGGATATGGGCCGGCCGCCAGGCGTTGACGTGCTGACGCCACGGGTAGGGGCCCGGCTGGACCGTGGTGAAGCGGTAGAAACCGCTGTCGTCGGTCAGCGTGCGGCCGACGCCCGTGAAGTTCGGATCCAGCGGCGCGTCGTGCTGCTCGCGCTGGTGCGCATAGCGACCCGCCGAGTTGGCCTGCCAGATCTCGACCAGCTGACCGCGGACCGGACGTCCGTCGCGGTCCAGCAACCGGCCGGAAACCGTGATCCGCTCACCGATCGGCTCGCCGTTGTGCTGCCGGGTCAGATCGTTGTCGATCTCGGTGATGTCCCGCTCGCCGAACGCGGGGGAGGACAGCTCCACCAGCTCCGGGTCCTGGCTCACGTCGATGGCGACGGGCGGCTGTTTCGGGTGGCGCAGGACGGAGGAGCGGTACGGCGCGTAGTCGCGGCGCGGCTGGTGCTCGACGGGGGCGCCGTCGGCGATGCGCTTCTCGTAGGCGGCGTGCTCGGCCGCGATCTCCTGGTCGATGTCATGCTGCGTGAGAGTCATGGGGTTTCCTGGGTTTCTCAGCGTTCGAGGACGAGGGCGAGGCCCTGGCCCACGCCGATGCAGAGGGTGGCGACACCGACGCCGCCGCCCCGACGGGCGAGCTGATGGGCGACGGTGCCGGCGAGCCGGGCGCCCGAGGCACCGAGCGGGTGACCGAGGGCGATCGCGCCGCCCTGCGGATTGAGGACCGCCGGGTCGAACTCGGGCCACTCGGCGACGCAGCCGAGCACCTGGGCGGCGAAGGCCTCGTTCAGTTCGAGCACCGACAGATCGTCAAATCCCTTGCCCGCCTTGGCGAGTGCGCGGTTGACGGCCTCGACGGGGGCCAGCCCGAAGTAGTGCGGGTCGATCGCGGACACCCCGGTGGCGCTGATGCGCGCCAGCGGTTCGCGGCCGGTCGCTTTCAGTCCCTCCTCGTCCACGAGCAGCAGAGCGGCGGCGCCGTCGTTCAGGGGCGACGCGCTGCCGGCCGTCACGGTGCCGTCCTCCGTCCGGAACGACGGCTTGAGCTTCGACATCGCCTCCAGCGAGGCGTCCGGCCGTACGCATTCGTCGGCGGCGAAGACGACCGGGTCGCCCTTGCGGCGCGGGATCGACACGGGCGCGAGCTCGGCGTCGAACAGGCCCGCCTGCTGAGCGGCGGCGGCCTTGCGATGGCTGGCCAGGGCGAACTCGTCCTGCTGGGCGCGGCTGATCTTGTGCTTGTCGGCGATGAGCTCGGCCGACTCGCCCAGCGGGATCGTCCACTGCGGATCCATCCTCGGGTTGACCATCCGCCAGCCCAGCGTGGTCGAGTACAGCTCGGCGTGCCCGGCGGGAAACGCCCGATCCGACTTCGGCAGCACATACGGCGCCCGGGTCATCGACTCCACCCCACCGGCGACGGCGACGGAGGCGTCGCCGACCGCGATGGCGCGGGCCGCCTGGACGACCGCCTCCAGGCCGGAGGCGCACAGCCGGTTGACGGTGACACCCGGCACCGAGGTGGGCAGGCCCGCGAGCAGCGCGCCCATGCGGGCGACGTTGCGGTTGTCCTCGCCTGCCCCGTTGGCGTTGCCGAAGTACACGTCCTCGACCCGTGCGGGGTCCAACGCGGGCGTACGGGCGAGGAGTTCACGGATGGCGTGCGCGGCGAGGTCGTCCGGGCGCACCGAGGCCAGAGCGCCGTTGTAGCGCCCGATCGGGGAGCGGACGGCGTCGACGATGTAAACGGTCTTGAGAGTGTTGCTCATGACTGGATCCCCTCGGCCACCCGGACCTTGGCGGCGGTCTTGGTCGCGATCTCCTCGGCGGTGACACCCGGCGCGGTCTCCACCAGCAGCAGTCCCTCCTCGGTGACGTCGAGGACGCCGAGGTCGGTGATGATCCGGTTCACGCATGCCTTCCCGGTCAGCGGCAGCGCGCAGTCGGCCAGGATCTTGGGGCTGCCGTCCTTGGCGGTGTGGGTCATGACGACGATGACCGTACGGGCGCCGTGCACCAGATCCATCGCCCCGCCGATACCGGTGATCATCTTGCCGGGGATCGCCCAGTTCGCCAGGTCGCCGCGCTCGGAGACCTGCATCGCGCCGAGCACGGCCACGTCGATGTGTCCGCCGCGGATCATGCCGAACGACAGTGCCGAGTCGAAGTAGGACGCGCCCGGCAGGACCGTGACGGTCTCCTTGCCGGCGTTGATCAGATCCGGGTCGACGGCGTCCTCGGTGGGGTAGGGCCCGGTGCCGAGGATGCCGTTCTCGCTCTCCAGCACCACCTCGACGTCGGCCGGGAGGTAGTTGGGGATGAGCGTCGGCAGTCCGATGCCGAGATTGACGTACTGGCCGTCCTGAAGCTCGCGCGCGGCGCGGGCGGCCATCTGCTCGCGTGTCCAGCCCATCACTCGCTCACCGTTCCCTCTGCCGCCGTTCCCTCTGCGGCGGTTTCCTGTGCTGCGGTTTCCCGTGCGGCGGGCGTGGAGATCGTCCGCTGCTCGATCTTCTTGTCAGCGGCCTGCTCAGGGGTCAGCGCGATCACGCGTTGCACGAAGACGCCCGGCAGATGCACCGCGTCCGGGTCGATCTCCCCGGGCTCGACCAACTCCTCGACCTCGGCGATCGTGATCTTCCCGGCCATCGCGGAGAGAGGGTTGAAGTTGCGGGCGGACTTGTTGAACACGAGGTTGCCGTGCCGGTCGCCCTTCGCGGCCCTGACCAGCGCGAAGTCGGTGCGGATGCCGCGCTCCAGCACATACTCCACGCCGTCGAACTCCCGGACCTCCTTCGGCGGCGAGGCCAGCGCGACGCCGCCCGCACCGTCGTAACGCCAGGGCAGCCCGCCCTCGGCGACCTGCGTGCCCACGCCCGCGGGGGTGAAGAAGGCGGGGATGCCGGCGCCGCCGGCCCGCAGCCGCTCGGCCAGCGTGCCCTGCGGGATCATCTCGACCTCGAGCTCACCGCCCAGGTACTGGCGGGCGAACTCCTTGTTGGCGCCGATGTAGGAACCGGTTACCCGGGCGATCCGCCCGGCGGCGAGCAGCACCGCGAGGCCCGACTCCATCGCACCGCAGTTGTTGGAGACGACCGACAGTCCGGCGACGCCCCGCTCGTACAGGGCCTGGATGAGGACGTTGGGCACGCCGCTCAGCCCGAATCCACCCACTGCCAGCGACGCGCCGTCCGGCACGTCGGCCACCGCCTCCAGGGCCGTGGCGACCACCTTGTCCATGCGTGCAGCCTCATCTCTGCGAATTAATCAGCGCACTGAGCATTTCAGCGAGGTTTCTCACGCTGCCATCCGAGCGCCGAGGCGTCAAGGACTTGGATGAGGTCTTGAGGCCTTGAGGCCTTTGGGTGATGGCTTCGGTCTCGGTCCGGCACGGAGACAGGCGGGCGCGGGTTGGGTATTGTTCAGTACACAGACTAATTGGGGATTGATTCGGACGACGGGAGTGCACATGGCCGCGGTGGACCTCACCAGCCACCCCGGGCACCTGGCCCGACGGCTGCAGCAGGCGCACTACCTGCTGTGGAACACGATGGTCTCCGAGGAGATCACCTCCCCGCAGTTCGCGGTCCTCAACGCGCTCGTCGCCGAGCCGGGCCTCGACCAGCGCACGGTGGGGGAGCGGGTGGGGCTCGACCGCTCCACCGTCGCCGAGGTCATCAGCAGGCTCATCCGCCGAGGGCTCCTCGACAAGGTCCGCGACCCGCAGGACGGCCGCCGTTTCCTGCTGGGGCTCACCGAGGACGGACTGCGCACCCACCGCAAGCTGACCGTGCGCACGGCCCGGATGAACCAGGTCTTCCTGTCCCCGCTCTCGGCCGCGGAGCAGACCCAGTTCCTCGAACTCATCCAGCGCGTCTCGGACGCGGCGGAGGGGCTGCGCAATCCGGGGGAACCGCTGGTCTCGTCGTCCTGACGGGGCTGGTGGGCGGGCAGGCGGGCCGGGCCGATGGCGGGCGGGCCGGGCCCGATGGCGGGTCGGCCGGGCCCGATCAGGGTGCCTTCGCGAGCACCACCCATACCTGACCGGGGGCGAAGGCGACCGGCTTGCCATCGGCGGTCGTGAAGTCCGTGCCGTCCGTCGCCGTCGCCCGCGTCCAGTTCACGTAGTAAGCGCGTCCGTCGCGCAGCACCTCCGCCCTCCCCGAGCCCACCGTCTCGGTGTACGGCGTGTTGTTTCCGAGGAAGTCCTGGAAGCCCGACGCGCGCACCTTCACGTACTGCACGACCACCGTGGCCGGGGCCGACCGCCGCCCGTCGGCCGACACGGTCGGCGCGCCGTCCGTCGCGACCAGCCAGCGTGCCCTGCTCTCGGACCAGGTGAAGGTGAAGCGGGCCGCCGGGTAGCGCACGGTGCGCGAGGCCGCCGCCTCGCCGCCGGAGGGCGCAGCTCCGTAGCGGAAGCCCGTGGTCAGCGCGGCGGCGCCCGGGGCGGAGGGCAGCAGACGGCTCGGTCGCAGGTAGAGGTTGTGCGGCGCGGCCCGGTCCGCTCCCCGGAAGTAGGCGCCGGACGCGTCCTCGGGCGTGACGGCGTCCAGCGGCGCCCTGTCGATCAGCGGCAGCAGCCTGCCCTGCGCGCCGGAGAACGCCAGCAGCGGCTGCTCGAACTGGCGCAGCAGCTCCAGATCGGACTCACGGGCGCTGCGCACCGGACCCACGGCCTCGGGCAGCGTGGTCGCGTACACGGCCATCAGCCGGCTCAGCCCGCCTTCGACCTGCTCGACGTACACGATGTCCGCGGAGTCGAGGCCGGTCTGCGGCCGGGCCTCCGGCGCGTTGTCGACCTTCACGGCGAGCACGGAGCCGACGCCGGTAGTGGGGCTGGCGGTACCGCTCGGGTTCTGCTGTTTCGACGCGTTCAGGCCGTCGTCGTGCTTCGACGGCTCGCGGCTCGTCGTGCAGCCCGCCGCGAGGGATATCGCCAGGGCGGTGGCCAGCGCCGTCGCCAGCAGCGCCGCGGCAGCCGGGGAGCGCGGGGCGCGCCCTCCGCGCGCCGTACGTCTCGAACGACTCCTGCCCATTTCGTTCACCCCGTTTCGTGTTTCGATTGTGCGCTCATTCGTTCGAAAGTGGCTATGCGTGACGGCGGACGGCGGACGGCGGACGGCGGGCGGCGGCGGGCGGACGGCGGAGGGCGCGGCCCTGTGGCGGCGGGCGGCAGGTGGCCGGTGGCCGGTGGCGGGCGGCAGGCGGCAGGTGGAGCGTTCCGGAAGACGACCGTCGGCTGTCGGGTGGCTGTCGCGGGACGGCGCGGTGAGGATCCTGATGACATCGTGAAACCGGTTGTGGATCAGGTCGGTTCGGTGGGCGGTGTGGCCGTTGTGGGCGGTGTCCCGAGGATCTCGGCCAGGTCATAGCGCACCGGCTCCTCCAGCTGCGCGTAGGTGCAGCTCTCCGGGGTGCGGTCCGGGCGCCAGCGGCGGAAGCGGGCGGTGTGCCGGAACCGCGCCCCGTTCTCCATGTGGTCGTACGCCACCTCGGCCACCCGCTCGGCCCGCAGCGGCACCCAGGACAGGTCCTTCTTGCCCGACCAGCGGCTCGGCGCCCCGGGCAGCCGCGCCGACTCGTGGGCGGACTCGTCCGACCAGGCCGCCCACGGATGCCCGGCCGCGTCCGCCATGCGCAGCGGCTCCAGTTCCTCGATCAGCTCCGCCCGGCGCTTCATCGCGAAGGCGGCGGACACACCGACGTGCTGGAGCACGCCCCGGTCGTCGTACAGGCCCAGCAGCAGTGAGCCCACCACCGGCCCGCTCTTGTGGAAGCGGTAGCCGGCGACGACGACGTCCGCGGTGCGTTCGTGCTTGATCTTGAACATGGCGCGCTCGTCCGGGAGGTAGCGCAGGGTGAGCGGCTTAGCGATCACACCGTCCAGGCCCGCGCCCTCGTATTCCTCGAACCACTGCCGCGCCACCTCGGCGTCGGTCGTCGCCGGCGCCACGTGCACCGGGGGCGTCACTCCGGCGAGCGCCCTGGTCAGCAGCTCACGCCGGTCGGCGAGGGGTACGTCGAGGAGCGACTTGTCGGCCAGCGCCAGGAGGTCGAAGGCGACGAACGACGCCGGGGTCCGCTCGGCGAGGGTGCGCACCCGGGAGGCCGCGGGGTGGATGCGCTCGGTGAGGGCGTCGAAGTCGAGCCGCCCCTCCCGGGCGATGACGATCTCGCCGTCCAGCACGCACCGCTCCGGCACCCGCTCCCGCAACGCCTCCACCAGCTCGGGAAAGTATCTGGTAAGCGTTTTCCCGGTGCGACTGCCCAGCTCCACCTCGTCCCCGTCGCGGAAAACGATCGCCCGGAAGCCGTCCCACTTCGCCTCGTACTGCATGCCCGGCGGGATCGCCGCCACCGACTTGGCGAGCATCGGTTTCACGGGCGGCATCACCGGCAGATCCATGTTTCCGACTCTACGAGCCGCGCATGGTGTCCGCTCGTTACGCCGGCCCGCCCGGAAACAGCGCTCAGGGTCCCGTCCGGCGCGGGCCGGCCCACCGCCGGAAGCGGCGAATCGTCGCGGGCCCGGGTCCACCGCCGGGGCCCGGTTCGGTCAGGGGCAGTTCTCGCCGAACTTGACCGCGGTGAACTCGACCGGCTGCCCGGACGACTTCGCCCCGGCGGCGGGCTGCTGCGTGCACACCTGCCAGTTCGACTCCACGAGCACGAAACGGTCGTCGCCGGATGCGTCGGTGACGGTGACGGAGGTGCCGGAGTCGAGCGCGTGGCGTGCGGCCTTCACCGACTTCCCCGTGAAGTCCGGCATGGTCGCCCCGGCCTCGGCCGGCGCGGTCTCGTCCTCGGCCGGGCAGGTCTCGTCCAACTTGACGGCGCCGAAGTCGAGTTCGGTGTCCGTCGGCACGGTCTTCCCGGCTGCAGGCGTCTGGGAACAGACTTTCCAGCCGCGGTCGAGGATCTGGTTGCGCTCGCGGCCGAGGGAGTCGTGCGAGGTGAGGCTGCGGAACCCGGCGGCCTGGGCGGTGTCTTGGGCGGACTGAAGGCCCATGCCGACGAACCCGGGGACTGTCTTCGTGTCGGCGGTGGCCTTGGCGTCGCCGCTGCTCGGGGTCGTCCCGGCGCCGGTTTCGGCCCCCGGGATTCCGCTGCCTCCGCTCGTGGCACCGTCGTCGTCGCAGGCGGATCCGATGCCGCCGAGAACGATGACGCCCGCGACGATTCCGCCGACGAGTTTCCAGTTGGCCATGCTTGCCCCCCTTGGTGCGGGTTGTGATGAAGGGTGAGCGTACGGTCGCTATGGGCGCGGTGGTGCCCAAGCGGCGGGTCTGTGACCTGAACGGGTGGGGCAAGTCGGCGGCGTGCGCGCCTCGGTGGCCCGCACTCCGGGGAGGGGGGAAGCGGCATCGCCTCCCTCCGCATGGTTGGATTCCCGCATGACGGACTGGTCGCAACTCAGCCACGCATACGGCTCCGCGGAGGACATACCCGCACAGCTGGACCGTCTCGCCTCGGACCCCACCCCCGAGTTGTGGAGCGATCTGTGGTCGTCGCTCTGCCACCAGGGCAGCGTCTATTCGGCGAGCTTCGCGGCGCTGCCCTGGCTGGCCGACGTGGCCGGCGGGGACGATCCCGGGCAGACCGTGAACGCACTGACCCTGGCGGGCGCGATCATGGCGGGCGCAGAGCCGTCGCATGAACCCGGCGATGTCCGGACGGAGCACGCGGCCGCGATCGCGGCCCTGTTGTCGCTGGCGAACGACGGTCTTCGGACCGCGTCCGACTCCACCGAGTACATCTATCTTCTGGAAGCTGTACTGAGCTTCGAAGGCGTGGAGGGCTGGGGCGAGGATCTGGCCTGGGGGCTGGTGAACGAGGAGTATCAGGTTTCCTGCCCCGGCTGTGAAACGGATCTGTTCATCGTCATCGGTGAACGCGGTTACTTCGCCTGCAGTGCCGACTACGCGTTGGCGGACGACGACGAAGACGTCGAGAGCAGGCCCCTGCGCCCGGCGAACCCCGCGGAGCTGGACGGCATCGGTCGTCGCCTCCACGATGTCGCCCTCGCCGACGGTCAGCACGAGGTCGCCGGCGCGCTGACCTATGTCTTCGGTGACGGGACATGCCCTGATTGCGAGGCGGACTTCTCGGTGGCAGCGCAGATCGGTGAGCACTGGTAGGTCATCCGGAGTTCCATAAACGGTTCCACAAAACGCGAGAGCGTGACAGCGTTCCGGTGGGCCCGGACCCGCCTACTCCGCAGGTCATAGACATGCTGGTCAGAAGGGGTGCCCCTCAATGAGGAGCACCCCTTCTGCGTGGGGCTGTCTCACCTTGATGCAGCTCTGTTGCGTTGTTGATCAGTGCGTGTGGACCAGGCATGGACCAGGTTTATGCCCACGCCAGCTCGCTTACCAGGCTCTCCTGGCCAGCCAGATGGGATGCCTCGGTGTCGTTGCAACAGCGATCTGCACGAACGGCGGAGTGTTGGATTGGTCCAGGTAGGCGGCATCTCTGGAAAACCAGGCAGGCGGGAGAGGGACGGTGCTCCTCCTGCCACGAACGGCGGCACTGTGTTGTGAGGCTCCGTACCCGGTGCGACGGTTACAGGGGCGATGCCGACAGCCTTACAGATGGAGTGCCTTGCAGGCGACGGCACTACACGTCGATTCACGCGACGGAACCGCGCGCCCCACCGTCCTTAGCGCCTGACGCCGTGAATCGGAGCGTGCCCAAAAACCGGGAGAAGAAAGCGAGAAATTCGATGGCAAACGGCCCCATGGACAGGCGCGCCTTCGGAGGGTGGCCTGATCGGCCCATGACGACCCAGGGCACGGAGTACACCGGCCGGTACGTGGTCCTGCTCGACCCGGGTGGCCAGGAGAGCGGGCTGAACGCATTGCGTTCCTCCGCCGACATCGCGTCCGTCGAGCGTGTCCGGGGAACCGAGACTGCAAACGTTGCCGAACTGCTTGAGCGCCCTGACGTCTCGGTTCTTTTCGAAGAACTCGGCGCTGTCGTCGTCGAGGTGCGGCCCGAACAGCGCCATGCGCTGGTGACCACGGCCGAGGCGGAATCCTCGATCATCGCGGCGGAACCGGAGCGCATGATCTATGCAACGGCGATCACCGCTCCGCAGCAGGCACCGACCGAGTTCTTCCCGGCCTACCGGAGCGACGAGGACGTGGTCTATCGACGCACCAGAGCCGAAATGGCCGTTGCCCAGGGCCCGGCTTGGGACGAGCAGAACTGGACCTGGGGCCTTCAAGCGATCCGGGCCAATCTCTCCAGTTTGACCGGTCGAGGTGTGAAGATCGCCCTCCTGGACACCGGCGTGGACACCGACCATCCAGACCTGGTCGGGCGCATTGAGGCATCGGCCTCATTCGTGCTCGGTGAGACTGTCGAGGACGGCAATGGCCACGGCACACACTGCATCGGCACTGCGGCCGGTCCGGCAAATCCCCAGCAGGGGCCCCGCTACGGAGTGGCCTGCGACGCCGAAATCCTCGTAGCGAAGGTACTCAGCAATGCGGGCAATGGCACCGACGGCCAGATTCTGGCGGGCATGGCCTGGGCTGTTGCCCACGGTGCACGGGTGATCTCCATGTCGCTCGGTGCTCGGGTCAGGCCGGGTGAGCTCTTCTCACAGACGTACGAAAAGCTGGCGCAGCGCGCGCTCGAGCGCGGGACGGTGATCGCCGCTGCCGCCGGCAACGAAAGTAATCGGCCTGCGCACATCGAGCCGGTCAGTCGGCCCGCCAACTGCCCCTCCATCCTCGCGGTATGCGCGCTCGACAAGGGGCTCACGCCATCGTTTTCCTCCAACGGAGGTATCAACGGCCAAGGCGGCGAGATCAATATCGCTGCGCCCGGCACGGATGTGCGCTCGGCTGCCCCTGGCGGAGGCCACCAGAACGTGAGCGGCACCAGTGCGGCAACGCCGCATGTTGCGGGTGTCCTCGCACTGCTCGCCCAGGCCAACCCCAATGCTTCTGCAGCCGAACTCAAGGCCAGCGTCCTTTCCGGTGTGTTCCCACTGACGCAGCCTGCCGGCGACGTCGGCTCGGGTCTGCTCCAGGCGCCGTGAGTGAATCGTCCCAGTCCGGGCTGATCGGGGTCATCCTTGCGGTCGACCCCGACCGGTTTGCGGAAGTAGTCGAGGCCTTGCAGCGGGCTGGGTTGACGGTCACTGGCGAGCAGCCGATCCTTGCCACGCTATCCGGCACCGTCGCGGAGAACCGGATATCAGCCCTGCAGGCGGTCGACGGCGTCGAATCCGTCGACCGGGAGCGCACCATCCATCTGCCCCCACCCGAATACCCGATTCAGTGAGCGAGGAACTCACCGTGCGACTGCCTCACGAGTAGCCCGTGACACGGCGGTCTCCGGCTCAAGGGACGTCTCCAATTCGTTCAACATTAGGATTATGGTGGATGGGTCGAGCGTGCCGTTCAAGTCATCTAGCATCACTCGTATCGCATCCGTGGAAGTGTGGTTGACGGGAAGTGAGAATTTTCTCCGGGACCGATCCAGAATCTCGCGATCCGAGAGGCCTGATATTGCTTCGGTGAACTTCACTGCCAGTTTGTCAATTACCTCTACAGGGCGTTCGTAGCGGTAATGGAAATAATCGGCTGTTGTGTTATGAAGGTGCTGTGCGAGTTGTGCGAAGAATTCCTGGCCGTCAAGATCGCTGGTGTTCTGAATGAATTCATCTCGAAGTTCCCGCGTGTTCAGCACCCTGTAGTAAGTTGCGGCCATGTCTCTGATTATCTTGTCGAGAAGCCCCCCTGTTTCTGAGAGAATCCCCAGGTCGCCGCTGAAATGTCTGCTCATGTCGAGCATCCCAGTCAAATTAGACCGCATTTCTGTCACCTCAGGAGATTCGCCCCATCCGGTCGTCGTGATGGACAGAATGAAACTCTGAGATGTTAGGAGGCGGCGAACTGTATTGGTGTCGCCATTGGTGAAATTGCTCGCGATTGTCGCACTTTTCCAGGCCGCACTGACGATTGCGTTGCCTTCCTCCAGGAGACGGGCAACGCGTCCTACGGCTATTGAGAATGAGCGCATATCCTGGCGGATTTGGGCAGATGCCTCCGCCCTGCTCCGCCTCCTGTAGATGATCACTGTGGCGAGTATGGTGCCTGCGGCGACGAGCGATGCTATCGCAGTACTCACGGAGGAGACGGCGTCCCAACTAATTGACTGATGCATGGCCATGTCTTCCCTCGGCTGGAAGGGAGGAGCAGAGGTGCTGCCATGCCCGACGCCGGCGTTGAACAACTAATTGCCGGAAGGGGGGATTGGAATAGCAGGAGGCTTGAGATCATCAATCACGCCAAAGCCGAACGCGACGTAGGAAATGAGCGTCAGAGATTCTTGGCCATGACGCCCTCCAAGCCCTTCGGGGCACTAACACGGAGTCGGCTCAATCCCTGTGAGTAACACCATATCAGCATGGTCGCGGCACCGCTTCTTCAAAGCAGGTCCGGAACGTTGGGTATATGGAACGACTACGATTTGTGCCGGGAGCCGCAAGCGCGGTAGTGGTGCTAAGTCCGGTAGGCGTTGCCGAGACCTTTGAGAGATCTCTGAGGCGCGACTTCCTCCGTGTTTTGCCAGGCTTCATGATGTGTCGACGCTAAAGCACGGTGCTACCTTTCCTGTAAGCGATCGGTGGCCACCTTTGTCAACCAACGATTTTATCAGCGCTTTGCCCACCTCGTAGATGGTGGGCCGGTCCCCCGGCGCGTGGCTGAGCATCGCGTCGACCAGTTCGCCCGATCTCCTCAGGTGAGGTCGTGCAGGACACGACGACCCGTCCCGATCGCCGAGCTCGGCTCACAGACGATCAGGAAGCGGGCTTGGAGGCCGGCCCGGACGGGACGGGAAGCCGGGCGGATCGGCACCTGTTCGGGGCGGCCGGTCTACTGGCCGGTCCCGAGGGCCATGCCGATCACCAGACCGCACGCACCGCTGATGCAGACGATGAACAGGACCCCGGCATACCGGCCGACGGCGCGCATCACAGCGGGACCTGACTGTTGCCGTTCCGCACGGCCAGGCGTGCGCTCAGTTCCTCCCGCGCACCGGGTGCGACCACATTGCCCGGCATGGCATCCCACTCTTGCCGCCACGGACCGGCCGCAACTGCACACGGCCGCCGAGCTCGCCCATGACGACGCCGATACGTCCGGTGCCGCTGTCTTTCGCCAGTTCGCCGATGCCTCGCTGTGGCCTTGGCACGAACAGCGATTGCGTCGTCCGTGCCGTGGAGCCCAGCTTCGGGGCACGCATGAGGCCTTGTCCTCCGAAGGCGCTCCCCGACCTTGGGGCTGGGCCCGTGTGGACCCCGGGTGGACCACGCCCCCCCCGAACAGCGCCCGCGCCCGCTCCGCCCCTGGTGGGCCGGGGCGCAGGTGGGTTGCCCGAGCGGCCTGAGGGAACGGTCTTCGAGACCGTTCCGCACGCGGACTCGTATCCGAATCCACGTTCGATTCTGTGCGCTGATCGCCGAGATCGTCGGGATCGTCCGGTGTGCGTGCTGATGCGAGTTGTGAGGGGTGTGTCTACCGTGGCTCGCATGGGCGATGCGGTGGAACTGGAAGTGGCCGGCCGGACGGTACGGCTGTCCAGCCCCGACAAGGTCTTCTTCCCGGAGCGCGGTTTCACCAAGCTGGACCTCGCCCGCTACTACCAGGCGGTCGCCCCCGGCATCCTGCGCGCCCTGCGCAACCGCCCCACCACCCTGGAGCGCTACCCGGACGGCGTGACCGGTGAGTCCTTCTTCCAGAAACGGGCGCCGAAGAACATGCCCGACTGGATTCCCACCGCCCACATCACCTTCCCCAGCGGACGCAGCGCCGACGAGATGTGCCCGACGGAGCAGGCGGCCGTTCTGTGGGCCGCCCAGTTCGGCACCCTCACCTTCCACCCCTGGCCGGTGCGCCGCACCGACGTCGACCGCCCCGACGAACTGCGCATCGACCTCGACCCGCAGCCCGGCACCGACTTCGACGACGCCGTCCGCGCCACACACGAACTACGCGCCGTCCTCGACGAGTTCGGCGGACTGCGCGGCTGGCCCAAGACCTCCGGGGGCCGCGGCCTGCATGTCTTCGTGCCGATCGAACCCCGCTGGACCTTCACCCAGGTCCGGCGCGCCGCCATCGCCGTCGGCCGGGAGATGGAACGGCGGATGCCGGAGCGGGTGACGATCAAGTGGTGGAAGGAGGAACGCGGCGAGCGGATCTTCCTCGACTACAACCAGACCGCCCGCGATCGCACCATCGCCTCCGCCTACTCCGTGCGCCCCCGCCCGCACGCCCCCGTCTCGGCGCCGCTGCGCTGGGAGGAGGTCGGTGAGGCCCATCCGCGCGACTTCGACCTCGCGACCATGCCGACCCGCTACGCCGAACTCGGCGATGTGCACGCCGACATGGACGACCACGCCTTCTCCCTGGACGCCCTCCTCGACCTCGCCCGACGCGACGAACACGAACACGGCCTGGGCGATCTGCCGTATCCGCCGGAGTACCCGAAGATGCCGGGTGAGCCCAAGCGCGTACAGCCGAGCCGGGCCCGGCACGAGAAGTCTCCGGACGAGCCGGAGGCGTCCTGAGGCCGCCCCGGGAGGGCAGCCGCCTCGGACGCCTCCGGCCGCCCTCACAGTTCCTTGATCCGGATGTCCCGGTACGAGACGACGTCCGTCGTGCCGTGCACCTGAAGTCCGATGTAGCCGGAGGCGAACCGCCGCCCGTCCGTGCCCGGGTCGTCCGCCCGTGGCGGGGTGAAGGCCTGGCCGCCGGTGTTGTCGAACTCGTTGATCAGCACGCCGTTGCGGTAGACCGAGTAGTGCTGGTCGACGACCCTGATCTCGTAGTCGTTCCAGGTGCCCTTCTGTGTGACGCCGGCCCCGGCGAGCCCGACCCGGTCGAAGCCGTACACCGAACCCGTCTTGTACATGTCGCCGTCGGGCCGGTCCAGTACCTGCACCTCGTGCCCGTACTTGATGGCGACCCACTCGGGCCGGGACTCCTCGGGGTGGTCATGGACCCATGGGAAGCGCACGAACACACCGGAGTTGGCGTTGCCGGCGCCCGGAGCGTCGTCGCGCCACTGGAGCTTCAGCGAGAAGTCGCCGTACTTGCGCTGCGGGAACCAGAGCATGCCCAGGCCCTGTCGAGTGGTGCTGCTGGTGATCGACCCGTCGGGGTTCAGCGCGAACGAACCGCCGCCCACCTGTTGCCACTTGGCGAACGACGCCGCGCTGCCGTCGAGGATCGTGCGGTAGCCCTCGGTCTGGCCGGGCTTGCCGATCCCGGACTGCCCGGCGGCCTCCTGGATGGCGTCGTACTCGCGCTGGTCGACGATCCCCTCATCGAACAGCTTGTCCAGGACCGTCTTCACATGCTTGAGGAACAGGGCGTGGGACGTCCACTCCTTCTCGTCCTCGATCAACTCGTTGATCCGGCACCGGCTGTCGGTCAACCGGTTCCGCACCCCCGAGTCGACCGTGCCGACGATCACCGTCAACCGCTCGTCGTACTCGGGGCAGTTGGGGGCCGGGACCTGGCTCGACACCACGGTGAAGGTCACCGTGCGCGCGGCGGAGGTGTTGCCCGCCTTGTCGACGGCACGGTAGGCGAGGGTGTGTGCACCCGCACGGTCGACGACCACCCGAAGGCTGTATGCGATATACGGTCCACCGTCGAGTGAATACTCGATCCGGTCGACACCCGACCCGCCCCCGTCGGTCGCGCTCACGGCGACCTTGGCGTTGCCGACATACGCCCCGTCGGAGTTCCTGGTGCCCTCGACGCTGACGCCGGTCACCGGCGGCGTCGTGTCCTGCGGGGCCGCCGCGACCACGGTGAACCGGGCGGTCTTCTCGGGGGACGCGTTGCCCGCCTTGTCGGTGGCCCGGTACCGCACGGTGTGCGTGCCGACCTGGTGCACCATCACGGGTGCGGTGTACTGCTGCCAGGCCTCGGTGTCGACGGCGTACTCGATGGTGTTGACCCCGGATCCGGTGTCGGAGGCGGACACGGTGACCGTCGCCATGTCGATGTACGTTCCGTCGGGGTTCTGCTCGCCGGTCACCGTCGCGGAGGTCTCCGGCGCCGTCGTGTCGTCGGAGGGTTGGGCGACGACCGTGAACTCGGCGCTCTTCTCGGCCGAGACGTTGCCGGCTTTGTCGAACGCCCGGTAGCGGATCTTGTGGGCGCCGACCTGGTCGACTACGACGGGCGCGGTGTACGGGATCCAGTCGCCCGAGTCCCCTGCGCTGTCGACCGCATACTGAATACGGTCGACGCCCGACCCGCCGCCCTCGTCCGTGGCGCTGATCGCGACACTCGCCGAGCCGACGTACTCGCCCTTCGCGTTCTGCGTGCCGGTGACCTGCGCCGCCGTCGCGGGCGGAGTCGTGTCCTCGCCGCCGGCCTCGGTCACCACGAGGATGCCCTGCATCTGCCCGTGACCGGGGATCGTGCAGTGATAGAAGTAGCGGCCCGGGGTCAGGGTGACCTCGGCGGTGTGGCGGCCGCCCATGTCGTCGTTCGGGTTGGCCAGGACGTTCAGTTCGACGTCGTCGTTGAACTCGGGATCGCTGGTCACGAATGTCAATGTGTGCGGCATGCCGATGGTGTTGCCGGTCGCCACGCTGTTCTCGAAGACGATCGTCGCCTGACCCGCCACCGCCGTCGTGGGCGCCGACACGTACTTGGTGATGTCGTTGCCCGCGGTCCAGGTGAGGACCTGGGCTGCCTGGGCCGCGCCCGCCTGTTCGGGCTGCGCCGCGGTGGGCGCCGCCTGCAGCCCGAGCATCATCAGCACGGCGGCCAACAGGGCCGTCAGAACTCTT
Organism: Streptomyces sp. NPDC006872; assembly: GCF_040635845.1. NCBI lineage: Bacteria > Bacillati > Actinomycetota > Actinomycetes > Kitasatosporales > Streptomycetaceae > Streptomyces > Streptomyces sp. NPDC006872. The sequence goes on from NZ_JBEYIL010000006.1 coordinate 452,207, forward strand.
CGTTGCCGTGCCACTCGCTGTGTCACCTGCCGTGTCACCTGCCGTGTCACCTGCCGTGTCACTCGCCGTGACACCTGAGGTGTCTTCGGCCGGATCCCCTGCCGTCTCACTGGGTCCCCCTCGCCAGCAGTCCGACCGCCGGGGTCGGGCCGCCGCCCGTGTAAGTGACCTTCCACAGCGCCGACTTGGCGTCCGAGGTGAAGAAACCGCGGCCGTAGTCGAGGACGTACAGGGCGCCGTCGGGTCCGAACTTCCAGTCCATGAGGTTCTTGATGCCGTCGTTGCCGACCGGCACGATCTTCTTCAGCGACTCCGAGTGCACGGGCAGACCGCCCGTCCCTTGCGTCTTCGGGTCCATGACCACCGCGTTGCGCGGCTGGTCGGCGTCGTAGAAGTCGCCGACGAACCACTTGCCGTCCCAGTACGCGGGCCACTTGGCCGCGCTCGCGGTCGTGGCGTCGTAGCGGTAGACCGGCCCGTTCATCGCCGCCTGGCCGCCGCCCTTGAGCCACGGCAGCCGGTAGGTGGCCTGGTCCTTCCGGTAGGAGGGGACGCCGTTCGCGTCGCGCGGGTAGTCGGGGGCGCCGCCCTGCGGCGAGTACCAGATGTTGTTGCCGGTGACCGGCGGCAGGTTGACCAGGCCGTCGTTGTTCGGCGACTCGTTCTTCGGGTGGTCGCAGTCGTACCAGCCCAGTGGCTGCGTGGGATCCGGCAGGTTGCGGTCCCGGTAGGGCTGCTTGTTGCCCATGCAGTAGGGCCAACCCCGGTTGCCCGCCTGGGTGATGACGGCGAACGTGTCGTACTTCGCCGGTCCCCAGGTCGTCGACGGCTCGCTCGCGTCCGGGCCGACCCAGCCCGCGTACAGGGCGTCGGTCGTGCGGTCGACGAAGATGCGCGCGGGGTTGCGGACGCCCATCACATAGATCTCGCCGCGGGTCTTGCCGCCGCCCTCCTCGGTCTCCCGGCCCGTGAAGAGGTTTCCGGCCGGAAGCGTGTACGTGCCGTCGGCCTCCGGATGGATGCGCAGGATCTTGCCGTTGAGGTTGTTGGTGTTGCCGGCGGTGCGGCGCGCGTCGGCGAAGGAGACGCCCTTGAAGTTCGGCTGCGGATTGTTGCCGGAGTAACCGCCGCTGAAACCACTGGAGTTGTTGTCACCGGTCGCGATGTACAGGTTGCCCTTGGAGTCCCAGGCCATTCCGCCGCCCGCGTGACAGCAACTGTGCACCTGAACCGGCCATGTGAGCAGCACCTTCTCGCTGCCGAGGTCGAGCCGGTTCGTGGCGAGGTCGAGCGTGAAGCGCGAGACGCGCCGCTCGGCCGTCCGGGTCTCCCGGTTGACGCCCGAGTGGGGTGTGTAGTGCAGGTACACCCAGCCGTTCTGTGCGAAGCGCGGATCGAGCTCGATGCCGAGGAGCCCCTCCTCGACCTTGATGAGCTCGTCGCCCCCGCCCTTGTTGCCGAAGACGCTCAACTCCCCTGCGAGAGTCACCTTCTTGGTCGCCGGGTCGTAGACGTGGATCTGTCCCTTGCCCTTGCCGACGTCCGGGTTGTTCCAGTCGGTGACGACCGGCTGGGAGGAGTCGGCGCCGCCCCGGCCGATGTAGAGGACGCGACCGTCCGGCGCGGTGACCAGGCCGTGCGGTTCGCCGATCTGGTCGTTCCTTCCCGGCTGGTTGGCCGGGGTCAGGCGCTCGGCCTTGTAGTTCCCGGTGATGGTCGCCTTGCAGTCGGCCTGCACCAGCCGGGTCGTCCACAGCAGGGCGCCGCGCAGATGCGCACGGAAGTCCGTCTCGTCGTACGACGACACCGTGCCGCCCATGCCGGTGTAGAACGAGCGGCCGCCGTCGTAGTCGCGGCACCAACTGACCGGGTGGTCCCAGCCGTTGGCGCTCGCACCCGGCTGGTACGTGGACTCGCGCACCCGGGCGACGGTGTGGACCTCGCCGGACGGGTTCTTCACCCAGTTCGACCACACGTCCGGGCGCTTCCACTCCAGCGGCAGCTCCTTGGTGGCCGGATGTTGCCGGTCTCCGATCTCAACGGTCGCGCGCTGGACGGTCGTTGGGCTCGACGCGGCCGGACGAGCGCCGATCAGGCCGGTGAACCAGTCCGAGTACGGCTCCGCGCGAGCCGCGTCATGGAGGCCGACGAATCCGCCGCCGGCCTCCATATAGGCCTCCAGGCCCGCCTCCTGCTCCGGATCGAGGACGTCGCCGCCTCCGGTCAGGAACACGACGGCGTTGTAACTGCCCAGTCTGGTCGCGCTGGTGAAGACCGAGGCGTCGTCCGTGGCCTCGACCTCGAAGCGCTGGGCGGCCGGACCGGACAGGCCGATCCGCTCGACGGCCTCGATGCCGGCGTTGACGACCGGCGACTCGTCCCCGGCCGCGGCCGACCCGTGGAAGACCAGGACGCGTACATCGGCACTGCCCGGCGGCGACTTCACGGACATCGTTGTCAGGGGTGGTTCCGGGACAGGGCGCGCGTCTGCGGCAGGGGCGGACAGCAGTCCGGCGACGAGCGTCCCGCACGCCACGGTCGTCACCCGGATTCGTCTTCTCGTGCTCAATCCTCGTAAGTGCATGGGCACCTCCTCGGTCACGGCGACAGCGCCAAGGAAGCTAGACGTCTTTGCGCGGCCCGCCAATACCTATGACCGCAATGGCACGAACTTTGTCCTGGGTGTGGAGAAACAGCGGAACGGCCGGTACCGTCGCACAGGTTCATCACAGGCTCGATCACGGGCTCGTCTTCTGCATCGTCGCAAATTCCGTACCAGGGTGGGGAGTTCGGCATGGACAGACGCGGGTTCAACCGGCGAGTGCTGCTGGGCGGCGCCGCGGTCGCGACATCGTTGTCCCTGGGGCCGGAGGCGGTGAGCGCCGAGGAGCCGGCGAGGACCGCGCCGGCCGGGGGAGCGGTCAGGCACCTCAAGCTGTACGCCGAGAAGCTCGCCGACGGGCAGTTCGGCTACGGCTTCGAGAAGGGGACGGCCTCGATCCCCGGGCCGCTGATCGAACTCAACGAGGGCGACACCGTGCACATCGAGTTCGAGAACACCCTGGACGTGGCCGCGAGTCTGCACGTTCACGGCCTGGACTACGAAGTGTCCAGCGACGGAACGAAGTTGAACCGCAGCGACGTCGAACCCGGCGGCACCCGCACCTACACCTGGCGCACCCATGCCCCCGGCCGCCGCGCCGACGGCACCTGGCGGGCGGGCAGCGCGGGCTACTGGCACTACCACGACCACGTCGTGGGGACGGAACACGGCACGGGCGGCATCCGCAAGGGCCTGTACGGCCCGGTGATCGTCCGGCGCAAGGGCGACGTCCTGCCCGACGTCACCCATACGATCGTCTTCAATGACATGACGATCAACAACAGGCCCGCCCACTCGGGCCACCAGGGCCCCGACTTCGCGGCGACCGTGGGCGACCGGGTCGAGTTCGTGATGATCACGCACGGGGAGTACTACCACACCTTCCATATGCACGGTCATCGCTGGGCCGACAACCGCACCGGCATGCTCACCGGCCCCGACGACCCCAGCCAGGTCATCGACAACAAGATCGTCGGCCCGGCCGACTCCTTCGGCTTCCAGGTCCTCGCGGGGGAAGGCGTGGGCGCCGGCGCATGGATGTACCACTGCCACGTACAGAGCCACTCCGACATGGGCATGGTCGGCCTGTTCCTGGTGAAGAAGCCCGACGGCACCATCCCCGGCTACGAGCCGCACGAGCCCCATGAGGCGAGCGAGACGGGCGAGACGAACGAGATCGACGAGACGAACGGGACTCACGAGCACTGAGGGCACTCCTCTGCGGTGAGAGCGCTCTCACCGCCTGTCTCCTCCGGAGTTATCCTGAGCCGCAGTCGGCCAGGAGGAGCTCTGCAGTGACCGAGACAGCGTCGCGCCCCACGTTGGAGGCCGTGGCCGCGCGGGCCGGGGTCTCACGGGCGACCGTGTCGCGGGTAGTCAACGGCGGGGACGGTGTCCGGGAGCCGCTCGTCGAGCGGGTCAGGAGGGCCGTGGAGGAGCTCGGCTACGTCCCGAACCAGGCCGCGCGCAGCCTGGTGACGAAGCGGCACGACGCCGTCGCCGTCGTCATCGCCGAACCGGAGACGCGGGTCTTCGCCGACCCCTTCTTCGCGCTCCAACTGCGCGGCATCAGCAAGGAACTGACCGCCCGTGACAACCAGCTCGTGCTGCTGCTCACCGAGGGCCGCGACGACCACGCCCGCGTCGCCCGTTATCTCGCCGGCGGCCATGTCGACGGGGCCCTGGTCTTCTCGCTGCACCTCGACGACCCGCTCCCCGGCCTGATCCAGGGCGCCGGTGTCCCCACCGTCTTCGGCGGCCGTCCCGGCTGGAGCGACGGCACCCGGGACGTGGTCTACGTCGACAGCGACAACCGCGGCGGCGCCCGCGAGGCCGTGCACCACCTGGCAGGCCTCGGCCGCACCCGTATCGCGCACATCACCGGCCCCCTCGACCAGACCTCCGCGGCGGACCGGCTCGACGGCTACCGGGAGGTCATGGGCGACGCCGACCCGCGGCTCGTCGTCGAGAGCGACTTCACTCCCGGCGGCGGCGAGCGGGCGATGCGGGAACTCCTCGACCGCTGCCCGGACCTCGACGCCGTGTTCGCCGCCAACGACCTCACGGCCTCGGGCGCCCTGCGCGTCCTGCGCGAACACGGACGGCGGGTCCCCGAGGACGTCGCCGTGGTCGGCTTCGACGACATGCTGCCCGTCGCCGAACAGACCGATCCGCCGCTGACGACCGTCCGTCAGGACATCGAGGAGATGGGCCGGATCATGGCCCGTCTCCTGCTGCGCCGCCTCGACCGACGCATCGCCGACGACGAGGCAGGAGGCGTGGTCCTGCCGACCACCCTGGTGCGCCGGGCCTCCGCCTAGGCGTTCTCCTGCGGCGCGCTCTTGATCACCGCGAAGCGTGCCCCGTAGGGGTCGGCGAGTTTGGCGATGCGGCCGACGCTCTCGACGTCCATGGCGGGCATCCGCACTCTGCCGCCCAGCTCCTGCGCCTTGCCGACGACCGTGTCCACGTCGGTGACCTCGAAGTACGGCAGCCAGTACGCCCCCGTTTCGGCCTCCGTGGGATCGTCGGCCAGCGGCACCATCCCGCCGAACATCGCGTCCTCCCCGGCGTCGGCCGGGTTGACGCAGGTGTACGTGCCGCCGGGGAAGGGGACGGCCGAGGTCTCCAGGCCCAGGGTCCTGTTGTAGAAGGCGGCCGCCGCGGCGATGTCCGGCGTGTACAGCTCGACCCAGCACAGCGAGCCGGGTTCGCCCACCACGTCCACGCCCTTGGTCTGCGCGGGCTCCCAGAGGCCGAACGGAACGCCCGCCTGGTCGGCGAGGATCGCCATCGTGCCCTGGCCCATCACGTCCATCGGGGCGAAGAGCACCCTGCCGTGCGCCTGCTCGGCCGCCTTGGCCGTGGCCTGCGCGTCCGACGTGCGGAAGTACACCGTCCACGACGGCGGGCCCTGCTCGGGCGTGGTCTGCATGCCGCCCGCCACGGTCTTCCCGTCCAGCTGGAAGAAGCCGTAGCCGCCGGCGTCGGGGCCCGCCGACTCGAACCGCCAGCCGAAGAGCGCGCCGTAGAAGGAGCCGGCGCCGTCGATGTCGGACGTGCCGACGTCGATCCAGTTCGGAGCGCCGTCGACGAAACGGGTGGTGAGCATGATGGCCCTCCTCGAAGGGGTCCCGTCCTCTGCCTCTGCTCTGGCCTGCTCTGCCGAGTCTTGCACCGACCACTGACAATCGCTGCCGGAGCACGCCGACGGCCGCGAGCCGCCCGCACGGTCACTGTCGGTAACAGTCGGTCACCGGTGCGGTGCGGGATCGTCGATTGCGCCGCGTCCTCCGCGCGCCGCCGTGCGTCGCGGTGCCCGTCGGGGTCATCATCGAGGCGGTCCGGGCCCTGGTGCGCTCGCACGTATATCCGGCGTTGATCGAACGTTTTTCGCCGCCGGGCACGATTCTCGCCATGTACACCGACACGATTCCCACGCCCGAGCTCACCTGGCAGCGAGAGGCGTTGTGCGCACAGACAGGCGCGGAGTTCTTCTTCCCCGAGCCCGGCAGCTCGGTGCGGGAGGCAAAGCGTATCTGCGGTATGTGCGAGATGCGCCCCGCCTGCCTGGAGTACGCCCTGGCCAACGACGAGCGCTTCGGCGTCTGGGGCGGCCTGTCCGAGAAGGAGCGCCTGGAGATCAGACGCACGGCGCACTGACCGTCGAAGTCGCGCTGTTCCTCGGATAATTCAGACGACCGCGTCGCGGGGGTGCGGTTAGGATCCGGGGGCGCGTCCGGACGTAGCGCAGAGGCAGGCGCATCGCCCTGTCAAGGCGAACAACGCCGGTTCGAATCCGGCCGTCCGGACGCGTGCACGGTCCCGTAGAGCAGTGGCAGACTCGCCACCTTCTCAGGGTGGATACGCCGGTTCGATTCCGGCCGGGACCACAGTTCGACGAGGGCGGGGCGGGGACGCATGGGCGAGGAGAACCAGGGGACGGCGGTCACCTCGCCGGTCACCGAGGCGGAGTTGGCCGCCTTCCACGAGGTCGTGGGCAAGCTGCGCACCCTGCCCGTCGACGATCCCGTACGGCTGCGGGCCGAGCGGGTCGCCGCGTCCTTCGCACGCGACGGACGACTGCGGCGGCGCAGGGCCCGAGGCGACGAGGCGTCGGCCGCCGACGCGGCGACGATGGCCGCGACCGCGACCGGCGCCCTGGACCGGCGCGAGGACGCGGCCCTGGCGGACGGCGGCCGAGGCGGTGCCTTCCGTCGGCCGCGGACCTGCTACGTCTGCAAGACGCCCTATCGAGAAGTCGACACCTTCTACCACCGCCTGTGCCCGGCCTGCGCCGCCGACAACACCCGCCGCCGCTCCCTGAGCACCGACCTGAGCGGACGCCGGGTCCTGCTGACCGGCGGCCGGGTGAAGATCGGCTTCCGGCTGGCGCTGATGATGCTGCGCGACGGTGCGGAGACCGTCGTCACCTCACGTTTCCCGCATGACACCGTGCGCCGCTTCCGTGCCGAGCCGGGCAGTGCGCAATGGCTGGACCGGCTCACCGTGCTCGCCGTCGACCTGCGCGACCCGCGCCAGGTGCTCGGCCTGTGCGAGGAACTGCGCCAGGAGGGCGAGCCGTTCGACATCCTCGTCAACAACGCGGCGCAGACCGTGCGCCGTCCGCCGCAGTCGTACGCCCTGCTGGCCGCCGGCGAGTACGACGCGCTGCCCGAGGGCGCGCGCCGGGCGCCCGGGTTCACCTCGATGCGGATGCTGGAGGGGCTCGGGGGCTCCGTCTCAGCGCTGCCCGCCGCCCTGCGCGAGGCCGACGAGGCGGGGCTGCTGCCCGACCCCTCTCCGGAGAACTCCTGGTCGGCGCGGCTCGGCGCGCTCGACCCGGCCGAGGTCCTGGAGACCCAGCTCGTCAACGCCCTCGCCCCCGCGCTCCTCTGCGACCGCCTGCTGCCGCTGCTGCTCGCCTCCCCGCATCCGCGCCGGTACGTGATCAACGTGACCGCCGTCGAAGGCCGGTTCGCCGTGCGCAACAAGATGCCCGGGCATCCGCACACCAACATGGCCAAGGCCGCCCTCAACATGCTCACCCGGACCAGCGCCGCCGCCCTCGCCGAGCAGGGCGTGCACATGTGCGCCGTGGACACCGGCTGGATCACGGACGAGAACCCGGCGCCGAAGAAGGCCCGGATGGCGGGCGCGGGCTTCCGTACCCCGCTGGACATCGTGGACGGCGCGGCACGCGTGTACGACCCGATCGTGCGCGGCGAGGCCGGGCATCCGGTGTCGGGCGTCTTCCTCAAGGACTACCAGGAGGCCCAGTGGTGAGCGAGGAGACCGCGGCCGGGGCCGGGCCGGCCGGTTTCGCCGGAGTGCCGCACGTCGTCCCGCGCCCCCTCGCCGATCTCGCCCCGCTGCTCGACTGGCTGCGGGCCGGGCGCCCGGCGGGTGAGCGGCTGGACTTCGCCGCGGGCAGCGCGCTGCCCGACGGACGGCTGGACCTGTGCAAACAGGGACTCGGGGCGGCGGGCGCCGCCCTGGTCGCCGAGGCGCTGGCCGCCGGGCCCTCGCCCGTACGGCATCTGCTGCTGGGCACCGACGCACTCGGGGACGACGGCGCCGTCGCCGCCGCGGGTACGGACGCGCCGGTCGAGACGCTCTACCTCGGCTGCAACGGCATCACGGCGGGCGGCGCCTGCCGCATCGCCGACCAGCTTCGGGCCTCGCCGCAGGTCGTCACCGGAGTCTGGCTCAAGCGCAACCCGCTGGGCGGGGGAGGGGGCCGGGCGGCAGCCGAACTAGTCGAGTCGGCGCGGACGTTGCGCACCCTCGACCTCGTCCAGACCGGGCTCGACGGGGCCGGCACGACCGTGCTCGCCGACGCGCTGCTCGCCGCCGCGGACGAAGGGCGGCGCGTGGAGCGGCTGTTCGTGGGCGGCAACCCGCTGGGGGAGCGGGGCGCGGAGGCGCTCGCGGCGGTGGTCGCAGCCGGGGCGATCGACGAACTGTACGTGTCCGCCGCCCGGTTGGGCGACGCGGGCGCGCACCGGCTCGCCGACGCCCTGGAGCGGGCGCCGTACGGGCGGCTCGCTCGGCTGTCGGTGGCGAGCAACGGCATCGGGCCCTCGGCCGCCGCGCGCCTGGTCGGCGCCGCCACCGCCGCCGGCGTCACGCTGCTGGACCTCGGCCGGGTCCGGGCCGCGGGCGTGCTCGGCGCGGCGGACAACCGGCTGGACCTGGCCGCCGCCGAGACCGTCGGGCGGACGTTGGCGGCCGCCGAGCATCGTCTCGCCCACCTGGTCCTGCGCCACACCGGCCTGCGCAGCCGCGAGGCCCACCGCCTCCTCGACCACGCGCCCCGCGCGGCAACGGCCACCCGCTTCGTCCTCGGCCAGGGCGTCGCCGCCAGCGTCAAACAGCGTCTGGCAGCCCTCAGCGCCCATGTGCCGGCCTTGACCGTGCCTTCCGACGTGGCGGCCGTACGCAGTGTGCACCGCACGCCGACGCGGCCGGCGCCGGCCGGGCTACCCTCTGCGGCAAGGGCGGGGTCGTAGCGCAGAGGCAGGCGCGCCGGGTCTCCAAAACCGGGTCACGCTGGTTCGAATCCAGCCGCCCCGCCCCCTGTGCCGACCACGATCAGCCCGCGGCGCGCGCCGCCATGCGGGCCTTGCGCGTGGCCAGCTTCTCGTCGAACTTCGAGGCCTCCGCGTCCAGACCGCCCATGTACAGGCCGATCTCCTCCTGCGCCTTCTGCCCCTCGGGGCCGAGACCGTCGACCTCCATGACCTTCAGGAAGCGCAGCACGGGCTGGATGACGTCGTCGTGGTGGATGCGCAGGTTGTAGACCTCGCCGATCGCCATCTGCGCGGCGAACCGCTCGAAGCCGGGCATACCGTGACCGGGCATGCGGAAGTTGACGAGGACGTCGCGCACGGCCTGCATGGTGAGGTCGGGGGCGAGCTCGAAGGCGGCCTTCAGCAGGTTGCGGTAGAAGACCATGTGGAGGTTCTCGTCGGTCGCGATGCGGGCCAGCATGCGGTCGCAGACCGGGTCGCCCGACTGGTGGCCGGTGTTGCGGTGCGAGACGCGGGTGGCCAGCTCCTGGAAGGCGACGTACGCGACCGAGTGCAGCATCGAGTGCCGGTTGTCCGACTCGAAGCCCTCGCTCATGTGCTGCATACGGAACGCTTCCAGCTTGTCCGGGTCCACCGCGCGCGAGGCGAGCAGGTAGTCGCGCATCACGATGCCGTGCCGGCCCTCCTCCGCCGTCCAGCGGTGCACCCAGGTGCCCCAGGCGCCGTCGCGGCCGAAGAGAGAGGCGATCTCGTGGTGGTAGCTGGGCAGATTGTCCTCGGTGAGCAGGTTCACGACGAGCGCGATCCGGCCGATCTCAGTGACCTTCGACTGGCCCTTCTCCCAGGCCTCGCCGTCCTCGAAGAAGCCGGGGAAGTTGCGGCCGTCGCTCCACGGCACATACTCATGGGGCATCCAGTCCTTGGTGACCTTGAGATGCCGGTTGAGTTCCGTCTCGACCACTTCCTCCAGGGCGTACAGCAGCTTGGCGTCGGTCCAGACGGCGGGGCTGCCGAGGTGCGGAGAGGTGATCGTCACGGAAACTCCAGAGGGGACGTGAAGCGGAGTGGAACAATCCGGCGAGCGAGGCCGGCAACTTACGGGATCGTAAGCTACGTACCCGTAGGTTACGAAGCCGTAGGTTAAGTTCGCTGTAAAGACCGCTGATCAGCCAGGTTCCATCGGTCGATTCGGGGCATGTCAAACACCCCCGGGATCCGCAGGTCCCAGGGCTGAAGAGGTGATCCGTTCACCCGGTCAGGCGTACAGTTCACGCAGTCGGACCGAGAGGCATGTCACACAGCCTTCGAGTTTCTCGAACTCGCTGATGTCGACCACGACGGGCTCGTGACCGAGATCGGCGAGCAGCTCCGCCGTCTTGGGCGCGCCGGCCGAGATGAGGACGTGCGGGCCGCCGAGGAGCACCACGTGCGAGCCGGCCTCCTCGGGGACCGACAGGAAGCGCGGGAACAGCGACGGCCGGTCCACCTTGGGGATGTGGCCGATCACCGTGCCGTCGGGCAGCGCCGTGACCGCCGACTTCAGGTGCAGCACCTTGCTCACCGGCACGGCCACGACCTGCGCCCCCAGCGGCTCGAAGGCGGCCCGCACCTGCTGGACGCCGGCCGCGTTGGTCCGTCCGCCCCGGCCGACGTAGATCGTGTCGCCGATCTTGAGCACATCGCCGCCGTCCAGCGTGCCCGGCTCCCAGATCCAGTTCACCGAGCAGCCCAGGCGGGCCACGGCCTCCTCGACCCCGATGGTCTCGTCGCGCCGGGACTCGGCGCCGGAGCGCGCGATCAGGGCGACGTTCCTGTACATCACCACCGTGTCCTCGACGAACACGGAGTCGGGGCAGTCGTCGGCCGGATCGACCTCGACGGTCTCCCAGCCGTGCGTCCGCAGCGTGTCGGCGTACGTCTCCCACTGCTCCTGGGCGAGCTCGACGTCGACCTTCTCCCGCTCGACGTGCGTCACCAGGCCTTCGGCGAGGCGCGGGCTGGGGCGGCGGATGAGGGCCTTCTTGCTGGGCACGTCCAGGTCTCCGAATCGGGTGGCACAACCGGCGCCTCGGACGCGGCGCCGGTCAGCCATCATGCAGGGCGCGACCATGAGCACAAAACCCCGCAGTAACAATGTGCCCTTCCTGAGACCCGCGCCGTGCGCCGGGCGGCGCCGAGCCGGGCCTCCATGTCCTGGCGCACGGCCCCGTCGAGCGGGGCGCGCGCCGTGCGCCGGGCCCGGCGCACGGCGCTACGCCGGATCCGCCACCTCCGCCGCCGTCGTCTCGCGCAGCTCCCCGTCCAGCAGCAGCCACCGGGTGATGCCGATCGACTCCAGGAACGGCAGGTCGTGGCTGGCCACGATCAGGGCCCCCTCGTACGACTCCAGGGCCGTGGTCAGCCGGCGCACGCTCGCCATGTCCAGGTTGTTGGTCGGCTCGTCCAGCAGCAGCAGCTGCGGCGCGGGCTCGGCCAGCATCAGGGCCGCCAGGGTCGCCCGGAAGCGCTCCCCGCCGGAGAGCGTCGCCGCCTTCTGGTCGGCGCGGGCGCCCCGGAACAGGAAGCGGGCCAGCCGGGCCCGGATCCGGTTGTTGGTGGCGCTCGGCGCGAACCGTGCCACGTTCTCGGCGACCGTGCGCTCGTCGTCGAGGACGTCGAGGCGCTGGGGCAGGAAACGCAGCGGCACGTGCGCGTGCGCCGCGCCGTCCTCGGGCGCCAGCTCCCCGGCGATCGTGCGCAGCAGTGTCGTCTTGCCCGCGCCGTTGCGCCCGACCAGCGCCACCCGCTCCGGACCGCGCAGGTCGAAACCGCCCGCCACGCGCGCGCCGTACGCGAGCCGGAGGTCCTGGAGGGTCAGCACCTCCCGCCCCGGGGGTACGGCCGTGTACGGCAGGTCGACGCGGATCTCGTCGTCGTCCCGGACGGCCTCCGCGGCGTCGTCGAGCCGCTCCCTGGCCTCGGCGAGCTTCTCCTCGTGCATGATCCGGTGCTTGCCCGCCGACTCCTGCGCGGCGCGCTTGCGCGCCCCCATGACGATCTTCGGCTCGCGTTTCTGGTCGAACATCTTCTGCCCGTACCGCTTGCGGCGGGCCAGTTTGACCTGGGCGTCGACCAGTTCGCGTTTCTGCTTCTTCAGGTCGGCCTCGGCGACGCGCACCATGCGCTCGGCCGCCTCCTGCTCGGTGGCCAGGGCCTCCTCGTAGGCGGAGAAGTTGCCGCCGTACCAGCTGATCCCGCCGCTGCGCAGGTCGGCGATCTGGTCGACGAGGTCCAGCAGCTCCCGGTCGTGGCTGACCACGACCAGCACGCCGGGCCAGGACGCGACGGCCGCGTACAGCCGCCGTCGGGCGTACAGGTCGAGGTTGTTGGTCGGCTCGTCCAGCAGCAGGATGTCCGGCCGGCGCAGCAGCAGTGCGGCCAGTCGCAGCAGGACCGACTCGCCGCCCGACACCTCGCCGATGGTGCGGTCGAGGTCGACATGGCCGAGCCCGAGCTCGCCGAGGGTGGCCAGGGCGCGTTCCTCGACGTCCCAGTCGTCGCCCAGGGTCTCGAAGTGCGCCTCGGACGCGTCTCCCGCCTCGATGGCGTGCAGGGCGGCCCGCTGCGAGGCGATGCCGAGCGCGTCGTCGACCCGCAGGGCGGTGTCCAGGGTGACGTTCTGCGGAAGGTGGCCGACCTCGCCCGCGAGGCGCACGGCGCCGTCGGCGGGGGCGAGTTCGCCGGCGATCAGTTTCAGCAGGGTCGACTTTCCGGAGCCGTTGACGCCGACCAGTCCGGTCCGGCCGGAGCCGAAGGCGACGTCGAGCTCTTCGAAGACGGCGGTGCCGTCGGGCCAGGAGAAGGCGAGGGAGGTACAGGTGATGGAGTGAGTCAAGGCGGGCCTCGCGGTTGCGTGTGCGGTCAGGGGCGACACGTGTCGAGACACCGCAAGGCGGCGACCACCGCGGCAGCGCGAGGGCATGGAAGAAGCCCTGCTCCGCAAGGACGGCATGGACGGCTCGAAGGCCGAGGTCGCACGCGACGCACACACCTGACAGGTGTGGCGCGGTGTCTCAGGACCTCAGACGAGCAACGTCCTTCTCCAATCGGCGGCAACAGAACCGCTTCACACCGTAGGAGGGCCCGGGAGAGCCGTCAAAGGATTAAACGGATCGGCAGACCTCAGCGGGCGTCGCGCATCAGCTCCGCCAGATCGTGGTCGAGGTCGAGCTGCCGGTGCTCCGTACCGGCCGGCACCAGCACGCTCGTGGCCTGCAGGAAGCGGCGGATGTCCGCCGAATGCACATGCACGACGGCGGTGCCCTCGGGCGCGTGGAACTCCAGCACCGTGCGGTCGTACCCGTAGGGGCGCACCCGGACGTCGCCGTGGCCCTCGGCCGTGTGCAGGCCCGCGGCGAGCAGCTCGCGGGCGAAGGTCCAGCAGACCTCGACGCCCTCCAGGGTGGCCGGAGCGGGGAAGGTCATACGGACGGCGAAGGGATCCCGGCGGTCGTAGTGCAGCGTGGCGGGGATGTTCGGCATCCGTGGCGCGGCGGCGACAAGACGGGCCTCTACGGGCTGCTCGATGACGATGGACAACGCCTTGCTCCCTCGTGACGGCGGGACGAACTTCCGGGCGGTGGGTCCGGACACTGGAAGAGACGCCGGAACCGGTCGATCCGTGCACACCGATTCCGAGTGACCTCGGTCACCGCGATTCATGCACGGGAGTGACTCAGCTCTCCTCCCTCGCCCCCAAGGGCAGTTGAGGAGATCGAGGGCGTCTGGACGCCACCGAGAGCCGTGGGCTAGCTTCCCCCGCCATGAGGCGCTTGGGGAAGACGCGACGCACGGTACGGAACACACGAGGGGGCGGCCGAGTGGCGGCGGCGGTCTGCGGGGCGGCGCTCGCCGTCCTCACCGCCCTGCCCGCCCAGGCGCACACACAGCGGCCCGCGGCGCCGCGCTGGGACCTCAAGGACACCGGCGCCGCCGCCGTACGGTTCCGTGGCCTCGCGGCCGTCGACCGCGACACCGCGTGGGTGGCGGGCAGCCAGGGCGCCGTCCTGCGCACCGCCGACGGGGGCGAGAGCTGGCGGGACGTCTCGCCGCCCGGCGCGGCCGACCTGCAGTTCCGGGACATCGAGGCGTTCGACGGGCGTCGCGCCGTGGCGTTGGCCATCGGCGAGGGCGAGGCCTCGCGCGTCTACCGCACCGAGGACGGCGGCAAGACCTGGACGGAGGCCTTCCGCAACACCGACTCCCGCGCCTTCTACGACTGCATGACCTTCTTCGACCGCCGCCACGGCCTCGCCATGAGCGATCCGGTGGACGGAAAGTTCCGCATCCTGTCGACCAGCGACGCGGGCCGCTCCTGGAAGGTGCTGCCCGACCAGGGGATGCCGGCCGCCCTGGCGGGCGAGGCGGGCTTCGCCGCAAGCGGCCAGTGCCTGGTCGCCGCCGGGGCGAAGGACGTCTGGCTGGCGACCGGCGGGGCCGCACGCGCGCGTGTGCTGCACTCGTCCGACCGCGGACTGACCTGGACGGCCACCGACGCCCCGATCCCGGCGGGGGACCCCGCGCGCGGGGTCTTCGCCCTCGCGTTCCGCGACCGCGCCCACGGCCTCGCCGTCGGCGGCGACTACCGCGCCGACCAGCAGTCCCCGCAGGCCGCCGCCACGACCGGCGACGGCGGCCGCACCTGGCGGACCGCCGCCACACCGCCGCCCGCCTACCGCTCCGGCGTCGCCTGGCTCCCGCACAGCCGCACCGCGGCCCTCGCGGTCGGTCCCACCGGCACCGACCTGACCACCGACTCGGGCCGCACCTGGCGCACCCTCGACACCGGCTCGTACGACACCGTGGACTGCACCCCCGACCTCGGCTGCTGGGCGGCCGGCGAACAGGGGCGCGTGGCACGCCTGAAGAGCTGAGCCGCACAGGGAACGCGCCCGGGCCGGCGAGTCGAGGACTGCGTCGGCCGCACCTCCCCGGAGGACGTCTCGTGCGGCCGGTGAAGCGGCCGTACGCTCGTCCCCACCATGACGATCGTGAACATTCCCGCGGGCTGGCCCGCGACCGAGGAAGAGGCCCGCGCCGTCCAGGACGAGCTGCGGACGCGAGCAGTGCTCGACGAGCCGGGGCCGCCGCCCGGGACGGGCTGGGTGACCGGCGTCGACGTCGCCTACGACGACGAGCGGGACGTCGTCGCCGCGGCGGCCGTCGTGCTGGACGCGGCGAGCCTCGAAGTCGTCGCCGAGGCCACCGCCGTCGGGCGGATCTCCTTCCCGTACGTCCCCGGACTGCTGGCCTTCCGCGAGATTCCCACCGTGCTGGCCGCCCTGGCCGCCCTGCCCCGCCCGCCCGGCCTGGTCGTCTGCGACGGCTACGGCGTGGCCCACCCGCGCCGCTTCGGCCTCGCCAGCCACCTGGGGGTCCTCACCGGGCTGCCCACGATCGGCGTCGCCAAGAACCCCTTCACCTTCACGTACGACGACCCGGACGCCCCGCGCGGATCGGCGTCCCCGCTGCTGGCGGGCGACGAGGAGGTTGTGGGGCGTGCGCTGCGCACCCGCGCGGGGGTGAAGCCGGTGTTCGTCTCCGTCGGCCACCGTGTCGCCCTGGACGCCGCCTGCGCCCACACCCTCGCCCTCACCCCGCGGTTCCGCCTGCCCGAGACGACCCGCAGGGCGGACTCACTGTGCCGCAGGGCGCTTCAAGAGGCGCTTCAGGAGGGGCTTCCGGAGGCGACGATCCGCCACTGACCCACTTCCTTGTACGCGGAGTCGTAGACCGCCGAACCGTCCCCGGCCTCCAGGGCGTAGTGCTTCAGATTGCCGCCCCAGTACCGCAGGATCCGCCCCAGCTCACCCACCCGGTCCTGGGTCGACGCGCCCTCGTCCACCGTGACTTCGAGAACGAACTTCATACTGCTCCCCTTCCGCTCCGGTCCTGTTCCGATCAGATGCTTCAATCGTTTCATTGAAGTGCTTGTTGGCACTTGGGAGCGCTCGGCGGCGGGGAACGAGCGCTGGGCGGCGCCGAAAGTCCCCAATGGGGGGCAAGGGGATCGGCCGACGGCGGGCGCGCGCCTGAGTACGCGTCCGGGTACGTCGTCTGAGTACCTGTACGGATGTGCGCCCGGCGCCCCGCTCGGCAGGCTGGGCCGCATGACCACGCACCGTGCTCCGAAGCCCCTCGCCGACCCGAACCGATCCGTCGAGCGTGCCGTGAACGCCGCGCTGATCCTCGCCGTCCTGGCGGGGCTCGGCTGGATCGTCGGGATGATCTACACGCTCGTACAGTGGCCGGTCTGAGGCCGGGGGACGGTCAGCGGCGGGCCGCGACGCGGAAGCGGACGCCCGCGCGGGTCAGCCGCTCGGTCAGCGCGGCGCCCATCGCCACCGCCGTCGTGACCTGCCCCGCGGTCGGCGGAAGGTCGTCGCAGGCCAGGGCGAGCGCCGCCTCGGCGAACATCTTCGCCGTCTCGTCGTAGCCGGGGTCGCCGCCCGAGACCTCGGTGCACACCCGTCGGCCGCCGCCCTCGCCGACGAACCGGACGGAGAACCAGCTCCGCGCCCGCTTGTCCGCGCTCGGCCCCTCCCCGGGCTTGAGCCGGTCCGACAGCCAGCGCCGGGCGGGCGGCAGTTGGGCCGCCGCGACGAGCGTGCCGACCGCCGCGATCCCGCCCACGGCGACGGGCAGCCGCCGTACGGCCGCGTAGTGCCGGTAGCGGAAGTCGGGCCCGTAGCGCTGCAGCGACCTCGCCGAGCGGAGCACGATCTGCGGGTCGATGGTGGGCAGCGGCAGCGCCCAGGCGCCGACCTCCGGGGCGAACCGGGGCGCTCCCAGTGGCGCGGCGGCCCGGCGGCCCATGAGCCGCGGTTCGTGCCGTCCTCGCTCCCGCGCGGCGGCCGCCATCTGCCGGCCGCGTGCGAACTGGCCCAGGGCGGAGGCGAAGGTGCCGCCCGAGAAGGTGGCGTCGGCGGTCACGAAGCCGTCCACGGCCAGCGGCACGCCCTCCGGGAGCTGCTGGACGGTGAAGTACACGCCCAGGTCGTGCGGGACGGAGTCGAAGCCGCACGCGTGGAGCAGCCGCGCACCCGTCTCACGCGCGCGTGCGTCGTGCCGGACGTACATCAGGTCCACGAACTCCGGCTCGCCGGTGAGATCGAGGTAGTCGGCGCCGGTGTCCGCGCAGGCGGCCACGAGCTCCTCGCCGTACGTCACATAGGGACCCACCGTCGTGGCCACCACGCGCGCGTGCTCCGCGAGGGCGCGCAGCGACGCCGGGTCGGAGGAGTCGGCCCGCAGCACCCCGACGTCCACGCCGAGCCGTTCGCGCAGCCCTGCCAGCTTCTTCTCGTCGCGGCCGGCGATCGCCCAGCGCAGCTCGGCGGGCGCGTGCGCGGCGAGGTACTCCGCGGTGAGCGTTCCGACGAAGCCCGTGGCCCCGAAGAGCACGATGTCGTACGGACGGTCCGACCTTTTCAGCCTGCTCATGACATCCCTTCGCCCTGCAGCCCGCGCCGCTGTCGGTGGCTGAGGCTAGCGTGAGGAGTGCGGAGGCCGACGACGAGCCCGGAGGCAGCAGGTGACCGTGGACAGGAACGCCCTGAGGAAATGGGAGAAAGTACGCGAGTTCGCGCTCGGACTGCCCGGCGCGACCGAGGAGTTCCCGTGGGGCGAGACGGTGGCCAAGGTCAACAAGAAGGTGTTCGTCTTCCTCGGCGTCGACGACGGCAGTCACCCACTGGGCGTCACTCTCAAGCTCGCCGAGGAGACCGCGCACGCCCATGCGCTGGCCGCGCCGGGCGCCGAGCCCGCCGGATACGGCCTGGGCAGGTCGGGCTGGGTGAGCCTGCCGCTGGAGGAGAAGGGCGCCCCCGGGGCCGAGCTGCTCTGCGACTGGGTGGAGGAGAGCTACCGCACGATCGCTCCCCAGCGGTTCATAGCGGAGCTGGAGGCGCGCTGAGCCGGTCCGGCGACGGCGGTCCGGTGGCGACGGTACGGCGACCGGCGGACCGGGCATACTGGCTAAGCGCTTGCTTGTTCTGCTCTTGTGTCCACCGGAACGTGTTCCTAACATCACTGGTGTTACATCGGTTGTGTCACAGCAAGGGGGCTGGATGACAACGGGACGGACGACCGGGCAGGGCCCGCTGACCGGCGTGCGCGTGGTGGAGCTCGCCGGGATCGGCCCCGGCCCCTTCGCGGGCATGCTCCTGGCCGACCTCGGCGCCGACGTCGTCCGCGTGGACCGCCCCGGCGGCTCGGTCCTCGGCGTCGACCCCGCCCATGACGTCACCAACCGCAACAAGCGATCGGTGATCGTCGACCTCAAGGCGCCGGACGGCCCCGCGCGCGTGCTCGACCTGGCCGCCCGCGCCGACGTGCTCATCGAGGGCAACCGGCCGGGCGTCGCCGAGCGCCTCGGGGTCGGCCCCGAGGACTGCCACGCCCGCAACCCCCGACTGGTCTACGGCCGGATGACCGGCTGGGGCCAGCAGGGCCCCCTGGCCCACCGCTCCGGCCACGACGTCTCCTACCTCGCCGTCACCGGCGCCCTCGGCATGATCGGCGCCCCGGACCGGCCGCCGCCGGCCCCCGCCAACCTCCTCGGCGACTACGCGGGCGGCTCCCTCTACCTCGTCGTCGGCGTCCTCGCCGCTCTCCACCACGCGCGCGTGAGCGGCGCCGGCCAGGTCGTCGACGCGGCCATCGTCGACGGCGCCGCCCACCTCTCCACGATGATCCACGGCATGCTCTCCGCCGGCGGCTGGCAGGACCGGCGCGCCGTCAACCTCCTCGACGGCGGCTGCCCGTACTACGGCACCTACGAGACCGCCGACGGCGGGTACATGGCCGTCGGCGCCCTGGAGCCGCAGTTCTACGACGAGTTCGTCGACCTGCTGGGCCTGGCGGAATTCCGGGACGCCCGCAAGGACCGGACGCGCTGGGGCGCGCTGCGCGAGGCCGTCGCCGCCCGCTTCAAGTCCCGCACACGCGACGAGTGGACGGCCCTGTTCGAGGACTCCGACGCGTGTGTCGCGCCCGTGCTGTCGCTGCGCGAGGCTCCGCACCACCCGCACCTCGCCGCCCGCGGCACCTTCACCGACCACGGCGGCATCACCCAGCCGGCCCCGGCGCCCCGCTTCTCCGAGACGCCCACCGCCGTGCGCACCGGGCCCGCGCGACCCGGCGCCGACACGCGCGAAGTGGCCCGCGACTGGGACATACCGGGGCTCGTGACGGATCTTGTGAAGAGCCCCGAGAGCACTCTCGCGCCCCAGAACGAATTCCCCCAGAACGAATTCCCGCAGAACGACTTCGCCCGGAACGACTTCCCGCACCAGGGCGACTGACCCCGCCCCGCTCGGCCCACCCTCCCGAAAGGTCTGCCAGTGAGCACCGAAGCGTATGTGTACGACGCGATCCGCACCCCACGAGGCCGCGGCAAGGCGAACGGCGCCCTGCACGGAACGAAGCCCATCGACCTCGTCGTCGGCCTCATCCACGAGCTGCGAAGCCGCTTCCCCGGCCTCGACCCGGCCGCGATCGACGACGTCGTGCTCGGCGTCGTCGGACCGGTGGGCGACCAGGGCTCCGACATCGCGCGCATCGCCGCGATCGCCGCCGGTCTGCCGGACACCGTGGCCGGCGTACAGGAGAACCGCTTCTGTGCCTCGGGTCTGGAGGCGGTCAACCTGGCCGCCGCCAAGGTCCGTTCGGGCTGGGAGGACCTCGTCCTCGCGGGCGGCGTGGAGTCGATGTCCCGGGTGCCGATGGCCTCGGACGGCGGCGCCTGGTTCAACGACCCGATGACCAACCTGGCCGTCAACTTCGTGCCCCAGGGCATCGGCGCCGACCTCATCGCCACCATCGGGGGCTTCTCCCGGCGCGACGTCGACGAGTACGCGGCGCTGTCGCAGGAGCGGGCGGTGACGGCCTGGAAGGAGGGCCGCTTCGACCGCTCGGTCGTCCCGGTGAAGGACCGCGGCGGCCTCGTCGTCCTCGACCACGACGAGCACCCGCGCCCCGGCACCACCGCCGACTCCCTCGCGAAGCTCAAGCCCTCCTTCGCCGACATCGGCGAACTGGGCGGCTTCGACGCGGTCGCGCTGCAGAAGTACCACTGGGTGGAGAAGATCGACCACGTCCACCACGCGGGCAACTCCTCCGGCATCGTCGACGGCGCCTCCCTGGTCGCGATCGGCTCCAAGGAGGTCGGTGAGCGCTACGGCCTCACCCCGCGCGCGCGGATCGTCTCCGCCGCGGTCTCCGGCTCCGAGCCGACGATCATGCTCACCGGCCCCGCGCCCGCCACCCGCAAGGCCCTCGCGAAGGCCGGCCTGACCATCGACGACATCGACCTCGTCGAGATCAACGAGGCGTTCGCGGCGGTCGTCCTGCGCTTCGTCGAGGACATGGGCCTGTCCCTGGACAAGGTCAACGTCAACGGCGGCGCGATCGCGCTCGGCCACCCGCTCGGCGCCACCGGCGCGATGATCCTCGGCTCGCTCGTCGACGAGCTGGAGCGCCAGGACAAGCGCTACGGCCTCGTCACGCTCTGCGTGGGCGGCGGCATGGGCGTAGCCACCGTCGTCGAGCGCGTCTGACCACCCCAGCGGCAGCCCAAGACTTCTACGGAGACCCCGTCATGACACTGAGCACCACCATCCGCTGGGAACAGGACCGCACCGGCCTGGTCACCCTCGTCCTCGACGATCCGGATCAGTCCGCCAACACCATGAACGCGGCGTTCCGCGCCTCGCTCGCCGCGGTCGCCGACCGCCTGGAGGCCGAGAAGGACTCCGTCCGGGGCGTCGTCATCACCTCCGCCAAGAAGACCTTCTTCGCCGGCGGCGACCTGCGCGACCTCATCCGCGTCACCCCCGAGACCGCCCAGGAGCTGTTCGACGGCGGACTGGAGATCAAGCGCAACCTCCGCCGCATCGAGACCCTCGGCAAGCCGGTCGTCGCCGCGATGAACGGCGCGGCCCTCGGCGGCGGTTACGAGCTCGCCCTCGCCTGCCACCACCGGGTCGCCCTGGACGCGCCCGGCTCGAAGATCGGCTGCCCCGAGGTCACCCTCGGCCTGCTCCCCGGAGGCGGCGGCATCGCCCGCACCGTGCGCCTGCTGGGCATCACCGACGCCCTCCTCAAGGTCCTCCTCAAAGGCACCCAGTACAGCCCCCGGCAGGCCCTGGAGAACGGCCTGATCCACGAGGTCGCCGCCACCCCCGACGAACTCCTCGCCAAGGCCCACGCCTTCATCGACGCCCACCCCGAGTCCCGGCAGCCCTGGGACGAGCCGGGCCACCGTATCCCCGGCGGCACCCCCGCCAACCCGAAGTTCGCCGCCAACCTGCCCGCCTTCCCGGCCAGCCTGCGCAAGGAGACCAACGGCGCCCCCTACCCCGCGCCGCAGCGGATCCTCGCCGCCGCCGTCGAGGGCGCCCAGGTCGACTTCGAGACCGCCCAGGTCATCGAGGCCCGCTACTTCGTGGAGCTGGCCGCCGGGCAGACGTCGAAGAACATGATCCAGGCGTTCTTCTTCGACCTCCAGGCCGTCAACTCCGGCGTCAACCGCCCCAAGGGCGTCGCGCCCCGCGAGGTCCGCAAGGTCGCCGTCCTGGGCGCCGGGATGATGGGCGCCGGCATCGCCTACTCGTGCGCCCGCGCGGGCATCGACGTCGTGCTCCGGGACGTCTCCGCGGAAGCGGCCGCCAAGGGCAAGGCCTACTCCGAGAAACTCTGCGCCAAGGCCGTTTCCCGGGGCCGTACCAGCCAGGAGAAGGCGGACGCACTGCTCGCCCGCATCACGCCCACCGCGGACCCGCAGGACCTGGCGGGCTGCGACGCCGTCATCGAGGCCGTGTTCGAGGACACCTCCCTCAAGCACAAGGTCTTCCAGGAGATCGAGCACATCGTCGAGCCCGACGCCCTGCTCTGCTCCAACACCTCCACCCTCCCCATCACCGTCCTCGCCGAGGGAGTCGAACGCCAGAACGACTTCATCGGGCTGCACTTCTTCTCGCCCGTCGACAAGATGCCGCTCGTCGAGATCATCAAGGGCGAACGCACCGGGGACGAGGCGCTCGCGCGCGCCTTCGACCTGGTCCGGCAGATCAAGAAGACGCCGATCGTCGTCAACGACTCGCGCGGCTTCTTCACCTCGCGGGTGATCGGCCACTTCATCAACGAGGGCGTCGCCATGGTCGCCGAGGGCATCGAGCCCGCCTCCGTCGAGCAGGCCGCCGCCCAGGCGGGCTACCCCGGCAAGGTGCTGTCCCTGATGGACGACCTGACGCTCACCCTCCCGCAGAAGATCCGCAAGGAGTCGAAGCAGGCGGTGGAGGAGGCGGGCGGCACCTGGCCCGGACACCCCGCGGAGGCCGTCATCGACCGGATGGTCGAGGAGTTCGGCCGCCCCGGCCGCAGCGGCGGCGCGGGCTTCTACGAGTACGGGCCGGACGGCAAGCGGGGCGCGCTGTGGCCGGGCCTGCGCGAGCACTTCACGCGCACGGGCGCCGAGATCCCGTTCGAGGACATGCAGGAACGCATGCTCTTCGCCGAGGCCCTCGACACCGTCAAGCTCCTCGAGGAGGGCGTGCTGACGTCCGTGGCCGACGCCAACATCGGCTCCCTCTTCGGCATCGGCTTCCCCGGCTGGACCGGCGGGGTGCTCCAGTACATCAACGGCTACGAGGGCGGGCTCCCCGGATTCGTGGCACGCGCGCGTGAACTCGCGGAGCGCTACGGCGACCGCTTCACCCCGCCCGCACTGCTGGTGGCGAAGGCGGAGCGGGGCGAGACCTTCACGGACGCCCGCTGAGTCACAGGCCCGTCGGATCGGCCGGTCATATCAGCAAGTCACATCGGCTGGTCAGATCGGCTGGTCAGATCGGCTGGTCAGATCGGCCGGTCAGATCGGCCGGTCACATCGGCCGGTCAGATCGGCCGGTCACATCGGCCGGTCAGATCGATCCGTCAGGGGAGTCGTCGTCCGTCGGCGGCTCCCCGAGCCACTCCCTCAGCTCCTCCGTCAGCGATCGCTGGAACGCCGTCAGCAACGCCTGCACGACCAGGGGCTGCATATGCGCCGAAAGCGACCGCACCGCCTGCGCGTCGTGCTCCGGCACCTCCTCGCGCAGCAGCCGCGACAGCTCGTGTGCCGCGTCGCGCGCATGGTCGAGCAGGACGGTCCGGGCCGCACGGATCGCCTCCGGCGACAGCGGCACGTCGAGCAGCCGGACGCCCAGCCGCAGCAGCCCCGGATCGACGCGGTACGCGTCCGCGCCGTCCGGCTCCCCGGTGTGGGCCTCCACCACGCCCATCGCGACGAGCCGGTCCACGTCCTCCTCGCCGAGCGTCCGCCCCGCCCGGCGGCGCAGCTCCTCCCGCGTCACGGTCTCCACGGCGTCCGGCGCCCAGGAGGCCACGACCGCCCGGTGCACGGCGAGGTCGTGGGCGTCGAGACCGGGCGGCAGCCGGTCCAGGTAGCGCTCGATCGCCGCCAGCGTCAGGCCCTGCCGCCGCAGTTCCTCGATCAGCGCGAGGCGTGCGAGATGTCCGGCGCCGTAGTGCCCCACCCGGCGCGGACCGATGACCGGCGGGGGCAGCAGCCCCTTGGTGCCGTAGAAGCGCACCGTCCGCACCGTGACCCCCGCCCGGGCGGCCAGCTCGTCCACCGTGAGGGCCGGCTCCGCCGTCTCGCTCGTCATGCGCAGCAGTATCGCTGCCGCGGCTCAGGGAGCAGCGGCTCGGGGCCGTTGTCAGTGGCACCGCCTACGGTGGCGTCATGTCGGAGATCACTTATGTCCGGGGTGACGCCACCGTTCCGTCGGTGAAGGGCGTCAAGGTGATCGCCCATGTCTGCAACGACATCGGGGGATGGGGAAAGGGCTTCGTCCTGGCGGTGTCACGCCGCTGGCCGGAGCCGGAGGCCGCCTACCGTGCCTGGCACCGCGAGCGGGCCGCCAACGACTTCGGCCTGGGCGCGCTCCAACTCGTCCAGGTGGAGCGGTACGTGTGGGTCGCCAACATGGTCGGCCAGCGCGGCACCCGCACCGGCAGCAAGGGCGTCCCCGTGCGCTACGAGGCCATCGACGCCGCGCTGTCCGCGCTGGCCGACCGGGCGGTCGAACTCGGTGCGTCGGTGCACATGCCACGGATAGGCTGCGGACTGGCCGGCGGCAAGTGGTCCCGCGTCGAGCCGCTCGTCGCCGAGCGGCTGGTGCGGCGGGGCGTCGCGGTGACGGTGTACGACCACGGGGAGGGGTAGCGCACATGCACGGGGACCTGAGCGAGGACACGGTCGGGGAGATCGACGTCCTGGTCCTGGGCGGGGCCGGCGTCGACACGATCGTGTACGTGCCGGAGCTGCCGCTCCCGTACGCCGACAGCTACATGATCGACAGCGGGATCCGGGCCCGTGCCGGACAGACCGGCGACTTCGTCGCCCTGGGCCTCGCCGCCCTCGGCCTGCGCACCCACCACCTGGACTTCCTCGGCGACGACCCCGAGGGCGACCTGGTCCGCGCCCTGCACGAGAAGCACGGCATCGCCCTCACCGCGATCCCGCAGCCCGCCGGCACCAAGCGCGCGGTCAACCTGGTGAGCCCGGACGGTCGACGGCTGTCGCTGTACGACACCAGCCGCGGGCGCCCGGACGACCGCCTCCCCGAGGACACCCTGCGGACGCTGGCAGCGGCGAGCCGCCACGCGCACGTGTCCATCACACAGCCCTGCGCCGATGCCCTGCCCCTGCTGCGCGAGGCGGGGATCGGCATCTCCACCGACCTGCACGACTGGGACGGCGAGAACCCCTACCAGGAGGCCTTCGCCCACGCGGCGGACGTCGTCTTCGTCTCCGCGGCGGCGCTGACCGACCCGGAGGCGACCATGCGCCGCATCGCCGAGCGCGGCCGCGCCGAGGTCGTCGTCGCCACGGCCGGCGCGCAGGGCGCGTATCTGCTCTCCGACGGCGAGCTGACCCGCATACCGGCCGCCACCCCGCCCGCGCCGGTGGTGGACTCCAACGGCGCGGGCGACGCCTTCGCGTCCGCGTTCCTCTTCGGTCGCCTCAGCGGCGAACCGCCGCGCCGATGCGCCGAGTACGGCGCACTGGCCGGAGCGTACGCGTGCACGGTGCCGTCCACGGAGAGCGCGGCCATCGCGCGCGACGCGCTGCTGGCCCGAGCCGGATCCTGAGCGGGCGCGCCAGGCCTACTTGCGCCTGGCCGCCGTGAGGCCGATCAGACCGACGAGGACGACGACCGCCCCCAGCAGGGACAGCACCGGAATCCCGGCGATCAGCCCGATGCCGACCCCCACCGACCCGATGCCCGCCGTCGCTCTCCACCCGACCTCGTTGCCGTTCTGCGTACCCGCCATGACCGTCCCCCAGTTCGTCCGCGATTCCTTCACGCCTTGTTACCCAAAGTCGCCCGGAATCAGACGGGAGTTCGGGTCAGTGTTCGTGCAGGTCGTTCGTCGCCGCGATCTTCTTCCAGGACTTCGGCGGCGCGGGCGCGACCCGAACGGCGGCGGGCGCCTTCGCGGCCGACACGTCGGCAGCAGCCGGCTTCGTCGGTGTCGTCGGCCTGGTCGGCTGGAACAGCCAGGTGTCGAACAGCGCGCCCAGCGGCTTCCCGGAGATTTGCTCGGCGTACGCCTGGAACTCGGCGATCGTCGCGTTGCCGTACGCGTGCTGCTGCGGCCAGCCCTTCAGGACGGCGAAGAACGCGTCGTCGCCGATCTCGTTGCGCAGCGCCTGCACCGCCAGCGCGCCCCGGTCGTAGACGGCGATGTCGAACTGGTGCGCGGCGCCCGGGTCGCCCGGCTTCACCGTCCAGAACGCGTCGTCGGCCGGGTGCGCGGCGTACACGTAGTCCGCGAGTTCCTGCGCCGTGCCCTCGCCCTCGTGCTCGGACCACAGCCACTGCGCGTACCGCGCGAAGCCCTCGTTGAGCCAGATGTCCTTCCAGCCCTTCACGGACACCGAGTCGCCGTACCACTGGTGCGCCAACTCGTGTACCACCAGTGAGGTGTTGGAGCCGTTCGCGAACTGCCGCGGGCTGTAGAACACGCGGCTCTGCGTCTCCAGCGCGTACCCGGTGGTGGTGTCGGGGACATACCCGCCGGCCGTGCTGAACGGGTACGGCCCGAAGTAGCCGCTCAGCCAGTCGACGATCTCGCCGGTGCGCTCCACGCTCGCCCGCGCGCCCCCGTCGTTGTCCCCGAGGTTCTTGCTGTAGGCGTTGATCACCGGCACGCCGCCCTCGGACGTGCTCGTCGTGATGTCGAACCTGCCGAGCGCCAGAGTGGAGAGATACGTCGCCTGAGGCTTGTTCTGGCGCCAGGTGTAGCGGGTCCAGCCCAGGCGTGAAGTCGTCGACTGGAGTGTGCCGTTGGAGATGGCCTGGGTGCCGTCCGGCACGGCCACCGACACGTCGTAGGTCGCCTTGTCGAGCGGGTGGTCGTTGCTCGGGAACCACCACCAGGCCGATTCGGGCTCGTCCGCCGCGACCGCGCCGTCCGGTGTGCGGTGCCAGGTGGAGAAGCCGTACGCGCTCTTCGTCGACGGCACCCCGCTGTACCGGACGACGACCGTGACGGACGTCCCCCTGGCCAGCGGGCTCTTCGGGGTGACCACCAGCTCGTGCTCGCCGGAGGTGGTGAACGCGGCCGTGGCGCCGTTGACGCGGACCTCGCTGACGTCCAGCAGGAAGTCCAGGTCGAAGCTCGACAGGTCCTCGGTGGTCCGCGCGAGGATCGTCGCCGTCCCCGCCAACTCGTCCGTGGCAGGCTGGTACGTCAGCCGCAGGTCGTAGTGGGAGACGTCGTAGCCGCCGTTGCCGTAGGCCGGGTAGTAGGGGTCGCCGATGCCCGACGCGCCGGGGGAGTGGCTCGCGGCGGACGCCGGGATCGCCAGCAGCACGGACGCGGCGGCGAGTGCGCCGGGCGCGATGAGTCTGCGGTGCACGAAAGCTCCAAGTCGTGGGGGACGGAGGTCTGTTCGGAGCCTATTGAGTCCCTGTGCGCGCAGGGGTGTCCACCGCCGCCCCTGTCACACGATCGCCATTCGGCCGTCATGGCGCGCCCCCGCACACCCCCTCCCCATGGAGGCCCTCAGGTCACAGCCGGCGCACAGTCGCCCTCTTCTGCACAGGAGTTGACCGGGGTAGCGTCCCGCGCATGTCGACACGCATGCGCTTCACGATCTGGAGACCGCTCGCGACCGCCGTCATCACCCTTCTGACGGCCGCCTTCCTCACCCCGACAGCGGCCCACAGCGCCTCCGACGCCGCCGGCCTCTCCGGCGCCGCGCGCGAGAGCAGGCCCGTCTACTCCTACCAGAACGCCGTCCGCGAAGCCGTCTGGGTCGACACCGGACTCGACGGCGACGGCGACGGGAGGACGGACCGCGTCGCCGTCGACGTCGTCCGCCCCCGCGAACCCGCCGCCCAGGGCCGCAAGGTGCCCGTCATCATGGACGCGAGCCCCTACTACTCCTGCTGCGGACGCGGCAACGAGAGCCAGCGCAAGACGTACGACGCGGCCGGGAACGTCGTCCGGATGCCGCTGTTCTACGACAACTACTTCGTGCCGCGCGGCTACGCGTTCGTCGGCGTCGACCTGTCCGGTACCAGCCGCTCCGACGGCTGCGAGGACGTCGGCGGCCGCTACGAGGTCCAGTCGGCGAAGGCCGTGGTCGACTGGCTGAACGGTCGAGCCAGGGCCTACACCACCCGCACCGGCAGCGCGACCGCGAAGGCGGACTGGACCAACGGCAGGACCGGCATGATCGGCAAGAGCTGGGACGGCACCATAGCCAACGCCGTCGCCGCCACCGGCGTGCGGGGCCTGAAGACGATCGTCCCGATCAGCGCCATCTCCTCCTGGTACGACTACTACTTCGCCCAGGGCGCGCCCCTCTACGACTCCGGACCCGACCGCCTCGCCGACTACGTCGACAGCCCGGAGTCCCACGCCAAGTGCACGGCCGTCCAGCGGCGACTCGTCGACGAGGCCCCGCGCACCGGCGACCTGACATCGCTGTGGGCCGAGCGCGATTACGTCAAGAACGCGCACCACGTCAAGGCCAGCGTCTTCCTCGTCCACGGTCTGCAGGACCTCAACGTCCGCACCAAGCACCTCGGCCAGTGGTGGGACGCCCTCGCGAGGAATGGCGTGGAGCGCAAGATCTGGCTCTCCCAGACAGGCCACGTCGACCCCTTCGACTTCCGCCGCGCCACCTGGGTGGAGACCCTGCACCGCTGGTTCGACCACGAGCTCCTCGGCTACGACAACGGCATCGACCGCGAGCCCATGGCCGACATCGAACGCCACCCCGACCAGTGGGTCACCTCCAAGGTCTGGCCGCCGAAGGGCACGCGGACCGCGACCCTGCGCCCGGCCGTCGGCGCCCGGCCGGGCGTCGGCGCCCTCGGCCTGCGCAAGGGCACGGGCACTACGGCCTTCACCGACGACCCGGGGCTCGGCGAGACCGACTGGGCCGCGCAGATCGACGCGTCGACCCCCGAGAAGGCCGGGTTCGTCACCGGCGCCCTCACCCGCGACCTGCGGCTGTCCGGCTCCTCGAAGGTCACCGTCACCGCCACGCCCACCACCGCGACGGCGCATCTGACCGCCGTCCTCGTCGACGTCGGCCCCGACGTCATCCGTGACTACGCGGCGAGCGGCGAGGGCATCACCACCCTCACCGACCGCACCTGCTGGGGCGAGAGCACCGCGGGCGACAGCGCCTGCTTCAAGGAGACGACGGCGAGGACGGCCGACGTCGGCCAGACGGTCGTCAGCCGCGGCTGGGCCGACCTGGGCACCTACGCCGACCCGGGCAAGGGCGTCCCGCTCACCCCGGGCAAGGCGTACACGATCACCCTCGATCTGGCGGCCACCGACCATGTCGTGCCGGCCGGGCACCGCCTCGCGCTGATCGTCGCGGGCACCGACAAGGACCTCATCGACCCGCCCGCCGACTCCCCGACCCTCACCCTGGACCTGTCGCGCACCTCGGCCCGGGTCCCGTTCGTCGGCGGCGCCGACGCCTTCGCCCGCGCCACTTTCGGATCGGCGGCCCGCACCCCCTACGCCGGGCCCCTGGACGGCGTAGGGACACCGCACCACACGTACCGGATTCCGTAGGCCCCCTAGGCCGAGGAGGTGGCCGAGCACACGAGCTCGGCCGCCTCCTCCGCGCACCCCCAGGCCACCGTCACGCCCGCCCCGCCGTGCCCGTAGTGGTGCACCACCGCCCGCCCGTCCGGCAGTCGGGTCCGCTCCAGGCGCACCGCGGCCCGGGCCGGCCGCAGCCCCACCCGGTGCTCCAGGATCCGTGCCCCGCCGACCTCCGGCCGCAGGGCCGCACAACGCCGGACGATCGCCTCGGCCGCCTTCGGGTCCGGCTCCTGCGACCACACGTCGTCCTCCGCGGTGCCGCCCAGCAGCAGCCGCCCGGGCTGCGGGAAGAGATAGGCCATCTCCCCGTCCGGGCCGGTGGCGACGAGCCAGGTGTCGATCCCGGGGTTCTCCACGACGACGAGCTGCCCCCGCACGGGCCGCACCGACGCGTCCGCCGCCAGCTCCCGCGCGCCCAGCCCGGTGCAGTTGACCACGACCGGCGCCTCGGCCTCCGCCAGGTCGGTCACCGTACGCTCCTCGACCGTGCCGCCCGCCCGCAGCAGCCGCTCCCGCAGCCACGGCAGATGCGTCGCCATGTCGATCAGCGGCAGCCGCGCCCGGATGCCGGTCCCGGCGCCGTACTCGCGCGCCGTGGACCGGCGCAGCCCGGCCAGCCGGCCGACGGCCCAGCTCTCGACGTCGGCCAGGTCCGTCCCGCCCATCACCCCGTCGACCAGACGCACCCCGGTCTCCTCGGGCCGTGCGGCGAGCCGCTCGTAGATCTCCAGGGACCGCAGCGCCCACGCCCGCGCCGACGCCATCGGCTCGATGTGGTATGGCCACCACAGCCCACCGGCCACGGCCGAGGTGGTCCGCTCGGCCGGTTCCCGTGTCCACATCCGCACCCGCAGGCCGCGCTCGGCGAGGATCACGGCCGTCGCCAGCCCGATGACCCCGCCGCCGACCACGATCACATCGCCGTTCAACCGAGTGTCCACGCCCGGACGTTAACCGACCGTGCGGCCGAAGAGCGAGATCGCGGGGGACCGCGGCAGCCGGGCCCCCGTACGACGACTAGGATCTACGACCTGATGACTGCCACTCTCGTCGCCAAGAACCTCGCCGCCGGGCACGGCGACCGCTCCCTCTTCTCCGGGCTCGACCTCGTCGTCGCCCCCGGAGACGTGATCGGGCTGGTCGGTGCCAACGGCGCGGGCAAGTCCACCCTGCTGAAGCTGCTCGCCGGGCTCACCACGCCCGAGCAGGGCGAGCTCAGGCTCTCCCCGCCGACCGCGAGCGTCGGCCATCTGCCCCAGGAACCGGAGCGCCGGCCGGGTGAGAGCGTGCGCGAGTTCCTCGCCCGCCGCACCGGCGTCGCCGAGGCGCAGCGCACGATGGACGAGGCCACCCAGGCCCTGGTCGACGGCGCGCCCGGCTCCGACGACGCCTACGCGGAGAGCCTGGAGCGCTGGCTGGACCTCGGCGGCGCCGACCTCGACGAGCGCGCCGCGGAGGTCGCCGACTCGCTGGGCCTCGGTGTGGACCTCGACCAGCCGATGACCGCCCTGTCCGGCGGCCAGGCCGCCCGCGCGGGCCTCGCCTCCCTCCTTCTCTCCCGCTACGACGTCTTCCTCCTCGACGAGCCGACCAACGACCTCGACCTGGACGGCCTGGAGCGCCTCGAACGCTTTGTGACCGGCCTGCGGGCCGGCACCGTGGTCGTCAGCCACGACCGCGAGTTCCTCACCCGCACGGTCACCAAGGTCCTCGAACTCGACCTCGCCCAGCAGCAGATCCACCTCTACGGCGGCGGCTACGACGCCTACCTGGAGGAGCGGGACGTGGCCCGCCGGCACGCGCGCGACGACTTCGAGGAGTACGCCGACAAGAAGGCCGCCCTCCAGGACCGTGCGCAGACCCAGCGCTCCTGGATGGACAAGGGCGTGAAGAACGCGCGCCGCAAGGCGGGCAACGACAACGACAAGATCGGCCGCAAGTTCCGCAGCGAGGCCAGCGAGAAGCAGGCCGCGAAGGCCCGCCAGACCCAGCGGATGATCGAACGCCTGGACGTCGTGGAGGAGCCCCGCAAGGAGTGGGAGCTGCAGATGGAGATCGCGGCCGCCCCGCGCTCCGGCGCGGTCGTCGCCACCCTGCGCGAGGCCGAGGTGCGGCGCGGCGACTTCACCTTCGGGCCGGTGACCCTGCAGATCGACTGGGCCGACCGGGTCGCCGTCACCGGCGCGAACGGCGCGGGCAAGTCGACCCTGCTCGGCGCGCTCCTCGGCCGGATCCCGCTGGACGCCGGACACGCCGGCCTCGGCTCGGGCGTCCTGGTCGGCGAGGTCGACCAGGCGCGGCAGCTGTTCCACGGCTCCGAGTCGCTGCTGGACGCGTTCCGCGCGGCCGTCCCGGACACCGAACCGGTCGAGGTGCGCACCCTGCTGGCCAAGTTCGGTCTGAAGTCGGACCATGTCGTGCGTTCGGCGGCCACCTTGTCACCCGGCGAACGCACCCGCGCCGCCCTCGCGCTGCTCCAGGGGCGGGGCGTCAACCTCCTCGTCCTCGACGAGCCGACGAACCATCTCGACCTGCCGGCCATCGAGCAACTGGAGTCGGCCCTCGACGCCTACGAGGGCACGCTGCTCCTGGTCACCCACGACCGGCGGATGCTGGACGCGGTTCAGGTCACGCGTCGGCTGGAGGTCGCGGACGGCAAGGTGACGGAACGCTAGCCGGCGTCCCGGGCGGCCTGCTCCACCCGCTTTTCAGGCCAGGCGTGTGGCCAGCCCCGGGTAGTCGACGACATATCCGTCCGCGTCGAACTCGAGGTCGCTGCGGAAGGTCCCGGAGGCGAACCGGACCCGCGTGCCCCTCCGGCCCGGTCCGAGGTATGTGTACGTCTGCCACGACGGCCGCACGGTCAGCGCCGGCACCGACACCCACGCCATCAGCAGGCGGCGCTCGCCCGGCTGCCGGTGCAGCCCGTGGCGCAGCACCGGCATGGCGTTGGTGAGCGGTGACAGGCCGAGGTCGCAGTCGAGGGCGTCGCCGAAGCCGGGCAGCCGCTCGCCGTCCGCCGTCCAGCCGCCCCGGCCGTCGTGCCGCAGATCGAGGGAGCGCGTCCGCGCGGCTCCCTCGACCGTCACCCGCAACCGCCGCGTCACGAACCCGTCGGCGGTGTCGAGCTCGTACGACACCCAGTACGGCTCGGGCGTCGTACCGACCGCCCGCCCCCGAGCCCGCAGCACGCCGTCGCCGTCCTCGACCCAGGCGGTCTCGTACCCCCCACTCGCGGTGACGCTCCAACTGAGGACACGGGAAGTGCTCATACCGTCACTGTACGAGCGGCTCGGCCGCGCCACCCGGTCGGAACGACGCTCACGCCGTGCTCAGCGCTTCCCCTTCTTCGGGTCGACCAGGCCTGCTCGGCGCAGTGCGTCGGCCATCGCGCTGTTGGCCGGCGGGGGAGCCTGGCGGGCTGCTCCGCCGGCGGCGGCTCCGCCGGCCGCTCCGCCGCGCTGGCCGCCCTGCTGGCCCTGCCGGCGTTGCTGCGGCGCGCGTCCGCCGCCCCGCTGCTGCCGGCCGTCGGCAGGCCGGCCCTGGCCGCCCTGCGGCGCCGCCTCGTCGTCCAGGCGGAGCGTCAGCGAGATCCGCTTGCGCGGGATGTCGACGTCGAGGACCTTCACCTTGACGATGTCACCGGGCTTGACGACGTCCCGAGGGTCCTTGACGAACGTCTTGGACAGCGCGGAGACATGCGCCAGACCGTCCTGGTGGACGCCGACGTCGATGAACGCCCCGAAGGCCGCCACGTTCGTCACGACCCCCTCCAGGACCATCCCGGAGGACAGGTCGGAGATCTTCTCCACGCCCTCCTTGAAGGTGGCCGTCTTGAAGGCGGGCCGCGGGTCGCGACCGGGCTTCTCCAGCTCCTTGAGGATGTCGCCGACGGTCGGCAGACCGAACGTCTCGTCCACGAAGTCGTTCGGCCGCAGCGAGCGAAGGACGCCCGTGTTGCCGATCAGCGACGCCACCTCCTGGCCGGAGGCCTTCACCATGCGCCGCACCACCGGGTACGCCTCCGGGTGCACGCTGGAGGAGTCCAGCGGGTCGCTGCCGCCGCGGATGCGCAGGAAGCCCGCGCACTGCTCATAGGCCTTCGGGCCGAGCCGGGCCACCTTCTTCAGCTCGGAGCGGGAGGTGAACGGCCCGTTGGCGTCCCGGTGCGACACGATGTTCTCGGCGAGGCCCGAGGAGATCCCGGACACGCGCGACAGGAGCGGCGCCGAGGCCGTGTTGACGTCCACGCCCACGCCGTTCACGCAGTCCTCCACCACCGCGTCCAGCGACCGCGACAGCTTCACCTCGGACAGGTCGTGCTGGTACTGGCCGACGCCGATCGACTTCGGGTCGATCTTCACCAGCTCGGCGAGCGGGTCCTGGAGCCGGCGGGCGATCGACACGGCGCCGCGCAGCGACACGTCCATGTCCGGCAGCTCCTGCGAGGCGAACGCGGAGGCCGAGTACACGGAGGCGCCGGCCTCGGACACCATCACCTTGGTGAGCTTCAGCTCCGGGTGCTTGTCGATGAGTTCACCGGCGAGCTTGTCGGTCTCGCGGGAGGCCGTGCCGTTGCCGATGGCGACCAGATCGACCGCGTGCTCCTTCGACAGACGCGCCAGCTTGGCGATCGCCTCGTCCCACTTGTTCGCCGGGACGTGCGGGTAGATCACGTCGGTCGCGACGACCTTGCCCGTCGCGTCGACGACGGCGACCTTCACGCCGGTACGGAAACCGGGGTCCAGTCCGAGCGTCGCGCGCGTGCCGGCCGGGGCGGCGAGCAGCAGGTCACGGAGGTTCGCGGCGAACACGTTCACCGCCTCGTCCTCGGCGGCCGTCCGCAGCCGCAGCCGCAGGTCGATGCCCAGGTGGACGAGGATGCGGGTGCGCCACGCCCAGCGGACCGTGTCCGTCAGCCACTTGTCGCCGGGGCGGCCCCGGTCGGCGATCTTGAACCTCGACGCCACGATGGGCTCGTACGACGACGGACCGGGCAGCTCGGAGGGCTCCTCCGGCTCCAGGACGAGGTCGAGGACGTCCTCCTTCTCGCCGCGCAGCATCGCCAGGATCCGGTGCGAGGGCAGCGCGGTGAACGGCTCGGCGAAGTCGAAGTAGTCGGCGAACTTCGCGCCCGCCTCCTCCTTGCCCTCGCGCACCTTGGCCGCGAGCCGCCCGCGCGTCCACATGCGCTCGCGCAGCTCGCCGATCAGGTCGGCGTCCTCCGAGAAGCGCTCGGTGAGGATCGCCCGCGCGCCGTCCAGCGCGGCCTGCGGATCGGCGACGCCCTTGTCGGCGTCGACGAACGCGGCGGCCGCCGCGAGCGGATCGACCGACGGGTCGCCGAGCAGCCCCTCGGCGAGCGGCTCGAGGCCCGCCTCGCGCGCGATCTGCGCCTTGGTGCGCCGCTTGGGCTTGAACGGCAGGTAGATGTCCTCGAGGCGCGCCTTGGTCTCGGCCCCGCGGATCTGCGCCTCGAGCGCGTCGGTCAGCTTGCCCTGCTCGCGCACCGACTCCAGGATCGCCGTCCGCCGCTCCTCCAGCTCCCGCAGATAGCGCAGCCGCTCCTCGATCGTGCGCAGCTGCGCATCGTCGAGCATCTCGGTCGCTTCCTTGCGGTAGCGGGCGATGAAGGGCACCGTCGAGCCGCCGTCGAGCAGCTCCACGGCGGACTTCACCTGCCGCTCCCGTACGCCGAGCTCCTCGGCGATCCTGCCTTCGATGGACCCTACTTCGATGGACCCGGGTGTCGTCACGATCCCGTACCGCCTTCTCCACTGAGGTTGCGCGGCAATTGTGGCAGGTGACGCCGACACCCGGGCATCAGGGCGCATCCCCGGCGGGGCTTCGGGCCCGGGACGGCGGCGGCGCCGCGCCGGCCGGCGAGCACGACCCGCGGCCGCTTCAGCCCGACGTCGTCCAGGTGAAGCGCGGCTCCCTGCGTTCCAGGAACGCGGCGACGCCCTCCGCGGTGTCGCCGGCCGTGCGCGCCTGCGCCTGCCAGTGGGCGTCGCGGTCCGTGCGTCCGTTCGCGAACTCCTTCGCGGCGGCCTGCGTCAGCTGCGAGCGGGACACCAGCACGCGCGTGAACTCCCCGACGCGCTTGTCGAGTTCGTCGGCGGGCAGCACCTCGTCGACCAACCCGGTGCGCAGCGCCCGCTCCGCCTCGATCAGCTCGCCCGAGAACAGCAGGTACTTGGCGGTGGCCGGGCCCACCAGGGACACCAAGCGCCGGGTGGCGGACGACGCGTAGACGATCCCGAGCTTCGCCGGCGTCACCCCGAACAGCGCGCCCTCCTCGGCGAACCGCAGGTCGCAGGCCGCGGCGAGCTGGGCGCCACCGCCCACGCAGTGGCCCCGGACCGCGGCGAGCGTCGGCTTGGGGAACGCGGCCAGGGCCTCCTCGGCCCGTACCGACAGCCCCTGCGCCTCCTCCGGCGACCCCTGCAGCGTGGAGATGTCGGCCCCCGCGCAGAAGGTGCCGCCCGCACCGGTCAGCACCAGCGCCCGCACCCCGGGGTCGGCGGCCAGGGCGTCCAGCAACGGGGGCAGCGCCGCCCACATCGCGGCCGTCATGGCGTTGCGCTTCGCCGGGTGGTGCAGGACGACGGTGGCGACCGCGTCGGTGACGCCGTGCAGCAGTTCGGGCTCCATGCTCCGGATCTAATCACCCGGCGGTCCCCATGATCGAGACGGCCGATGTGAGAGGGGCGACACCGGCGTCAAAGGGAGTCAAAAGGGAAGAGCGGTGCCGTCGAACCCGTACAACCCGAAGAGTGCGCGAAGGCGGCGCGGAGAGGACAGAAACGGTCCTGCAGTCGACCGTGGCCGCCATGGGCGGTCGGAAGCGCTCGATAACTGCTGACTTCTGTTCAGTCATCCGGGCGGAAGCACCTCGTTGCCAACACTCGAGGTGTGGTGACAATCGAGCGCGAGGGTGGCGACCGGACGATGGACGATCAAGGGCGCGGGCCCGACCCACGCCCAGAGGGCGGCCCGGCCTCGGGCGCACCTCCCGAATCCCTCGAGGAGAGCGTGCCGCGACCGCTGCCCTACGAGGGCGTCTGGCGGTTCACCGCGGCCGCCGTGGACGCCTCGGTCCCGCAGGCCCGGCACGCCGTCCGGGACCTGCTGTACCGCCAGGGCGTGCCGGTCTCGGACGACCTGGCCCACGGGATCCTGCTGATCGTCTCCGAGCTGGTGACCAACGCCGTCCGGCACGCGGCGGTGCTGTCGCCGATGCTCGCGGTGGAGATCGCCGTCGGAGCCGAGTGGGTACGGGTGTCCGTGGAGGACGGCCACCCCTACCGCCCGACCGCCCTGGAGGCCGACCACGGCCGGACGGGAGGCCGGGGGCTGCTCCTGGTGCGGGAGATCGCCAGGGAGGCCGGCGGGGTGTGCGACGTCGAGCACACGGCCGGCGGCGGCAAGGTGATCTGGGCCGCCCTGCCGCTCAAGCCCCTGCGCGCGCTCTGACGGCCGGCGCGCCCCGAGGGTCACCAGCCGGCCGAGGGACCCGTCAGCTCCCTGACCGCCGGCCGCGCCGCGTCCAGCACGGTCATGAACCAGGAGGAGAAGGTGTCCTTCGCGTGCCGCTCCGCCAGCTCGGCGGGCGTCACATAGGCCGTGTCGCCGACCTCCGCCGCGTCCGGCCGCAGCGGCGCCTGCACCAGCCCGACGAACAGGTGGTTGTACTCCTGCTCCACCAGGCCCGAGTCCGGGTCCGGGTGGTTGTAGCGGACCGTGCCCGCCTCGGCGAGCAGCGAGGGGGAGACGCCCAGCTCCTCGAAGGTGCGCCGGGCGGCCGCCGCGAACGGCGCCTCGCCGGGGTAGGGGTGACCGCAGCAGGTGTTGGACCACACGCCGGGGGAGTGGTACTTGCCGAGCGCCCGCTGCTGGAGCAGCAGCCGGCCCCGCTCGTCGAAGAGGAACACCGAGAACGCGCGGTGCAGCTGCCCCGGCGGCTGATGGGCGGCGAGCTTCTCCGCGGTGCCGATCGTGACGCCGTTCTCGTCGACCAGCTCCAGCAAGATCGCGTCCGCGGTGCCGTTCGAAGAGTTGTGTGTCGCGGTGGCAGGTGTGATCGGCATACCCATCCTTAGCATCGGTCCTCGCGCCCCCAAGTCTGCCGCACGCGCCGGGCACTCCCGGCACTTCGCGCGAAAGCGCGCATGTCCCGTGTGCGGAGAGGGAACCCGTAGGCGATCTTGCCCGGCGCGCCGGGCGGGGAACCGCCCGGAACGCGTGTGCGGACGCCCCCGCGAGGACGAGACGGGCGCCCGCTCAGTGGCAGAGCCGCGCCTCGTGCTCCGCGTGTCCGATCGGCTCCAGCTGGAAGGTGCAGTGCTCCACGTCGAAGTGGTCCCCCAGGCAGCCCTGGAGCTCGTGCAGCATCTTCTCGTGCCCGATGGCGTTCAGCGCGTCCGAGCGCACCACCACGTGCGCCGACAGCACCGGCATCCCGGAGGTGATCGTCCAGGCGTGCAGATCGTGGACGTCCTCCACCCCGTCGAGGGCGAGTATGTGGGTGCGGACCTCCGCCATGTCGACGTCCTTGGGAGCCGACTCCAGCAGCACGTCGAGCGTCTCGCGCAGCAGTTTCACCGTCCGCGGCACGATCATCAGGCCGATGACCAGCGAGGCGATCGGGTCGGCGGTCTGCCAGCCGGTGGTGAGGATCACCACCGCCGAGATCAGCACCGCCACCGAGCCCAGCGCGTCCGCGGCCACCTCCAGGAACGCCCCGCGCACATTGAGGCTCTCCGCCTGGCCGCGCATCAGCAGCGAGAGCGAGACCATGTTCGCCACCAGGCCGATCGCGCCGAACCAGATCATCAACCCGCCCTCGGTGGCGGCCGGCGTGAAGAACCGCTGGATCGCCTCGTACAGGACGTAGCCGCCCACCCCGAGCAGCAGCAGACAGTTGGCGAGGGCGGCCAGGATCTCGGCGCGGGCGAGCCCGAAGGTGCGCTTCGCGCTCGGCGGCCGGCTCGCGAAGTGGATCGCCAGCAGCGCCATGCCCAGTCCCAGCGCGTCCGTCGCCATGTGCGCCGCGTCCGCGATCAGCGCCAGGGAGTCCGCGAGCAGCCCGCCGGCGATCTCGACCACCATGACGCCGAGCGTGATCGCCAGGGCGACGCGCAGTCTGCCGCGGTACGCCGCCGTGGCCGTACCGGTGGTCGGAGCGTGTGCGTGCGTGTGACCGTGGTCGTGCCCAGCCCCCATGGAAACAGCCCTTCTGTGGTCCGTCGCGGGCCGTGGTGTTCTGCCCCGGGATCACAGTGAACTACGGGTGGGGGGTATCCGGCAACGCGGCACTGAACACCGTTGTCATGTGCCCTGACCTGCGGAAACGAATCGCAGGTCAGGGCACCCTCACCGGAGGTTCAGGTGTGGTGCAGCCGCCAGCCCCGCCACGCCGAGTCGACCATCTCGCGCACTCCGCGCCGGGCCGTCCACCCCAGTTCCCGGGCCGCCAGCTCCGCCGAGGCCACCGCGCGCGGCGCGTCCCCGGGCCGGCGCCCCTCGACGACCGCAGGCCGGGTGTCGCCGGTGACCTCGCCGATGAGGGTGACCAGCTCGCGCACCGAGACGCCCTCGCCGCGGCCGATGTTCACCGTCAGATCGCCCGTCGCGTCCGGTGCGGTCAGCCGCCGGGCCGCCGCGAGATGCGCCTCGGCCAGATCCGCGACATGGATGTAGTCACGGACACAGGTGCCGTCCGGCGTCGGGTAGTCGGCGCCGAAGATCCGCGGCGCCTCGTCCCGGGTGAGCCGGTCGAAGACCATCGGGACGATGTTGAAGACGCCGGTGTCGGCCAGCTCCGGCGCCGCCGCCCCGGCCACGTTGAAGTAGCGCAGGCACGTCGTCGCGATGCCGTGCGCCTGTCCCGCCGCCCGCACCAGCCACTCCCCGGCGAGCTTGGTCTCGCCGTACGGGTTCACCGGGGCGCACGGGGTGTCCTCGGTGATGAGCTCCACGTCCGGGTTGCCGTAGACGGCCGCGGAGGAGGAGAACAGGAACCGCCGGATCCCGGCCTCGGCGACCGCTTCGAGGAGGCCGGCCAGACCGCCCACGTTCTCCCGGTAGTAGCGGGCGGGCTGGGCCACGGACTGGGCGACCTGCTTGTGCGCGGCCAGGTGCACCACGCCCGTCACCTCGTGCTCGGCGAGGACCCGCCCGACCAGCTCGATGTCCAGTGCCGAGCCCTTCACGAGCGGCACGTCCGCTCCGAGGCGCGCGGCGGCGCCGGTGGAGAGATCGTCCAGGACGACGACCCGCTCCCCGGCCGCGGTCATGGCCCGTGCCGCGTGCGCCCCGATGTAGCCGGCTCCGCCGGTGATCAGCCATGTCATGGCTCCAAACCCTATGTCGACCGGCGCGGAATCCCCCGCCCGGGGCAATGTCCCGGATGTCAGGTCTGGGGGGCGCGGTTTGTCGGCCGGGGTGCCGATCACCGATGATGATCTCGGCAAAGGGCGGTTCAAACGGAGTTCAAGCCGCGCTGCGAGGCCGGGTCGATCGTGCCTGAACGGGCGGTGAACACGGGCTTCCCGGCATCCGATAGCCTCTGCCGAATGCCGCCCGCCTGGAGCAGTCACCGGTGAAGTCGCCGGTGCGGCCAAGGGGCGCCCCCACCGTGTACATGACCGGCGTTTGACGCGCCGGACCCAGGGAGTGAGTTCGGTTGTCGACCGCCATCCTCACCGGCTCGCCGGTCCCCGGATCGTCGATCGAGGGCGATCTGCGGTCCCTCGGCTTCGAGATCCGGACCGCCTCCGACGCCGCCGAGGCCGAGACCCTTCTCGCCGCCGTCCCCGGTGACCGGCGCGTCGCCGTCGTGGACGCCCGCTTCGTGGGCCACGAGCACGCGCTGCGCCTCGGCCTCACCGACCCGCGCTTCCCGCTCGCCGCGATCCCGGGCGCCGTGACCGCGCAGCCGGCCGGCCGCCAGGCCCTGACCCGCGCACTGGCCCGGGAGAACTCCGCGAGCGGCGCCCCCGCACAGGGAGGCGCCCCCACGCGAGCGACGTCGAGCGTGGCGGACGTCGACAGCCTCGCCGACCGCGTGATCACCGCCCTGGACGCCGACGGCGCCGATGTGCACCACCCCGAGCTGGGCAGCCTGGTCGCGGAGGTCCCCGCCGACCCGCAGGCCCGCAACGAGGCACGGCAGGCCG
Source organism: Streptomyces sp. NPDC006872 (assembly GCF_040635845.1). Taxonomy (NCBI): domain Bacteria; kingdom Bacillati; phylum Actinomycetota; class Actinomycetes; order Kitasatosporales; family Streptomycetaceae; genus Streptomyces; species Streptomyces sp. NPDC006872. The sequence goes on from NZ_JBEYIL010000006.1 coordinate 492,706, forward strand.
TCGCCGCCGTCGACGACGAGGCCGTCCGCCTGAAGTCGGCCGTGAAGGCCCGCGACGGCTTCTTCACCACCTACTGCATCAGCCCGTACTCCCGCTACATCGCCCGCTGGTGCGCCCGCCGCGGCTTCACCCCGAACCAGGTCACCACCGCCTCGCTGATCACCGCGCTGATCGCGGCGGCCTGCGCGGCCACCGGCACCCGGGGCGGCTTCGTCGCGGCCGGCGTCCTGCTCATAGCGTCCTTCGTGCTGGACTGCACCGACGGCCAGCTGGCCCGCTACTCGCTGCAGTACTCCACGCTCGGCGCCTGGCTCGACGCCACCTTCGACCGGGCCAAGGAGTACGCCTACTACGCCGGCCTCGCGCTCGGAGCGGCCCGCGGCGGCGACGACGTGTGGGCCCTCGCCCTGGGCGCCATGGTCCTGCAGACCTGCCGGCACGTCGTGGACTTCTCCTTCAACGAGGCCAACCACGACGCCACCGCCAACACCAGCCCCACCGCCGCCCTCTCCGACAAGCTCGACAGCGTCGGCTGGACGGTCTGGGTGCGGCGGATGATAGTCCTGCCCATCGGCGAACGATGGGCCATGATCGCCGTCCTGACCGCGGCCACCACCCCCCGCATCACCTTCTACGCGCTGCTGATCGGCTGCTCCTTCGCGGCCGTCTACACCACGGCCGGGCGCGTGCTGCGCTCGCTGACCCGCAAGGCCAGCCGGACCGACCGGGCGGCGAAGGCGCTCGCGGACCTCGCCGACAGCGGCCCGGCCGCCGAGTTCCTCGCCCGCGCCCTGCCGAACAGACACCGCGTCCCGGCCCCCGCCTTCGCCCTCGTCGGCGCCGTCCTGCTGCTGCTCGCGGCCTGGATCGACGGGCCGAGCCTGTCGGTCGTCATCGGCGCCGCGGTCTACGTGCTGCTGTCCGCCGACGCCGTGTCCCGCCCCCTCAAGGGCAGCCTCGACTGGCTGGTCCCCCCGGTCTTCCGGGCCGCCGAGTACGGCACCGTGCTGATCCTGGCCGCGCAAAGCGATGTGAACGGAGCGCTTCCGGCAGCTTTCGGACTCGTGTCCGCCGTCGCCTACCATCACTACGACACGGTGTACCGCATCCGCGGCAACGCCGGAGCGCCGCCGGCCTGGCTGGTGCGCGTGATCGGGGGGCACGACGGACGGACGCTGCTGGTCGCCGTTCTGGTGCGGGTGCTGACCGGCGAGCAGTTCGCCGTCGCCCTCACGGTGCTCGCCGTGGCCGTCGCGCTCGTGGTGCTCGTCGAGAGCACCCGCTTCTGGGTCTCCGCAGGGGCCCCAGCCGTACACGATGAAGGAGAACCCGCATGATCGGCCTCGTGCTGGCGGCCGGCGCCGGACGGCGTCTGCGCCCCTACACCGACAGCCTGCCCAAGGCACTGGTGCCGGTGGGGCCCGCGGGCATAGAGGGCGAACCCACGGTTCTCGACCTCACCCTCGCCAACTTCGCCGAGATCGGCCTGACCGAGGTCGGGATCATCGTCGGGTACCGCAAGGAGGCCGTGTACGAGCGGCAGGCGGCGCTGGAGGCGAAGTACGGCCTCAAGCTCACCCTCATCGACAACGACAAGGCCGAGGAGTGGAACAACGCCTACTCCCTGTGGTGCGGCCGTGACGCCCTGAAGGACGGCGTGATCCTCGCCAACGGCGACACCGTGCACCCGGTCTCCGTCGAGCGGACGCTGCTCGCCGCCCGCGGCGACGGCAAGAGGATCATCCTCGCCCTCGACACCGTGAAGTCGCTCGCCGACGAGGAGATGAAGGTCGTCGTCGACCCCGAGTGGGGCATGACGAAGATCACCAAGCTGATGGACCCGGCCGAGGCCACCGGCGAGTACATCGGCGTCACCCTCATCGAGGGCGACGCGGCCCTCGAACTGGCCGACGCGCTGAAGACCGTGTGGGAGACCGACCCGCAACAGTTCTACGAGCACGGGTACCAGGAGTTGGTCGACCGGGGCTTCCGCATCGACGTGGCGCCTATCGGCGACGTCAAGTGGGTGGAGATCGACAACCACGACGACCTCGCCCGTGGACGGGAGATCGCGTGCCAGTACTGACCCGGCTGATCCCCTCACCGGTCGTCGTGGACATCCGCCCGGGTGCCCTCGACGACCTGGTCGGGGTCCTCGCCGACGAGCGCATCTCGCACTCCGGCAAGCTCGCGATCGCCGTCAGCGGCGGCTCGGGCGCCCGGCTGCGCGAGCGCCTCACCCCCGCCCTGCCCGGAGCCACCTGGTACGAGGTCGGCGGCGGCACCCTCGACGACGCCGTGCGACTGGCCGGCGACATAAGGGCCGGCCACTACGACGCGGTCGTCGGCCTCGGCGGCGGCAAGATCATCGACTGCGCGAAGTTCGCCGCGGCACGCGTCGGCCTGTCCCTGGTCGCCGTCCCCACGAACCTCGCGCACGACGGCCTGTGCTCGCCGGTCGCCACCCTCGACAACGACGCGGGTCGCGGCTCCTACGGCGTCCCGAACCCGATCGCCGTCGTGATCGACCTGGACGTCATCCGCGAGGCCCCGGTCCGCTTCGTACGGGCCGGCATCGGCGACGCGGTGTCGAACATCTCGGCCATCGCGGACTGGGAGCTCGCCAACCGGGTCAAGGGCGAGAAGATCGACGGCCTCGCCGCCGCGATCGCCCGCCAGGCCGGCGAGGCGGTCCTCAGGCACCCCGGCGGCATCGGGGACACCGACTTCCTCCAGGTGCTGGCCGAGGCGCTGGTGCTCAGCGGCATCGCCATGTCGGTGTCGGGCGACTCCCGCCCGTCCTCCGGCGCCTGCCACGAGATCAACCACGCCTTCGACCTGCTCTTCCCCAAGCGGGCGGCCGCCCACGGAGAGCAGTGCGGACTCGGCGCGGCCTTCGCGATGTACCTGCGCGGCGCCGTCGAGGAGTCGGCCTACATGGCCCAGGTGCTGCGCCGGCACGGACTGCCGGTCCTGCCGGAGGAGATCGGCTTCACGGTGGACGAGTTCGTCCGCGTCGTGGAGTTCGCCCCCGAGACCCGGCCCGGCCGCTACACGATCCTCGAACACCTCGACCTCAAGACCGAACAGATCAAGGACATCTACGCCGACTATGTCAAGGCCATCGGTAGCTGAACTCAGACCGGTCGTACACCCCCCGGGGGTGAAGGACCGGCGCAGCGGTGAGCACTGGATGGGACGCCTCTACATGCGTGAGGTGTCCCTGCGGGTCGACCGCTACCTGGTGACCACCAGGGTCACGCCCAACCAGCTCACGTATCTGATGACCGTCTTCGGCGTGCTGGCGGCCCCGGCCCTGCTGGTGCCGGGGATCACGGGCGCGGTGCTCGGCGTGCTGTGCGTCCAGATGTACCTGCTGCTGGACTGCGTGGACGGCGAGATCGCCCGCTGGAAGAAGCAGTACTCGCTGGCCGGCGTCTACCTGGACCGGGTCGGCGCCTATCTGACCGACGCGGCCGTGCTGGTCGGCTTCGGACTGCGCGCCGCCGACCTGTGGGGCAGCGGCCGGATCGACTGGCTGTGGGCCTTCCTCGGCACGCTGGCCGCGCTCGGCGCGATCCTGATCAAGGCCGAGACCGACCTGGTGGGCGTCGCCCGCCACCAGACCGGCAAGGCCCCGGTCCAGGAGGCCGCCTCCGAGATGCGCTCCTCCGGCATGGCGCTGGCCCGCCGGGCCGCCGCCGCCTTCAAGTTCCACCGGCTGATCCTCGGCATCGAGGCGTCCCTGCTGATCCTGGTCCTGGCGATCGTGGACCAGGCCCGCGGCGACCTGTTCTTCTCCCGGCTCGGCGTCGCCGTACTGGCCGGCATCGCGCTGCTGCAGACCCTGCTGCACCTGGTGTCGATCCTGGCTTCGAGCAGGCTGAAGTGAGCGGCATGAAGGTCGGGGCGGTGATCATCACCATGGGCAACCGCCCCGACGAACTGCGCGCCCTGCTCGACTCGGTCGCGGGGCAGGACGGCGACCAGGTCGAGGTCGTCGTGGTCGGCAACGGCTCGCCCGTCCCGGACGTCCCCGAGGGCGTCAGGACGGTCGAACTGCCCGAGAACCTCGGCATCCCCGGCGGCCGCAACGTGGGCATCGACGCCTTCGGCCCCAGCGGCCGCGACGTCGACGTCCTGCTGTTCCTCGACGACGACGGGCTGCTCGCCCAGCACGACACGGCCGAGCTGTGCCGGCGGGCCTTCGACGCCGATCCGAAGCTGGGCATCGTCAGCTTCCGGATCGCCGACCCGGACACCGGCGTCACCCAGCGCCGCCATGTACCCCGGCTGCGCGCAGCGGACCCGATGCGCTCCTCCCGGGTCACCACCTTCCTCGGCGGCGCCAACGCCGTCCGTACGAAGGTCTTCGCAGAAGTCGGCGGACTTCCGGACGAGTTCTTCTACGCTCATGAGGAGACCGATCTGGCATGGCGTGCTCTCGACGCGGGCTGGATGATCGACTACCGGTCCGACATGGTGCTGTACCACCCGACGACCGCGCCGTCGCGGCATGCGGTGTACCACCGCATGGTCGCCCGCAACCGCGTCTGGCTGGCCCGCCGAAACCTTCCCGCTCCGCTGATCCCGCTCTACCTCGGGGTCTGGCTGCTGCTCACGCTGGCGCGCCGCCCCTCGGGGGCCGCGCTGAAGGCGTGGTTGGGCGGTTTCCGGGAAGGCTGGAGCACCCCGTGCGGGCCGCGCAGGCCCATCAAGTGGCGTACGGTATGGCGGCTGACCCGGCTGGGCCGGCCGCCGGTGATCTGACAAGCTCGTCCCTGAGGGCCCCCGGGTCGTACCGCGGGCTCCCCGGCTCATGCCAGCCTCGTCAAGGCTGCGCATCCCGAAGACGAAAGTTTCCTACTTGTGAGTGAGACAACGCATGACGTCGGAGTCGTGGTGAGTGCGCCTCCGTCGCCCGACGAGGGCCTCACGGCGGCGCAACTGGCCGCCAAGTACGGGCTGGCCGTCAGCGGCGCCCGGCCTCCGCTGCGCGAGTACGTCCGCCAGCTCTGGGGGCGCCGTCACTTCATCCTGGCGTTCTCCCAGGCGAAGCTGGCCGCCCAGTACAGCCAGGCGAAGCTCGGCCAGCTGTGGCAGGTGGCCACGCCGCTGCTGAACGCCTTCGTGTACTTCATGATCTTCGGTGTGCTCCTCGACGCCAGCAGGGGGATGTCCAAGGAGGTGTACATCCCCTTCCTGGTCACGGGCGTCTTCGTGTTCACCTTCACGCAGACCTCGGTGATGAGCGGCGTCCGCGCGATCTCCGGCAACCTGGGCCTGGTTCGCGCCCTGCACTTCCCGCGCGCCTCGCTGCCGATCTCCTTCGCGCTGCAGCAGCTCCAACAGTTGCTGTACTCGATGCTCGTGCTGTTCCTCGTGGTGATCGGCATGGGCAGCTACCCGGACGCGTCCTGGGCGTTGATCGTCCCGGTGCTGGCCCTGCAGTTCTGCTTCAACACCGGCCTGGCGCTGGTCTTCGCCCGGGCCGGCGCGAAGACCCCGGACCTGGCGCAGCTGATGCCGTTCGTGATGCGGACGTGGATGTACGCGTCCGGCGTGATGTTCTCCATCCCCGTCTTCCTCGCGGACAAGCCGCAGTGGGTGGCGAACATCCTGCAGTGGAACCCGGCCGCCATCTACATGGACCTGATGCGCTTCGCGCTCATAGAGGAGTACGGCGCCGAGAACCTCCCCGCCCATGTCTGGGCGGTCGCGGGCGGCTGGGCGGCGCTGGTGGCCATCGGCGGCTTCGTGTACTTCTGGAAGGCCGAGGAGAGGTACGGCCGTGGCTGAGCCGCTCGCGGGGCAACGGTCGGGACAGCACGTCCCGACCGTCATCGCCGACGAGGTCCACATCGTCTACCGCGTCAACGCCGCCAAGACCGGCAAGGGCAGCGCGACCGCCGCCCTCAGCCGGATCGTCAGGCGCGGCTCCGACGACGAGCAGCGCGGGGTGCGCAAGGTGCACGCGGTGCGGGGCGTCTCCTTCGTCGCCCACCGCGGCGAGGCCATCGGCCTGATCGGCTCCAACGGCTCCGGCAAGTCCACGCTGCTGCGCGCCATCGCCGGTCTGCTGCCGCCGGAGAAGGGCAAGGTCTACACCGACGGCCAGCCCTCCCTCCTCGGCGTCAACGCGGCCCTGATGAACGACCTCACGGGCGAACGCAACGTGACCCTCGGCGGTCTGGCGATGGGCATGTCCCGCGAGCAGATCAAGGAGCGCTACCAGGAGATCGTCGACTTCTCCGGCATCAACGAGAAGGGCGACTTCATCACCCTGCCGATGCGCACCTACTCCTCCGGCATGCAGGCCCGGCTGCGCTTCTCCATCGCCGCGGCGAAGGACCACGATGTGCTGATGATCGACGAGGCCCTGGCCACCGGCGACGCGAAGTTCCGCAGGCGCTCCGAGGCGCGGGTGCGGGCGCTGCGCGAGCAGGCCGGCACGGTGTTCCTGGTCAGCCACAGCAACCAGTCGATCAGGGACACCTGCGACCGCGTGCTCTGGCTGGAACGCGGCGAACTGCGCCTGGACGGACCGACCGAAGAGGTCCTCAGGGAGTACGAGAAGTTCTCCGCCAAGTAGGACAGTCGGGGCAGGCGGTGTGATGCGGGCCAGGGCCTCGCCGGAACTGTCCGGCGAGGCCCTGCGTCTGCAAAGGAAGCGTCAACTCCGCGGCGCCTTAGGAATCTTGACGCCAATCGGTGTGTTGTTGTGATGTGCAGGACACCCCCGCGAACCGCACTCCGTTGTACAACGTAAGCTGGACCGGTCCCCAAATGCATCAAGTGGGGCGATAATGCGCGACACCCATGGTCCGGGCCGCCGCGCGGGCGGCCGGGCGGCGTGTCCGAAATAGTGCGTATTAGGTCCGCAGTGTAGAACGGGAGATGTGACGGCAATGGCTACGGAAACTCCCCAGCTCGACGCAGGCCGCGCCGTCCCCGCCCCGGGCGGCCGACGATGACGGCGCCGGCCGCGCCACGCACCGGCGATCCCGAACGCGGCACGCTCGACAAGGCCGCGCACGAGAACTTCCCCGTGGCCCCGTTCTTCCTGCCCAGGGCCTGGCGCGACGACCTGATGGCCGTCTACGGCTTCGCCCGGCTCGTCGACGACATCGGCGACGGCGACCTGGCCCCGGGCGGCGCCGACGCCCGGCTGCTCGGCGTGTCGGCCGCCGAGGCCGAGGACCGACTGGTCCTGCTGGACGCCTTCGAGGCCGATCTGCACCGGGTCTTCGGCGTGTTCGACGGAACCCCCCGCCACCCTCTGCTGCGTCGCCTCCAGCCGACCGTGCGCCGGCACTCGCTCACCCCCGAGCCCTTCCTCGGCCTGATCGCCGCCAACCGGCAGGACCAGCTCGTCACCCGCTACGAGACCTACGACGACCTGCTCGCCTACTGCGAACTGTCGGCCAACCCCGTCGGCCGCCTCGTCCTCGCCGTGACCGGCACCTCGACCCCCGAGCGGATCCGGCTCTCCGACGCGATCTGCACCGCACTGCAGATCGTCGAACACCTGCAGGACGTGACCGAGGACCTCGGTCAGGACCGCGTCTATCTGCCCGCCGCGGACATGAAGCGCTTCCACGTCCAGGAAGCCGATCTCGCCACGGGAACCGCGGGCGCATCGGTGCGCGCACTGGTCGCGTACGAAGCGCAACGCGCCCGCGATCTCCTGAATGAAGGTGCCCCCCTGGTGGGTAGCGTCCACGGCAGGCTGAGGCTGCTGCTCGCAGGGTTCGTGGCGGGGGGACGGGCGGCGATCCACGCGATCGCCGCCGCCGAATACGACGTACTTCCCGGCCCGCCCAAGCCCGGCAAGCTGAAGTTGCTGCGCGAGGTGGGCGTGACCCTGCGAGGAGAGGGGTGATCCGGACCGTGGAGTCGTCACCGCACGTGTCCGCACCGGTACTCGCCGCCTATGGCTACTGCGAGGCCGTCACCGGACAGCAGGCCCGTAACTTCGCGTACGGCATCAGACTGCTGCCCACGCCCAAGCGCCGTGCGATGTCGGCCCTGTACGCGCTCTCGCGCCGCGTCGACGACATCGGCGACGGCGCGCTGGACGACGACGTCAAGATCGCCAGACTCGAGGACACCCGCGCGCTGCTCACCCGGCTGCGCGCGGGCGAGGTCGAGGAGGACGACACCGACCCCGTCGCGGTCGCCCTCGCGCACACGGCCCGGGTCTTCCCGGTCCCGCTGGGCGGGCTGGACGAGCTGATCGACGGCGTGCTGATGGACGTGCGCGGCGAGACCTACGAGACCTGGGACGACCTGAAGGTGTACTGCCGCTGTGTGGCGGGCGCCATCGGGCGGCTCTCGCTCGGGGTGTTCGGCACCGAGCCGGGGGCGCGCGGCGTAGAGCGCGCGCCGGAGTACGCCGACACGCTCGGGCTCGCACTCCAGCTCACGAACATCCTCAGAGACGTCCGTGAGGACGCGGCGGGCGGCCGGACCTATCTGCCCGCCGACGACCTCGCCAAGTTCGGCTGCTCGGCCGGGTTCGACGGACCGAAGCCGCCGGAGGGCTCCGACTTCGCGGGCCTCGTCCACTTCGAGGTGCGCCGGGCCCGCACCCTGTTCGCCGAGGGCTACCGGCTGCTTCCCATGCTCGACCGGCGCAGCGGCGCCTGTGTCGCCGCCATGGCCGGCATCTACCGCCGTCTCCTCGACCGCATCGAGCGCGACCCCGAGGCGGTGCTGCGCGGCCGGGTCTCGCTGCCCGGCCGGGAGAAGGCCTACGTCGCCGTGCGCGGCCTGTCGGGGCTGGACGCCCGGCATGTGTCACGGCGGACCGTCAGGAGGCACACCTGATGGACGCGGCGGGCGACACAGTGGGCCAAGGCGATTCCACCGGCGAAAAGCGGCGCGCAACCCTCCGGTGCGGCGCGGCGTCCCTGACTGCGACGGCCTGCGGTGCAGAGTTCAAGCACCATGGCCGGCCCGCACGGGAGGGTGCACGATGAACGACGAGCAGCTCGCGGACACCGAGGGGGCGTCCGGTCCCGCAGGACGTAGCGCGGTCGTCGTCGGGGGCGGGCTCGCCGGTGTGACCGCCGCGCTCGCGCTCGCGGACGCGGGCGTACGCGTGACGCTGCTCGAAGGCCGGCCCCGGCTGGGCGGCCTGGCCTTCTCCTTCCAGCGCGGCGAACTGACCGTCGACAACGGACAGCACGTGTATCTGCGTTGCTGCACCGCCTACCGCTGGTTCCTCGACCGGATCGAGGGCGCCGCGCTGGCGCCGTTGCAGAACCGGCTCGACGTGCCCGTCGTCGACCTCGCCAAGCCCGAGGGACGGCGGCTGGGCAGACTGCGGCGCGACGCGCTGCCCGTGCCCCTGCATCTGGGGCGCAGTCTCGCCGCGTATCCGCATCTCTCCCTCGCCGAACGCGCCAGAGTGGGCCGGGCCGCGCTCGCGCTCAAAGGGCTCGACCTCGCCGATCCGGCCCTGGACGCAACCGACTTCGGCAGCTGGCTGACCGCGCACGGCCAGTCCGCACGCGCCGTGGAGGCACTGTGGGACCTGGTCGGGGTCGCCACCCTCAACGCGGTCGCGGGCGACTCCTCGCTCGCTCTCGCCGCGATGGTGTTCAAGACCGGTCTGCTGTCCGACCCGGGCGCCGCCGACATCGGCTGGGCGCATGTCCCGCTGGGTGAACTGCACGACCGGCTCGCCCGCAAGGCGCTCGACTCCGCGGGCGTGCGCACCGAGGTCCGTTCACGCGTCACCTCCATCTCTACTGACGAGAACGGGACTTGGAGCGTTCAGGTTCCCGGCGAGACGCTGCGCGCCGACACGGTCGTGCTCGCCGTGCCCCAGCGCGAGGCCTACGACCTGCTCCCCGACGGGGCGCTGGACGATGCGCGGCGACTGCTGGAGATCGGCGTCGCGCCCATCCTCAACGTCCATGTCGTCTACGACCGCAAGGTGCTCGACAAGCCCTTCTTCGCGGCCCTCGGCACCCCCGTGCAGTGGGTCTTCGACCGCACCCACGCCTCCGGGCTGCGCACCGGCCAGTACCTCGCGCTGTCCCAGTCCGCCGCACAGGACGAGATCGACACTCCCGTCGCCGAACTGCGCGAGCGCTACCTGCCCGAGCTGGAGAAGCTGCTGCCGGGCACGCGCGGCGCCGAGGTGAGGGACTTCTTCGTGACCCGGGAGCGCACGGCGACGTTCGCCCCCGCCCCCGGCGTCGGGCTTCTGCGGCCCGGCGCCCGCACCAAAGCCCCCGGCCTGTACCTGGCCGGAGCGTGGACCGCCACAGGGTGGCCCGCGACCATGGAGAGTGCGGTCCGCAGCGGCGTGAGTGCGGCCGACGCCGCGCTGAGCGCCCTCGGCCGGCCCCGACCCAGCCGACTCTTCGCATTCGAGGAGGCGGCGTGATGCTCGATCAGCACGGCTCGGCACACCCCCGCACCCCCTCCGGTACCGCAACAAGAGGAGAAACTGTGCCCACTGTGCCCCCGGCCATGCCGGCCGCTCGGAGGACGGCGGTGGACGTGACCGCGCTCCTGGAGCGCGGCCGCACCCTGGCCACACCGGTGCTGCGGGCGGCGATCGACCGTCTGGCGTCGCCCATGGACACGGTCGCCGCCTACCACTTCGGCTGGATCGACGCCCAGGGCAAGCCGACCGACGGCGACGGCGGCAAGGCGGTGCGCCCGGCGCTCGCCGTGCTCTCCGCCGAGGTCACCGGGGCCGCTCCCGAGGTCGGCATCCCCGGCGCGGTCGCCGTGGAACTGGTGCACAACTTCTCGCTCCTGCACGACGACCTGATGGACGGCGACGAGCAGCGCCGGCACCGCGACACCGTCTGGAAGGTGCACGGCCCCGCCCAGGCCATCCTGGTCGGCGACGCCCTGTTCGCCCTCGCCAACGAGATCCTCCTCGAACTCGGCACGGTGGAGGCGGGCCGCGCGACCCGGCGTCTGACCACGGCCACCCGCGCCCTGATCGACGGCCAGGCCCAGGACATCTCCTACGAGCACCGCGACCGCGTGAGCGTCGAGGAGTGCCTGGAGATGGAGGGCAACAAGACCGGCGCCCTGCTGGCCTGCGCCAGCTCCATCGGCGCCGTGCTCGGCGGCGCGGACGAGCGCACCGCCGACACGCTGGAGAAGTACGGCTACCACCTCGGCCTGGCCTTCCAGGCCGTCGACGACCTCCTCGGCATCTGGGGCGACCCGGTCGCCACCGGCAAGCAGACCTGGAGCGACCTGCGCCAGCGCAAGAAGTCCCTGCCCGTGGTGGCCGCGCTCGCGGCGGGCGGCTCCGCCTCCGAGCGGCTCGGCGAGATGCTCGCCGCGGACGCCAAGAGCAGCGACTTCGAGACCTTCTCCGAGGAGGAGTTCGCGGCCCGCGCCGCGCTGATCGAGGAGGCGGGCGGCCGTGAGTGGACCGCCGAGGAGGCACGCCGTCAGCACACCGTCGCCATCGACGCCCTGAACGCCGTCGACATGCCCGAGCAGGTGCGGGACCGGTTCACGGCGCTCGCCGACTTCGTCGTCGTACGAAAGAGATGATCACTATCGGTCGAATAGCCCTCGCGTAGTCGCCGGCCGGTGTGCGAGGAGAGACAGCACCGGCCGACGGCGGACCCACAGCAGACGCAACGACATGCACACTGCACGAAGGGGAAGCCATGACAGCGACGACCGACGGAAGCACCGGGGCACTGCCGCCCCGCGCTGCCGCGGCCAGCGAAACCGACATCACCATCCCCGTGGCGGTCGGGGTACAAGAAGCCGCCGCCCGCGCCATGCAACGCGCCACCGACTTCCTCCTCGCCCGACAGGACGCCGAGGGCTGGTGGAAGGGCGACCTCGAGACGAACGTCACCATGGACGCCGAGGACCTGCTGCTCCGCCAGTTCCTGGGCATCCGGGACGAGGCGACCACCCGGGCCACCGCCCTCTTCGTCCGCGGCGAGCAGCGCGAGGACGGCACCTGGGCCACCTTCTACGGCGGCCCGCCCGACCTCTCCGCCACCATCGAGGCGTATGTCGCCCTCCGCCTGGACGGCGACTCCCCCGACGCACCCCATATGCACAAGGCCGCCGCCTGGATCCGCGACCAGGGAGGCATCGCCGGCGCCCGGGTCTTCACCCGGATCTGGCTGGCCCTGTTCGGCTGGTGGAAGTGGGAGGACCTGCCCGAACTTCCCCCGGAACTTCTGTACTTCCCCAGGTGGTTCCCGCTCAGCATCTACAACTTCGGCTGCTGGGCGCGCCAGACGATCGTGCCGCTCACCGTCGTGTCGGCGAAGCGCCCGGTGCGCCCGGCGCCGTTCCCGCTCGACGAGCTGCACACCGACCCCGCGAACCCCAATCCGCCCAAGCCCCTTGCGCCGGTGAACAGTTGGGACGGGCTCTTCCAGCGGCTCGACAAGGTGGTGCGCGGCTACCGTTCGGTCGCGGTGCGCCGGCTGCGCAGGGCGGCCCTGAACTCCGCCGCCCGCTGGATCATCGAGCGCCAGGAGAACGACGGCTGCTGGGGCGGGATCCAGCCGCCCGCCGTGTACTCGGTGATCGCCCTGCATCTGCTCGGTTACGACCTTCAGCACCCGGTCATGCGGGCCGGGCTGGAGTCCCTCGACCGGTACGCCGTATGGCGCGAGGACGGCGCCCGGATGATCGAGGCCTGCCAGTCGCCGGTGTGGGACACCTGCCTGGCGACCATCGCGCTCGCCGACGCAGGGCTCCCCGCCGACCATCCGCAACTGGTCAAGGCCGCCGACTGGATGCTCGGTGAGCAGGTGGTGCGCCCCGGCGACTGGTCGGTGCGCCGGCCCGGACTGCCGCCCGGCGGCTGGGCGTTCGAGTTCCACAACGACAACTACCCCGACATCGACGACACCGCCGAGGTGGTGCTCGCCCTGCGCCGGGTCGAGCACCACGATCCGGAGCGGATGGAGCGGGCCATCGCGCGCGGGGTGCGCTGGAACCTCGGGATGCAGTCCAGGAACGGCGCGTGGGGCGCCTTCGACGTCGACAACACCAGCCCGTTCCCCAACCGGCTGCCGTTCTGCGACTTCGGCGAGGTCATCGACCCGCCGTCCGCCGACGTGACGGCCCATGTGGTGGAGATGCTGGCCGTCGAGGGGCTCTCGCACGACCCGCGCACCCGGCGCGGCATCGAGTGGCTGCTGGCCGAACAGGAGCCGGACGGCTCGTGGTTCGGGCGCTGGGGCGTCAACTACGTCTACGGCACCGGCTCGGTGGTGCCGGCCCTCGTCGCGGCCGGCCTGCCCGCCCGGCACCCCGCGATCAGGGCGGCGGTCGGCTGGCTGGAGCGGGTGCAGAACGACGACGGCGGCTGGGGCGAGGACCTGCGCTCCTACCAGGACGGCGCCCGCTTCAGCGCCCGCGGCGCCTCGACGGCATCCCAGACGGCATGGGCGCTCATGGCGCTGCTGGCGGCCGGGGAGCAGGACTCCAAGACCGTCGAGCGGGGCATCGCATGGCTGGCGCAGACCCAGCGGGAGGACGGCTCCTGGGACGAGCCCTACTTCACCGGCACCGGCTTCCCGTGGGACTTCTCGATCAACTACCACCTCTACCGGCAGGTCTTCCCGCTGACCGCGCTCGGCCGGTACGTGCACGGGGAGCCGTTCAGCAAGAAGCTCGCATCGCACGCGGCGTCCGCCGAGGCCAAGGGGAGCTGATGAGCACACAGCCCGTCCCGGCCCCGCTGCTGATCGCCTGCGCGCTCGGCATCGAGCAGCTCGCCCTGCGCATGGGCGACCGGAGCGGGGCGGACGGGCCGGTCACCGTCCTGCGGACGGGCATGGGACCGAGGGCGGCGGAGCGCTCCGTCACCGCAGTCCTGACCGACCCGGTGCTGGCCGGCGCGGCCGTGCTGGCCACCGGGTTCTGCGCCGGGCTCGCCCCCGGTATGCACCCCGGCGACCTGGTCGTCGCCGAGGAGACCCGCGACCCGCGCGGCAGTGTCCCCTGCGTCGGCACCGAACTGCTCGTCAAGGAGCTCGTGCGCACCCTGCCCGGACGGACCGTCCACACCGGGCCCCTCACCGGCTCCGACCACGTCGTGCGCGGCGCCGAGCGGGCGGACCTGCTCGCGACCGGCGCGATCGCGGTCGACATGGAGTCGGCGGCCACGCTCCTGAGCGCCGTGCGCACCGAACTGCGCCCGGTTGCGGCCGTCCGGGTGGTCGTGGACGCTCCAGAACATGAACTCGTCCGGATCGGCACGGTGCGCGGTGGAATATCGGCTTTCCGTGTTCTTCGTTCCGTCCTACCTGCTTTTTTCGAATGGCACCGTAATGTTCTGCTCCCCCGGAGGTGAGCCACATGGCCATGCCGCTGCGCCAGTCCATCAAGGTCGCTACATACCTGGCCGAACAGAAGCTCCGCAAGAGGGACAAGTTCCCGCTCATCGTCGAGCTGGAACCCCTCTTCGCCTGCAACCTCAAGTGCGAGGGCTGCGGCAAGATCCAGCACCCGGCCGGGGTGCTCAAGCAGCGCATGCCGGTCGCCCAGGCCGTGGGCGCGGTGCTGGAGTCCGGTGCGCCGATGGTGTCCATCGCGGGCGGTGAGCCCCTGATGCACCCTCAGATCGACGAGATCGTCCGGCAGCTGGTGGCGAAGAGGAAGTACGTCTTCCTCTGCACCAACGCCATGCTGCTGCGCAAGAAGATGGAGAAGTTCACGCCGTCCCCCTACTTCGCCTTCGCCGTGCACATCGACGGGCTGCGCGAGCGGCACGACGAGTCGGTGGCCAAGGAGGGCGTGTTCGACGAGGCCGTGGCGGCGATCAAGGAGGCCAAGCAGCGCGGCTTCCGGGTGACCACCAACTCGACCTTCTTCAACACCGACACCCCGCAGACCATCATCGAGGTGCTCAACTTCCTCAACGACGACCTCAAGGTCGACGAGATGATGATCTCGCCCGCCTACGCCTACGAGAAGGCGCCCGACCAGGAGCACTTCCTGGGCGTGGAGCAGACCCGCGAGCTGTTCAAGAAGGCCTTCGCGGGCGGCAACCGCAGCAAGTGGCGGCTCAACCACTCCCCGCTCTTCCTGGACTTCCTGGAGGGCAAGGTCGACTTCCCGTGCACCGCGTGGGCGATCCCGAACTACTCGCTCTTCGGCTGGCAGCGGCCCTGCTACCTGATGAGCGACGGGTACGTGCCGACGTACCGGGAGCTGATCGAGGAGACCGACTGGGACAAGTACGGCCGCGGCAAGGACCCGCGCTGCGCCAACTGCATGGCGCACTGCGGCTACGAGCCCACCGCCGTCCTCGCCACCATGGGCTCCCTCAAGGAGTCCCTGCGGGCCCTGCGGGAGACCGTCAACGGAAACCGGGAGTGACGGCCGTGACCGCAGTCTCCCTGGGCGTCCCCGGGATGCCGCTGCGGCCGGTGGCGTCGCGACGTGAGTCGCGGCGCATCCAGGTCGGTCGGGTGGCGGTCGGGGGCGGGGCCCCGGTGTCGGTGCAGTCGATGACGACGACGCGTACGTCGGACATCGGCGCCACCCTGCAGCAGATCGCGGAACTCACCGCCGCCGGCTGCCAGATCGTCCGCGTCGCCTGTCCCACCCAGGACGACGCGGACGCCCTCGCGACCATCGCCCGCAAGTCGCAGATCCCGGTGATCGCCGACATCCACTTCCAGCCCAAGTACGTGTTCGCGGCGATCGAGGCGGGCTGCGCGGCCGTCCGCGTGAATCCGGGCAACATCAAGCAGTTCGACGACAAGGTGCGGGAGATCGCCCGTGCCGCGAAGGACCGCGGCACCCCGATCCGGATCGGGGTGAACGCGGGCTCGCTGGACCGGCGGCTGCTGCAGAAGTACGGCAGGGCGACGCCGGAAGCCCTGGTGGAGAGCGCGCTGTGGGAGGCGTCGCTCTTCGAGGAGCACGGCTTTCGCGACATCAAGATCTCCGTCAAGCACAACGACCCGGTCGTGATGATCGAGGCCTACCGACAGCTCGCCGCCCAGTGCGACTACCCGCTGCACCTGGGCGTCACGGAGGCCGGCCCCGCGTTCCAGGGCACGATCAAGTCGGCGGTGGCCTTCGGCGCGCTGCTCTCGCAGGGCATCGGGGACACGATCCGGGTGTCGCTGTCCGCACCGCCGGCCGAGGAGGTCAAGGTCGGCATCCAGATCCTGCAGTCCCTGAACCTCAAGGAACGGCGGCTGGAGATCGTCTCCTGTCCGTCGTGCGGGCGGGCCCAGGTGGACGTCTACAAGCTGGCCGACGAGGTCACGGCCGGCCTGGAAGGCATGGAGGTCCCGTTGCGGGTCGCCGTCATGGGGTGTGTGGTCAACGGCCCCGGCGAGGCGCGCGAGGCGGATCTGGGGGTCGCCTCCGGCAACGGCAAGGGGCAGATCTTCGTGAAGGGCGAGGTCGTCAAGACCGTCCCGGAGTCGAAGATCGTGGAGACCCTGGTCGAGGAGGCGATGAAGATCGCCGAGCAGATGGAGCAGGACGGCGTCGCGGCGGGGGAGCCGGCCGTCACCGTGAGTTGAACAGCACGGACCTAAGGGGGCCCGACGTGACGATCCTGGAGAACATCCGGCAACCACGCGACCTGAAGGCGCTGTCCGAGCCGGAGCTCGGCGAACTGTCCGAAGAGATAAGGGAGTTCCTGGTGCACGCGGTCGCCAGGACCGGCGGGCATCTGGGGCCCAACCTGGGCGTGGTGGAACTGAGCATCGCCCTCCACCGGGTCTTCGAGTCGCCCGTCGACCGCATCCTGTGGGACACCGGCCACCAGAGCTATGTGCACAAGCTTCTGACGGGACGTCAGGACTTCTCCAAGCTGCGCGGCAAGGGCGGCCTGTCCGGCTACCCCTCCCGCGAGGAGTCCGAGCACGACGTCATCGAGAACAGCCACGCCTCCACCGCGCTCGGCTGGGCCGACGGCCTCGCCAAGGCCCGCCAGGTGCTGGGCGAGAAGGGCCATGTGGTCGCCGTCATCGGCGACGGCGCGCTGACCGGCGGCATGGCCTGGGAGGCGCTGAACAACATCGCGGCCGCCAAGGACCGGCCGCTGATCATCGTCGTCAACGACAACGAGCGCTCCTACGCGCCGACCATCGGCGGGCTCGCCAACCACCTGGCCACCCTGCGCACGACCGACGGCTACGAGAAGGTGCTGGCCTGGGGGAAGGACGTACTGCTGCGCACCCCGGTCGTCGGTCACACCGTGTACGAATCCCTGCACGGGGCGAAGAAGGGCTTCAAGGACGCGTTCGCCCCGCAGGGCATGTTCGAGGACCTCGGCCTGAAGTACGTCGGTCCGATCGACGGACACGACGTCAAGGCCGTGGAGTCCGCGCTGCGCCGGGCCAAGCGCTTCCACGGGCCGGTGCTGGTGCACTGCCTGACCGAGAAGGGGCGCGGCTACGAGCCCGCTCTCGCGCACGAGGAGGACCACTTCCACACCGTCGGCGCGATGGACCCCCTCACCTGCGCGCCGCTCACCCCGGCCGGCGGACCGTCCTGGACGTCCGTCTTCGGCGACGAGATCGTGGCGATCGGCGAGGAACGCGACGACGTCGTGGCGATCACCGCGGCGATGCTGCACCCGGTGGGGCTCGCAGGGTTCGCCGAACGCTTCCCGGACCGCGTGTGGGACGTCGGCATAGCCGAGCAGCACGCGGCCGTCAGCGCGGCGGGACTGGCGACCGGCGGCCTGCACCCGGTCGTCGCCGTCTACGCCACGTTCCTCAACCGCGCCTTCGACCAGCTGCTGATGGACGTGGCCCTGCACCGCTGCGGGGTCACGTTCGTGCTGGACCGGGCCGGGGTCACCGGCGTCGACGGCGCGTCCCACAACGGCATGTGGGACATGTCCGTCCTCCAGGTCGTGCCGGGGCTCAGGATCGCCGCCCCACGCGACGCCGAGCAGCTGCGCGCCCAACTGCGGGAGGCGGTCGCGGTGGACGACGCGCCGACCCTGGTCCGCTTCCCGAAGGAGTCGGTCGGACCGGAGGTGCCGGCCGTCGGCCGGGTCGGCGGCATGGACGTGCTGCACCGGGGAGAGCGGGCGGACGTGCTCCTGGTGGCCGTCGGCGTGATGGCGCCGGTGTGTCTGCAGGCCGCCGAGCTGCTGGCCGCCCGGGGCGTCGGCTGCACGGTGGTCGACCCCCGGTGGGTCAAACCCGTCGACCCTGCCCTGCCCGGCCTCGCCGCCGAGCACACCCTGGTGGCCGTGGTCGAGGACAACAGCCGTGCCGCCGGCGTCGGATCGGCGGTCGCGCTGGCCCTGGGCGACGCCGAAGTCGACGTGCCCGTACGGCGGTTCGGGATCCCGGAGCAGTTCCTCGCGCACGCCAAGCGCGCCGAGGTGCTCGCCGACATCGGTCTCACGCCCGTCGAGATCGCCGGCCGGATCGGCGCGAGCCTGGCCGTCAAGGACGTCAAGGAGAAAGCGGAATGACCACGGAGTTCGACCTCGGCGCCCTCCTCGCCGAGCGCGGAGCCGAGCGCTACGAACTGCACGGCAGGTACCTGAACCACCAACTGCCGCGCATGCTGCACACCATCGGCTTCGACAAGGTCTACGAACGCGGCGAGGGCGCCTACTTCTGGGACGCGGACGGCGACGACTACCTGGACATGCTCGCCGGGTTCGGGGTGATGGGCCTGGGCCGCCACCACCCCGTGGTCCGCAAGGCGCTGCACGACGTCCTCGACGCCTCTCTCGCCGACCTCACCCGCTTCGACTGCCAGCCGCTGCCCGGGCTGCTGGCCGAGAAGCTGCTCGCGCACAGCCCGCACCTCGACCGGGTGTTCTTCGGCAACAGCGGCACCGAGGCCGTGGAGACCGCGCTGAAGTTCGCCCGGTACGCCACCGGCAGACCGAGGGTCCTGTACTGCGACCACGCCTTCCACGGGCTCACCACGGGCTCGCTGTCGGTCAACGGCGAGTCCGGCTTCCGGGACGGATTCGCGCCCCTGCTGCCCGACACGGCCGTCCCCCTCGGCGATCTCGACGCCCTGGCCCGGGAGTTGAAGAAGGGGGACGTCGCCGCCCTGATCGTCGAGCCGATCCAGGGCAAGGGAGTGCTGGAGGCGCCGCCCGGCTATCTGCGGGCCGCGCAGGAACTGCTGCACCGGCACAAGGCGCTGCTCGTCGTCGACGAGGTCCAGACCGGGCTCGGCCGCACCGGTGACTTCTACGCCTACCAGCACGAGGACGGCGTCGAACCGGACCTGGTGTGCGTGGCCAAGGCGCTGTCCGGCGGTTATGTGCCGGTCGGGGCCACCCTCGGCAAGGACTGGATCTTCAAGAAGGTCTACTCGTCGATGGACCGGGTGCTGGTGCACTCGGCGAGCTTCGGCTCCAACGCCCAGGCCATGGCGGCGGGGCTCGCCGTGCTGTCCGTCATGGAGAACGAGCAGATCGTCGCGAACGCCCGCGCCACCGGCGAACTGCTCAAGTCCCGGCTCGCCGCCCTGATCGACAAGTACGAGCTGCTGGCCGACGTCCGCGGCCGGGGCCTGATGATCGGCATCGAGTTCGGCAGGCCCGGGTCGCTGAAGCTGCGCAGCCGCTGGACCATGCTTCAGGCGGCGCGCAAGGGACTGTTCGCGCAGATGGTGGTCGTCCCGCTGCTGCAACGGCACCGGATCCTCACCCAGGTCTCCGGCGACCACCTGGAGGTGATCAAGCTGATCCCGCCGCTGATCATCGGCGAGCGGGAGGTGGACCGGTTCGTCGACGCCTTCACGGCCGTGATGGACGACGCGCACAGCGGCGGCGGCCTGATGTGGGACTTCAGCAAGACGCTGGTCAAGCAGGCGGTCGCCAACCGCTGAATCCGCCGGTCCTCGGCCCGGCCCGGGTTTTTTGCCTCTGGGGCAAGAAATTTGCCCCAGAGGCAAGTCGGGCGTGGAATGGGGGCATGAGCTCGTCCGAGTCCGGGACCGAGCCCTCGACCCCGCAGGCCCAGCAGGCCCCGCCGGTCGAGGCTCTTCCCGTCGTCGCCCCCCAGTTGCGCGCCCTGCGCCGCCGGGCCGCCCTCACCCTGGAGGCCGCGGCCGCCGTCGCCGGGCTGTCGCCCGCCCACCTCTCCCGGCTGGAGACCGGGCAGCGGCAGCCCTCGCTGCCGATGCTGCTCGCGCTCGCCCGTATCTACGGTACGACCGTCTCGGAGCTGCTCGGCGAGACGGTCGCCGACCGGGACGCAATCGTGCGCGCCGCCGACATGGAGCCGACCCACGCGGGCGGCTGGACGTACTGGCAGGCCGGCGCCTCCGGGCGCGGGATGCAGGCCCTGCGCGTCCACGTCCCGTACGGCTCCCAGGGCGACATCGTGCGCGTGCATCCCGGGGAGGAGTGGCTGCACGTCCTGCGCGGGCGGCTGCGGCTGCGCCTCGGCGACACCACCGACCTGCTGGAGCCCGGGGACAGCGCGCACTTCGACTCGCTGACCCCGCACCGCCTCGCCGCGCAGGACGCCGACGGGGTCGAGCTCCTCTTCGTGCACACCCTGCTGCAGAGCCCCACGGCCACGCTGTGCCTGGGGCCCGACCCCTCTAGGACGGAGTGACGTCATGAGCAACCTCGAGGAGAAGATCCCGCGCGGCATCTGGATCCGGCTGATCATCTACATCGCGGTCGGACACGCCTTCGCGGCGTTCCTCTGGCTGCTGTTCGAGGCGGGTGCCAACCAGTAGGCCGACCAGTAGACCGACAGGTCGGTCGGCCGGCGGGCCGGCTCAGTCGAGCAGTCGCTCCCGCAGCCGCTCGCGGGTCTCGGGGGCGAGCCCGAGGCCCTGCTCCAGGTAGGCGTCGACACTGCCCCAGGTCTCCTCCATGGTCTCGAACGCCGCCGTGAGGTACTCCGCGCGGGCGTCGAAGAGGGGGCTGAGCAGTTCCATGACCTCGGGGGAGTAGGCCTCGTCCGAGCCGGAGCTGCGCCGCACCTTGTAGCGGCGGTGCTTGGCGTTGGACTCCAGGTAGTCGGCGACGATCGCCTCGCGCTCCACGCCCAGGGCGAGCAGTGTCACCGCGATGGACAGACCCGCGCGGTCCTTGCCCGCCGCGCAGTGCATCAGGGCCGGGACGCTGTCCTCGGCGAGCGAGTGCAGCACGCGCGCGTGCTCGGCCGTGCGGTCCTGGACGATACGGCGGTAGGAGGCGATCATCCGGCCCGCGGCCTTGCCGTCGCCGAGGATCTCGCGCAGCTGGTCGAGGTGGCCGTCCCGGACCATCTTCCAGAACTCGGAGCCGTCCGCCGGGTCCGACAGCGGCAGGTTCACATTGCGCACGCCCGGCAGCTCGACGTCCGGGCCCTCCAGCTTCTGGTCCGCGGCGTTGCGGAAGTCGAAGATCGTGTGCAGGCCCAGGTCGGAGAGGAACGCGGCGTCCTCGTCGGTCGCGTGCGCGAGGTGGCCGCTGCGGAACAGCACGCCGTGTCGCACGCGCCGGCCGTCGACGGTCGGCAGACCGCCCACGTCCCGGAAGTTGCGCACGCCTGCCAGCTCGGGCTCGGTCGACGGGATCTGCTGCGTCACGGGTGCCCCTTCCTGTCGGTCTCCGTCGGCGCGGCTCGTGGTGGCCGACGGGACACCTCCTAGGACGATACGACATGGATTCCCCGGGCAACGGGTTGTCCACAGGCCCGCCGGCCGGACGTCCGCCCAGGTGAAGACTTGTCCGGGGACTCGGCGGTCGAGAGTTGCCCGAGGGGCCGACCGCAATCGATGATGTTGGTGCTTGATCGCACCTGTTCGAATTAGTGGGGGTTTGATGCCCGAGATCGCCGACAACGGCCGTACCTGGCTCCTTTCGGGGCCGACGAGCAGCTACGCCCTCCATCTCACCGAGGCCGATGAGCTGATCCACCTGCACTGGGGTCCGGGCATCGCGCTCGCGGACGCCGAGGCGCTCGCCCAGCTGCCGCCGTCGGAGCGCGGGGCGTCCTTCGAGTCCCCGCTCGACGGCCGCGAGGAGTACCCGGTCGAGGGCGGCCCCCGCTTCGTGCGGCCCGCCCTGTCCGTGCGCACCGACGAGCGACGCGGCACCGAGTGGACCTTCGAGGCCCACGAGAGCGACGGCGACGAGCTCAGGCTGCGCTTCCGGGACGCCGGGCTCACCGTCACCCTGCACTACCGGATGCGCGGCGACGTCGTCGAGCGCTGGACGACCCTGCGCAACGACGGCGAGCGGCCGCAGGAGCTGCTGCGCGCCGACTCCGCCGTCTGGACCCTGCCCGAGCGCGAGGACTGGCGGCTGTCGCAGCTGCACGGCCGCTGGGCCGCCGAGTCGCGGCTCACGCGCTCCCCCCTCACCTACGGTGAGAAGGTCATCGGCAGCCGCCGCGGCCACACCGGCCACCAGCACCTGCCCTGGGTCGCCCTGGACACCGACGCGACCGAGGAGCGCGGCGAGGTCTACGGCTGCGCCCTCGGCTGGTCGGGCTCCTGGCGGATCGCCGTCGCGCAACTCCCCGACGCGCGCGTGCAGATCACCGGCGGCGCCGGGTACGACGACTCGGGCCTGCTGCGGTTGGAGAACGGCGAGTCCTTCACCACACCCGTCTTCGCCGGCCTGTGGAGCGACGCGGGCTTCGGCGGCGCGAGCCGCGCCTGGCACGCCTACCAGCGCGCGTACGTCGTCCCGGACGCCGAGCAGGACCGGCCGGTGCTGTTCAACTCCTGGGAGGCCACCTACTTCGACATCTCCGAGGAACAGCAGGCGACCCTGGCCCGGCGCGCCGCGGCGATCGGCGTCGAGCTGTTCGTCGTCGACGACGGCTGGTTCGGCAAGCGCACCGGCGACCACGCCGGGCTCGGCGACTGGCGGCCCAACCCCGACCGCTTCCCGAACGGCCTGAAGCCCCTCGCGGACTACGTGCACGCCCTCGGCATGCAGTTCGGCATCTGGGTCGAGCCCGAGATGGTCAACCCCGACAGCGAGCTGTACCGGGCCCACCCCGACTGGGTGCAGTTCCAACCGGGACGAAAGCGGACGGAGTTCCGCAATCAGCTCGTACTCAACCTCGCGCGTGAGGACGTCCAGGAGTATCTCTGGGAGCAGCTCCACGGGCTTCTCTCCAGCGCACCCGTCGACTACGTCAAGTGGGACTTCAACCGCTGCTTCACCGACGCGGGCTGGCCGGACGACCCCTACCCGCAGCGTCTCTGGGTCGACCATGTGCGAGCCCTGTACGGCCTCCTGGACCGACTGCGGGCCGCCCACCCGGGCGTCGCCTTCGAGTCCTGCTCGGGCGGCGGCGGACGTATCGACCTCGGGATCATGGGCCGTACCGACCAGGTGTGGACCTCCGACAACACCGACCCGCTCGACCGGCTCGACATCCAGCACGGCTTCAGCCAGATCCACCCCGCCCGGGTCATGGCCGCGTGGGTCACCGACAGTCCCAACACCCAGCTCAACGGCCGGGTGAGCTCGCTGCGCTTCCGGTTCGTCAGCGCCATGGCCGGTGTGCTCGGCGTCGGCGGCGATCTCTCGGAGTGGAGCGAGGGGGAGCTCGCCGAGGCGCGGGAGTGGGTGGACCTCTACAAGGAGATCCGGCCTCTTGTGCAGCACGGCGACCTCTACCGGCTGCGTCCCCCGGCGGGCGGTCTGAGCGCCGTCCAGTACGTGCGCGGAGACGAGAGCGTCGTCCTCGCCTGGCTCCAGGCCCAGCGGTTCGGGGAGCCCGTGCCGGCGCTCCGGCTGCGCGGACTCGACCCGACACAGTCGTATGAATGCCGTGAAACGGGCGAAGTTCACCGGGGTGCGGTGCTGCTGCATCACGGGCTGCGCACCGAACTGAAGGGCGACCTTGATGCGACGGTTATCCGGCTCCGTCGCATCTGAGCTTTCTGTCCGAATTGGATCCTTAATTCCAACTCGCTCTGGAATAAAGGATCCTGGAGGGCTGTCACGTGAGCAGCGTCATATCCGTGACCGTGCGTCGTACGTCATGTTCACGTAATTCATGCGCTTTTCAAGGGTATTCGGCGAATGGCGGGTGTTTGGATTCACGGAGCGTGACCGGGAATTCTCACAGCAGATCAAGAGAAATGCATTAACCGTGCAACCTCTGCTTGTCCCCGTGCGTCTGGGTCGCTTACGTTCCACACCAATCCGGACGGATGCCTAATCCTGCCGCCGCCCGGAGTCCGCACACCCACCCGTCCACGGCAGGAGCGGGGGACCCACAGGCACAACCGCCTGTTCCGGTCCCGGAACAGGCTTGGGGTAAAGCCGCGCCTCGGCGCGGCCGGGCATCTCCAGCTCGCACCCGACAGCTCACCTCGCAGGCGCCGGAGAGGAATTCGCCATGCCCGCGAAGGGTAAGCACCGCCGTCCGAAGACCCAGCGCTTCACTCGTTCGATAGCCGTCGCCGGAACCGGCGGCGCAGCGCTCGCCCTTCCGCTCATGGGTGCCGCCGGCGCCCATGCGGCCCCCGCTCAGTCCGTTTCCCAGTCCGTTTCGCAGGCCGCGTCCCAGTCGGTCGCGCAGACGGTTTCGGAAAGCGCCGTGCAGGCCGCTCCGGTGACCCGGAAGACCGCCGCCGCGAAGACCTACACCGTGCGGTCCGGGGACTACCTCTCGAAGATCGCGGACGACCAGGACGTCAGCGGCGGCTGGCAGAAGCTGTACCAGGACAACCGTGCGGCCGTCGGCGACAACCCCTCGCTGATCCACCCCGGCCTCAAGCTGTCGATCGGCAAGCAGGCCGCGACCGGCACCACCGGGTCGTCCGGTTCGTCCTCCTCGGCCTCCTCTTCGGGGAGCTCGTCCTCGAAGTCCTCGAAGTCGGCGAAGTCCTCCGACTCGAAGGCATCCGACTCGAAGTCCTCCACCTCGTCCTCTGCCTCGTCCTCGAAGACGACCACGCAGGCCGCCGAGAGCAGCACCGGCGCCTCCAGCGGTTACCAGCTCCCCGTGGCCGGCGCCTCCGTCGGCACCGCGTACCACGTGGCCGGCAGCATGTGGTCCAGCGGCTACCACACCGGTGTCGACTTCGTCGTGCCGACCGGCACCTCCCTCAAGGCCGTGGGCGCGGGCACCGTCGTCTCCGCGGGCTGGGGCGGCGCGTACGGCAACCAGGTCGTCATCAAGCTCGCCGACGGCTACTACGCCCAGTACGCCCACCTGTCCCAGCTGTCGGTCTCGGCCGGCCAGACCGTGACCCTGGGTCAGCAGGTCGGCCTCTCCGGCGCGACCGGCAACGTGACCGGCCCGCACCTGCACTTCGAGATCCGCACCACGCCGGACTACGGCTCGGACGTGGACCCGATCGCCTACCTCCGCTCGCACGGAGTCTCCGTCTAGCACCCGCGGACGACCCACCGCCTGACACGCAGTCGAAGGCCGGACCCCGATCCCCGGGTCCGGCCTTCGGCGTGTCGGCGTCGTTTTCTTGATCGTTTCATTGCCGCCGTGTGGCGTGTCTATGGCAGCCGCATGGCATCCCTTTTCGCCCTGTCGACAGCCGGGCCAGAGTGGGGACACAGTGATCTCCGTCAGGGAGCAAGCGCTTTCCATCGCTCTTCGGAGGTCCCGTGTCCGGCGTCGTCCACCGCTGCACCGCCGTCGTCAAGTGCGCCGCGACCGCGGCGGTCGTGGCGCTTCTGGTGGCCGGGGCCGCTCCGCCCGCGTCCGCGTGCACCTCGGCCGTCGGTGCTGGTGCTGGTGCCGGTGCCGGTGCCGGTGCTGGTGTCGCGAGCGTCGTCCGCCCCGACGACCGGCGGCTCGTCTACGAGGGCCACTGGGGGCGTACCGCCGAGGCCGCCGTCACCGTCAACTCCGGTTCGCGGCTGCGGTTCCGGTTCGTCGGGAGCGCCGTCCAGGCCCTGTTCGACGTCTCGTCGGTCACCGTGCCCGCGCAGATCTACGTCTCCGTCGACGGCGGGCCCAAGCGGCTGTACGCCGTCGACCGCGGCGACCTCCGGATCACGGCGACCGGGCGGGGCCCGCACACGGCCGAGCTGTCCGTGAAGGACGTCTCCGCACGGGTGAACCGGTGGACGCCGCCGCTGGAGTCGGGCGTCGCGCTGACCGGAATCCGAGGCCGCCTGCTGGAGCAACGTGCCCTGAGGGCCCCGGAGTCGGTCTTCTACGGCGACTCCGTCACCCAGGGCGTACTGGCGCTCTGCGCGGTCAACACCTCCGACTGCGCCGACGGGACGGCCGCCTACCCCACCCTGGTCGCCGACGCCCTGCACGCCTCGCTCACCCAGGTCGGTTTCGGCCGCCAGGGCGTGATCCGGACCGGCAACGGGGGAGTGCCGGCCGCCGGTGACGCGTACGCCTGGAACTACGCGGGCTCCCCGGCCCGGCCGGACCGCGACGTCGATGTGATCGTCGTCAACCAGGGCACCAACGACACCGCGTTCGGCTCGGCCGAGTTCCGCACCGCCTACCGCGCCTACCTCGAACGTCTGCGGGCGGCCGCGCCGCACGCCCGCATCCTCGCGCTGCGCCCCTTCGGCGGGGCGCACGCCGCGGACATCGCCGACGTCGTCGCCGAACTCGCCGACCGGCGCACGGAGTTCGTCGACACCGCCGACTGGCTCTCGGCCGCGGACGGCGACTTCCAGGACACCGTCCACCCGAACGTCCAGGGCCACCGCAAGGCGGCCGACCGCCTGATCCCCCTCATCGGAAAGCTCGTGAAGGAGCACCAGTGAACGCCATCCGCCGCCGAAGAACCGTCGCCGTCTCCACCGTCTGCGCCGCCTTGCTGGCCGGGCTCTGCTCCGCGCCCGCCGGACACGCCGCCGCCGACGTCCCGCGTCGGATCGTCGAGGACCTCGACCGCGGCCTGGTCGCCGTGCCGTCCGGGCAGGGGACGTTCCTCAGCTGGCGGCTCCTCGGCACCGAGTACGCGAGGTACGGAGACGCCATCGCCTTCGACGTGTACAAGAACGGGCGCAGGCTGAACCGGCAGCCGATCAGGAAGTCGACCACCTACCAGGACGACACGGCCGGCACGGGCACGTACACCGTGCGAGCGGTCGTCGACGGGCGCTCCCGGAAGGCGAGTTCGCCCGCGCTCGACCTCGCCGACGGTTACGCCGAGATCCCGCTCGCCGCCGCCGACGGCTACACCGTGCAGCACGCCTGGCCGGGCGACCTCGACGGCGACGGGCGCTACGAGCTCGTCGTCAGCCGCCTCTCCGGGACACGGGACCGGCCCGACCTGCTGGAGGCGTACACGCTCACCGGCGAGCGGCTGTGGCGGGTCGATCTCGGCCCCGGCTCCTACACCCAGGTCGGCGGGAACGGCGCCAACGACCCGGCGCCCGCCGCGATCAGCGGTTCCACCGCCATAGGCGGTTACCGCAACGACGACAACGTCACCGTCTACGACCTGGACGGCGACGGCCGGGCGGAGGTGCTGGCGCACACCGCCGCCGGGACCGTCTTCGCCGACGGCGCCCAGGTCACCGCCGCCTCGCCCGCCGACCAGTTCGTGTCGGTGATCGACGGAGCGACCGGCGCCGAGCGCACCCGGCAGCCCGTCCCCGACGACTTCGTCGCCGACGGCCCGTCCGGCGGTCACTTCGGCATCGCCTACCTCGACGGCGAACACCCCAGCCTGGTCACCAAGTTGGTGACCAGGGTCGGCGCCAAGCGAGGCTCGTTCCGGGTGCTGTTCCAGACCTGGGACTTCAACGGCGCCGACCTGACCCGGCGTTGGAAGTACGTCGTGGACCCGACGAGCGGCGCGAGCAGCTTCCACCAGATCCGTACCGTCGACGTCGACGGGGACGGCAAGGACGAGATCGCCGACGGCAACTACGTGGTGAACAGCGACGGCACCCTGCGCTACGTCGTCGACCGGGCCATCCACGGCGACCGCTTCGACATCGCCGACCTCGACCCCGACCGGCCCGGTCTGGAGGGCTTCGCCATCCAGCAGTCGGAGTTGGGCATCGTGTCCGCGTTCCCCTGGTACTACTACGACGCCGACACCGGCGAGCGCCTGGTGACCGGCTCCCACCCGGCGGACCCGGTGAGCGACGCCGACCTGGACACCGGGCGCGGCAACGCGGCCGACATCGACCCGAACCACCGTGGCTACGAGTACTGGACGTCCACCGCCGACGTGACCCGGCCCGGCGCGGGGGTCTTCAACGTCCGGGACGGCAAGGTCTCCACGACCACGCCCAGCGTCAACTTCCGTATCTGGTGGGACGGTGACAAGGCGTCAGAACTGCTCGACTTCACCCGGGTCCAGAAGTGGGACCCGGCGACCGAGACCAGTGCGACGCTCTTCGACCCGTCCGGCGTGGTCTCCGGCGCCCGCAACGCCACCCCCTTCTACGGCGATCTCCTCGGCGACTGGCGCGAGGAGATCCTCGCCGAGACCGCCGACCACACCGCCCTGCGCCTGTACACCTCCACCGAGCCGACGGCCACCCGCGTCTACACCCTCGCCCAGAACCCCGCGTACCGCCTGGGCTGGACCGTGCGCGGCTACCTCCAGTCCATCTACCCCGACTACTACCTCGGCACCGAGACCCGCCGTGTCCCCAGGCCCGCCATCACCCACCCCGAAGGAGCAGACCGACGTGACGACCACGCGTAGAGCATTCGGAGCCCTCGCCGCCGGCGCCGCCCTGGCCGCCCTCGCGCCCGCCGCCACCGCGAACGCCACGCCCCGCCACCGCCGTCTCCTGGCGCACGACGACTTCCGGCACGGGCTGCGCCAGTGGGCCGTGGAACTGGAGAAGGGCGGCACCGTCACCGCCTCCCGCGGGACCCTGGAGGTCGACGTGCCCGCCGGTGCGACGATCTGGTTCAAGCGGCCGTTCGCCGGGCCGTACGTCCTCGAATACGTCGCCACGCCCGTCTCCGCGGGCGGGGTCAACGACCGTGTCTCCGACCTCAACAACTTCTGGAACGCCGTCGACGTCCGCTCCCCGCAGGACCTCTTCGCCACCCCGCGCGGCGGCGCCCTCGCCGAGTACGACCATCTCAAGACGTATTACGTCGGCTACGGCGCCAACACCAACACCACGACCCGGCTGCGCCGCTATGTAGGCGAGGCGGGGGTGCGTCCGCTGATCTACGACTACACCGAGCCGCTGCTCGCCGCGAACGAGCCGCACCATGTCCGCATCGTCTCCGACGGTTCGGCCGTCCGCTGGTGGAACAACGGGCGGCTGGTGTTCGACTACACCGACCCCGAGCCGTACACGAGCGGGCACTTCGCCTTCCGCACCACCTGGAGTCACTTCCGGATCAAGAACTTCCGGGTCTGGTCCCTTATTCCCTGATTGGCAAATTCTTTAAGAGTGTCTTATCTCACCGTTCGTCAACCCCTTCCTACGATCGCGTAGGTCACATTCAAGGGTGAATGATGAACCGCTGTGGCAGACGATTCGAAGAATGACAACAGATCAGTGATCGGGTCGTACGTGGCGGTGGGGGACAGCTTCACCGAGGGCGTCGGCGACCCCGGCCCCGACGGGGCGTTCGTCGGTTGGGCCGACCGGTTCGCGGTACTCCTCGCGGACCGGCAGCCCGAAGGCGACTTCAACTACACCAACCTCGCGGTCCGCGGAAAGCTGCTCGACCAGATCATGGAGGACCAACTCCCCAGGGCGGTGGAACTCGCCCCGGACCTGGTCTCCTTCTGTGCGGGCGGCAACGACATCATCCGTCCAGGCACCGACCCGGACGAGGTCGCCGAGCGTTTCGAGCGCGCGATCTCGGCCCTGACCGCCGTAGCCGGCACGGTCATGGTGACCACCGGCTTCGACACCCGCGGCGTCCCCGTGCTGAAGCATCTGCGCGGCAAGATCGCCACCTACAACGGACATGTGCGCGCCGTCGCCGACCGGTACGGCTGCCCGGTGCTCGACCTGTGGTCCCTGAGGTCCGTGCAGGACCGCAGGGCCTGGGACGGCGACCGGCTCCACCTCTCCCCGGAGGGCCACACGCGCGTGGCGCTGCGTGCCGGGCAGGTCCTCGACCTGGAGGTACCGGCCGACCCGGAGCAGCCCTGGCCGCCGCTCCCGCCGCGCGGCACCCTCGACGTACGGCGCGACGACGTCCACTGGGCGCGCGAGTACCTGGTGCCGTGGATCGGGCGCCGGCTGCGCGGGGAGTCCTCCGGCGACCACGTGACCGCCAAGGGCACGCTGTCGCCCGAGGACATCAGGATGCGGATCGCGGCCGTCGCCTGAAGAGGCGGTCGCGTGGAGAACAGAGTGCGTGGAGAAGCGGTCGGCCGTCGACGTCGTACGGCCGGCCGCTCGCTCCACCGGTGAGGTGATCGCACGGGAGTGGCACCCGGGCGGGACCCGGGACGAGTGCTGGGATGACCCCACTCGTACGCCTCTCGCACCTCGCATTCGCACTCCGTCCGCCGCCTCGAAGGATCTGCCACCCCGAAGGACCGGTCCCGCATGCGCCTTCCCCGTACGCCCGTCGCCGTGGCCCTCGTCTGCCTGCTCGCCCTGGGCGTCCCGACGCTCACCGTGTCGACGGCGGCGGCCCGCCCCGCATCGGCCGCCCCCGTCCCCGCCACCGTGACGGTGACCGGCGAGGGCAGCGCGAGCGCACCGCCCGACCTCGCGGTCGTCGGCGCCGGCGTCGAGGCATCCGGCAAGACCTCGCAGGCCGCGCTGGACGCGCAGCACAAGGCCGCCGCCGCGCTGCTGGCCGCCGTCCGCGCCCAGGGTGTCGCCGACCGGGACGTCCGTACGGAGAGCGTCTCCCTCGACCCCGTCTACGACCACACGGGCGGCACCTCCCGGCTGAAGGGCTACCGGGCCGCGCAGTCCTTCTCGGTGAAGGTGCGCGAGGTGGCCGGGACCGGCGCGGTCCTGCAGGCGGTCGCCGACGCCGCCGGCGACGCGGCCCGGATCGACTCCGTGGTCTTCGACCTCTCCGACCCCGCCCCGCTCAAGGCGCGCGCCCGCGAGGCCGCGTATGACGACGCCCATGCCAAGGCCGCGCAGTACGCCCGCCTCAGCGGCCGCGACCTGGGCCGACTCGTCTCGCTCAGCGAGGACGCCGCCGCCTACCGGCGCCCTGCGCCGTCGGCCGGGGACGCCTCCGCCGCCGGCCTGAGCGCCGTGCCCGTAGCCCCCGGTGAGATCCGCGCGGCGGCGACGGTGACAGCGGTGTACGAACTGGACTGAGCCGGCCGCGCACCGGGCGGACGCGACCGGAGCCGGGTCCGGCCCGCACGACCCCCGGCCCCGGTCCGAGGCTGCGACGGAGTCGGCCAGGGGACCCAGGGCGCGCAGCGGCCCGGTCGGGGACAGGCCGCGCCCAGCGCCCGGTCCGGGCCGATCAGCGCTTCTGGGCGCTCAACGTCTCGCGGGGCAGGCCGAGTTCCCGTTCCAGCGCTTCGTCGACCCAACTCTGCGCGGCGGCGTGGGACACCGCGCCCGCGTAGGACGTCAGCTGTACGGCGAGGCCGTCGAGGAGGGCCGTCAGACGCAGGGCGGCGCCGGCCGGGTCCGGACAGCGGAACTCGCCCGCGGCCACCCCCTCCGCGATCACCTCGGCGAGCGCAGCCTTCCACTCCTTGTCGAGGTCCCGGGCGACCTCCCGCAGCGCGGGCTCGCGCAGCGACACCGCCCAGCCCTCGATCCACAGCCGCCAGCCCTTGGCCTGACCCGTGGGCGCGTACCAGCGCACGGCCGACCGCAGTCGGCGCAGTGCCGTGGTGCGGCGGCCGAGCAGCCTGCGCAGGTGCGCCAGGTCGTCCTCGGCCGCGTAGGCGAACGCGTCCGCGACCAGCTTCTCCTTCGTCGAGAAGTGGTAGAGCACCAGCGCGTTGCTCACGCCGAGGGTCGCGGCGACGTCGGCGATCCTGACCGCCGCCACGCCCCGCGCCTCGATCTGCTGGATGGCCGCCCGCAGCAGCTCCTCGCGCCGCTCGGCCACGCTCAACCGGACCCTCGCCACGCCGTCACCCTACACAGCCGCCCCGACCTGCGCCGATGCCCTCATCGACAGCGGCCGAACCGCTCCGTGATCACCGGCAGCCGCTCCGCCGCGAGCGCGTGCGCGGCGGCCCGGGGCGTCGTGCCGTCGGCCTCGGCGCGGGTCAGCACCAGCTCCATCAGGGTGCGCATCGAGCGGCGCGTGTACGCGAAGGCCTCCTGCGGGTCCGCGCCGATGTCGCCGAAGAGCGTCCACCACCACCAGGCGTTCGTCCCGGAGTTGACGACGACGTCCGGCAGCACGCTCACCCCGCGCGCGTGCAGCAGCTCCTCCGCCTCGGGCAGGACCGGCATGTTGGCCGCCTCGGCGATCCACCGGGCGCCGATCCGCTCCGCCTCCTCGACCCCGATCGCGTACGACACGGCGGCCGGCACGAGGACCTCCGCCTGCGTCGACAGCCAGGCGTCGCCCGGCAGCTCGCGGTCGCCGGGGCGCAGTGCCGCGCGGTCCACCGTGCCGTGGCCGTCCCGAGCGGCCAGCAGCGCCTCCACGTCCAGGCCGGCCGGGTTGGCGATCGTGCCCTTGACGTCGGCGACGGCCACGACCGTCAGCCCCGCGCGCGTGAGGAAGCGCGCCGTGGCCCCGCCCATGGTGCCCAGCCCCTGCAGGGCGACCCGCGTCCCCGCGTACGGCGCCCCGGCCCGGTCCAGGGCGGTCAGCACCGACTCGGCGACCCCGCAGCCGCCGACCAGCTCGTCCAGCCCGATGCCGTCGACCTCCACGGCGAAGGCGGCCGCCAGTCGTGCGCGGGCCGCGCTCTCGTCGTCGAGCAGCGGGTGGACCGCCTGCACGGACGACACCAGCCCCACCTCGGCGACCGCCCGGTCCACCAGGTCCTGGGTCAGGCCCAGGTCCTCGCCGGTGGTCCAGCAGCTCTCCACGTACGGTCGCACCGCCCGCAGATACCGCACCAGCAGCCCGTACGCCGCCGGGTCGCGGGGATCGCAGTCGATGCCGCCCTTGGCCCCGCCCAGCGGAACGTAGCGGGCCTCGGGGTCGTAGTGCAGCGCCTCCTTGAGGCTCATCCCGCGCGCGAGGCCGGTCACCTCCTCCAGGGTGCAGCCCTCCCGCATCCGCAGACCACCGCTGCACACCCCGCGCACCAACCGGTCGACGACCAGGAACCCCCGACGGCCCGTGACGTCGTCCGTCCAGGTCAGGGACAACAGGGGGGCGGTGGCCATACGGGCTCCTCGACATCGTCGACAGGGGATCGCTACTGAACAGTGGGTCAGTATCGGAAGGCGGGGCGAGGGCTGTCAACGGGATGTCGGAGGGGGCGACCATAATGGAATGCCTCAGCGACTCCACCTGGAGGTACCGTGTCCGGTTTCCGTTCCCTGCGCTCCGGGCTCCGTGCTCTGCAGCCCGAGGCATTCGGCGCGGATCCGAGTGGTGAGCGCATGGCGCGCATCCGCAGATCGCCCCACTTCAAGGACGGGGTCTTCCAGAACCCCGGCGGCCTGGCGCGGACCCGCCCCTCGGGCTCGATGCTCGACTTCGCCAAAGTCTTCTTCGACAAGGAGCAGCGCCCCCGCCGTGCCCCCTCGGGCACCGTGCCGGTGCATGCCACCACCCTCGCCGACCTCGCCAAGCCGCCCGCCACGGGCCTCAGGGTGACCTGGATGGGGCACTCCAGCGTGCTCGCGGAGATCGACGGGCAGCGCGTCCTGTTCGACCCCGTCTGGGGCGAGCGCTGCTCCCCGTTCGCCTTCGCGGGACCCAAGCGGCTGCACCCGGTGCCGTTGCCGCTGGCCGCGCTGGGCCCGGTCGACGTCGTCGTCATCTCGCACGACCACTACGACCACCTGGACCTGCCCACGATCAAGGCGCTGGCCGGCACCGACACCCTGTTCGCCGTGCCGCTCGGCGTCGGCGCCCATCTGGAGCAGTGGGGGGTCTCGGCCGACCGGCTGCGCGAGCTGGACTGGCACGAGGCGACCAAGGTCGGCGGACTCACCCTGACCGCCACCCCGGCCCGCCACTTCTGCGGCCGGGGTCTGCGCAACACCCAGCACACCCTGTGGGCCTCCTGGGTCGTCGCCGGCGAGGAGCACCGGATCTACCACAGCGGCGACACCGGCTACTTCGAGGGCTTCAAGGACATCGGCGCCGATCACGGCCCGTTCGACGCGACGATGATCCAGATCGGGGCGTACTCGGACTTCTGGCCCGACATCCATATGACCCCCGAGGAGGGCATGCGCGCCCACCTCGACCTCCAGGGCGGGACCGGCGGGGTGATGATGCCCATCCACTGGGCCACCTTCAACCTCGCCACGCACGCGTGGGCCGAGCCGGGGGAGGGCACGCTGGCCGCCGCCGGGGCGGTCGGCGCGCGCGTCGCCCTGCCCCGTCCCGGCGAGCCCTTCGAGCCTGCCGCGGAGACCGTTCCGGGCGAGCCGTGGTGGCGCGGTGTGGCGCGCGCCCCGGCCGGTGGCTGGCCGCTCCCGACCGAGACGCCAGTCAAGGCCAAAGCCGATACCGAGAGTGATATTTCAAGGGGCGCCACCGAGGACGGCGAGGCGCCGGAGGCGATACCGGCGGGCTGATCGGGACACGCGAACGCGCGGCCGTGCGGGTCGGGGAGCGAAAGGCTCCCCGACCCGCACGCCGTTTTTGGACCACCTCTGACCAGGTCTGATCGAACTTTTTCCGCGTTGCGCCTCGGATCGCGCGCCGTATTCGGTCTGCCGTGCGAAGCCTCATACCAGAGCGGGACGCTCGCTGCGGGACTTTGTCAACTGCCCACCGCACCTGATGCGTTGCCGACTACTGTGAGTGGCCGTCGGGCGACACCGGGCCGAATTCTTCGGCTCCCCGACCGACGACCCGGCTCGACGGACCAGTACGAGGACACCGATGTCTCACCTCCGCGCACCCGCCGCACGTGCAGACCGCCGTGAGGGCGGGCGGCACGGGCGGCCGGTCGCCCGCACCGCACCAGCGCCGACCGAGACACACATACGGCCTCAGCTGCTGCGGCTCGCCGTGCTCCCCCCGACCGCGGTCGCGCTCAGCGCCTGCGCGGTCGTCCTGTTCACCGTGCGCTCCACCGGCGTCCGGCCCGGCGTCACCCTGTGGGCGGTGCTGGCCGGCGCGGTCGCGGTGACCGGCGTCGGCATCGTGATCGCCGCCGTGGCCGCGGACCGCGCCGCCCGCTCGGTCAGCGACCGCGTCGCGGCCCTGCGTCGGGGCAGCGCACGCGGCGAGGCCGACCTGCGCACCGTCGTCGAGGCGCTGCGCCGCGGTGAGACCCCGCCCCAGCGCAGGTCGCGCGGCGGCCCGCCCGGCGCGGACGCCGACGACTTCGAGCTGCTCGCCGCCGACCTGGCCCGGGCCCACGACGGGGCCGTCACCGCCGTCGTGCAGGCCGCACAGCTGTCCAGCCAGGCCGGCAGCGAACAGAAGCTGGAGGTCTTCGTCAACCTGGCGCGGCGCCTTCAGTCCCTGGTGCACCGCGAGATCTCGATCCTCGACGAGCTCGAGAACGAGATCGAGGACCCCGACCTGCTCAAGGGCCTCTTCCACGTCGACCACCTCGCCACCCGCATCCGCCGCCACGCCGAGAACCTCGCCGTCCTCGGCGGGGCCGTCTCCCGGCGGCAGTGGAGCAACCCGGTCTGTATGACGGAGGTGCTGCGCTCCGCCATCGCCGAGGTCGAGCAGTACTCGCGGGTCAAACTCGTCCCGCCCATCGACGGAGAGCTGCGCGGCCACGCCGTCGCCGACGTCATCCACCTGCTCGCCGAACTCGTCGAGAACGCCACGGTGTTCTCCGCCCCGCACACCCAGGTGCTGCTGCGCGCCAACCTCGTCACCTCCGGGCTCGCCGTGGAGGTCGAGGACCGCGGGCTCGGTCTGCCCGTCGAGGAGCAGAGCAGGATGAACGCCCTGCTCGCCGACCCGGACCAGGTCAACGTCGGCCGGCTGCTCGCCGACGGGCGGATCGGCCTGTTCGTCGTCTCCCAGCTGGCCCGACGGCACGGCATCCGGGTCCGGCTGCAGAGCAACATCTACGGCGGCGTCCAGGCCGTCCTCGTCGTCCCGCAGGCGCTGCTGGGCTCCGCGCCCGGCGTCGCCGGAGCCGTACCGCAGGGACCGGACACCGACGGCGCCGGCCTGCCCCTCGTTCCCGCCACGACGCCCGCCACGACGCTCGCCGCGACGCCTGTCACGGCCGACGCGGCCCGCCCGCCGCTGCCGCCGGCCCCACCGGCCCAGGCCGCCCGGCCCGCGCCCCCGCAGGCACTGGACATCCCGGGCGCGGGCCGGCCGTCGGTTCCGTCCCGGGTCCAAGGCGTCGGCGACACGGGACCGTCGCCGGCTCCGGCCGGGGTGTCGGACCTCGGCGGCGCGGGATGGTCGTCGGGCTCGCTGCAGGCGCCCGGGGCGACGCCCGTCGGCTCGTCGACCGGGTCGTCAGGGGCGTGGGACCCCGGCGGCCCCGGCGCGGGCCGATCAGCGGATGCCTCGCAGACGCAGCACACTCCCGCCTCAGGGGTACCCCTGATCTCCTCGCGACCGCAGGCCGGTGCGGGCCCTGCCGGAGAGGCCAGGCCCCCGCAGCTGCGGCCCGCGGAGCCGATCCCGCACCCGCAGCACGCCCCGCAGTCGTCCGACGCCCCACAGCCGAACGGGCGGCGGCTCGCGCCGTTGCCCGTGCGCGGGGCCCGGGAGACACGGGCCAATCCGGCCGAGGCCGCGCCCGGCATCCGGCCGGGCGACCGGCCCGTCGTCGAGGCGCACGCGGGCGTCGCACCCACCCCGCGCATCGGCACGGTGCGCGGCACCATGGGCAAGCCCCAACTGCCCCGCCGCCGCGCCCAGGAGCACATCGTGCCCCAGCTGCGCGGCGGTCCGGCCCCCCGCCAGGACACCGAGCAGCCCGCCGGCCACGACCCCGGCCTGATGGCCTCCTTCCAGCGGGGCATCGGCCTCGCCGAGGCCCAGCAGAGCCTGGAGGCGGACTTCATGGACGCGCCCTCCCCCCTGCTGTCGGACACCGCCGACGGACGACCGCCGCGGCAGTCCCCGATACCCGAGGCGCGTACCGACCTGTCCACCGCCCGGCACGACGGGAGCGCACCAGCCGGATGAGCACTCTGAGCACCCCCACCCGCACCCCCACCCCCAGCGCTCCCGCAGACCTTCGTACCCCAAGGAGTCGATCCACCATGGCGAGCGATGCGCCGACCGGCCAGGTATCCGATCTCGACTGGCTGATGAGCGGCCTCGTGCAGCGCGTGCCGCACACCACGAGCGCGGTGCTGCTCTCCTGCGACGGGCTCGTGAAGTCGGTCCACGGCCTCGACCCCGACAGCGCCGACCACATGGCTGCCCTGGCCTCCGGCCTGTACTCCCTCGGCCGCAGCGCCGGCGTCCGGTTCGGCGACGGCGGGGACGTACGGCAGGTCGTCGTGGAGCTCGACTCGACGCTGCTGTTCGTCGCCACGGCCGGTTCCGGCGCCTGTCTCGCGGTGCTCGCCGGGCGGGAGGCCGACGCGGCCGTGCTCGGCTACGAGATGGCGATGCTGGTCAAGAGCGTCCGGCCGTATCTGATGACCGCGCCCCGGCAGCACGCCGTCGAACCGTCGGTGATGGGGCCTTGAGCGTGGCGGCGGCCGGCGACGGGCCCTGGCTCGACGACGCGGCCGGACGGCTGGTGCGCCCTTTCACGGTCAGCAACGGCCGGACCAAGCCCAGCGTCGCCCTCGATCTCATGTCCCAGGTGATGGCCACCGGGGCGACCCCCCTCGGCTATCTCGGCCCCGAACACGCGACCGCGCTCCAGCTGACCCGTGCACCCGTGTCGGTCGCCGAGATCGCGGCCCATCTGAAGCTGCCGGCAGCGGTCACCAAGGTGCTGCTGTCGGACCTCCTCGACTGCGGGGCGCTGACCACCAAGCCCCCCGAGTTCCAAAACAACCCCACCGACCGGGCCCTACTGGAGGCAGTGCTCGATGGACTACGACGACAGCTCTGACTGCGACGATCACGACACGTACGGCGATCACCGTGACCACGGCGCTCCCGACGGCAACGGCAACGGCAACGGCCCCGACCCCTTCCCCACCGCCCTGAAGATCCTGGTCGCGGGCGGCTTCGGGGTCGGCAAGACGACCTTCGTCGGCGCCGTCAGCGAGATCGCGCCGCTCAGCACGGAGGAGCTGCTCACCACCGTCAGCGCCGCGACCGACAACCTCGACGGCATCGAGAACAAGGTCGAGACGACCGTCGCCATGGACTTCGGCCGGATCACCCTCGACCCGCACCACGTCCTCTACCTGTTCGGCACACCGGGCCAGGAACGGTTCTGGTTCATGTGGGACGAACTGTCCGAGGGCGCCCTCGGCGCGGTCATCCTCGCCGACACCCGCCGTCTCGAGGAGTGCTTCGCGGCCGTCGACTTCTTCGAGGAACGCGGACTCGCCTTCATCATCGCCGTCAACGAGTTCGACGGCTCCCACCGCTACGACCCCGAGGAGGTGCGCACCGCCATCGACCTGGACCCGGAGGTACCCATCGTGCGCTGCGACGCCCGGATCTCCGCCTCCGGCGTCCAGACCCTGCTCACCCTCGTCAGACACCTCATCGCCCACGCACCGGCCGCACCCCAGCCGAGCCGCGGCGCCCACATGTGACGCCCGCACCCAACGCCCCGGAGCCGTATATGACCTACGTCCACAGCGACGGAACCCGGACATGAGCTATGACCCGTCGCGCCCGACCGGTCGTCTGCTGCTCACTCCGGAGGACAAGGAAGCCCCCGCCCGTGCCCTCAGGCTGCGCCGACTCGGCCTCGGGGAACAGCCGGAACCCGCCCTGGACGCCTTCGCGCACCGACTCGCCGAGGTGATCGGAGCGCCGTACGCCATGGTCAACTTCCTCGACGGGGAACGCCAGTTCTTCGCCGGGCTGCACACCCCGCAGGGCGGTCGGGCCGCCCGGGGCGGCAAGCCCTCGGTGGGCCGCCGGCTGCCCCGCGACTACGGCTACTGCCCGCATGTCGTCGTACGGCGCAAGGCGCTGGTCCTGGAGGACGTGGGCGACTACCCGCGCTTCGCCGGCAACCCGGTCGTCGACGAGTACGGCATCCGCTCGTATCTCGGCGCCCCGCTCATCGACACCACCGGCATGGTGCTGGGCACGGTGTGCGTCGCCGACCTCGCGCCCCGGCCCTGGGGCAAGGCCGGTCTGGAGACCATCAAGGCGACGGCCGCCGATCTCGCCGGCCGGCTGCAACGGCGGGAGAGCGGCGGATTCCCGCCCTGAGCTCCCGGAGCCCGGGTCAGAAGGCCCGCCAGACGTTGCTGAAGGCCGCGTCCTCGATGGACCGGCGGCGCCGGACGGCATCGAGTTCCGCCACCGCGTCGCCGACCGCCGCAAGGATCGTCACGACCGCGTCGTCGAGGCGGTCCGGGCCGCCGTCGGCCGGTTCCTCGCGCAGACCGACGGCGGTGGCCAGCGCGGCGAGGACCGGCTCGTCCGACGCCCAGCGCGCGGTGGCGCGCCGACGGGCCGGCGAGTCGACGGGCTCCGTGCGCGCGGACCGGACGCCGAGCAGGCGTCCGCGGGGCCGGCCGATCACTCCGTCCGCCTCCAGCCGGTCGGTGTAGGCCGAGGACAGGCCGCGGCCCCGGCGCCACAGCCAGTCCTCGACCGACTCGTACGGCTCCTCCCGGACGAGTGACGACGCGGCCTCGGCCAGCAGCGCATCGTCCGGCTCCGCGGGCGGGCCGGGCACCAGGAGGTCGTCGTCCAGGGTGAGCGCTTCGGCCCGGAGCAGATCGATCGCCTCCGCGCCCGCGAGAGCGAGTGCCAGATCGCCCTGTCCGACCTCGCGCACGGACGTGACGTCGGGTGTCACGTCCAACGCGACGATCATCAGGTCCCGTGCTGTGGTCATCAGGGGCTCCACGTCAGTCGGCCGGCTCGTGCGGGTTGCGGTCCAGGGTGTCACGCCCCAGCGTGGTGTGCGGGAAAGCCGGTCCACGGGAGCGAGGCCACTCGTGTGAAGCGAACGCCTGTGCGGCGCACTCGTGTGAAGCAGAGCTGTGGCGGTGCTTAAGAAAAGCTCGATGGACCTGGGCCGGTTCAGTGCGGCAGATTGCTGCACGAATCCACACGTCTTCCCGGATGCGGGGCCTGTCGGCCTGTCCGCGCCCGGGCCCTCACCACGGGAGCCGTTGCGTTGAAGGCACTGGTCAAGGAGAAGGCGGAGCCCGGGCTGTGGCTCACCGACGTCCCGGAGCCCGAGATCGGCCCCGGCGACGTGCTGATCAAGGTGCTGCGCACCGGCATCTGCGGCACCGATCTGCACATCCGGTCCTGGGACGGCTGGGCGCGGCAGACGATCCGCACGCCGCTGGTGCTCGGGCACGAGTTCGTCGGCGAGATCGTCGAGACGGGCCGGGACGTCGCCGACATCGCCGTGGGCGAGCGGGTCAGCGGCGAGGGGCATCTCGTCTGCGGCAAGTGCCGCAACTGTCTCGCCGGGCGCCGCCATCTGTGCCGGGCCACCGTCGGCCTCGGCGTCGGGCGCGACGGCGCCTTCGCCGAGTACGTCGCCCTGCCCGCGTCCAATGTGTGGGTGCACCGGGTCGCGGTGGACCTCGACGTGGCGGCGATCTTCGACCCGTTCGGCAACGCCGTGCACACCGCGCTGTCCTTCCCGCTCGTCGGCGAGGACGTCCTGATCACCGGCGCCGGACCGATCGGCCTGATGGCCGCCGCCGTCGCCCGGCACGCCGGCGCCCGCAACGTCATGGTCACCGACGTCAGCGAGGAGCGGCTGGAGCTGGCCCGCAAGATCGGCGCGAGCCTCGCGCTGAACGTGTCGCAGGCGTCCGTCGCCGACGGACAGCGGGAGTTGGGGCTGCGCGAGGGCTTCGACGTCGGCCTGGAGATGTCCGGCCGGCCCGAGGCGCTGCGCGACATGATCGCCAACCTGACGCACGGCGGCCGGATCGCCATGCTGGGGCTGCCCGCCGAGGAGTTCCCGGTCGACTGGTCCCGGATCGTCACCTCGATGATCACCATCAAGGGCATCTACGGCCGTGAGATGTTCGAGACCTGGTACGCGATGTCGGTGCTGCTGGAGGGCGGCCTCGACCTCGCCCCCGTGATCACCGGCCGCTACGGGTACCGCGACTTCGAGGCGGCCTTCGCCGACGCGGCGAGCGGCCGCGGCGGCAAGGTCATCCTCGACTGGACGGCGTAGTCGCCCCGCACCGCCCCTTCCCGACCCACCTGCGTCTCTAGGAGCTTTGAGATGTTCGACTCCGTGCGCGACGACCTGCGCACCACCCTCGACGAGATCCGCGCCGCCGGTCTGCACAAGCCCGAGCGCGTGATCGGCAGCCCCCAGTCGGCGACCGTGGCTGTGACCGCGGGCGGCCGGCCGGGCGAGGTCCTCAACTTCTGCGCCAACAACTACCTCGGTCTCGCCGACCACCCCGAGGTGATCGCCGCCGCCCACGAGGCCCTCGACCGCTGGGGCTACGGCATGGCGTCCGTGCGCTTCATCTGCGGCACGCAGGAGGTGCACAAGGAGCTGGAGGCGCGGCTGTCCGCCTTCCTCGGCCAGGAGGACACGATCCTGTACTCCTCCTGCTTCGACGCCAACGGCGGTGTCTTCGAGACCCTGCTCGGCCCCGAGGACGCGGTGATCTCCGACGCCCTCAACCACGCCTCGATCATCGACGGCATCCGGCTGTCCAAGGCCCGCCGCTTCCGGTACGCCAACCGTGATCTGGAGGATCTGGAACGCCAGTTGAAGGACGCGTCCGACGCGCGCCGCCGACTGGTCGTCACCGACGGCGTCTTCTCCATGGACGGCTATGTGGCGCCCCTCGCCGAGATCTGCGACCTCGCCGACCGCTACGACGCCATGGTCATGGTCGACGACTCGCACGCCGTGGGCTTCGTCGGCCCCGGCGGCCGCGGCACCCCCGAGCTGCACGGCGTGATGGACCGCGTGGACATCGTCACGGGCACGCTGGGCAAGGCGCTCGGCGGCGCCTCCGGCGGCTATGTGGCCGCACGCGCCGAGATCGTCGCCCTGCTGCGCCAGCGCTCCCGCCCGTACCTGTTCTCCAACACCCTCGCCCCGGTCATCGCCGCCGCCTCGCTCAAGGTCATCGACCTGCTGGAGTCGGCCGACGACCTGCGCGTACGGCTGGCCGAGAACACGGCCCTGTTCCGCCGTCGGATGACGGACGCGGGCTTCGACATCCTCCCCGGCGACCACGCCATCGCCCCCGTGATGATCGGCGACGCGGCGCAGGCGGCCCGGATGGCCGAACTGCTGCTGGAGCGCGGGGTGTACGTGATCGGCTTCTCCTACCCGGTGGTCCCGCAGGGCAAGGCCCGCATCCGTGTCCAGCTGTCCGCCGCGCACTCCACGGCCGACGTGAACCGTGCCGTGGACGCCTTCGTCGCGGCACGGGCGCAGATGGAAGCCTGACATATTGCAATAATCGATCCCATGATCGAAGCGCGGCGGCTCCACATCCTCCGTGCGGTGGCCGACCACCGCACCGTGACGGCGGCAGCCGCCGCGCTGTATCTCACCCCGTCCGCCGTCTCCCAGCAGCTGACGGCCCTGGAGCAGGAGACCGGCCACCGGCTGGTCGAGCGCAGTGCCAAGGGCGTACGGCTCACCCCGGCCGGCGAGATCCTGCTCGCGCACACCAACGCCGTCCTCGCCCAGCTGGAGCGGGCCGAGGCCGAGCTGGCCGCCTACAGCTCCGGCGCGGCCGGCACGGTCACGGTCGCCGCCTTCGCGACCGGCATCGCCCTGGTCGTGGCGCCCGCGGTGGCCCGGCTCGCGGGCACCGCCCCGGGGATCCGGATCCGGGTCCAGGACGCCGAGGGCGACGCCAGCCTGCCGATGGTGCTCGACCGGCAGGTGGACGTCGCCGTGGCCGTCGAGTACCGCGGCGCCCCGGCCGCCGACGATCCGCGGCTCGCGCACATCCCGCTCTACGCCGAGCCCTTCGACGCGGTCGTCCCCGTCGCCCATCGCCTCGCCGACGCCCCCGAGGTGCCCCTCGCCGAGCTGGCCAAGGACATCTGGATCGGCCCCTACCCCGGCAATCCCTGCCATGACGTGGTCGTCCTGGCCTGCGAGAGCGCCGGCTTCCAGCCCCGCCTGGAGCACTCCTCGGACGACTTCCGCGCGGTCGTCGCGCTGGCCTCGGCCGACGCGGGCGTGGCGCTGGTGCCGCGGTCGGCGCTGCGCGGCATGGACCTCACGGGAGTGGTCGTCCGGCCCGTCGACGGGGTGGCGCCCACCCGACGGGTCTTCGCGGCCGTCCGCCGGGGAGCGGAGGAGCATCCGCTGATCAGGCCGGTGCTGGAGGCGCTCGGCGAGGCCGCGCGCGTGTGAGTCGCCCGCGTGTGAGTCGCCTGCCTGTGAGGCGTCCGTAACGCTGCTGTCTCATATTCGGGATAGTTTCCCAGATATGAGAAACGAAGCGGATGCAGCCGAGCCCCCGGACCCCGTCGACGCGCGCCTGGCCGCGCGGCTGGCCGAGTTGCGGTCCGAACGCGGCTGGTCGCTGGGGGAGTTGGCGGAGCGCAGCGGGATCAGCCGGTCCACCCTGTCGCGGGCCGAGCGGGCCGAGATCAGCCCGACCGCCTCGCTGCTCAACCGTCTGTGCCAGGTCTACGGACGGACCATGTCCCGGCTGCTCAGCGAGGTCGAGGCGGAACCCGCGCCGCTGGTGCGGGCCGGCGAGCAGTCCGTCTGGGCGGACCGGGCCTCCGGGTTCGTCCGCCGCTCGGTGTCGCCGCCGCACCCCGCGCTGCGCGCCGAACTGGTCGAGGGGCGGCTCGCCGTGGGCGCCGACCTCGCCTACGACCGGCCGCCCGTGGCGGGCCTGGAGCAGCACATCTGGGTGCTCGAAGGCGCCCTCGCCGTGACCGCGCAGGACACGGAGCATCACCTCGACGCGGGGGACTGTCTGCGCCTGCGGGTGTGGGGGCCGACCCGGTTCCGGTGCGCGGGGGACGCGGAGGCGCGTTACGCGCTGGCGGTGGTGCTGCCGTGACCGACGCCCGCGCGACCCGTCTCGACGCCGCCCGACTGCTCGATCGGGTCGAGGAGTTCGCCGACCTGCTGATCGACACGGTCGACGGCGGCGCCTCGGTCGGCTTCCTCGCCCCGCTGGACCGGGCCGACGCCGTCGCCTGGTGGCGGGAGCGGGCGCAGGGGGTGGCCGCCGGGCGGCTCGCCGTCTGGGCCGCCGAGGACGCAGACCGCGTCCTCGGCACCGTCGGCCTCGCCTTCGCCGACAAGCCCAACAGCCGCCACCGCGCCGAACTCGTCAAGCTGATGGTCCACCGGGACGCCCGCGGGAAGGGCCTCGGCCGCGCCCTGCTGACCCTGGCCGAGGAGGCCGCCGCCGCGGCCGGCGTCACCCTGCTCCACCTGGACACCGAGACCGACAGCCCCGCCGAACACCTCTACCGCGCCACCGGGTGGACCGGCGCCGGGGTGATCCCCGACTACGCGGCGAGCCCCTCCGGAGTGCTCCGGCCGACCACCCTGTACTACAAGCACATCACCGTGGGGTGACTGTCAGTGGCAGCGGATACGGTGCGAAGCATGCCGGACGCCGAAGACGTACGTCGTATCGCCCTGTCCCTGCCGGACACCACGGAGAAGATCGCCTGGAGCATGCCCACCTTCCGCGTCGCGGGGAAGATGTTCGCCACCCTGCCCGAGGAGGAGACCTCCCTCGCCGTGCGCTGCCCCAAGGAGGAGCGCGACGAACTGGTGCTCGCCGAGCCCGGGAAGTTCTGGATCGCCGACCACGAGGCCCAGTTCGCCTGGGTACGGGCCCGTCTGTCGGCCCTGGAGGACGAGGAGGAACTGCGGGACATCCTCGCCGACTCCTGGCGGCAGGCGGCCCCGACCCGACTGCTGGAGGCGTATCCGGAGCTGGGCGTGGCCCCGGAGGACTGACAGCGCCCCGGCGGCCGGGGGCGGCGATAAACGGGTGCGCGACCATCGACCCGAGT
Organism: Streptomyces sp. NPDC006872; assembly: GCF_040635845.1. NCBI lineage: Bacteria > Bacillati > Actinomycetota > Actinomycetes > Kitasatosporales > Streptomycetaceae > Streptomyces > Streptomyces sp. NPDC006872. The sequence goes on from NZ_JBEYIL010000006.1 coordinate 537,660, forward strand.
GCGGTATTGTTTCCATGCGCGTTCGGCCAGGGGAAACCCCAGGTCAGATGGGCAACGGGACGTGGCGCAGCTTGGTAGCGCACTTGACTGGGGGTCAAGGGGTCGCAGGTTCAAATCCTGTCGTCCCGACCAGCTTCATCGCAGGTCGGAAAGGCCGTTTCCACGGAGGTGGAAGCGGCCTTCGTCATGTTCGTGTCCATTGCCCTGGCTGTGAGTCCGCCGGGCTGCCTGTGGATTCGCCCAACCCCACGTGACGCCCACGGCTCCGCTGCCAGGATCAGGCGCCATGAGCGCAGGGCACGACAAGGCCGACAGGCACCGCAGGTTCCACGAGACCGCCAAGGCCGAGAAGCACCGGTCACCGCACGGCGCACCGTACGGCTCCGGGCGCGCGAAGCGGGCCGGCAAGGCGGCGCCCGCCGACGAGTCGACGACCGCGCTGGCGCTGGCCGCCCGGGGCGGGGACGCGGCGGCCGTCGAGGGGTTCGTGCGTGCGCTGCATCGGGACGTGGTGCGGTACGTCGCCCATCTCAGCGCCGATCCGCAGGCGGCGGACGATCTGGCGCAGGACACCTTCCTGCGGGCGCTCGGCGCTCTCCACCGGTTCGAGGGACGTTCCTCGGCACGGGCCTGGCTGCTGTCCATCGCGCGCCGGGCGGTGATGGACAGCTACCGGCACGCCGCCGCCCGGCCCCGGCTGTCGGACGGGGCCGACTGGCAGACGGCCGTGGAGCTGGCCCAGCCGCGCGGGCTGCCCGGGTTCGACGACGGCGTCGTCCTGCTGGATCTGCTGGCCGCGCTGCCGCAGGACCGGCGGGAGGCGTTCGTGCTGACCCAGCTGCTGGGACTGCCCTACGCGGAGGCCGCCGAGGTGAGCGACTGCCCCGTGGGCACCGTCCGCTCACGGGTGGCCCGGGCCCGCGCCACCCTGGCCGCACAGCTCACCGAGGCGGGCGAGCCCGTGTTCGGCGCGGACCCCGCAGACCTCGCAGCGAGCGCAGTTCGTCGACCTTCGTCAGGCGGGCCACCGCGACGTAGACCAGGCCGAGAGTGAGCGAGCCGGCCGTGAGGGCGGTCGCCGTCGGCAGGGTTCCGCCGCCGAGCACGGCCGCGCACGCGCGGTCGGCCGCCCAGCCCGCGGCGGCGGCGAGGCCCGCGGCGCACAGCAGCTTGGCGTAGGTGCGCCGCAGCGCGCCGTCGTCCAGTCGGCCGCCGGTCCGCCGGCGCAGCAGACGCGCGGTGAGGGCCAGCCCGGCCAGGTAGGACAGGGTGTAGGCGCCGGCCATGCCGGTCACCGCCCAGCGGTCGGGCAGCAGCAGGTGGCAGACGGTGGCCAGGGCGATGTTCACCGCCGCGATCCAGACCGCCATGAAGAACGGGGTACGGGTGTCCTCGAAGGCGTAGAAGCCGCGCAGCAGCAGGTACTGCGCGGAGAACGGGATCAGCCCGAGCCCGAACGCCTGGAGCATGTGCCCGAGCGGCGCCGCGGAGGCCGCGTCGGCCGCGCCGTGCGCGAACAGCAGGGTGGAGATCCGCGGACCGAGCGCCAGGAACAGGAAGGCGGCCGGGACGATGACGACCCCGCTCATCCGCAGCCCGCGCGACAGGTCCGCGCGCACGTCCGTGATCCGGCCCTCGGCCACGGCGCGGCTCATGCGCGGCAGCAGCGCGGTCACCAGGGAGACCGTGACCACCGACTGCGGCAGCATCCAGATGGTCTGCGCGTACATGTACGCCGTGTAGCCCGCACCCGCGTCCGGCAGCCTCTGGTCGACCGTGTTGGCGTAGTTGGTGACGACCGTCAGGGAGACGAGGTTCGTCAGCACCAGCAGCAGCGTCCACTTGGCGGCGTGCACCCCGGAGCCCAGGCCCGAGCCGCGCCAGTCGAAGCGCGGCCGGAAACGGAACCCGGCGGCGCGCGCGAACGGCGCCAGCGCGAGGGCCTGCAGGGCGATGCCGGCGGTCGTGCCGACGCCCAGCAGCCGGACCTGGGCGTCGGTGATGTCCGCCACCCGCTCCGGCACGGTCATCAGGCCGAGGTAGGCGCCGAACATGCCCAGCAGGACGACGTTGTTGAGGACCGGCGTCCACATCATCGCGCCGAACCGCTCACGGGCGTTGAGGACCTGGCCGTACATGTTGAACAGGCCGTAGAAGAAGATCTGCGGGAGCAGGAACCGGGCGAAGACCACGGTGAGCCGGTATGCCTCGTGGGTGTCCGGGGTGTCGCGCAGATACAGCGAGACGATCTGCGGCGCCGCCCACACCGCCAGCGCGGTCCCCACGGCGAGGACGGAGACGACCAGGGTGACGAGCCGTTGCTCGTAGGCCCGCCCGCCGTCCGGGTGGGTGGCCCGCGCCCGCACCAACTGCGGTACCAGCACGGCGTTCAGCGCGCCGCCGATCAGCAGGGTGTACAGGCTGGTCGGCACGGTGTTCGCCGTGTTGTACGTGGTCGCCAGCAGACCGGTGCCCAGCGCCGCGGCCTGCAGGACCTGCCGGATCAGCCCGGTCGCCCGGGACGCCACCGTGCCCAGCGCCATCAGCACCGACGAACGGGCCGCCCCGCCGGAACGTTTCTCGAGCTCTGTCCGCGTCTTGGTCGTCGCCCCCATCGGGTCAACGTACGGCATCAAGATCCGTGCGCGCGACGGGCCTCAACGGCGGCTGCGGACCCGCGCGTTCCTCGGCGGCTCGATGAACTGCAGCTCCAGGGCCGCCGGAGGGGCGGTGACACCGGGGCCGCCCGCCGCCGCCCACGCCAGGATCTCCTCCGTGCAGTCGTCGTCCATGGCGAAGCCGACCCAGGTGGCCCGGCCGCCCGCCCGGCGGCCGCCGGCCGAGGGCTGGACGACGACGACATTCGCCTGGTCGCAGGGGCCGAGGCAGTCCGTCGTCCGGACCGCGAAGGCGCCGCCCGACGCGGCGGCCGCCGACCGCAGCCGCTCCAGCTGCCAGTCGTGGTCGAAGCCGGGGTGCTTGCGGGCGTCGCCGCAGCAGCAGCCCCTGCACACCACGAGGGTGCAGGGGCGGCTCCCCGCGGCCCCGATCAGCGCTCGCTGAGCAGGGACCATCCCGGTCAGGAGGCCGAGAGGCCGACGTGGGCCAGGGCCTGCCGCAGCAGGAACCCGTGCCCGCCCGGCATCTCGCTCTGCACCGCGGGCGACGCGGCCTCCTGCGGGCTGAACCACACCAGGTCCAGCGCGTCCTGCCGGGGCCGGCAGTCACCGGTCACCGGCACGATGTAGGCCAGCGACACCGCGTGCTGGCGGGGGTCGTGGTACGGGGTGACGCCGTGCGTGGGGAAGTACTCGGCCACCGTGAACGGCTGGAGCGAGGTGGGCACCCGGGGCAGGGCCACCGGGCCGAGGTCCTTCTCCAGGTGGCGCAGCAGGGCGTCCCGGACGCGCTCGTGGTGCAGGACCCGGCCGGAGACCAGGGTCCGGTTGACATTGCCGTCCGGTCCGATCCGCAGCAGCAGGCCGATGCTGGTGACTTCGCCGCTGTCGTCGACGCGCACGGGCACGGCCTCGACGTACAGGATCGGCATACGGGCGCGCGCCATCTCGAGCTCGTCGGAGCTCAGCCAACCCGGCGTGGTTTCGGTCAAGTCAGACATTGCTTGATCATACTTTCAGTGTCCGTCGGGAAGCCGGTAGACCCGGCGGGCGTTGTCCGCTCCGGCCCAGCGTGCCAGGCGCAGCGCGTCGGGCAGGCCCAGTTCGTCGGCGTCCACCCGGTCCTGGAGCAGATCCCCCAGGCCCCGGCGGAACGCCAGCGCGCCGAGCCGGTAGAACTCAGCCACACCATAGGCGTCCGAGCTGTACAGCAGTTTGCGGAACGGTGTGATCTCCAACGCCTCCTCCAGCACCGCCCGTGCTCGCGGCGGGCCCACATGGTGCAGCGTGAGCCCCACGTCCAGGTACACCTGCTCGAACACCGCGGCCAGGTAGGCGGCCTGTCGCTGGTAGGGCCAGCAGTGCAGGAGCAGTACCGGGATCGTGCCCGCCGTCAGGTGCAGCCAGTCCGTGAGATGTGTGGGGTCCACCCGGTGCAGGCGGATGTCGTTGTCGCCGAACCCGGTGTGCAGTTGGAGGGGCAGCCCCAGATCGACGGCCGTCCACAGCAGATGCCGGACCAGCACCGGCTCGTCCAGCCGCCCGCCGCGCGCCAGCCAGTGCCGTGCGGCCCGGGTGACGTCGGTCTCCGAGGGCCGGGCCGGGTCGAGGTCGAAGCCCGTGCGGTAGGCGGCCACCGACTTCACCGCGACCACCCCCGGCCGCCGTACCGCGTCCAGTGCGGCGGCCCGGAACGCGTCGGCGTACCCGTCGGCCTCGACGCCCCGCGCGGCCACGGCCTCCGCGACGGACTCCAGCCGTACGACCTGGTGGGCGACCGCCGCTCCGGCGGTCTCGGCCAGTTCGGCGGGCGTGGTGACGCGGTGCGGGGCGAACCCGGTGTCGACGCAGAACACGGCGGTCCGGGCGGCCCTGAGGAACCGCCGGTTCACCTCCTGCGGGCCCAGTTCGGCCCGCCGGGCCAGGTAGAGGTCGGCGGGGGTGTGGTGCTCCAGGTCGAGCAGGGGTGCGCAGTGGCGGCGCACGGCCACCCCGGCCGGGGTGTCGAAGGTCGAGACGCCGGGCCACCGCCCGCCCTCGGTGAGCAGGGCCTCGAAGGCCGGCCGGTCCAGCGGGTCGGTGACGACGCCGTGGCAGTGGTGGTCCACCAACTCCAGTTCGGCGAGCGCCTCGTGGATCGGTCCGCCGGTCACTTCAGTACTTCCAGCGGTAGGCGGCGGCCACCTGCTCGTCGTCGAGCCCGTCGACGGCGTCGATCTCGCCCTGCCGGACGGCGCTCACCGCGTCGGCGAGGACCGGGCCGAGCGCGTCCCTGAGCACCTCGTCCTTCCTGAACTCGACGACGGCCTCGGCGAGCGAGGCCGGCAGCCGGCGCACGCCCCGGGCCGCGGCCTCCTCGGCGCCGAGCCGCGCCGGATCTCCGGCGCTCTCCTCGGGCAGGGCGGCGCCCGACGCGAGCCCGTCCACCCCGGCGGCGATCAGGGAGCCGAGGGCGAGATACGGGTTGGCGGCCAGGTCGACCGGTTTGACCTCCAGGTTCGCCTGCTCCGCGCGCCGGCCCGCGGTGCCCCGCACCAGGCGCACCGCCGACTCGCGGGTCTCCAGGCCCCAGGCGGTGAACACCCCGGCCCACTGGGAGGGTTTGAGGCGCAGATAGCTCGCCGGGCTCGGCGCGGTCACCGCCGTGAGGGCCGGCAGACGGGCGAGCACACCGGCCGCGAACGCCTCCGCGTCGGCCGTCAGACCGTGCCGCCGGTCGCCGCCGGCGTGCAGGTTCACGCCGTCCCGCCAGCCGGAGAGGTGGACATGGCCGCCGTTGCCGACGCCCTGCGCGACGACCGCGGGGGAGAAGGAGACCCGCAGCCCGTGGCGCCGGGCCACCGCGCGGATCGTCTGGCGGACCAGGACGCTGCGGTCGGCCGCCGCCACCGGGTCCAGGGCGCCCACGGAGATCTCGAACTGGCCGGGCGCGTACTCGGGATGGATCTGGTCGACGTCCACGCCCTGCGCCGCGCACGCGGCCAGCAGCTCGGCCGTGTACTCGCTCAGCTCGACCTGCCGGGTCGCCCCGTACGCAGGTCCCGTGGTCGCCGGGACGAACTCCCCGGCGGGCGCGGAGTCCAGGCCCAGGGTCCATTCGATCTCGATGCCCGCCTTGAAGGCGACGCCGTGCTCGCGGGCCGCGTCCGCGACGACGCGGCGCAGGAAGGTGCGGGAGCAGCCCGGGTGCCGTTCGCCGTCCTGCGTGACCCGGTCGACCGGCGCCCACGCCCAGCCGGGCTGCCCCGCCAGGACCGTCAGCCGGTCGAGGTCCGGGTACAGGCGCAGGTCGCCGTCCGGGGAGCCCAGCACGTCGGTCGTGACGATGTGGTCGTTCGCCAGGAACGTGTCGAACACCGGCGACATGCCGACGCCCCAGGCCGCCGCCGAGACCAGGGCGGCCGTGGGGATCGTCTTCACCCGGCCCACGCCCGCGGTGTCGACATAGGCCAGGACGACGCCGTGCACGCCTCGCGCGGACAGCTCGCCGCCGAGCGCGGTCGCCCGCTCGACGTCTCCGGGACGCCCGCCGGGGACGGGATCGGCAAGGGTGGTCATGCGTCCTCCACGAGCGGTGCGTCCGGCACACCCGATACTTCCGGTACGTGCGTCATGTCCGTCAGGGTTTCACGGCCACCGCTCCGTACTGCGGCACCACCGCGAGGGAGTCGGCCTCGCCGCGCCAGCGCGAGCAGGACACCAGGCCCGGCTCCAGCAGCTCCAGCCCGTCGAAGAACGCGGTGATGTCCGCGCCGCTGCGAGCAGTGATCGGCGGCTTGGCGTTCTCGTTCCAGAACTTCATCGCCGGGATCTGGCCCTCGCCGCCCACCTCGCCGTCGTGCGTGGGATGCGTCAGGACCAGGAAGCTTCCGGAGGGGACCTCGGCCATCACGTTGCGGACGACCTCCTTGGCCTCCGCCACGTCCAGGACGAAGTTCAGGATGCCCAGCATCATCACCGCGACCGGACGCTCGAAGTCCAGGGTGGCCGAGGCGCGTTCGAGGATCGCGCCCGGATCGTGCACATCGGCGTCGATGTAGTCGGTGACGCCCTCGGGCGTGCCGGTCAGCAGCGTGCGCGCGTGCGCCAGCACGATGGGGTCGTTGTCGACGTACACGATCCGCGACTCGGGCGCGACGCGCTGCGCGATCTCGTGGGTGTTGTCGGCCGTCGGCAGCCCGGTGCCGATGTCCAGGAACTGCCGCACCCCGCGCTCCTCGGCGAGGAACCGCACCGCCTGGCCGAGGAACCAGCGGTCCGCGCGGGCGATCTCCCGGATGAGTGGGAACATGCCGGCGACGTGCTCGCCGACCCCCCGGTCGACCTCGTAGTTGTCCTTGCCGCCGATCCAGTAGTTCCACACCCGCGCGTTGTGCGCCACGCTGGTGTCCAGCCGCGTCGGCCCGCTCACGTGACCGCCCCTTCCCAGGTCCTGCCCGTGTCACGGGCCTCATCCGGCCATTGTGCCGCCGGATGATCACCGCTGTCCCCGGTAGGGTGAAAATCCGGTGATCCCGTACCAGGAAGCAGGACATGCCCTACTCGCACGCCCCCCGGCTGACCGCCCCCGACCCCTCGGCGGGCCCCGTCGACATACGCCTGGTCGTCACCGACATGGACGGCACACTCCTCGACGACGACAAGCGGGTTCCCGACGGACTCTGGGAGGTGCTGGCGCGGCTGCGCGAGCGCGGCGTGCTGTTCAGCCCGGCGAGCGGACGCCAATACGCCTCGCTGGAGCGCGAGTTCGCCGCCGTGGCCGACGGGATGGTGTTCATCGCGGAGAACGGCACCTACGTGGTCCGCGACGGCGAGGAGCTGAGCTCGGACCCGCTGGAGCCGGGTGTGGTCGGGCGGCTCGTCGACGCCGTGCGGCGGCTCGCGGCCGGTGGCGTCGACGTGGGCGCCGTCGTCTGCGGGAAGCGGTCGGCGTACGTCGAGCGGGCCGACGAGGCCTTCCTGGCCGAGGTCCGCAAGTACTACCTCCGCCACCAGGTCGTCGAGGACGTCGCCGACGTCGACGACGAGGTGATCAAGGTCGCCCTGTTCGACTTCGGGCCCGCCGAGCGGACCACCGCACCGGCCCTCGCGCCCTTCGCGGACACCCACCAGGTCGTGGTCTCCGGCGAGCACTGGGTCGACGTCATGAACCGCACCGCGAACAAGGGCGCCGCCCTGCGCCGGCTCCAGCGGGAGCTGGGCATCACGCCCGCGCAGACCCTGGTCTTCGGCGACTACCTCAACGACCTGGAGATGCTGGACGCCGCCGAGTGGTCGTTCGCCATGGCCAACGCCCACCCCGAGGTCGTCCGCCGGGCTCGGCATCTGGCGCCGTCCAACAACGACAACGGCGTGCTGCGCACCGTCGTCCGCCTGCTCGACCTGCCGGTCACCGGCCTCTGACCCCTCGGGGGCGGGGGTTCCTCGGTCTTTCGGTCGGGGGTGCGGTCACCGCGACCGTGCTCGTAGGCTGCGCGGTATGACCGAACCGGACGTCGTCGCCCGACTGACCCGGGAGATCGCCTCGGGGCTGAAACCCGGCGACCTGGAAGCCTTCTACCAGGACCTGCACCGCCACCCCGAGCTGTCCTTCCAGGAGCACCGCACCGCCGCGAAGCTCGCCGCACGGCTGCGCGCGGCCGGGTACGAGGTGACGGAGGGGGTGGCCCGTACCGGCGTGGTCGGTGTGCTCGCGAACGGCGACGGGCCGGTGGTGTGGCTGCGCGGCGACATGGACGCGCTGCCCGTGCACGAGGCGACCGGCCTCGCCCACGCCTCCACCGTGGCCGGTGTGATGCACGCCTGCGGCCACGACCTGCACATCACCTGGCTGGCGGCCGCGGCCGAGGCGCTCGCCGCCGCCCGGGAGACCTGGTCCGGGACGCTCGTCGTGGTCGGGCAGCCCGCGGAGGAGGCCGAGGGCGGCGCGGCGGCGATGGTCGCGGACGGCGTCCACGCCCGCTTCCCACGCCCCGACGTGCTGCTCGGCCAGCATGTCGCGCCCGGGCTCGCCGGGTTCTACCCGCACACCCCCGGCCCGACGCTGGCGGCCTCGGACGACGTCGACGTCGTCGTGCACGGCGTGGGCGGACACGGTTCGCGGCCCGAGTCGACCGTCGACCCGGTGGTGACGGCCGCGTACATCGTGACCAGGCTGCAGACCGTCGTCTCGCGCGAGATCGCGGCCGGCGAGTCGGCGGTGCTGACGGTGGGGCGGTTCCACGCCGGTACACAGCCCAACATCATCCCGGCCGAGGCCCGGCTCGCGCTGAACGTGCGCACCCAGGACACCCGGGTGCGCGAGCGCGTCCTGACCGCGATCCGGCGGGTCGTCGAGGGGGAGTGCGCCGCCGCCGGCTGCCCGGTCCCGCCCGAGGTCACCGTCGTCCCCGGCTATCCGAACACCGTCAACGACCCTGTCCTGGACGGGGAGATCGCCGCCGTGCACCGTGAACTCTTCGGCGCGCACACGGTGTTCGACTTCGGCAGGACGATGGGCAGCGAGGATTTCTCCCTGCTCGCCCCGCAGGGCGTGCCGTACGACTACTGGTACGTGACCTCGACCCCGGCGGACGTGTGGGAGGCGGCGCCGGGCGAGGAGCTGAGGGAGAAGTTCGACGCGGTGCCGGGCAACCACAGCCCGCTCTTCGCACCGGACCCGTCGGTGCTGGCGCCGGGAGTGCTCACCCTGGTGTCGGCGGCCCTGTCCCGGCTCGGCACGCCGTGAACGCCGAGCGGACCGACTTCGAGCGGACCGACTTCGAGCGGACCGACTCCGCGCGGAGCCGTCTCAGGGACCGAGCACCTCGTCCAGGAAGCGGGTCAGGTCGGTGAAGACCTCCGCCTTGTTCGTCTCGTGGAAGACCTCGTGGCGGGCCCCGGGGTAGATCCGCTCGGTCCGGGTGTCGCCGCTCAGCCGCTCGACGCCGATCCGGCTGCCGGGGAGCGGGACCAGCCGGTCCTCGGCGCCGTGCAGCCACAGCAGGGGCAGCGGGCCGATGTCGCCCTCCTCGGCGACCCGGTCCAGGGTCCGTACGAAGGCCTCCAGCGTGGGCCGCTTCATCGGCCCGTGCCAGACCAGCGGATCCGCCGCGTACCCCGCGCCGACCGCCGGGTCGCGGGAGAGCGCCGCGGGGTTGATCGGAACGTCGGGGATCTCCTGCTGCGCCAGCAGCCGCCCGGGCGTCTCCCAGACGCCGATCACCGGGCCGGACAGCACCAGCGCCGCGAGCTCGGCGCCGTGCCGCTGGGCGTACCGGGCCGCGATCAGGCCGCCCGTCGAGTGCCCGATCAGCACCAGCGGGAGGTCCGGGTGCGCGGCCCGGGCGAGTCGCGCCACGGTGTGCACGTCGGTGACCACGTCCTCGAAGTCCTCGATCAGCACGCGCTCGCCCGCCGACCTGCCGTGCCCCATGTGGTCGGGCGCGAACACGGCCGCGCCGTGCCCGCTCAGCACACCGGCGAGTTCCTCGTGGCGGCCTGCGTGCTCGCCGTAGCCGTGCACGAGGACGGCGAGGCGGCGGGGCCGCGCCAGGGGCCACTCGTGCGCGACGATCGCGCCGCGGGCGCCCGCGAGGACGTGCTCGGTCATGTCTCCTCCAGCTGGGTCGAGCCGCGTCGAGCCGCGTCGAGCTGAGTCGTGCCGCGTCGAGCTGTGTCGGCGAAGGTGCGCGTGGATCTTCCCAGGGGGGTGGTCCGGAGGTCCACGGTGGGTGCCTCGGCCACCTGGCGAGACGGCTCTGTGGGCATCCGTTAGATGTGCGTACCATCGGTCTCCGCATGAACACGATGACGTTGTGGCACATCACCGGCTGGGAGTTCGCCGCGCTCGCCGCCGCGGCTGTGCTGGTCGGCTTCTCCAAGACGGCCGTCAGCGGCGCCAACACGGTCAGCCTCGCGATCTTCGCGGCGGTCCTGCCCGCCCGCGCCTCCACGGGCGTCCTGCTGCCGATCCTGATCGCCGGCGACGTCCTGGCCGTCCTCACCTACCGGCGGCACGCCCACTGGCCCACGCTGTGGCGGCTGTTCCCGGCGGTCGCGGCCGGCGTGGTCTTCGGCACGGTCTTCCTGGTGTGGGCCGACGACGGGATCGTCCGGACGTCGATCGGCGCGATCCTGCTGTTCATGGCGGGCGTCACGGTGTGGCGACGCCGCACCGCCGAGAAGGCGGACGAACCCGACGCCGTGGTCACCCGGTCCGGCCGGATCAAGGCCCGCTCCTACGGCGTCCTCGGCGGCTTCACCACGATGGTCGCCAACGCGGGCGGCCCGGTGATGTCGATGTACCTGCTCTCGGCGGGCTTCCGCAAGCTCGGCTTCCTCGGAACCTCCGCGTTCTTCTTCCTGATCGTCAACGTCTCGAAGGTGCCGTTCAGCGCGGGCCTCGGCCTGATCGACGGCAACTCGCTGCTCCTGGACGCCGCACTCGTCGCCTTCGTCGTCCCCGGCGCGCTGCTCGGCAAGTGGGCGGTGCACCGCATCAACCAGCGGCTGTTCGAACAGCTGGTGATCGCGGCGACGGTGGTCGGCGGCCTGCAACTCCTGCTGCGGTAGCCGCATGACCCGGCATGTGCTGGTGCTCGGCGGCACCACAGAGGCGCGGGAACTCGCCGCGGCGCTCACCGCGCTGTCCGGCCTGCGCGTCACCACCTCGCTCGCGGGCCGCGTGACCCGGCCGGGGCCCGTCGCCGGGGACGTGCGCATCGGAGGCTTCGGCGGAGCGCAGGGCCTCGCCGACTGGCTGCGCGAGCAGCGGGTGGACGCCGTCGTGGACGCCACCCATCCCTTCGCCGCCGGCATCACCGCGAACGCGGCGCGCGCCGCGGCGGCGACCGGCCTGCCGCTGGTCGTGCTGCGCCGACCGGGCTGGCGGCCGGGCGCCGGGGACCGCTGGCACGAGGTCGCGTCGCTGCGGTCGGCGGCCGAGCTGCTGCCGCGGATGGGCCGGCGGGTCCTGCTGACGACGGGCCGGCTGGGCCTCGCGGCCTTCGCGCACCTCGACGGGCTGCACTTCGTCGTGCGGTCCGTGGAACCGCCCGTCCCGCCGATGCCGTCGGACGTCCGACTGGTCCTGGCCCGCGGGCCGTTCACCGTCGCCGACGAGCTGGCGCTGCTGCGCGAGCACCGGATCGACGTCGTCGTGACCAAGGACAGCGGGGGAGCGGCGACGGCCGGGAAACTTCACGCCGCGCGCGAACTCGGGCTGCCGGTGGTGGTCGTACGGCGGCCGTCGCCGCCCGAGGGCGTGCCGGTCGTGCCGGACGTGCGGGGCGTGCTGGAGCGGCTGGGGATCGGCTGACCGGTGGCGCACCCGCGCGCGGCTCTCAGGGCGCGACGACCGCCGGTTCCGCCGGCTGCCCGCGCTGGGGCAGGCGGTCGTCGAGGTCCTCGGCCAGGAGCCGCTTGGAGATGGCGTCCACCGCCGCCCGCAGATCGCTGCCCGACGGGCGGCCGATGTCCTGCGCCACCCGGTCCTCCAGCCACTTTCCCCATTCCTCGGTGATCACCCGGGCCTCGCGGGCGCCCGCCTCCGTATGGCTGAGGAGGGAGCCGTGGCGGGTCACATACCCCTCGTCGACCATGCGGTCGAACACCGGCAGCAGCACCTCCGGCGGCATATGGCGGCGGGCGGAGATCAGGCCGAGGCTGGCGTGGCCGACCATCCGGGTGAACAGCTCGACCTGCATCACCGCCCAGGCGCCGGCCACGTCGAGGCGGGTGTCGGACTGCTCGAAGAGCCGGCGCGCGGTGTTCGGGTCCGCCTGGCCGATGATCTTCGCGACGGAGGCCTCCAGGACCCGTCGGGAGTCCGCGCCGGACGGCTGGCCGAAGCCTTCGCCCATGTCGGTGGAGCCCATCCGCGCGCTGTCGCGCAGCTGGACCTGCTTGAGGAACAGCGCGACGACGAAGCCGACGGCGGCCACCGGCACGGTCCACAGGAACACCGTCTCGATGGTGTCCGCGTAGGCCTGGACGATCGGGGCGGCGATGTCGGAGGGCAGGTCGTGCAGGCCCTCCGGGCTGGTCGCCGCCCGGGCGATGGTCGCCGTGTCGACGCTGCCCGCCGCCGCCGACGCGGCGGAGTCGATGCCGTCCTTCAGGTTCGGCGTCAGCGAGTTGGTGTAGAGGGTGCCGAAGACGGCCGTGCCGAAGGAGCTGCCGAGGGTGCGGAAGAAGGTGACGCCGGAGGTGGCGGTGCCGAGGTCGGCGTACTCGACGGTGTTCTGCACGGCGATCGTCAGCACCTGCATGCACAGGCCGATGCCGGTGCCGAGGACGAACATGTACAGCGACTCCAGCCATGCGCTCGTGCCGGGGCCCATGAGGGACATCAGATACAGGCCGACGCCCATCACCAGCGAGCCGACGATGGGGAAGAGGCGGTACTGCCCGGTCTTGCTCACCACGTTGCCGCTGAAGATCGACGCGATGAGCAGACCGAGCACCATCGGCAGGGTGCGCACGCCGGAGACGGTCGCCGAGTCGCCGTCGACGTACTGCAGATAGGTCGGCAGATAGGTCAGCGCGCCGAGCATCGCGAAGCCGACGATGAAGCTGAGGATCGAGCAGACCGTGAAGACCGGGTTGGCGAACAGCCGCATGGGGAGCATGGGCTGCGCGGCCCGGGTCTCGACCACGCAGAACAGGGCGAGGGCGATCGCGCCGCCCGCGAACAGGCCGATGACGACGCCCGAACTCCACGCGTACTCGGTGCCGCCCCAGCTCGTCGCCAGGATCAGCGCGCTCGCGCCGACCGCGACCAGCGCGATGCCCAGGTAGTCGATCACCGGCCGGACCGTGGACTTCACCACCGGGATGGTGCGGGCGGCCGCGAAGACGACGAGGATCGCGAGGGGCACGTTGACGTAGAACGCCCACCGCCAGGACAGATGGTCGGTGAACAGCCCGCCCAGCAGCGGTCCGACGACGGTGGCCACACCGAACACGGCGCCGATCGCGCCCTGGTACTTGCCGCGCTCCCGCAACGGGATGACGTCGGCGATCAGCGCCATCGCCGTCACCATCAGCCCGCCCGCGCCGATGCCCTGCAGGGCCCGCCAGGCGATCAGCAGCGTCATGTCGGTCGCCAGGCCGCACAGGAAGGAACCCGTGATGAAGACGATCGCCGACACCTGGAAGACCACCTTGCGGCCGAACAGGTCGCCGAACTTGCCGACCAGCACGGTCGCGACGGTCTCCGCGAGGAGGTAGGACGTGACCACCCACGACATGTGCGCGGCCCCGCCGAGGTCCGACACGATGGTCGGCAGCGCCGTGCCCACGATCGTCTGGTCCAGGGCGGCGAGCAGCATCCCCAGCACGATCGTCGCGAAGACGATGTTCCGTCGGCGCGGGTCCAGGACGGGCGGCTGGGCGGCGGCCGGGGCGATTTCCTCGGTGGCTGTCACGAGGTCACGATCACACCGGCGTGCCGTCCCTGCACGTGGGGCGGGCCCGCCCGGGGGTGGCCCGCGGCGCTGCTATTCCTGCCCCGGGTTGCGGCGCAGCAGATACGTGTCCATGATCCAGCCCTTGCGCTCGCGGGCCTCCGCGCGCAGCCGCTCGATGCGCGGACCGGCCTCGGCGATCGGACCGGAGACGAGGATCTCGTCCGGCGTGCCTATGTAGGCGCCCCAGTAGATGTCGACGTCGTCCTCGGCGTACTGCCGGAACGTCTGGTGGGCGTCCAGCATCACCACCACGTCGTCCACCCCCTCCGGGAAGCCCTCCGCGAGCCGTCGGCCGGTGGTGATCTGCACCGGCCGGGCCACCCGGTTCAGGCCGGTGCGGTGCCGGGCGACGAGCGCCGAGACACTGCTGATCCCGGGCACGACGTCGTACTCGAAGGCCACCGCGCCCCGGTCCAGCACCTCCTTCAGGATGCCCAGCGTGCTGTCGTACAGCGCCGGGTCGCCCCACACCAGGAACGCGCCGCTCTCGTCCTCGCCGAGCTCCTCGGCGATGAGCCGCTCGTAGATCTCCGCGCGGGCGCTGCGCCAGTCGCCGACCGCCGGCGAGTAGGCCGCGCCGCCCGCCCGGCGGTCCCGCTCCGGATCCCGGGCCTCGACCACCCGGTACGTGCCCTGCGGTATGTGCGTGTCCAGCATGTCGTGCCGCAGCCGCGTCAGGTCGCTCTTCACCTCGCCCTTGTCCAGGACGAAGAACACGTCCGTGCTCCGCAGCGCCCGGACCGCCTGCAGGGTGAGCTGGTCGGGGTCGCCCGCGCCGATGCCGATGACATGAATCTTTCGCACGTCACGAGTCTGCCGTACGCCACTGACAGTGACCGTGCCGGGTCAGCGCAGCCGCGGCGCCCGTGCCTGCGCGTCGACCGCCGCGCCCGTCCGCTCCACGGTGTCCGCCAGCTCGCGCGCCCAGCGGACCAGCCCGGGGAGATCCATCCCGTGCGGCCGTCCCCGCTCCGGTCCTGCGCCCGCCGCCCACTCCTCCACGGCCCCGGCGCCGCGCCGCAGCAACCGCGCCCCGCCCATGAGGTTCCCCCGGGCCGCGTGCGTCAGACCCACCGCGAGCTGGGCGAGCCCCCGCCACAGGGCGCGCTCCGCGTCGGGGCCCGACTTCCAGGCGTCCTCGAAGACCTCGTGCGCGTGGAACGGCTTTCCGGCGTCCAGCAGGGCCTGCGCCTCGGCGACGGTCTCCTCCGGCGCGCGCACGACGCCCTCGGGCTGCCGCTCCACCCCGGGCGCGCCGTACGGCAGGGGCCTACCCAGCCCGTCTCGCGGCCGTGCGCTGCGCGCCCGCCCCTCGCCGTCCCGGTCCCGCGTCGTGTCCATAGGGCGATTGTCCCGCGCCCCGGCTGCCTTCGGCGCAGCGCCCGGCGTGGGGTAAAGTGCTGTTCGCGCGATCACACGGACACACCGTGTACAGCGCATCGGGACGTGGCGCAGCTTGGTAGCGCACTTGACTGGGGGTCAAGGGGTCGCAGGTTCAAATCCTGTCGTCCCGACCAGCTTTCTTCAGCGGGTCGGAAGACCGTCTTCTCAACTTTGAGAAGGCGGTCTTTTTTGTTGGTGCGGCCTTGCGCTGAAGTGCACTTCAAGTTGAAGACTCCCCTTCGGGCCGGAGCGGACGGACCGACGCCGGCCGAACGGGAGGATCCCACATGAAGTACCGCACCATAGGCACCGACCCGGCCACCCGCCGCGAGGTCAGCGTCCTCGCGCTCGGGGCGATGTGGTTCGGGTCGGCGACCGACGAGGACACGTCCTTCGCGCTTCTCGACCGGTACGTCGAGGCCGGCGGGAACTTCGTCGACACGTCCGACAACTACGCCTTCTGGGCCGACGGCGGCCAGGGCGGACAGAGCGAGGAACTCCTCGGCCGGTGGCGGCGCAGCCGGGGCGTCGGCGACGAGATCGTCTTCGCGACCAAGCTCGGCGCCCGTCCGCTGGCCCCCGGCACCAGCTACACGGACAACCCGGAGGGACTCTCGGCGAAGGTGATCCGCGAGTCCGCCGAACGCAGCCGGGACCGGCTCGGCGTGGAGAAGCTGGATCTGCTCTACGCCCACATCGACGATCACACCGTCCCGCAGCGCGAGACCGTCGAGGGCTTCGCCGAGCTCGTCGCGGAGGGCACGGTCGGGCTGCTCGGGGTGAGCAACCAGGCCATGTGGCGGGTGGAGCGGGCCCGCGCCCTCGCCGCCGGGGCGGGCCTGCCCGGCTATGAGGTGCTCCAGTACCAGCACAGCCATCTGCGCCCGCGCTCCGACATCCCCGACGACCTGTTCCCGGACGGCAGCCTCGGCCACGCCGGCCCCGAACTGCTCGGCTATCTGCGGGCCGAGCCCGGCCTCGTCCTGGTCGCCTACTCGCCCCTGCTCAAGGGCGCCTACACCCGCCAGGACCGGCCCCTGCCGCCGGACTACGACCACCCGGGCGCCCCGGCCCGGCTCGCCGTGCTGCACGAGGTCGCCCGGGAGACCGGCGCGAGTGTCAACCAGGTCGTGCTGGCCTGGCAGTTGGGCGGCGAGCTGCCGATCGTCCCGCTGGCCGGGGCGTCGTCGGTGGCCCAGCTGGAGGAGAACCTGGCCGCCGTCGACCTGGAGCTGACCGAGGACCAGCGCTCCCGGCTGGACTCGGTGCACTGACGACCTGAGAGTGACCGACTGGTAACCGGGGAGGCTACGCTGGGATCATGCCGTCCACCCGCCGTACCGCCAGACAGGCGGACCTGCTGGAACGACTCGTCGCGCTGCTGACGGCGGAGGGGTTCGCGGACCTCACCCTGGACGATCTCGCCGAGCGGCTGCGCTGCTCCAAGACGACCCTGTACCAGCTCGCCCGCAGCAAGCAGGGGCTGGTCGTGGAGGCGGTCAAGCACTACTTCCGCGGGGCGACCGAGGCCGTCGAGAAGCGGGTGGCGCAGACCGTCGACCCCTCGGACCGCGTCCGGGTGTACCTGACCGCGGTGGCCGAACAGCTGCGCCCGCTCTCGCGCCGGTTCCTCGACGACGTGGCGGACTTCCCGCCCGCCCGCGAGGTGTACGAGGCCAACACCCGGATGGCCGCGGAGCGGGTGCGCCGGCTGATCGCGGAGGGCGTCTCGGGCGGTGCCTTCCGTGAGGTGCACACCGCGTTCGTCGGCGAGGTCGCCGCCGCGACCATGCGCCAGATCCAGCAGGGCGAGCTCAAGGCGCGCACCGGGCTGACCGACGCCGAGGCCTACGAGCAGCTGGCCTCGCTGATCGTGCACGCCGTCTCACCCTGAAGTCCGCAGCACCCGGATGATTCGCGTTCCTGCCGCCCGCGCTGCGGCCGTACTGTTAATGATACGTTAGTACGCACCTCAGTATCATTCCCAGTACTACTTCGTGGAGGTCACCATGCCTGCCACTCGCGCCCTGCCGACCGAGGAAGCCGTCGAGCTCATCCAGCTCACGCGCACCCTCGCCGCCAAGGAACTCGCACCCCGGGTCGCCGACGCGGAGGCGGACGGAGCGTTCCCCAGGGACGTCTTCCGCACGCTCGGGCGCAGCGGTCTGCTCGGGCTGCCCTTCGCCGAGCGGGACGGCGGGGCGGAGCAGCCGTACGAGGTCTACCTCCAGGTGCTGGAGGAGGTCGCGGCCGTCTGGTCGAGCGTCGCCGTGGGCATCTCCGTGCACGCCCTGTCCTGCTTCCCGCTGGCCCGCTTCGGCACCGACGAGCAGCGGCGCAGGTGGCTGCCGGACATGCTGAGCGGTGAGCTGCTCGGCGCGTACTGCCTGTCCGAGCCGCACGCCGGCTCCGACCCGGCGGCCATGCTCACCCGCGCGGTGCGCGAGGGCGACGAATACGTGCTGAACGGGACCAAGGCCTGGACCACCCACGGGGGCTACGCCGACTTCTACACGGTCATGGCCCGTACCTCCGACGACCGCAGCCGCGGCATCTCCTGCTTCCTCGTCCCGGCCGACGCCCCGGGACTCAGCGCCGACCCGCCGGAGCGGAAGATGGGCCTGACGGGCTCGGCGACCGCGACCATGCGCCTGGAGGACGTGCGGGTGCCCGTGGAGCGCCGGATAGGGGAGGAGGGGCAGGGGCTGAAGATCGCGCTCGCCTCCCTCGACCACGGCCGGCTCGGCATCGCCGCCGTGGCCTGCGGCCTCGCCCAGGGCGCCCTCGACCACGCGGTGCGCTACGCCCGCGAGCGGGAGACCTTCGGCAAGCCGATCATCGAGCACCAGGGACTGGCGTTCGTGCTCGCCGACATGAGCGCCGCGATCGAGTCGGCCCGCGCCAGCGCGCTGTCCGCCGCCCGGTTGAAGGACCTCGGCCTGCCCTTCACACGGGAGGCGTCGATCGCCAAACTCGTGGCCACGGACAATGCCATGAAGGTGACCACGGACGCCGTGCAGGTCCTCGGGGGGTACGGGTACACCCGTGACTTCCCCGTGGAGCGTTATATGCGCGAGGCCAAGGTCATGCAGATCTTCGAAGGAACCAACCAGATCCAGCGCATGATCATCTCCCGTGCGCTGGACCGTGACGAGGGCGGTGTGCTCACCGTCCTCGGCAAGGAGTGATGATGCAGCTCGCCCACACCGCCGCCCTCGTCACCGGCGGTGCGTCCGGCCTCGGCGCGGCCACCGCGAAGGCTCTCGCCGAGCGCGGCGCCCAGGTCTTCGCCCTCGACCTGAAGGACGGCATCGACAAGGCGCCCGAGGTCGACGGGGTCACCTACGTCCCCGCCGACGTCACCGACCCGGAGCAGGTGCGCGCCGCCGTCGTCACCGCGGCGGGGTCCGGCGTTCCGCTGCGGACGGTCGTCAACTGCGCCGGCATCGGCCCGTCGGCGCGGATCCTCGGCAAGAAGGGCCTGCACGACCTGGGCCTGTACGCCAAGGTGATCCAGATCAACCTGATCGGCACCTTCAACGTGCTCGCGCTCGCCTCGGAGGCCATCGCCGGGACCGAGGCCGACGAGAACGGCCAGCGGGGCGTCATCGTCAACACCGCCTCCATCGCCGCGTACGACGGCCAGATCGGCCAGGCCGCCTACGCGTCCTCCAAGGGCGGGGTCGTCGGACTGACCCTGCCCGCCGCCCGCGACCTGGCGCAGTACGGCATCCGGGTGTGCACCATCGCCCCGGGCATCGTCGAGACGCCCATGCTGGCCACGGTGTCGGAGGAGTTCCGCGCCTCGCTCGCGGCCGGGGTGCCCTTCCCGCAGCGGCTGGCCCGGCCCGAGGAGTACGCCCAGCTGGCGCTGGCGATCGTCGACCACGACTACCTCAACGGCGAGACCGTCCGCATGGACGGCGCGCTGCGGATGGCCCCGCGGTAGGCCTTCGAGGTCTCAGGGTCTGACCAGCAGCTGGAAGTCGAACGCGTAGCGGGACGCGCGGTAGATGTGCGTCCCGTACTCGACCGCGCGGCCGGTGTCGTCGTACGCCGTGCGCTGCATGGTCAGCACGGCCGCCCCCTCCTGTTCCGTGAGGAGGGCGGCCTCCTCGACGGTGGCGGAGCGGGCGCCGATGGTCTGGCGGGCGCTGTGCAGGGCGATGCCCGCCGAGCGCAGCAGCCGGTACAGGCCGGTCGACTCCAGGCGCTCCGTGTCGAGGTCCAGGAGCGCCGGGGGCAGGTAGTTGCACAGGAACGCCACCGGCTGCCCGTGCGTGGCGCGCAGCCGCTCCAGGAGCGTGACCTCGCTGCCCTCCGCGATCCCGAGCGCCGCCGCGATGTCGGCGGGCGCCGGCACACGTTCGTTGCGCAGGACGTGGGTGGTCGGTCCCTGGCCGGCCGTCTCCAGGTCGTCGTAGAGGCTGCTCAGTTCCAGCGGCCGTTTCACCTGACTGTGCACCACCTGTGTGCCGACTCCGCGGCGGCGCACCAGCAGCCCCTTGTCGACCAGTGACTGGATGGCCTGGCGGACCGTCGGGCGCGACAGGCCGAGGCGGGTCGACAGGTCGATCTCGTTGCCCAGGAGGTTGCCCGGGGCGAGCGCTCCCTGCTCGATCGCCGCCTCCAACTGCTGGGCGAGCTGGTAGTAGAGCGGCACGGGGCTCGTGCGGTCCAGTGCGAAGTGCAGCACGTCGAGCGCGGAGCCGGGCACGGTGCGGGTGCGGCCGCCGGTCTTGGCCATGTGGGCGCCTCCTCGGGGCGGTGGGGTCTTGATCAGGTCCGGTGGCCGGGCCGGGTAGGCGATTTGAGAGACTCCTTCGGTGGTCAGGGGTATGGCGTCTCCCAGGTGTAGGTCCCGGGGGCTCGCACTGTCAAGACTTTGTTCTTACATTCGGACCTGCTTGTGAAATGATGTCTTAACAAAGTATTGACAGTGAGCTTGCCGAGGGAGTTGGATCCGGTCCCATCAGTGCACGGGCCGAGTCCGAGACAGCCGAACAGTCGCGGACCTGGCTCCATGGCCCCAATCTGAAGTGAAACGGGCCCCGGATCCCTGTGATCGCCTTCCCCTTCCCCGTCGTTTCCCCCCGTCGCACAGTGAGGTGCAGGAAAGATGGAAAGCTCTCCCTCCCGCCCGCGCAGAATTGCCCCGATCGTGGCCATGGCCGCGGCGGTGGCCCTGACCGTCGCGGGCTGCTCCAGCAGCTCCGGAGGCAAGAAGTCCGAGGAGAGCGCGGACGGCGCTTCCGCGGGCAAGGCGAGTACCCCCCAGATGACCGTCGCCCTGGTGACCCACCAGTCGCCCGGCGACACCTTCTGGGACATCGTCCGCAAGGGCGCCGAGGCCGCCGCGGCCAAGGACAACGTCAAGCTGGTCTACTCCGCCGACCCGAGCGCGGGCGGCCAGGCCAACCTGGTGCAGAACGCGATCGACCAGAAGGTCGACGGCATCGCGGTCACCCTCGCCAAGCCCGACGCCCTCAAGGACGTCATAGCCAAGGCGAAGACCGCGAAGATACCCGTGGTCGGCCTCAACTCCGGGGTGAGCGACTGGCAGAAGCTCGGTCTGATGGAGTTCTTCGGCCAGGACGAGACGGTGGCGGGCGAGGCGCTCGGCAAGCGGCTGAACACGGCCGGCGCCAAGAAGGCCGTCTGTGTCATCCAGGAGCAGGGCAACATCGGCCTCACCCAGCGCTGTGACGGTGTGAAGAAGACGTTCACCGGATCCACCGAGGTGCTGTACGTCAACGGCACCGACATGCCGTCGGTGAAGTCGACGATCACCGCCAAGCTGACCCAGGACAAGGCCATCGACTACGTCGTCACGCTCGGCGCCCCCTTCGCCCTGACGGCGGGTCAGTCGGTGACCGACGCGGGCAGCAAGGCCAAGGTCGCCACCTTCGACCTCAACAAGGACCTGACCACCGCCATCAGCAAGGGCACGGTCGAGTTCGCGGTCGACCAGCAGCCCTACCTCCAGGGCTACCTCGCGATCGACTCGCTGTGGCTGTACAAGAACAACGGCAACTACATGGGCGGCGGTGAGCAGCCGGTGCTGACCGGCCCCGCCTTCGTCGACAAGACGAACGTCGACGCGGTGGCGGCGTTCGCCGCGAAGGGCACCCGGTGATGAGTATGACCCAGCATGCCGAGCCGGCGGTGGGAACACCGCCGGCCCCCGGCCCGCAGAAGACCGACGGCCGGACCGCGCAACGCCCCCTCGCCCTACGTCTGTTGGCCCGTCCCGAAGTCGGCGTCTTTCTCGGCGCCGTCGCGGTGTACGTGTTCTTCCTGATCTCCGCACCGCCGGTGCGCGAGGGCAGCTCGATGGCCAACATCCTGTACCAGTCGTCGACGATCGGGATCATGGCGCTGCCGGTCGCGCTGCTGATGATCGGCGGCGAGTTCGACCTGTCCGCCGGTGTCGCCGTGATCACCTCGGCGCTCACCGCGAGCATGCTCGCCTACCAGCTCAGCATGAACGTGTGGGTGGGCGTCGTCGTCGCCCTGATCGTGTCGCTGGCGGTCGGCTTCTTCAACGGCTGGATGGTCGTCAAGACCGGTCTGCCCAGCTTCCTGATCACCCTGGGCACCTTCCTGATCCTCCAGGGCGTCAACCTCGCGGTGACCAAGCTGGTCACCACCAACGTGGCCACCGACGACATCAGCGACATGGACGGCTTCGGGCAGGCGAAGAAGGTCTTCGCCTCGTCCTTCGAGGTCGGCGGCGTCCAGGTGAAGATCACCATCGTGTACTGGCTGGTCTTCGCGGCGCTGGCCACCTGGGTGCTGCTGCGCACCAAGTACGGCAACTGGATCTTCGCGGTCGGCGGCAACAAGGACAGTGCACGGGCGGTCGGCGTGCCCGTGACGTTCACGAAGATCTCGCTGTTCATGCTGGTCGGCTTCGGCGCCTGGTTCGTCGGCATGCACCAGCTCTTCACCTTCAACACCGTGCAGTCCGGCGAGGGCGTCGGCCAGGAGCTGATCTACATCTCCGCGGCGGTGATCGGCGGCTGTCTGCTGACCGGCGGCGCCGGCAGTGCGATCGGCCCGGTCTTCGGCGCGTTCATGTTCGGCATGGTGCAGCAGGGCATCGTCTACGCCGGCTGGAACCCCGACTGGTTCAAGGCCTTCCTCGGCGTCATGCTCCTGGGCGCCGTCCTGATCAACTTGTGGGTCAGCCGTACGGCGACCCGGAGGTGACCCCCATGACATCCAGCAACACGACCGGCACCCACGGGGCCATCATCGCGGACACCGCTGCCGAGAGCGGCGCGGACGGGGCGATCGTCGAACTCCGCAACGCGGGCAAGGCGTACGGCAACATCCGTGCGCTGCACGGGGTGAGCCTGACGGTGCACCCCGGGAAGGTGACCTGCGTCCTGGGCGACAACGGCGCGGG